>DAINOD010000030.1:0-31267 GCA_036735545.1 Rubrimonas sp. | reverse complement strand
GCCGGGTGACGGGGCCGGGTGACGGGGCCTGTTGACGGGGCCGGCTGAACGGCGCGGTCAGTCGAAGCTGCGGCCGTAGCCGAAGTCGACCAGCGGCGGCTGGGCGAGGCGATAGGTCGCGCGGCGCAGGTGGTCCATCAGCGACCGGGCGTCGCCGCGGTGGGCGTCGATCTCGCCCGGCGCCAGCGGCTCGCCGATGGTGACGCGCACCTCGCCGCCGACATGGCGGTCGAATTCGTTGATCAGCAGCGCCACCCGCAGCGTGGGGTTCAGGTGGCTGGCGAGCTGGAACAGCCGGCTGTTCTGGCCGTCGAAATAGACCGGCACCACGGCGGGCCGGGCGCGCTGGATCATCTTGGCGGTGAAGGTCTTCCACGCCGGGTCCATCGCCCGGCCGAAGGGGCGCGCGCTGGTGGACACCGTGCCGCCCGGAAAGACCCCGATGCAACCGCCGCGCGCCAGATAGTCCAGCGCCGCGCGCCGCGTGCCGACATTGGCCGCCACCGCCTCGCGCGTCTCCGCGAAGTCGATCGGCAGGATCACGTGGCGCAGGTCCTGCGCCTTGTGGAACACATGGTTGGCGATGATGCGGAAGTCGCCGCGCGCCCGCGACAGGATGCGCCCCATCGCCAGCCCGTCGAGGATGCCGAAGGGATGATTCGCCACCACCACCAACGGACCCTCGCGCGGGATGCGGGCGAGGTCGGCGTCGGTGACGGTCAGCCGGAGGCGATAGCGCTCGGCCATCACCTCCCAGAAGTCGCGGCCCCGCGCGACCTCGCGGTCGTAGCCCAGCGCCATGCGCAGCAGGCGCGGCCGGCCGGTGATGTTCTCTATGGAGCGGATCAGCGCCCGACCCGCGCGGGTCTGGGCGCTGAACGAGTAGCTGATCTCGCGGGCGGCGGCGCCGTCGTTCACGTCCTGTGGTCTCCTTGCGCGGCCCCGCCGCGAAGCCCGAGATTTGGGCGCCGCGCGCGGCCGCGCAAGGGCGACGCGCGTCAGCGCTTCGAGAACTGGAAGCTGCGGCGCGCCTTGCGCTTGCCGTACTTCTTGCGCTCGACCACGCGGCTGTCGCGGGTCAGGAAGCCCGCGGCCTTCAGCGCCGGGCGCAGGGCGGGGTCGTAGAAGCACAGCGCCTTCGAGATTCCGTGCTTGACCGCGCCGGCCTGGCCGGAAAGGCCGCCGCCCTTGACGGTCGCCATCACGTCGAACTGGCCCGCGACGTTGGCGACCGTGAAGGCCTGCCCGATCAGCATCTGCAGCACGGGACGGGCGAAATAGGCCTTCATTTCCTTGCCGTTGACGCTGACCGCGCCGCGGCCGGGCTTCACCCAGACGCGGGCGATCGCGTTCTTGCGCTTGCCGGTGGCGTAGCTGCGGCCGAGGCTGTCGCGGATCGGCTCGCGGATCGCGGCGATCTCGGCTTCCATGTCCTGCGCGGGAAGGTCTGCGAGGGTGCGGATGTCGGTTGTGCTGACGTCGGCCATGCTCAGGCGCTCCCGGCGGCGGTGCGAGTGTTCTTGGGGTTCATGCCGGCGACGTTCACCGTCTCGGGCTGCTGCGCGACATGCGGGTGCTCGGCCCCGGCGTAGACGCGCAGGTTGCTCAGCTGCTTCCGCGTCAGCGGGCCGCCCGGCATCATGCGCTTGACCGCCAACTCCACCACGCGCTCGGGGAACTTGCCCTCGAGCAGCTTGCCCGCGGTGATCGACTTGATGCCGCCCGGGTGGCCGGTGTGGCGGTAGTAGATCTTGTCGGCGCGCTTGTTGCCCGTCATCTGCACCTCGGCGGCGTTGATGACGATCACGTTGTCGCCCATGTCCATGTGCGGGGTGAAGGTCGGCTTGTGCTTGCCGCGCAGTCGCATGGCGATGATCGAGGCCAGCCGCCCCAGCACCACGCCCTGCGCGTCGATGACGACCCACTTCTTGTCGATGTCGGCCGGTCGGGCGCTGAAGGTTTTCATCTCGGTATCCGTCCGCTGTTTCGACGCGCGCTTGATCACGCGCCGCAGCGCATGTCAAGGCGCAAAAGCGGTTCTGGTTCAGGCGCTTCGCAAATGGGGTATCCAGATACCGCTCAATTGTCGAAGGGCGCGAGCCAGCGGATGTCCTCGTGCGTGATGACCCGCCCCTCGATCACGCCGAACACCACGGCCCAGGCCACCGCCGCGAGGCCGGTCGCCCACAGCATCTTGCGCCCGACCATGGGGGTCTCGGGGGCGGAGGCGGGGGTGCCGGGCTCGACCTCTCCGGCCTCCTCCTGGCTGCGCACGCCCAGCGGCAGGACCATCAGCAGGATGAGAAACCACAGCACAGCGTAGAGGACGAGCGCGGAGGTGACCGACATCAGGCCTCCTCCAGCTCCACCAGCGCCCCGTTGAAGTCCTTGGGGTGCAGGAACAGCACCGGCTTGCCGTGGGCGCCGATCTTCGGCTCCCCGTCGCCCAGCACGCGGGCTCCCGTCGCCCGCAGGCGGTCGCGGGCGGCGATGATGTCGTCGACCTCGTAGCAGACGTGGTGGATGCCGCCGGCGGGGTTCCTCGCGAGAAACCCTGCGATGGGTGAGTTCTCGCCCAGCGGCGCCAGCAATTCGATCTTGGTGTTGGGCAGGGCGATGAAGACCACCGTCACGCCGTGGGCGGGCTCGTCCTGCGGCTGGCCGACCGCGGCGCCCAGCGCGTCGCGATAGGAGGCCGCGGCGGCGGCGAGGTCGGGCACGGCGATGGCGACGTGGTTGAGGCGGCCGATCATGGGCGTCTCCCTGCTGCGGCGTGTCCCGGGCTTAGCGCTCGGCCCGCCCCCCGGCAAGGCGCGGGATCAGCCGCGCCGCCGGCCCCGGCGCTCGTGGCGCGACACGGGCGCTTCGCCCCCGGTGACGCCGTCAGTGGGCGAGGAGAAGCCGCCCAGCCGCGCCGCGACCGTCTCCAGCGTCGGCGGCGGGCCCGGCGCATGGGCCTCCAGCGCCGCGCGCATGGCCACGAGGTGCTCGGGCCGCGTGCCGCAGCAGCCGCCGATTATGCGCGCGCCGGCGTCGCGCGCGAGGCGGGCGTAGTCGGCCATCAGCTCGGGCGTGCCGTCGTAGTGGATGTGGCCGTCGTGGAACTTGGGGATGCCCGCGTTGGCCTTGGCGATGATCGCCGCCGCAGGGGCCGCCGCCGCCAGCCCCATGACGCTGCGCACCAGATCCGAGGCGCCGACGCCGCAATTGGCGCCGATGCCCAGCGGCGCGGCGGGCAGGGAGGCCGCCATGGCGGCGTAGGCTGTGGAGGTGACGCCCATCATGGTGCGCCCGGCGGTGTCGAAGCTCAGCGTGGCGCAGAACGGCGCGCCAAGCCGTGCGGCGGCCTCGGCGGCGGCGCGCAGCTCCTCCTCCGAACTCAGCGTCTCGATCCAGAGAACGTCGGCCCCGCCCTCCATCAGGCCGCGGCCCTGTTCCTCGAACATCGCCGCGGCGTCCTCGTGCGAGAGCGGGCCGACCGGGGCCAGCAGTTCGCCCGTGGGGCCCATCGAGCCCGCCACAACCACCGGCCGGCCCGCGCGGTCGGCGCTGGCGCGCGCGATCTCGGCGGCGCGGCGGTTCAACTCGTGGACGCGCCCCTGGGCGCCGTGCAGCTTCAGCCGGGCGCGGGTGCCGCCGAAGCTGTTGGTCAGGATGATGTCCGAGCCCGCTTCCACGAAGCTGTCGTGCAGCGCGGCGATGGCGGCGGGCTTGTCCAGGTTCCACAATTCCGGGGCCTCGCCCGAGGCGAGGCCCGCGTTGAACAGGTTGGTGCCGGTGGCGCCGTCGGCCATCAGCCAGTCGCGTTCCCGCAGCAGTCTCGACAAGGCGTCCATGGTCGGTCCCCGATGCGCCCCTGCGGGCGGAGAAGCGCCGCGTCAGACCACCCCGAACGCCAGCATCGCGTCGGCCACCTTGCGGAACCCCGCGACGTTGGCGCCCTGCACGTAGTCGATGGTGCCGTCGTCGCGGCGGCCGTTCTTGGCGCAGGCGCCGTGAATGTCGGCCATGATCTGCTTGAGCGCCAGCCGCAGGTCCTCGGCCGAGCGGTGCAGGCGGGCGGAGTTCTGGCTCATCTCCAGCCCCGACATGGCCACGCCGCCGGCGTTGGCCGCCTTGCCCGGGCCGAACATGACGCGGGCGTTCTGGAAGGCGTGCACGGCGCCCTCGGTGCAGGGCATGTTCGCCCCTTCCGACACCGCGACGCAGCCGTTGCCGATCAGCGTCTTCGCCGCATCCTCGTCCAGTTCGTTCTGGGTGGCGCAGGGCAGGGCGACGTCGCAGGGCACGCCCCAGGGCTGCGCGCCCTCGTGGAACTTGCCGCCCCACTCCTTGACGTAATCCCTCAGGCTCGCGCCGCGGCGGGCCTTGTGGGCCTTGATCCAGTCGATCTTCTCCTGGGTGAAGCCGTCCGGATCGTGCAGGAAGCCGCCGCTGTCGGACAGCGTGACGGGCTTGGCGCCGCGGTCGAGGCACTTTTCCGCCGCGTGGGTCGCGACGTTGCCCGAGCCGGAGATGACCGCCGTCCGGCCCGCAATCTCCATGCCGCGGGCGTTGAGCATGTTGTCGAGGAAGTAGACGGCGCCGTAGCCCGTCGCCTCGGGCCGCATCAGGCTGCCGCCGTATTCCATGCCCTTGCCGGTCAGCACCCCCTCGAAGCTGTGGGTCAGGCGCTTGAACTGGCCGAACATGAACCCGATCTCGCGCCCGCCGACGCCGATGTCCCCGGCGGGCACGTCCACGTTGGCGCCGATGTGCTGGTAAAGCTCGCTCATCATCGCGTGGCAGAAGCGCATGACCTCGGCCTCGGACTTGCCCTTGGGGTCGAAGTCGGCGCCGCCCTTGGCGCCGCCCATCGGCAGGCCGGTCAGCGCGTTCTTGAAGATCTGCTCGAAGCCGAGGAACTTCAGCACGCTCTGGTTCACGGTCGGGTGGAAGCGGATGCCGCCCTTGTAGGGCCCGATCGCGTTCGAGAACTGGATGCGGTAGGCGCGGTTGACCTGCACCTCGCCCGCGTCGTCCACCCAGGCGACGCGAAAGCTGATCGCCCGGTCTGGCTCGAAAAGGCGGTGCAGGATCTTGGCCTTGGCGTATTTCGGGTTCGCCTCGACGAAGGGCAGCACGGTCGCCGCCACCTCGTGGACCGCCTGGAGGAACTCGGGCTCGCCAGGCGCTCGGGCGCTGGCCCATGCCATGAAGTCCCTGACTGCGGCGCTCTCGGTCATCGCGGCGTCCCCTCTGCCCACTCGATGGGCGGAAGGCGACGCCTTTAAGCAGGGGCTGTCAAGCGACGCTTATGTGGGGGATCGCTGCGCGGCGGCGGCGGCGGTCTCGCGCAGCCGCGCCACCATCGCCCGCAGCCCGTTGGAGCGTTGCGACGACAGCGCCTGGTCGAGCCCCAGCCGCGCGAAGGCCGCCGGCGCGTCCACCGCCAGCATCTCATCCGGCGTGCGCGCGTCGTAGAGCGCGCGAAGAACCGCGATCAGGCCGCGCACGATCATGGCGTCGCTGTCGCCGTCGAAGCGGATGCGACCGCCCTCGCCGCGCGGCGCGATCCAGACCTGGCTGGCGCAGCCGTCCACCTTCGTGGCGGCCGTCTTGAGCGCCTCGGGCATCGGCGGCATCGCGCGGCCGAGGTCGATGACATAGCGGTAACGGTCCTCCCACTCGTCGAGGAATTCCATGTCCGCCGCGATGGCGTCGAAGTCCGGCGCGTCCATGACCGCTCTCCCAGTTTGCCCAAGCAGGTAGGCGCGCGCGCCGCCCTGGTCCAGCCGCCGTGCGCGGCGGGGTTTTCAACGGGGCGCGTCTGTGGCGTAACGGCGCGCTGGGGAATGGGGGAGGGAACGATGCGTGGACTGCTGATCGCCGCCGCGGCGCTGGCGCTGGCGGGCTGCGCGCGGGACGAGCCGCCGCCCGCCCCGCCCGAAGCCGTCGCGCCGTCCGTCGCCGAACCCGTCGTGGTCGCGCGGGTGACGACCATCGAGATCGGCCGCACCCGCACCGGCCTCGTCCTTGCCGCGCTCGGCGAGGCGGACGGGACCGGCTGGCGCGCGCCGGCGTTGCGCCCGGCGCGCGACGGCCTCAGCCCGGACGGCTTCCTCGAATACGAACTCGTGGCCGTTCCGCCTGCGGAGCCCGGCCCCGGCGTGCAGCGCCTGCGCGCCGACGCGCCGCTCTTGCCGCAGGCGTTGACCGGCGCCGCCGGCCTGCGGGTGATCGCGCGGCAGGGCGACGCGGAGGGCGTCTTCTGAGGGCGTGTTCCGAGGCCTTTCTCCGGGCCTCAGAGCGTCCAGCCGCCGTCGATCTTGATCTCGGCTCCCGTGACGAAGGCGCTCTCCTTGCTGGCCAGATAGACCGCCAGCGCCGCGATCTCATCCGCGGTGCCGAGCCGGCCCATCGGCTGGCGCGCGATGAAGGCGGCGCGGTTCTCCTCGTAGGCGCCGGGCAGCGACTGGATGCGCCGCTCCAGCGACGGCGACTGCACCGTGCCGGGACATATGGCGTTGCAGCGCACGCCCTGCTTGACGAAGTCGATCGCCACGGCCTTGGTCAGCCCGATCACCGCAGCCTTCGTGGCCCCGTAGGCCGCCCGGTTCGGCGCGCCTTTGATCGAGCTGGCGCCGGAGGCCATGTTGATCACCGAGCCGCCGCCGCGCGCGACCATCCCCGGCAGGAAGGCCTGCAGCGTGCGCCACATCGACTTCACGTTCAGGTCGAACGAGAAGTCCCAGTCCTGCTCGTCGCAGTCCAGGATCGTGCCATGGGCGACATAGCCGGCGCAGTTGAACAGCACGCTGACGGCCCCGGCAGCCTCGGCCGCCGCCTTGACCGCGGCGATTTCGCGCACGTCCAGAAGCGCCGTCTCGATCGCCGGGTTCTCCGCATGGAGCGAGCCGAGCGCGCTGGCGTCCACGTCCGTGGCGACGACGCGCGCGCCCTCTCGCGCGAAGGCCAGCGCCGTCGCCCGGCCGATGCCCTGACCCGCCGCCGTGATGAACGCCGTCTCCCCGTCAAGCCGACCCATCGCGCATTTCCTTTCCCTCGATCCGGCTCGCGGCCGTTCACCGGAGTTAACCTTGCGCGCGGCGCGCCTGTCGAGGGGCGGGTTGTGGGGCGCAGGTTGCCGCGGCGCCCGCCTCGCGGCTATGACGGGCGCGCCTTCACCAGCCGAGGGGCTCCATGAAACCCGAGATCCTGATGCCCGGCCCGATGCTGCCGAGCTGCATGGCCGCGCTCGACGACGCCTATGTGGTCCACCGCCTGTGGGAGGCGAAGGACCCCGAGGCGCTGATCGCCAAGGTCGCGCCCTATGTCCGCGCCATCGCCACCAACAAGGGCTGCCCCGGCGCGCTGATGGAGAAGCTGCCGAAGCTGGAGATCGTCGCCTCCTTCGGCGTGGGCTACGACAGCGTCGACGTCGCGACCGCCGTGGCGCGGGGCGTGCGCGTGACCAACACGCCCGACGTGCTGAACGACGCGGTGGCGGAGCTGACGGTGGGCCTGATGATCTCGCTCGCCCGCCGCCTGCCTCAGGTCGACGCCTATGTGCGCGACGGGCGGTGGGAGGCCGACGGCGCCTATCCGCTGCAGCGCGAGCTGAACGGGGCCACCGCCGGCGTCCTCGGCCTCGGCCGCATCGGCAAGGAGATCGCGCGGCGGCTGACGGCGATGAAGATGACGGTCGTCTACCACGGCCGCGCCGAGCAGACGGACCAGCCCTACCGCTATTTCCGCGACCTCGCCGCCATGGCCAGGGCGGCCGACTGGCTGGTGATCATCGCGCCGGCGACGCCCGAGACCGTCGGCGTGGTCGACGCGAAGGTGATCGAGGCGCTGGGGCCCGAGGGCTTTCTCTGCAACGTCGCCCGAGGCAGCCTCGTCGACGAGGCCGCGCTGATCGCGGCGCTCGAGGGCGGCAAGATCGGCGGCGCCGCGCTCGACGTCTTCGCCGACGAGCCGCGCGTGCCCGAGGCGCTGCGCCGGCTGGAGAACGTCGTGCTGGCCCCCCATGTCGGCAGCGCCACGCAGAAGACCCGCTGGGCGATGGGCGACGTCGTCGTGCGCAACCTCGCCGCGCATTTCACCGGCGAGCCTCTGGTCTCGCCGGTGGTGTGACGGGCCTCAGTTCGCCGGGAAGATCTTGCCCGGGTTGAACATCCCGGCCGGGTCGAGCGCCGCCTTGATCGCGCGCATCACGTCGAGACCCTCGCCGTGCTCGGCGGTCATGTACTTCGCCTTGCCCAAGCCCACGCCGTGCTCGCCGGTGACGGTGCCGCCAAGGCGCAGAGCGCGCTCGGCGATGCGGTGGGCGAGGCGCTCGGCCTCCTTGCGCTCCGCCGGGTCCGCCGGGTCGATCAGGATGGCGAGGTGGAAGTTGCCGTCGCCCACATGGCCCACCAGCGGCGCGATCAGCGGGCTGTCGGCGAGGTCGGCCTTGGTCTCGAGAATCGCTTCCGCCAGCCGGCTGATCGGCACGCAGGCGTCGGTGACATAGCCCGTCGCGCCGGGGCGAAGGGCGCGGGCGGCGTAATAGGCCTTGTGCCGCGCGGTCCACAGCCGGTTGCGGTCTTCCGCCTTCGAGGCGACGTCCCATCCGTGCGCGCCATGCTCGGCGGCGATCTCGCGGAAGCGCTCCACCTGCTCGGCGACGCCGGCCTCGGCGCCGTGGAACTCCAGGAACAGCGTCGGCGTCTCGGCCATGGCGTAGCCTGCATAGGCGTTGAAGCCGCGGATCTGCACCTCGTCGAGCAGTTCGATGCGCGCGACGGGCAGACCCATCTGGATCGTCATGATGACGGCGTCGACCGCCGCGCCGATGTCGGGGAACGGGCAGACCGCGGCCACCACCGCCTCGGGCTGGCCCCAGAGCCGCAGCGTCAGCTCGGTGATCACGCCCAGCGTGCCCTCGGAGCCGACAAACAGCTTTGTCAGGTCGTAGCCGGCCGACGACTTGCGCGCCCGGGTGCCGGTCCGCACGATCCGCCCGTCCGCAAGCACGACCTCCAGCGCCAGCACGTTCTCGCGCATCGTGCCGTAGCGCACCGCGTTGGTGCCCGAGGCCCGCGTCGCCGCCATCCCGCCCAGAGAGGCGTCCGCGCCGGGATCGACCGAGAAGAAGAGCCCGGTGTCCTTGAGATGCTCGTTGAGCCGGCCGCGCGTGACCCCGGGCTGGACCACCGCGTCGAGGTCGGCGTCGTTCACGGCGAGGATGCGGTCCATGCGCCGCAGGTCGAGGCTGAGACCCCCGCGCACCGGCACGACCTGGCCCTCCAGCGAACTGCCGGCGCCGAAGGGCGTGATCGGCGTGCCGGCCGCAGCGCAGAGCCGCACGATTTCGGCGACCTCGGCCGTGCTTTCCGGGTAGGCCACCGCGTCGGGCAGGCAGGGCGCGTGGTGCGCCTCGTCGCGGCTGTGCTGCTCGCGCTCGGCGGCGCTGGCGGTGAAGCGCTGGCCCAGCAGGGCGCGCAGCGGGTCTGCGACGGCGTCGAGGGCCAAGAGTCTTCCTCCGGATTTTAATGGAGTCTAGACAGCGACGGACGCGGCGTCGAGACGGGTCCGTCGCGCCGAGCGCGAGAGCTTTACTCGACGCGGCCGGCCCGCCGGCTACGATACCCGGGAAGCGGTCGGAGTGCGGATCATGCGGGCATGGCTCAGGGCGATCGCTGTTGCGGGCTTCGGCGCCGCGCCTGTCGCAGCGGCTCAGGCGGACGAGCCGCCCGGCCCTATCGTGCTGGAGTTGTTCACCAGCCAGGGCTGCAACGCCTGCCCCCCCGCCGACGCGATGCTGGCCGAACTGGCCGAGCGTCCCGGCGTCATCGCGCTCGCGCTGCATGTGGACTACTGGAACTATCTGGGCTGGCGCGACACCTTCTCGATGCCCGCCAACACCGAACGGCAGCGCGATTACGCCCGAACGTTCGGCGAGCGGATGATCTACACCCCGCAACTCGTCGTGAACGGCAAGGTCGGCGTCATCGGCTCCCGTCGCGACGCGGTCGAGAAGGCGCTGGCCGAGGCGGGGCCGATGCCCGTCGCCGTGACGATCTCGCGCAAGGGCGACATGCTCGTCGCCGAGGCGCGCTCGACGGACCCGGTCGAGGCCGAGGTGATATACGTGGTCTACGACGCGCCGGCCACGGTGCGCCCGACTGCGGGCGAGAACGACGGCCGCGACCTGGAGACGATCAATCCCGTGCGCATGATGAGCACGCTGGAGCACTGGCATGGCGGCGCCGGCTCGTGGACCCTGCCGGCGCCGGCCGACGCGCAGGGCGTCGTGGTGATGGTGCAGGCGATGGACGACCGGCGCGTGCTGGGGGCGGCGCGCTACGACCGCTCGGGGCGCTGAGGCCGGGCCGAACCCTGTGGCGCGGGAGAGACGGCTCAACTTGCGGATGTAAGTGCGATTCGCCACAGCGCTTGACGACGCGCCCCGCCATCGTGCGTTGATAAGCGAATTCGTGGAACCGAAGGGACGCGGATGACCACGATCGTCCAGATGTCGGACATACATCTGCTGAAAGACGGTGCGCTGGCCTACGGCCAGGTCGACACGCTGGGCGCTTTGAAGCGCGCCGTGCGCCATATCGTGGACGTGGAGGGCAGGCTTGGCGGCATCGACGCCGTGGTCGTCTCGGGCGACATCGCCGAGGGCGGCGAGCCCGCGGCCTACGACCTGTTCGCCGAGGTCGCCGCGCCGATCAGGGCGCCGATCTACGTTCTGCCGGGCAATCACGACGACCGAGAGGCCATGCGCGCCGCCTTCGCCTCCGTCGGCTACTTCTCCGCGACGGGGGCGTTGAACTACGCCGTCGACATCGGCGAGGTGAGCATGGTCGCGCTCGACGATCACGTTCCCGGCGCCGGTCACGGTCTGGTCTCGCCGGAGCAGCTGCAATGGCTCGACGAGACCCTCTCCGCGCGCCCCGACCGTCCCGCGCTTCTCTTCCTGCACCACCCGCCTTTCGCCGCCGGCGTCACCTTCATGGACGCGATCCGGCTGCGCGCTGCCGAGGCCCTGGAGCAGGTCGTGCGCCGCAACCCCAACCTGCGGCTCATCGCGTGCGGCCACCTGCACCGCGCGGTCACCACGACCTGGGCGGGCGTGACCACCATCGTCGCGCCGGCGATCTGCCACTCGGTGGCGCTCGACCTGCGCGCCAAAGCGCCGCCCAGCTTCGCCAACGAGCCGCCGCGCGTGCTCGTGCACCAGTGGCGCGACGGCGAACTCGTCAGCCACATGAGCTTCGTGGACCGCGTCGCCGGCGAGATCGCCTTCGTCTGAGCCGCAGCCCTGCGCCGCAGCCCGGGGCGGCGCGATCCCGCGCGCCTTGTGCCGCACTTCGCGGCACGTATGATAAAATCATGACGCGCGTCGGCTCACTGCATCATATCGCCGTCGAGCGGATCGCCGGCTGGATCGTCGGCGGCCGCTGCGGCCCCGGCGCGTTCCTGCCCACCGAAGTCGAGATCGGCGCCGAACTCGGCGTCAGCCGCACCGTGGTCCGCGAGGCGATGCGCACCCTCGTCGCCAAGGGCATGGTCATCGTGCGCCGCCGCCACGGCACGCAGGTGACCCCGCTGGACAACTGGAGCCTTTTCGACGCGCAGGTTCTGGACTGGCGGCTGAAGCTCGGCCCCGACGACGCCTTCATCGAGGACCTCATCGCCTTCCGTCTCGGCGTCGAGCCTTTCGCGGCCAGTCTCGCCGCCCGAAACCCCGACTTCCCCGCCGCGCGACTGGAGAGCGCCTGGGAGCGGATGGTGCGGGCGACCGAGGGCGACGGCGAGTGGCACCCGGCCGACCTCGCCTTCCACGAGACCATCCTGCTCGGGGCCGGCAACCAGTTCCTGCGCAGCCTTGCGCCGATGATCACGAACACCCTTCGCGTGTCGTTCTCGCTGTCGGTGCTGAGCCTTGACGACGCCCGCGCCTCGCTGTCGGCCCATCGGGCGGTGGCCGACGCGATCCTGGCGCGCGATCCGCAAGCCGCCCGCGAAGGGTTGATCGACGTCATCCGGGTGGCGCGCGAGGAGATCTTCACGCACCGCCATCCGGAGTCGCCGCCGCCCCCCGGACAGGCCAGCGCCGCTCTGCGCTGACCGCCCCGCACCGCCCGGGCGCGGCGCAACATCCTCCTCACGTTCCGCCGAGGCGCCGCGCGGCGACCGCGCCGGTCCCGGGGCCTCTTCCCATCGGTCATCCTCTCCGATTCCCGACGCCGATCGGCATGAGTCGTTTCGTTCGCATGAATCGAAAATGCGTATTGGATTAAAGATCAAATTTCATTCAAATCAATATATAGTAAATGTAAAAGTATAATCCAATTTCTGTTTGATCGCCTTGAGCTTATTCGTCGGCGGGTTTTCTGAGCGAGGTCCCGGCGATGAAGGCGACGAGAATCGAGACGACGGACGCGGCGGCCCTCGCCGCGTCGACGGCGGGGGCGCGGGCCCCGGCCATGGCGGAGTACCTGCCGCGTCTGGTGGCGCGGCTGGGCTATCCGGCCAACCCGCGGCGGCGCCACCTGATGCTGGCGCATCTGTTCGACGACACGATGCGGATGCTTTCGGCGCTGGAGCCGATGGTGAGCTGGGACGCCATCGTCGGCGTGCCCTATTCCTCCAACCGTCCCGGCCTCGCGGCGCATTGGTCGGCGCGCTTCGGCGACCGGGTGCTGATCCCGCGCGACCTCGGCGCGCTGGAGGGGGTGCTGGTGGACCAGCTCGCCCGCAGCCTCGCCGAATGCCGGCGCAACGGCCAGACGCTGATCGTGCAGGAGGTCGGCGGCTTCGTGGCGCCGCTGCTGCACCGCTACTTCGCGGATCAGGCGCACCTGGTGCAGGGCGTGATCGAGATCACCAAGCAGGGGGTCTGGCGCGCGCAGGCCCTGCCGCTGGCCTTTCCGGTGCTGCACTGCGCCGACAGCGAGCTGAAGCGGCTGGAGGCGCAGCGCTGCGGCGAGACCGTGGCGCGCTGCCTCGACGGGGTGGCGCGGTCGATGGGGCTGTCGCTGGCGGGCCGCGAGGCGCTGGTGATCGGAGCGGGGTGGATCGGCGCCGGCGTCGCGCGCGGCCTCGCCCGGCTCGACATGGCGCCGCGGCTCGTGGACCGCGATCCGCTGAAGGTGATGGAGGCGCGGCTGAACGGCCTGCCCGCCGACCGCGCCACGCGCGACCCCGGCCGGGCCTCGCTGGTGGTCGGCGCGACAGGCGCCGCCTCGATCGGCCGGGAGCTGATGGCGGCCCTGCCGGACGGGGCCATCATCGCGAGCGCCAGTTCGCGCCAGATCGAGATCGACGTGGCATGGCTGCGCCAGCACCCCTCGGTCCCCGTCGCCGAAGGCGTGGAGGCCTTCATCCTGCCCGACGGGCGGCGGCTGGCGCTGGTGAACGACGGCTATCCGGCGAACTTCCTGCCCGGCTCGGGCAGCGTCGCCGACGAGATCGTCGAGACCATCCTCGGCGAGCTGATCGTGCTGATGCGCGAGCTCTCCGACCGCGACTTCTCCCCCGGCGTCCACCGCATCGCGCCCGAGCAGGAGGCGGTCTGCGCCGACCTCTGGCTCGAACTGCGCGACGCAAACCTCAGGAGCGCCGCGTGAGCCGCCCGCTGCCCCGCACCCATGACGCCGAGGAGGTCGCGATGACCCTGCACGCCGAAACCGTCGCGGCCCCCGTCGCCGCCCATTCCCCCTATCTGGTCGCGCGGCTCGCCAACGAGGCGCCGAACCTCTACGGCACGGTCAAGTCGGCGGTGGTGGCCGACGAGCTGCGCGCGATGGCCGCGCGGCTCGGCCGGCCGCCGCGGGTGCTCGACCTGGGCTGCTCCACCATGATCACGCGGCGCTATCTCGACCGCGAGGGCGTCGAATTCGAGTATTGCGGCGTCGACTACGAGGCCCAGTTCGCGCCCGACCTCGTCATGGACGTGCGCGAGCTCGACCGGCGCGTCCACGAGCTGCCCTGGGTTCCCGACGTCATCTTGCTGCTCGACGTGCTGGAGCACCTTCCGGGCCGCGAGGCCGACATCGAGGCGGTGATGCGCGCCTGCGCCGGCACGATCCCCGCCCACGGCGTGGTGCTGGTGGCGGCGCCGCAGCTCTACCGGCTCGACCGGCTGAAGCTGCCCTGGCTGCACTACAGCGAGCACACCGTGCGATTCACGCTGGGCGAGTGGCGCGCCATCGTCGAGCGCGCGGTGGCGGTGGAGCGGGTGCGCGGGATCGGGTATCTCTCGTGCCTGCCCTATCTGCCGATGCTCAGCCCCTGGTATCGCGAGGACAACGGCCACGGCCGGCTGTTCCGCTGGCTGAGGGGCGCCGCCTTCGAGTGGGGGCCGCTGAAGCCGCTGGAGTGCTGGCTCACACGCCGCCTCGGCCGGGCGCCGGGGCTGCAGGGGTGGTGCAACTCCTCGCTGTTGGTCTGCCGGCGGCGATAGCCTGCGCGACGATCAGGGGCGGCGCATGAGGCAGGGATGGCGGGGCAGGGTGGGGCGGCGCGCGCAGAGCGCCGTCGCCGCCCGCCAGTGCGCGAGCACCCTCGGCACGTAGGCGCGCGTCTCGGGGAAGGGCGGCACGCCGCGGTGGCGCGCGACGGCGCCCTCGCCCGCGTTGTAGGCGGCCAGCGCCAGCACCGCGTCGCCGCCGTAGCGGCGCAGCAGCGCGTCGAGATAGGCCGCCGCGCCGCGCAGGTTCTGGGCCGGGTCGAAGGGGTCGGCGACGCCGAACCGCGCCGCGGTCGCGGGCATGAGCTGTCCCAGCCCCTGCGCGCCCTTCGGGCTGACGGCCCGCGCGTCGCCGCCCGATTCCACCGCCACCAGCGCCAGCAGCAGGGGCGGCGCCACGCCCGCGGCGTCCGCCGCCCGCTGGATCGCCGCCCCATGGGCGCGCAGCACCGCGGCCAGCAGTCGCGGCGCCCCGGCGCCGTGGCCGAGCCGCACCGCCCCCTCCGCCGCCGTCGCCATGCGGCCCGGCCGTGCGGCCCCGAGCCCCGGCGCGGCGGCGGCGGTCCAGAAATCCGCCGCCGCGGGCGTGGCCGCCAGCGCCAGCGCCATCGCCCCGACGCGCCAGAGGCTTGACATGCGCGCCCTCCGAACGCCCGCTGCGCCCGGACGCACAAGGGGAGGGCAGCGATGCGCCTGCAAGGAAAAAGAACCATCGTCACGGGCGCCGCGTCGGGGTTCGGGCGCGAGATCGCCCGGCTCTACGCCGCCGAGGGGGCCCATGTCGGCGTGCTCGACATGAACGGGGCGGGCGCCAAGGCCGTGGCCGACGAGATCGGCAACGCCGCCGTGCCGCTGGTCTGCGACGTCACCGACGGCGCGCAGGTCTCCCGCGCCGTGGAGGACGCGGTCGCCGCCTTCGGCGGGATCGACGTGATCGTCAACAATGCGGGCTGGACCCATCGCAACAAGCCCATGCTGGAGGTGACGGAGGACGAGTTCGACAAGGTCTACGCCGTCAACGTGAAGTCGATCTTCCACATGGCCCACGCCGCGGTGCCGGTGCTGCGCCGGCAGGGGACCGGGGGCGTCATCATCAATGTAGGCTCCACGGCCGGCGTGCGGCCACGCCCGGGACTGACGTGGTACAACGGCTCGAAGGGCGCGGCCAACCTGCTGTCGAAGTCCATGGCCGTCGAACTGGCGCCGGACCGTATCCGCGTCTGCGGGCTTGCGCCCGTGATGGGCGAGACGGCGTTGCTGGAATCGTTCATGGGCGTGCCCGACACGCCGGAGAACCGGGCGAAGTTCGTCGCCACCATCCCCTTGGGCCGCATGTCGCAACCGCGCGACATCGCGCGGGCGGCGCTCTATCTTGCCTCTGACGACGCCGAGTTCATCACCGGGGTCGTGCTGGAGGTGGACGGCGGCCGCTGCGTCTGAGGCGACGGAACGTCCGCGCCCGGGCGTAGACCGGGGGACGAGGCCGCGGAGGGTTGGCGCGAATGCGGATGCTGGCGAGGGGAGCGATCGGCCTCGCGCTCACCCTGGGCGCGCTCCTTCTGGCCGTGACCGCGGGCCTCTCGTTGCGCGAGGCGCGCGAGCAGCGCGCCGCAGTCGCGCCGCGGGCGCCGGCGGAGCGGGTCTACACCGTCGCGGTCGCCACGCTGGAGCGGGTGACTGCGACCCCCGAGATCGCCGCCTACGGCCAGTTGCGCGCGTGGCGCACGGCGCAGGTGTCGGCCCCGGTGGGCGGGCGCATCGCCTGGCTTTCGCCGGACTGGCGCGACGGGGCGCGGGTGCGCGCCGGCGCCGAGATCGCGCGCATCGACCCAGCAGACTACTCCGCCCGCGTCGAGGACGCCGAGGTGGCGCTGGAGGAGGCGCGCGCCGACGCCGCCGAGGCGCGCCAGTCGGTGCGCTCGGCGCAGGTGGAGCTCGACGCCGCCCGCACCCAGCGCGACCTGCGCGCCGCCTCGCTGGAGCGGCAGAAGATGCTCGCCGGACGCGGCGTCGCCTCGGCCGCGGTGGTGGACGACGCGGAGCTGGCGCTGTCGGCCGCCGCCCAGGCCGCCGCCAGCCGGGAGCAGGCGCTGCTGACGGCGGAGCTGCGCATCGGCCGCGCCGACCTCGCCGTGCGCCGCGCCGGGCTGACGCTGGCCGAGGCGGAGCGGCGGCTGGCCGAGACCGTCGTGCGCGCGCCCTTCGACGGGCTCGTGACCGCCGCCGCCGCCGCGGTGGGCGACATGGCGCAGGCCAACCAGCCCCTTGGCGCGCTGATCGACCCCGCGGCGCTGGAGGCGGCGCTGCGCGTCAGCGGTCCGGAGTTCGGCCGGCTGCTCGACGCCGGGGGCGCGCTGATCGCGGCGCCCGTCACCATCCGGCTCGAACTCGGCGCGCGGGTGAAGGAGGTGACGGGCGCGCTCGACCGCGCCGACGCCACCGCCGGAGACGGTGCGGGGCGGCTGGTCTTCGCGCGGCTCGACGTCGGCGCCGACACGGCGCTGCGTTCGGGCGACTTCGTGGCCGCGCGCATCGCCGAACCCGCGCTGAGCGGCGTCGCCGTCGCGCCGGCGGCCGCCGTCAGCGAGGACGGGCGCATCCTGATCGTCGGCCCCGACGATCGGTTGCAGGAGGTGGTGGTCTCCGTGCTGCGCCGCGAGGGCGACCGGGTCATCCTCGCCGATGCGCCCATCGGCGCCGTCTACGTCGCCGCGCGCAGCCCCCAGCTCGGGCCCGGTCTCAGGGTCCGACCCGTGGGCGAGGGGCCTGCGATCAGCGCCGCCTCCGAGCGGCAGGGATGAACCTGCTCGCCTACTTCACCCGCCACCGCACCGCGGCGAACCTGCTGCTGGCGCTGATGGTGCTCGGCGGCGTCTTCGCCGGGCTGAACATTCGCGCGCAGTTCCTGCCCGACGTGGTGATCAACCGCGTGCAGGTCACCGTGGCCTGGCGCGGCGCGGGACCCGAGGAGGTGGATCGCCAGATCGTCGCCGTGATCGAGCCTGCGCTGCTGGCGGTCGAGGGCGTCGAGTCGATGACCTCCATCACCTGGGAGGGGCGGGCGCGGATCGTGCTGTACCTGGAGCCGGGCTGGGACCTCGGCCGCGCCGCCGACGAGGTGACGGCGGCGGTGGAGAGCCTGCCCAATCTGCCCGCCTCCGCCGAGCGGCCCGAGGTGGCGCGCGTCGCCTTTCGCGACGGGGTGACGGACGTCATCGTGCACGGCCCGCTGTCGCCCGACAGCCTCGCCCGCATCGCCGGCGCGCTGCAGAACCGCCTTTTTGCGCAGGGTGTCGCGCGCACGCGGCTGGTCGGCGCGCCCGATCCGGTGATCCGCGTCTCGGCGCGGGAGGCGGCGCTGGTGCGCCACGACGTCAGCGTGGGCGAGATCGCCGAGGCCGTGACCGCCGCCGCCTCGACCAGCCCCGCCGGCGCGCTGGCCGACGGCGGCGCGCGGGTGCGGGCCGGCGAGGACCGCCGCAGCGCCGAGGCCATCGGCGACGTCACCCTGCGCCTGCGCCCGGACGGCTCGCGCCTGACCGTCCGCGACGTCGCCGACGTGCTGACCGAGGGCGTGGAGCGCGGCCGCGCGCTCTATGTCGGCGGACAACCGGCGGTCATGCTGCAAGTCGAGCGCGCCGCCGGCGGCGACGCCATCGCCACCCAGCGGCTCGTCGAGCGCGCGGTGGCGGACGCGACGCCCGCGCTGCCGGAGGGCGTCGCCTTCACGCTGATGAACACCCGCGCGCAGGCGATCTCGGACCGGCTGGACATCCTGGTCGAGAACGGGCTGGTCGGGCTGGCGCTGGTGCTGGCGTTCCTGTTCCTGTTCCTGTCGGCGCGCACGGCCTTCTGGGTTGCGGCCGGCATTCCCGCGGCCATGGCGGCGGCGGTGGGCCTGATGTTTCTCGCCGGCCTGACCCTGAACATGATCTCGCTGTTCGCGCTGATCATCTGTCTGGGCGTCGTCGTGGACGACGCCATCGTGGTGGGCGAGCACGCCGACCACCTCGCCCGTCGCGGTCTGAACCCGACCGACGCCGCCGAGCAGGCCGCCCGGCGCATGTTTCCGGCGGTCTTCGCGGCGACGATCACCACCGTGATCGCCTTTCTCGGCCTCGTCGCCATCGGCGGGCGCTTCGGCTCGCTGATCTTCGCCATCCCGCTGACGGTCGCGATGGTGCTTGTCGCGAGCCTTGCGGAGAGCTTCCTCGTGCTGCCCGCCCACATGCGCCACGCGCTGTCGGCCCATGGGCGCGAGCCGTGGTACGACTGGCCGAGCCGGCGGATGAACCGCGGCTTCGGCTGGTTCCGCGAGCGCGCCTTCCGCCCCGCCATGCGCGCCGCGCTGGGCGCCCGCTACGCCCTGCTGATCGGCGTCGTCGCGCTGCTGCTGCACAGCATGGCGCTGGTGGCTGACGGACGGCTGCGCTGGCGCTTCTTCGACGGACCTGAGCTGACCTCCGCCACCGCCAATTTCGCCATGCTGCCCGGCGCCGCGCGCGACGACACGCGGGCGATGCTGGCCGAACTGGAGCGCGCGCTGGCGGCCGTCGCGCCGCGCTTTCCCGTCGAGGGCGGCACCCCCCCGGTCAAGGCGGCGCTGGCGCAGGTGGGCGGGCCGTCGGGCCGCGGGCTGTCGGGCGTCGAGGGCAAGGAGGAGGACCTGCTGGGCTCGGTCGCCATCGAGCTCGCCGACCCCGACCGGCGCGACTGGACGCAGGCGGCCTTCCTGCGCGCCTGGGAGGCGGAGGCGGTGCGCCATCCCCGGCTCGAGACGCTGGCCCTGCGCGGCGAGCGCGGCGGGCCGGGGCAGGACGGGATTTCGGTGCGGCTGATCGGCTACGAGCCGCGCACGCTGAAGGACGCCGCCGAGGCGCTGAAGGCGGCGCTGGAGGCCTTCCCGGCCGTCTCGGGGCTGGAGGACACGCTCGCCTACGACAAGGAGGAGCTGTCGCTGACGCTGACACCCCGCGGCGCCGCGCTCGGCCTCGACAGCGCCGCGCTGGGCGAGGAGCTGCGCCGCAGGCTCGCGGGCGTCGAGGCGGCGACCTTTCCGCTGGAGGGCCGCGCCGCCAAGGTCATGGTCGGGCTCGCGGAGGCCGACGCGCGGGCCGACTACCTCGACCGCGCGCTGATCCGCGATCCGGCAGGCGACTGGTCGGCGCTGGCCGACCTCGCCACGACGACGCGCTCGCTGAGCTTCTCCTCCGTGCGGCGCGAGGACGGCCTTCCGGTCGTCACCGTCTCCGGCGAGATCGACGCCGCCGACCCCGAGGCGGCCGCCGCCGTGCGCGAGGCGCTGGTCGGGCGCATCCTGCCCGATCTCGCCGCCCGCTTCGATCTGGAGTGGCGTCTCGCCGGACTCGCGGAGCAGGAGCGGCGCTTTCTCGCCGACGCGCAGACGGGTTTCCTGATGTGCCTCGCCGGGATCTACGTGGCGCTTGCGTGGATCTTCGGCTCGTGGAGCCGGCCGCTGGTGGTGCTGCTCGCCGTGCCGCTGGGGCTGATCGGGGTGATGTGGGGCCACCACTGGATGGGCGTGTCGCTGTCGATGTTCAGCGTGGTCGGCCTGATCGGCATGACCGGCATCGTCATCAACGACAGCATCGTGCTGGTGCGCGCGGTGGACGAGCACGCCGAGGCCAAACCTCTGCGCAGCGCGCTGGTGGACGGCGCGGCGGACCGGCTGCGGGCGGTGTTCCTGACCACGGCGACCACGGTGGCGGGGCTGGCGCCGATGCTGTTCGAGACATCAACGCAGGCGCAGTTCCTCAAGCCCACGGTGATCACGCTGGCCTTCGGGCTGGGCTTCGGCATGGTGCTGGTGCTGTTCGTCACGCCCGCGCTGATCGCCGTGCAGCACGACGTCGCCGCGGCCCTGCGCGCGCTGCGCCGCCTGCCCGCCGCGCTGCGCCGTCGCTCCCGGCTGCGCGGGGCCTGAGCCGCGGAGACCGTCGCCATTCCCGAACGGGCGGTGTATTCGGGTCGGCGTCCGTAGCTCGCGAGACCGCCGATGTCCGACCCCCGCCTTCCGACCCGCGCCAAGGCTGATCCGCGATGACCGCGGCTCTGGACTACGGCGCCTACGATTACATCGTCGTCGGGGCGGGATCCGCGGGCTGCGTGCTGGCCAACCGCCTCTCGGCCGATGCGCGCAACCGGGTGCTGCTGCTGGAGGCGGGCGGGCAGGACGACTGGATCTGGCTGCACATCCCCGTGGGCTACCTGTTCGCCATCGGCGACCCGCGCGCCGACTGGTGCTTCCGCACCGAACCGGCGGCGGGGCTGAACGGGCGCAGCCTCGGCTATCCGCGTGGCAAGGTGGTGGGCGGCTCCTCGGCGATCAACGCCATGATCTACATGCGCGGCCAGCGCGAGGACTATGACGGCTGGCGCCAGATGGGCCTGACCGGCTGGGGCTGGGACGACGTGCTGCCGCTGTTCCTGCGCCACGAGGACCACGCGAGGCCCGACGCGCATCACGGCGCGGGCGGCGAGTGGCGCGTGGATTATCCGCGGATGCGCTGGGCGATCCTCGATGCGGTGATCGAGGCCTGCGTGGCGGCGGGCGTGCCCGCAACCGAAGACTTCAACCGCGGCGACAACGAGGGCGTCGGCTATTTCCAGGTGAACCAGAAGGGCGGCAGGCGCTGGAGCGCGGCGCGCGGCTTCCTGCGCCCCGCGCTCGACCGGCCGAACCTGCGGCTGGTCACGGGCGCGCTGGTGGAGCGCGTGGTGATCGAGGGCGGCGTCGCGACGGGCGTGCGCTTCTCGGTCGCGGGCCGGGCGCATGTCGCGTCCGCGAGCCGGGAAGTGGTGCTGGCGGCGGGCGCGGTCGGCTCGCCGCATCTGCTCGAGCTGTCGGGCGTGGGCGACGGCGCGCGGCTGCAGGGGCTAGGGATCGCGACCGCCGCCCATGTTCCGGGCGTCGGCGAGAACCTGCAGGACCACCTCCAGCTGCGGCCCGTCTACGAGGTGCAGGGCGTGCGGACGCTCAACAGCGACTATCGCTCCCTCGCCAACCGGGCGCGGATGGCGCTGGAGTACGCGCTGCGCCGGCGCGGGCCGCTGACCATGGCGCCCTCGCAGCTCGGCGCCTTCACCCGATCGGACCCGCGCCACGCCACGCCGAACCTGCAGTTCCATTTCCAGCCGCTGTCGCTGCCGAGGTTCGGCGAGCCGATGGACCCCTTCCCCGCCTTCACCGCCAGCGTGTGCAACCTGCGCCCGACCAGCCGCGGCCATGTCCACGCGACCAGCCCCGACCCGCGGCAGGCGCCGGCGATCCAGCCGAACTACCTGTCGAGCGAGGACGACCGTCAGGTCGCGGTCGAGGCGCTGCGCCTGACCCGGCGCATCGTGGGGCAGGCCCCGCTCGCCCGCTTCCGGCCCACCGAGCGCCGGCCCGGGACGGAGCACGAGAGCGACGAGGACCTGATCCGCGCCGCGGGCGACGTGGGCACCACGATCTTCCACCCCGTCGGCACGGTCGCGATGGGCGTGGACGAGACGGCGCCGCTCGACGCGCGGCTGCGCCTGCGCGGGGTGGGGCGGCTGCGGGTGGCCGACGCCTCGGCCATGCCGCGGATCACCTCGGGCAACACCAACTCGCCGACCATCATGATCGCGGAGAAGGCGGCGGCGATGATCCTGCAGGATGCGCGCGCCTAGAGCATTGTCGGGGGAAGTTTGAAGCGGTTTTCGGTTCGGCGACGCCCAGGCGATCGGGGGCGCGCAGGCGCGGCGAGGGAGGGGACGGATGGCCGGCATGCTCGAGGGCCGCACCGCGGTCGTGACCGGCGCGGCGGCGGGGGTCGGGCTCGCCGTCGCGCGCCGCTTCGCCGAGGAGGGGGCGACGCTGCTCGTCACCGACCGCGACGAGGACGCGCTGGCCGCGGAGGCCGCCACGCTGGCCGAGACCGGGGCCGAGGTGCACCGCTGGTGCTGCAACCTGCGCGAAAAGCTCGGCATAGCCAATCTGATGGCCTCGGCCGCCGACAAGCTGGGCCGCATCGACATCCTCGTGAACGCCAACCTGCAGACCGTGCGCGGCGGGCTCATGACGGCGGACGTGGAGGCCTTCGACGCGGCGTGGGACGCGAACCTGCGGTCGGTGTTCCTGCTGACCCAGGCGGTGGCGCGGCGGATGATCGAGGTGCGCGAGGCCGCGCCCGACGCGACGCCGGGCGCCATCGTCAACGTCTCCTCGATCGCGGCGCAGCGGACGAGCCCCGACCTGCTGCCCTATTCGGTGTCCTGCGCCGCGATGGACCAGCTCACCCGGTCCTGCGCCGTGGCGCTGGCCCCGCACGGGATCCGGGTCAACGCCGTGGCGCTGGGGGCGGTGATGACGCGCACGCTGGCGGCCGCGCTGCGCGATCAGGAGGGCCTGCGCTCGGCGCTGGTCCGGGCCACGCCGATGGGGCGCATCGGCGAGGCCGACGAGGCGGCGGAGGCGATCCTGTTCCTCGCCGCGCCGCGCGCGAGCTTCGTCACGGGGCAGATCGTGGCGGTTGACGGCGGGCGCACGGCGCTGGATCCGCTGGCGACGCCCGACGCCTGACCCGCGGCCGCTCAGCGGCGCGGGTCGAACTCGTCGTCTTCCTCTTCGGGCGCGTCCGTCGGCAGGTTGAAGATCGAGTCCGGGTCGAGGGCGGGGCCACGCGGGTCGTCGTCGGCGACCGGGCCGCGCGGGTCGGTGAGGGTGAAGTTCTCCAGCCCCGCCATCGAACTCGGCAACCGCGGCTCGCGCGAGGCGGCAAGCGACTGCTCGGTCGACATGAGGCGCATCTTCTCCTCGTCGCTCAGCACGGTGTGGCCTTCGGCCCTGGCCTTGCGCGCCGCCGCAAGATTGACCGCGGCGTCAAGCTCGACCTGCTTGCACAGGCCCAGCGCCACGGGGTCCACGGGGCGGATGTTGGTCATGTTCCAGTGCGTGCGATCGCGCACCGCCTGGATCGTGGTCTTGGTGGTGCCGACCAGCTTGGAGATCTGGCCGTCCGCCAGTTCGGGGTGATAGCGCACCAGCCACGCGATCGCCGAGGGCCGGTCCTGGCGCTTGGACAGCGGCGTGTAGCGCGGCCCCTTGCGCTTGGTCGGCTCTGGCGCGAGCGCCGAGGCCTTGCGGATCAGGCGCAGCCGGGCCTGCGGCTCCCGCTCGCAGCGGGCGATCTCCTCGCGCGTGAGCTGGCTGGTCAGCACCGGGTCGATGCCCTTGATACCTTGCGCCACGTCGCCGTCGGCGATGCCGTTCACCTCGAGGATGTGCAGCCCGGTGAAGGCGGCGATCTGGTCGAAGGTCAGCGTGGTGTTCTCCACCAGCCAGGCGGCGGTGGCCTTGGGCATCAGCGGCAGATCGGCCATGGCGCGGCTCCTTGTAGAAATGCTCCCGCAGGGCGCTGCGGCGACCGTTGGACGTGCTCGGCTGTCGCGGGGGTTTATCGCCGTATATAGGACTTCGCGGGGAGATTGAAGAGGGCCTTCGCCATGCGCATCGCCGCCATCGTCGCCGTCTGGGCGGCCCTCGCCGGCGCCGCGGCGGCACAGGACCGCGCCGGCGCGTTCGACTACTATGTGCTCGCGCTGTCATGGAGTCCGAGCTGGTGCGCCGCCGGGCCGGACCGCGCGGCAGAGGCGGAGCAGTGCGACCCCCGTCGCCGGCTCGGCTTCATCGTCCACGGCCTGTGGCCCCAGCATCGGCGCGGCTGGCCCGAGCATTGCGCCACCGACCGCCGCGGTCCCACCCGCGCCGAGACGGCCGCGATGGCCGACATCATGGGCTCCTCCGGGCTGGCCTGGGCGCAGTGGCGCAAGCATGGCCGCTGCACCGGGCTCGACGGGCGAGGCTACCTGCGGCTGACGCGCGAGGCCTACGCCCGGGTCCGCGTTCCCCACGGCCTGACGGCGGCGGCGCTGGCGCCCGGCGGGCCGCCGCTGGACCTTTCGCCCGCCGCGGTTGAGGCGGCGTTCCTGCGCGCCAATCCCGGCTTTCCGCCGGAGGGCGTGACGGTCCTGTGCGGCGAGGGTCGCTTGCGCGAGGTTCGTCTGTGCCTGACGCGCGATCTCGCGCCGCGCGCCTGCGAGCCTGACGCCGCCCGCGACTGCCGCGCCCGCAGCGTAGTCGCGCCGCGACCCTGAGCGGCGCCGCCGGGACCGCTCCGCGACCAAAGAAGCTATTGCGCTCGCGTGCATACCTCGTGATAGCTCAACCTATGGGCGAGTTCACCGCCATTGGCGAGGCCAGTGCGAGCGTGTCGGATCGGGAGGCGCGTCTTGCCGCCCTGATGCGCGTCGTGGATTGGGCGGAGCGCGAGGCGGCGACGCTGGGCGCGCGGGAATGCGCCATATGCCTGCAGTTCGCCCGCGTCGCGCTGCAGTCCCGCGAGATCGGGGAGAGCGCCCGGGATTGACGGCGAGTGACCGGGTTCTGGCGCATCGCGTCGCAGGGCGGGGCCGTTGACTTGCTTTTTCCGACCGTGGCGCTCAGGTTTATCCTGTCTCGCAACGGAGCCGTCATGGCGCTCGCCCGTTCCTCAAGGATCCCCCCGCGCGATCCCGCGCCCGGACTGTCCACCTCCGACACGGCGCTGCTGGAGACGCTGCGCGCCTGCGCCCGGGCGGCGCAGCGCGGGCCGCGGCTCGACCTCGACATCGGCTGCGCGCTGCTCGCGCCGCCCGCGGGAACGGAGGTCGCGGTGTGGGGCGCCGCGCTGATGCGCGCGCTGGACGGCGCGGCGCTGCGGCCGATGGGTTTTCACCCGCGCGGCGCGCGACAGGTGGCGTTCGGCGAGGCGTGGACGCTGCGCCTCGTCACCGCGCTGCGGAACGGTGACGTGGCGAGCGCGTTGTTCCTGGCCGGGCGCGGGGTGCGGCGGGAGCGGCGGCGCCAGGTTCTCTGGCTCGCCGGCCGCCTCGCGGACGCGCTGGGGGCTGGAAATGCCGCGGTGGAGAGATTAGAATCGTTCCAAGATGGCGCGCCAGCCTTCAGCCAGCCCGCGCCCCTGACAGAATGCAAGGAGCACGCATGAGCAGCATCGCCACCAGCCTCGCGCCGGACGCCAGCGCGGAGATCGTCGACGGCCTGACCCAGGCGGTCGCCGACCTGTCGGTCGAGACGATGAAGGCGCAGAACTATCACTGGAACGTCAAGGGCATGGCCTTCGGTCCGCTGCACGAGCTGTTCCAGAAGATCTACGAGGACCATTTCGAGGGCCAGGACGAACTCGCCGAGCGCGTCAAGGCGCTGGGCGCCCACGCCGAGGGTCGCATCAGCGTCTTTCTCTCGCGCACGCGGCTGAAGGAATGCGACGGCCACGTCGACGCCCAGACGATGATCGCCAACCTCAAGGCCGATCAGGAGGCGCTGTCGGGCCAGCTCATCGCGCTGGCGGAGCTCGCCGACAAGCACGGCGACCTCGTGACCAACGATCTGGCCATCGAGCGCTCGGCCGTCCACGACAAGTTCGCCTGGATGCTGGCGGCTCATCTGGAGAGCTGAGCGGCCCGGCGCGGGCGCCGCTAGGCCGTCCGCGCCGCCGCCGCCGTCACCCGGCATGCGGCGAACTTGAACTCGGGGATCTTGCCCCAGGGGTCGAGCTGCGGGTTGGTCAGCACGTTCGCCGCCGCCTCGACATAGGCGAAGGGGACGAAGACCATGTCCTCCGCCACCGCCCGGTCGGCGCGGGCCATGATCTCGATGGCGCCGCGGCGGGTTTCGATGCGCACCGTCCCGCCCGGCGTGACGCCGAGCCTGCGCAGCGTGGCGGGGTGCAGCGAGGCGTTGGCCTCGGGCTCCAGCGCGTCCAGCGCCGCCGAGCGCCGGCTCATCGCGCCGGTGTGCCAGTGCTCGAGCTGACGGCCGGTGGTCAGGATGAAGGGGAAGGCGCGGTCTGGCGTCTCGGCCGGGGGCGTGAGGCGCGCCGGGGTGAACTTCGCGCGGCCGGCGCGGCGCGGAAAGCCGTCGCCGAAGACCACCGCGCGGCCGAAATCGCCCTCGCCGGCGTTGGGATACATCACCGCGCCTTCGGTCTCCAGCCGCTTCCAGGTGATGTGGTGCAGGCTGCGCATGGACATCTTCATCTCGCCGAACACCTCGCGGGGGCTGTCGTAGTCCCAGTCGAGGCCAAGCGCGTTGGCCATGTCCACGAGGATGCGCCAGTCCTCGCGCGCCTGCCCCGGCGGCTCGACGGCCTTTCGGCCCATCTGCACCTGACGGTTTGTGTTGGTCACGGTGCCGGTCTTCTCCGGCCATGCGGCGGCGGGCAGGATGACGTCGGCGTAGTTCGCGGTTTCGGTCAGGAACACGTCCTGCACCACCAGATGCTCCAGCCGGCTCAGCGCGCGGCGGGCGTGCTCGACATCGGGGTCGGACATGGCGGGGTTCTCGCCCATGACGTAGAGGCCCCGGATGCGGCCGCGGTAGATCGCGTCCATGATCTCCACGACCGTAAGCCCCGGCTCGGGGTCGATCTCGCAGCCCCAGATGTGGCGGAACAGATCGCGCGTGTCGGGGTCGGCGACGGGGTGGTAGTCGGGCATGAACTGCGGGATCAGCCCGGCGTCCGAGGCGCCCTGCACGTTGTTCTGGCCGCGCAGCGGGTGCAGCCCCGTGCCGGGCCGTCCGACATGGCCCGTCAGCAGCGCGAGCGAGATCAGGCAGCGCGCGTTGTCGGTGCCGTGGATGTGCTGGCTGATCCCCATGCCCCAGAAGATCATCGCCGCCCGGGCCTGCGCGAAGGTGCGGGCGACGTCGCGGATCGTGTCGGCGTCGACGCCGCAGAGCGGGGCCATCTTCTCCGGCGTGAACGCCGCGATGTGGTCGCGGAACTCGAAGAAGCCCTCGGTGAAGCCCTGGACGTATTGGCGGTCGTAGAGCTTCTCCGCCACGATCACGTGGCAGATCGCGTTCAGCAGCGCCACGTCCGTGCCGGGGCGGAATTGCAGCATGTGGGATGCGTGGCGCTTCAGCGCCTGCGCGCGCGGGTCCATGACGATCAGCTTGCCGCCGCGCGCGGCGAACTGCTTGAAGAAGGTCGCGGCGACCGGGTGGTTCTCGGTCGGGTTGGCGCCGATGACGATGGCGACGTCGGCGTTGGCGATCTCGTTGAAGGTCGCCGTCACCGCGCCCGAGCCGACGTTCTCCATCAGCGCCGCGACCGACGAGGCGTGGCAGAGCCGCGTGCAGTGGTCGACGTTGTTGTGCCCGAAGCCCTGCCGGATGAGCTTCTGGAACAGGTAGGCTTCCTCGTTGGAGCACTTGGCCGAGCCGAAGCCCGCCACGGCGCGCCCGCCCCAGCTTTCCCTCAGCCCCGAGAAGCCCCCGGCGGCGGCGGCCAGCGCCTCCGCCCAGCTTGCCTCGCGGAAGTGGGTCCACGGGTCGGCGGGGTCGACGTCCAGGCCCTTGGGTGGCGCGTCCTCGCGCCGGATCAGCGGAACCGTGAGGCGGTGGGGGTGGTCGACATAGTCGAAGCCGAAGCGGCCCTTGACGCAGAGCCGGCCTTCGTTGGCGGGGCCGGGCGCGCCCTCGACCCAGGCGATGCGGCCGTCGCGGACCTTGAAATCGAGCTGGCAGCCGACGCCGCACCACGGGCACACCGAGCGCACCGTGCGGTCGAAGGCGGCGCTGTCGCTCACGCCCGCGGGCGTCAGCGCGCCCGTGGGGCAGACCTGAACGCACTCGCCGCAAGCCACGCAGGTGGACGCGCCCATGGGATCGTCGAGGTCGAAGACGGGGCGCGCGTCGCGACCGCGCCCCGCCATGCCGATGACCGCGTTCACCTGCACCTCCCCGCAGGCGCGCACGCACAGGCCGCAGGCGATGCAGGCGTCGAGGTTCACGCGCATCGTCACATGGCTGGGGTCCGGCGCGGGCAGGCGCTCCGCCTCGATCGCGGGGAAACGGCCCGCCGCGGCGCCGAGCGCCTCGGCGGTGGCGTGCAGGTGCGACGAGGCGTCGTGGGCCGCCGGCTGGTCGGCCATCAGCAACTCGACGACCATGCGCCGCGCGGCCTCGGGGCGCGCGCCGGCCGTGCGCACGACCATCCCGGGGGTGGGCCGCCGGATGCAGGAGGCGGCCAGCGTGCGCTCGCCCTCGATCTCCACCACGCAGGCGCGGCAGTTGCCGTCGGGGCGGTAGCCCTGCGCGTCGCGGTGGCACAGGTGGGGCAGGGTGGTTCCCTGCCGCCTGGCCGCCGCCCAAAGCGTCTCGTCCGGGCGCGCGGTCACGGGACGGCCGTCGAGGGTGAAGGGGATGTCGGCCATGGCTCTCTCCGCGCAGCGTCGCCCGAGCCTACACGCCCGGTCGGCGGGAGACAGCGCGCGGCGGCGTCACATCAGCCCCGCCTCGCCCGCCAGCAGCCGCAACCCGATGGAGAGAAAGAACAACCCCACCCCGCCATCGATCACGCGCGCGGCGCGGGCGTAGAGCGCCGCCGCGGCGCGGGTTGAGAACAGCAGCGCATAGCCGACATGGATCAGCGTCGCGACCGCCGCCATGCCCGCAACCAGCAGCGCGAGCACCCCCCAGCCCGAACTCGCCACCGGAAACAGGGCCAGGATCACGAGCCACGTCGTCAGCGCCTTGGGGTTGGTCGCCAGCACCGCGAGCGTCGCCGCGAAGGCCTGGGCCGGGGTGGCGCCGCGGCGGGCGCGCAGGTCGGTCGCCGGGGCGAAGGCGCGGCGCAGGTAGCGCGAGGCGAACCACAGCAGCAACGCGCCGCCCAGCGCGGTGAGCGCGCTCTGGGCGGCGGGGTAGAGGCGGAACAGCGTCGCGATGCCCAGCGTCGCCGCCGCGCCCCACAGCATCACGCCCGGGCCCACCCCCGCCGCCGCCCCCAGCGCCGCGCGCCGGCCGGAGCCGAGCGCGATGCCGATGGTGTTGAACACGTTCGGCCCCGGCGACAGCACGTTCAGCGCGAAGAAGCCCCAGACCGCCAGCAGGCTCGCCCAGGGAAGCCCGGTCATGTCACGCCGGCTCGGTGGCGACGTAGCCCGGCCGCTTGGCGAACTCGGCGTGCCAGGCGGCGAGCCGCGGCCTGCCCTGGCGCCAGGCCATGTCGCCGTAACGGAAGTCGAGATAGCCCAGCGCCGCCGCGACGGAGATGGCGCCCGCGTCGACCGGGCCCGCCAGATGCGCCGTCCAGAGGCTCTCGAGCGCGTCGAGCGCGCGCGTGATCTTGGCGGACTGCGCGTCGGCCCAGCCCTGCCAGCGCTTGTCCTCGGGGCGCACCGCCATTTCGTAGCGGGCGGAGACGCCGGCGTCGAGGATGCCGTCGCCGAGCGCCTCCAGCGTCAGCGCGGCGAACAGCGCTGCGCCCCCGGGGTAGAGCTTGCGGCCGGCGTGCAGGGAATCGACGTAGCGCACGATGACGCGGCTGTCGTAGATCGCCGGTCCCTCCGGGCGCTCGAGGCAGGGGATCTTGCCCAGCGGGTTGGCCGCGGCCAGACCCGGGTCGGTGGCGATCGGGGTCGTCGCGACGGTCGCCACCGTGACCTGGTCGATCAGGCCGGTCTCGTGCAGGGCGATCATGACCTTGCGCCCGAAGGGCGTGGTCGGCGAGGTGATGAGTTTCATGGGGAGCGTCTCCGGCGGGTGCGCGCGCATCAGGCGCCGCAGCGCGCGTCCTGTCCAGAGGTCTCAGCGCAGGCGGCGCACCCTGAAACGGGCGAGGAAGGCTGCGTCCACCGCCCATACGCTTCGCCCCAGCGCGACGACGCGGCGGATGCGCCCTTCGGCGTCGCCCCGCCCGTTCGACGGGTCGAGCCTGACGTCGGCCCCGTCCGGCAGGCGGTCCAGCGCGCTGTCGGTGACGATGTCGATGCGCTCCGGCCCGCGCCGAGCGGCGGCCAAGGCGCCGAGCGCCACCGCTGCCCCGATCGTGGCGAGGCGCAGGGCCACGGGCGCGGCGAGGGCGGGCAGGGCCATGGGGCGCGCTCCTTCGTTACGGATCGTCGAAGGATACGCGGCCCGGCCCCGCCGGGGAAGCGCTGGCCTGAAGCGTCGGCGTCAGGCCGCGACGCGCACGCCGCGGATGGTCTCGATCAGCGCCTCGGTGACGCCCATCGCCGAGGCGGCGTTCTGCCCGGTGATCAGCAACTCGTCCGTCGCCACATGCGGCGCGAAGGCCGCCGCCGGCTCGATCAGCGCGCCGAGCGAGCGCAGCTTCGCCTCCAGCGCGAAGGGGGTCGCCCCGGCGAAGCCCTCCGCCTCCTCCTCGGCCTCCGAGGCGCAGGCGATGCGGCGGCCGCGGGTGATCGGCTGGCCGCGCGGGTCCATCACCGGCACCAGCCCGGCGCAGCCGTGGCCCACGGCGGCGATGGGGCGCGCCTTCAGGGCGAACTGCTCCAGCGTCACGGTCAGCTCGGGGCAGGCGGTGAAGTCCCACAGCGCGCCGCGGCCGGAGGGCAGGAAGATCGCGTCATAGGCCGTCACCTGGACGCGGCGCAGCGCCGGCGCCTCGGCGAGGCCCGTCTGCAGGCGCGCGTCGCCGGTCATGCGGCGCGTGGCGTCGGTCTGGGCGGCCTCGGCGGTCGAGGCGGGGTCGATCGCGGGCGCGCCGCCCTTGATGGTGGCGATCTCCGGCGCCATGCCGGCGTCCTCGAAGGCGTAGAAGGGGGCGGCGAAGCTGTCGAGCCAGAGACCGGTGTGGCCCCCGTGCATGCCGAGGCGGTCGTTCGAGGTCAAAACCATAAGGATGCGCGTCTGCGCCATGAGCGTCTCCGTCGCTGCTGGGCCGCGCCGCCGCGACGGGTCCCGCGGTCGGGACGGTCGCAGGAATGGGGCGCGATGGGCGCGCGGAGGCTCCGTGCGCCTTGTAT
>DAINOD010000029.1:0-32658 GCA_036735545.1 Rubrimonas sp. | reverse complement strand
CCGGATCGCCGCCCTCGGTCCAGAGGATCTCGAACAGGTCCTTGGCGATCTTGCCGCTGATGGCCTCGGAGGCGATCAGGTCCAGCACGCCGCCGAGTTGCGCCGCCGAGACCGGGCTGTCCTCGACGCCACGGCCCTCCCTGTTGAGGCGGCCGAACAGCTCGTTGATCACCCAGTTGGCCGCCTGCTTGCCGTCGCGCCCGCGGGCGACCGTCTCGTAGAAGTCGGCCGAAGCGGCGTCGGCGCACAGCACGCCCGCGTCGTACTCGGTGACGCCGTAGTCCTGCACCAGCCGCGCCTTCTTGGCGTCGGGCAGTTCCGGCAGCGTCGCCGCGATGGCGTCCACCCATTCCTGCTCGATCTCCAGCGGCAACAGGTCGGGATCGGGGAAATAGCGGTAGTCATGCGCCTCCTCCTTGGAGCGCATCGGCCGCGTCTCGCCCTTGACGGGGTCGTAGAGGCGGGTCTGCTGGGCGATGGTCCCGCCATCCTCCAGCACCGCGATCTGGCGGCGGGCCTCGTAGTCCACCGCCTGAGTGATGAAGCGCATCGAGTTCATGTTCTTGATCTCGCAGCGCGTGCCGAAGCCGGTCTCGCCCTCGCGCCGCACGGAGACGTTGACGTCGGCGCGCAGCGAACCCTCCTGCATGTTGCCGTCGCACACGCCCAGATAGCGCATGATCTGGCGCAGCTTGCGCACGAACTCCGCCGCCTCCTCCGGGCTGCGGATGTCGGGGCGGGAGACGATCTCCATCAGCGCCACGCCGGTGCGGTTGAGGTCCACCAGCGACAGCGAGGGGTCCATGTCGTGGATCGACTTGCCCGCGTCCTGCTCGACATGGATGCGCTCGATCCGCACCCGCCGCGCGACGCCGGGCCCGAGGTCCACCAGCACCGCGCCCTCGCCGACGAGGGGGTGCTGATACTGGCTGATCTGATAGCCCTGCGGCAGGTCGGGGTAGAAGTAGTTCTTGCGGTCGAAACGGCTGCGCAGGTTGATCGCCGCCCCGATCCCGAGGCCCGCCCGCACCGCCTGCTCGATGCAGTAGCGGTTGAGCACCGGCAGCATTCCCGGCATCGCCGCGTCCACGAGGCTGACATGCTCGTTCGGCCCCGCCCCGTAGGCGGCCGAGGCGCCGGAGAACAGCTTGGCCTGCGACAGGACCTGCGCGTGGACCTCGAGCCCGACCACGACTTCCCACCGCCCTGTCGCGCCCTCGTAAAGCTTCGGGTCGGGCTCGACATAGGCGAGCGCGCGAGGCGTGGGACCGGTGTCTGCGGCGAGGTCGAGGCTCATCGGGGCGGCTCCGGCGTCGGAAACGCTCCGGTTCTAGGCCGCCCGGGCCGCGCGCGCAACGCGCGCTCAGCCTTCGCTGCGGCGCAGGAAGGCGGCGCAGAACAGATAGACCAGCACCACCGTCCCGGCCGCCCCGGCGAAGAACACGCCGAGCATGGCCACCCAGTCGATCGGCCCGCCCACGTCGCCGGGGCGCGAGGAGGTCATCCACAGCACGAAGGCCACGGCCGCGGCGCCGCCGAGCGGGGCCATGAGCTCCGCCCGCACCAGCCTGCGCGCCAGCAGCCCGCGATCGCGGATCATCACCGCGATCATCGCCAGCGCCGCCGTCGCGGCGACGGCGGCCATCGCCCAGAACAGGCCCGCGCCGAACATCTCCTCGAAGACGGCGAGCAGCGTCTCGATCCTCAGTTCCTTCATGGCGCGCTCCTCAGGCCTGTCCGCGGATCATGGCGAGATAGGTCGGCTTGAGCGCCACCTCCTTCATCAGCCATGTCACCCAAAGCTCCTCAAGCGGCGCTATCACGCCGGGGAAGGAGGGCACGAGATTGTCGTTGTAGTCGAACTCCACCAGCATCGCCCGGCCGATGCGGGTGATCAGCGGGCAGGAGGTGTAGCCGTCGTAGGCTTCGGTCGAGCTCCCGCCGGCGATGTCGGCGACCATGTGGTCCACGGCGACGGGGACCTGCCATTTCACGCTGGCGGCGGTCTTTCCCTTGGGCACGCCCGCCACGTCGCCGACGCAGAAGACGTTGGCGAAGCGGCGGTGGCGCAGGGTGGCGCGGTCGGTCTCGGCCCAGCCGTCCGCGGCCAGCGGCCCCTCCGCCCAGGCCAGCGCGCTCTGGCGCACCGCCTGCGGCGCGCGCATCGGGGGCACGACGTTGACGAAGTCGTAGCCGATGTCCTCCGACCCCTCCGGCGTGCGGAAGGTGGCGATGCGGCGGGCGGGGTCGATCGCGGTCAGCACGCGCTCGTGGCGCACGGCGATGCCGCGGTCGGCGTAGAGCATCCGCACCTTCTCGGCGACGATGGGCACGCCGAACAGCGACTTGTTGTGGGCGCAGTAGATCAGATCCGCCGAGCCGCGCATGCCGTTGCGGCGCAGCACGTCGTCGGCGATGAAGGCGTATTTCAGCGGCGCGCCGGCGCATTTCATCTCGGTGGCGGGTCGCAGGAACAGTCCCGTGCCGCCGCGCGCGGCGAAGCGGGCCATCTCGGCCCCGGTCGCCGCCGCCTCCTCGGGCCCGGCATAGATCGAGCCGAGGCCGTTGCGCCCGATCAGCGCGCGGTCGAAGCCCTCGATGGCGTCGTAGTCCAGCGCGAGGCCGGTCGCGAGCACGAGGAAGTCGTAGTCGAGCGCCTGTCCCGAGGCCAGCACGACGCGGCTGGCGTCGGGGTCGAACTCGGCGATCTCCTGCTCCACCAGCGTCACGCCTTGCGGAACCCAGCGCTCGGTCGCGGAGACGACGTAGTCGGCGGGCTTCAGGTTCGCCGCCACCAGCGTGAAGCCGGGCTGGTAGAGGTGGCGCCGGCGCGCGTCCACCAGCGTGATGGCGGCGCCGTCGAGGCGGCGGCTCAGCTGCGCTGCGGCCGTGAGGCCGGCCGCCCCCGCGCCGGCGATCACGATGCGTGCGCTGCTGCGCACCTGCGCGACGGCCTTCCGCGCGGGGCCGGCGGCCGCGAGCATGGCCATGAGCGCGGCGCCGGTGAGAAAGCCGCGTCGGCTCGGGTTCAGGATCGGATCGTTCATCGCGTCGGTGCCCTCCCGGGTGGCGCCGCTTGTCGCGGCTGTCCGTCCTTGCGTCACATGTCCAAGACATATTCTTTTTGACATATATCAGATCGCGAACTGATGTGGCGGCGGGTCGCGGCGCGCGGATTTCGACGCGAGGCTGGGCGGGCGCGCCGCTGCGCCGGCGCTTCCCCTGCGGCGCGCAGCATGCCACATGCGCCGCGCACGACGCCGGAGCCGCCGATGACCACCTGGACCGCCCTCACCACGATCGACGCGCCCCCCGACACCCGGGCCCTCGCCGAGGCGCTGGGCGAGGCGCTGGAGAGCCTTCGCCCGGCCCCGGCGGGGGTGGGCGTGTTCGAGATCGAGGACGGCTCGGGCCGCTGGGAGATCGGCGGCTACTTCGGCGAGAAGCCCGACGAACTCGCGCTGGCGGTGCTGGCGGCCGCCTGGGGCGCGGCGCCCTTCGCGGTGTCGAAGCTGCCGCCCAAGGACTGGGTGGCCCACGTGCGCCGAGAACTGTCGCCGGTGCGGGCGGGGCGCTTCGTGCTCTACGGCGGCCACGACGCCGAACGGGCGCCGCCGCGGCCCTGGGGCCTGCTGATCGAGGCGGCGATGGCTTTCGGCACCGGCCACCACGCGACCACGGTGGGCTGCCTTATCGCGCTGCAGGCTCTGAAGCGCGCAGGCTTCGCGCCGCGGCGCGTCGCGGACGTGGGCTGCGGCACCGGGGTCCTGGCGATGGCCGCGGCGCGGCTGTGGCGGCGACCGGCGATCGCGTCGGACGTGGACGCGGTGGCGGTGGAGACCGCCCGCGCCAACGCCGCGGCCAACGCCCTGGGGCCGATGCTGCGCGTTCTGCGCGCGCGGGGCTTCGAGCATCCTGCGCTCTGGGCGGGGCCGCGCTTCGATCTGGTCTGCGCCAACATCCTCGCCCGGCCGCTCAAGCGGTTGAGCCCGGCCATGGCGGCGCGGGTCGCGCCAGGCGGGCGCATCGTGCTGTCAGGGGTTCTGAACCGCCAGGCGCCCGGCGTGGAGGCGGTCTATCGCGCCCGCGGCTTCGCCCGGGTGGCGACGCTGCGGGTCGGCGAGTGGACGACGCTGACGCTCGCGCGCGGTCAGTGACGCAAGGCGAGCGCGCGGGCGACCTGCGACAGGTCGGCCTTCGAGCGGCTCCGGTCGCCGAGGCCGATGTCGGCCAGCTCCTGCGCGCTCAGCCGCGCCAGTTCCCGGCGCGCGGCGCGGGCGGCCCCGGCGGCGCGCAGACCGGCGAAAAGGCGTTCGACGCCATCGACGATGCGGAACACGGTGATGGCGCCGAAGGGCGCGACGGCGGCGGGCATGGCCATTCTCTCCGGTCCGGGCTGACAAAGCGCCCGAATAGGTTCGACATGCGCCTGCGCGCGCGTCCGCACAATTGCAGGCGCTGCATGGCCGACCCGCGTTTTGCGCATGGTTTCCGGGCGTTTACGCCTCCGGGTGGAAAGCGACCCGGCGGCGCCGGGATGCGACCGGCCTTGCGGCGGCGCGCGGCGTCGTTCATGGTTCGTGCGCAACGCGGCGGGAGCGTCATGCGCATCATCGGCATCGACCCGGGGCTGAGGCGCGCCGGCTGGGGCGTCATCGAGGCCGAGCGCGGTCGGCTGCGCCATGTCGCCAACGGCGTCTGCGACTCGGGGGTGGGCTCCCTCGCCGACCGGCTCGCGCGGCTGCATGCCGGGCTGACCGCGGCCATCGCCGCCCATGCGCCGACGCAGGCGGCGGTGGAGCGCACGTTCGTCAACGTCGATCCCGCCTCGGCGCTGAAGCTCGGCCATGCCCGCGGCGTGGCGCTGCTGGCGCTGGCGCAGGCGGGGCTGGACGTCGCGGAATATGCGCCCGTCGAGGTCAAGAAGGCCGTCGTCGGCGTCGGCCGGGCCGACAAGTCTCAGGTGGCGATGATGGTGGCGCATCTTCTGCCCGGCGCGCAGGCCTGCGGCCACGACGCCTGGGACGCGCTGGCGGTGGCCATCTGCCGCGCCCATCGTCAACCGCTGGAGGCGGTGCGATGATCGGCAAGCTGACCGGCGTCGTCGATCTCGTCGCCGAGGACCATGCGCTCATCGACGTCGGCGGCGTGGGCTATGTCGCGCAGTGCTCGGCGCGGACGCTTTCGGGGCTGCGGCCGGGGCAGGGCGCGGCGCTCTATGTCGAGCTCGTGGTGCGCGAGGACGCGCTGACGCTCTACGGTTTCGCCACGCTGGCCGAGCGGGAGTGGTGGCGGTTGCTGACCGCCGTGCAGGGCGTCGGCGCGCGCGTCGCGCTGGCGGTGGTCGGCGCGCTGGGGCCGGAGGCGGTGGGCCGCGCCATCGCGCTGGGCGACGCGGCGGCCATTCGCGCCGCTCCCGGCGTCGGGCCCAAGCTCGCCGCGCGCATCGTGAACGAGTTGCGCGACAAGGCCCCCGCCGCCATGGCGCTGGGCGCGGCCGCGTCGCGGCCAGCCGCGCCCGTCTCCGCCCCCCGCGCCGCCCCGGCGGCGGCGGAGGGCGCGGCCGAGGCGATGCGCGCCGCGATGTCGGCGCTGGCCAATCTCGGGTACGGCGAGGGCGAGTGCGCCGAGGCCGTCGCCCGCGCCGCCGCCGATGCGCCGGGCGCCGACGAGGCCGCCCTGATCCGCGCCGCGCTGCGCGCGCTCGCCCCGGCGCCGCGATGAGCCGGCCCGACTTGCGCCCCGAGCCCGACCCGCATTTGCGCCCGGAGCCGCTGGAGGGCGACGGCGCCGACCGCGCCCTGCGCCCCGACAGCCTCGACACCTTCATCGGGCAGGAGGCGGCCAAGGCCAATCTGCGCGTCTTCGTCGGCGCCGCGCGCCAGCGGGGCGATGCGCTCGACCATGTGCTGCTGCACGGCCCCCCCGGCCTCGGCAAGACCACGCTGGCGCAGATCATGGCGCGGGAGCTTGGGGTGGGCTTCCGCCAGACCTCCGGCCCTGTGATCGCGCGGGCCGGCGACCTCGCCGCGATCCTGACCAATCTCGAACCGCGCGACGTCCTGTTCATCGACGAGATCCACCGCCTGAACCCGGCGGTGGAGGAGATCCTGTATCCCGCGATGGAGGACTTCGCGCTCGATCTCGTCATCGGCGAGGGGCCCGGCGCGCGTTCGGTGCGCATCGATCTGCGCCCCTTCACCCTGGTGGGGGCCACCACGCGGCTGGGCCTGCTGACCACGCCCCTGCGCGACCGCTTCGGCATCCCCACGCGGCTGGAGTTCTACACCGAGGCGGAGCTCGAACGCATCGTCACCCGCGCCGCCCGCATGCTCGGCGTCCCCGCCGACCCCGAGGGCGCGGGCGAGATCGCGCGCCGGGCCCGCGGCACGCCCCGCGTCGCCGGGCGGCTCTTGCGGCGGGTGGCCGACTTCGCGGTGATGGAGGGCGACGGGCGCATCGACCGACCGCTGGCGGACCGGGCGCTGACGCGGCTCGGCGTCGATCACGCCGGGCTCGACGGGGCGGATCGCCGATACCTCGCGCTGATCGCCGAGGCCTACGAGGGCGGCCCTGTCGGCGTGGAGACCATCGCCGCCGCGCTGTCGGAGGCGCGCGACGCGGTGGAGGAGGTGATCGAGCCCTTCCTGCTGCAGCAGGGCTTCATCCAGCGCACGCCCAGGGGCCGGATGCTCGCCCATCGCGCGTGGACCCATCTCGGCCTGCCGCCGCCGGGACGTCCGCCACAGCCGGGCCTGTTCGAAACCGACCGCTGATTGCGATGCCGGCGAACTCAGGGGCTTGATCGGGGCCCGCGTTCGGCGGACCCTGCCTTGCGGCGTCGGGGCGGCTCTCCGGATGCGCGGGGCGCGAAGTGGGTGCGGCGATGGAACGGATCGCGGAGCGCTGGACCGCCGCGACGCCCGGACACAAGGCGTCGGACCAGCGGTTGATCGGCGTCGTGCGCCTCGCCATGCAAACGCTCGACGCTCCCGCCGCGGCCGTCTGGGACATCCGCGGCGGATGGCGTTGCGTTGTCGGCGCCGATGGGCAGGCGCTGTCCGCGGCGACCCCACTGGCTGAGAGCGTGGCCCTGTCCGCCGCGCTGTCGTCGGGCGCGACCCCGGCCTTCGGCTTCGCCGCCGCGGCGGCGATCGTCGCGCCCGGCGGCGGCGTCCTGGGCGCGCTGTGCGTCTTCGACCCCCGGCCGCGTCGGCTGGGCGGCCGCCGGCGCGCAGTGCTGTCGGCCCTCGCGCGGCTCGCCGGCGAAATCGCCCCGGGGCCGGCCCCGCGGCTGGAGGCGAAGGCCGGACGGTTGCGCGCCCGCTTCGAGGCCATCTTCGAGCGCACCGAGGCCTGCATCTTCATCAAGCGCCGCAACGGCGAGCTTCTCGCCGCCAACGCCAGCTATCGCGCCATGGCCGGCCGCGACGACGTCGTCGGCCGGACCGACATCGAGCTTTACGGGCCCGACATCGGCGGCGTTCTGCGCGCGCGCGACGCCGCGATCTTCGCGACGGGAGAGCCCTACACCGGCGAGGAGCGGATGGTCTTCTCCAGCGGCGAGGAGGCCATCTTCATCACGTCGAAGTTCCTGATCTACGACGCCGCGCTGCAAGACATGGTGCTGTGCTGCATCGCCAGCGACATCACCGCGCAGAAACGCCTGCAGGCGTCGCTGGAGCAGAGCCGGCGTGAGGCGCAGGAGGCCAACGCCGCCAAGGCCCAGTTCCTCGCCGCGATCAGCCACGAAATCCGCACCCCCATGAACGGGATAATCGGGATGCTGGCGCTGCTCTCGGGCACCGAACTGGTTGAACGCCAGCGCGCCATGGTGCAGGTCGCCCGCGACAGCGCCGGGGAGCTGCTGAAAATCCTGAACGACATCATCGATTTCGCGCGCGTCGAGACCCACGACCTCGCCTTGTCGCAGTTCCCGTTCGATCCCCGGCTCGCGCTGCGCGCCGCGGTCTCCGCGGTGCGCGCAGCCGCGCGCGGCAAGGGCCTGACGCTGCGCCTGAGCGTCGATCGCGCGACCCCGGCGCGGATCGTCGGCGACCCCGAGCGCTTCCGGCAGGTGATGGCCAACCTGCTCGCCAACGCGATCAAGTTCACCGATGCGGGCTCGATCCTGGTGGAGGCCTCGGCATGCCCAGAGGGCCTGCGCGTGGCGGTGCGCGACACCGGCGTCGGCGTGCCCCAGGACGCGAGGGGGCGCATCTTCGACGGCTTCACCCAGGCCGACGGCTCGTCCACCCGCCGCTTCGGGGGGCTTGGGCTCGGGCTGTCGATCAGCAAGCGGCTCATCGAGGCCATGGGCGGACGCATCGGGCTCGACAGCGCCGAGGGCCGGGGTTCGACCTTCTGGTTCGTCCTGCCGTTGGTCCCGCGCGGCGAGCGCTGAGCGTCGCGCGGACCTGCGCCGGGCGGCGGCAGGCCCGCGGCGCGCTCAATGCACCGTCAGCTCCCTGCCGACCATGCGCACCTCGGCCGGGCGCAGGAGCTGCGCGTGGGTGACGCGGACGGAGTGGATGGGGCCCTCCAGCTCGCGTTCCCAGAAGTCGAGGAACTTGCGCAGCTGCGGGAATTCCGGGGCAAGATCGTATTCCTGCCAGATATAGCTCTGAAGAACCGACCTCGCGTCGGGCATGCGGTAGTAGATTTCGGCCGTGGCCAGCGACCAGCCCTGAAGCTGGCGCACGAAGTCGTGGTCGCATGTCTTCGCCATGGTGTCTCCCTTTGCCGTGAATCCCCTCCCGATAGGTCGCGCGGCCGCGGCGGAGCGCCTCTGCGGCGCCGAGCGCCACGCCTCGGTATGACAAGTCTAAGACGCAGAGGTAAAAGTTCGCAAATGCCGAATGCGTGCGACATATAGGCCGCCATGACAGCGCCGACCCTCCTATGGCTGCGCCGCGACCTGCGGCTGGCCGACCATCCAGCCCTCGCCGCGGCCCTCGACCGGGGCGGCCCGGTGATGCCCGTGTTCGTTCTCGATCCGCTGGTCGAAGGCTGGGGCGCCGCGCCGCGCTGGCGGCTCGCGGCGTCGTTGGCCGATCTGGCCGGAAGCTTGGAGCGGAAGGGCTCGCGGCTGATCCTGCGGCGCGGCGAGGCGCTGGAGGCGCTGCGCGCGCTGATCGCCGAGACCGGGGCGCAGGCGGTGATCTGGTCGCGGCTCTACGACCCCGCCGCCAAGGCGCGCGACGCAGCGGTGAAGGCCGCGCTGCGCGGGGACGGCGTCGAGGCGCGCAGCGTGGGCGGCTCGCTGCTGTTCGAGCCGTGGACCGTGGAGACCGGCTCGGGCGGCTTCTACAAGGTGTACACGCCCTTCTGGCGCGCCGTGTCGGGGCGCGACGTGAGCGAGCCGCTCGGCGAGCCGGCCCGGCTGCCGGCGCCGGAGGCGTGGCCGGCCTCGGACTTGCTGGCGGACTGGGGCCTGGGCCGCGACATGCGCCGCGGCGCCGGGGTCGTGGCGCGCCATGTGCGCGCGGGCGAGGCCGCGGCGCTCGACCGGCTGGCGCGCTTCGTCGACGAGCGGGTGCGGAGCTACGCGGAGAATCGCGACCGGCTGGACCGCGTCGCCGGCTCGGGCCTGTCGGAGCATCTGGCTACCGGCGAGATCTCGCCGCGCACGGCGTGGCATGCCGGCAGGGCGGCGCTGGAGCGGCTGGGCGGGGCGGGGCCGGAGACCTTCCTCAAGGAGTTGGTCTGGCGCGAGTTCTCCTACCACCTACTGCATCACACGCCGCGGCTGCTTGACGCCAACTGGCGCGAGGAGTGGGACGCCTTCCCCTGGGCCGGCGACGGCGAGGCGGCCGAGCGCTGGCGCCGCGGCATGACCGGCGAGCCGGTGATCGACGCGGCGATGCGCGAACTCTACGTGACCGGGCGCATGCACAACAGGGCGCGGATGCTGGTCGCCTCCTATCTCACCAAGCACTTGCTGACCGACTGGCGCATCGGCGAGGCGTGGTTCCGCGACTGCCTGATCGACTGGGACCCGGCCGCCAACGCGATGGGCTGGCAGTGGGCGGCGGGGTCGGGGCCGGACGCGGCGCCCTTCTTCCGCATCTTCAATCCCGCCAGCCAGGCGGAGAAGTTCGACCCCGACCGCGCCTATCGGCACCGCTGGGTGGCGGAACTGACGAAGAACCCCGGCGACGACGCGGCGAGTTTCTTCGATGCGGCGCCCGTTTCTTGGGGCCTTTCGCCGCGCAAGCCCTACCCGGAGCCGATGATCGCGCTTAATGCTGGCCGCGAACGCGCGTTGGCTGCGTACAAGGCTTTGCGTGAAGCCGCCTGAGGGAGAGAACCGGTTTGAAGATCGCCGTCATCGGGTCGGGGGCCGCGGGCCTCGGCGCCGCCTATGCCTTGTCCGACGTAGCCGACGTCCACCTGTTCGAGAAGGACGAGCGCCTCGGGGGCCACGCCAATACGGTCACGGTGGATCACGGCGGCGCCGCCATCGCGGTGGACACCGGCTTCATCGTCTACAACCAGCGCAACTACCCGAACCTCACCGCGCTGTTCGAAGCGCTGGACATCCCGACGAAGTGGTCGGACATGTCCTTCGGCTTTTCGCTGAACGGCGGCATGCTGGAATACGCCTGCGACGACCTCGACAAGATCTTCGCCCAGCGACGCAACCTGCTCGACCCGCGCTTCCTGTGGACGATGCGCGAGGCGCTGCGGTTCTGTCGGCTCGCCCCGGCCGATCTGGCCGCCGGTCGGGCCGCCGGGTTGTCGCTGGCGCACTGGCTCGAAGCACGGCGCTTCAGCGGCTGGTTCCGCGAGCGCTTCATCCTGCCGATGGGCGGCGCGATCTGGTCGACGCCCATCGCGGCGGTGCAGGACTTTCCCGCCGAGAGCTTCCTGCGCTTCTTCGCCAACCACGACCTCTATACGGGGCTTGAGCCCGCGCAGCGATGGCGCACGGTCGACGGCGGCTCGCAGGCCTATGTGACACGCATCGCCGCGGCGTTGGGCGAGCGGGCGCACCCCGGCGTCGGCGCCGCGGCGGTGCGGCGCGAGGGCGGGCGAGTGCTCGTGCGCTTCACCGACGGCTCGGATGCGCTGTTCGACCAGGTGGTGCTGGCCTGCCACGCCCCGCAGGCGGCCGCCCTGCTGCATGACATGGACGCCGAGGAGGCGGCGCTGCTCGGCGCCTTCCGCGTCAGCCGCAACCGCGCCGTGCTGCACCGCGACCCGCGCCTCATGCCCGCGCGGCGAAAGGTCTGGTCGAGCTGGAACCTGATGAGCCGCGCCGGGGCTGGCGACAAGCCGGTGGCGGTCAGCTACTGGATGAACCGCCTGCAGTCGCTCGACCCCGCCCGTGAGCTGTTCGTCACGCTGAACCCCCATGTCGAGCCCGACCCGGCGCTGGTCTTCGCCGAGTTCGACTACGCCCACCCGATCTACGACGCCGCCGCCTTCGCGGCGCAGGCGGGCATGGACGCCGTGCAGGGGCGCGGCGGCGTCTGGCACGCGGGCGCGTGGCTCGGCTACGGCTTTCACGAGGACGCGCTGCGCAGCGGTCTGCGCGTGGCGCAGGCGCTCGGCGCAAGGCCCGCCTGGGCGCGCGACACGGGGGCGCCGCTGCCCTCGCCGCTGGCGATTGCGGCGCAATGAGCGCCCCATCGCCGCGCCTCTATGTCGGCGACGTGATGCACATGCGGCTGCAGCCCTTCGGCCACCGCTTCGCCTATCGCGTCGCCACCGTCCTGCTCGACGTCGACCGGCTGGAGGAGACGGCGGCCAGGCTGCGGCTGTTCTCCATCGACCGCTTCAACGTCTTCGGCTTTCGCCGGCGCGACCACGGCGCGCGCGACGGCTCGGCGCTGCGGCCCTGGGTCGAGGCGCGGCTGGCCGAGGCGGGCCTGCCGGCGCCGGCGCGCATCATGGTGCTGTCGATGCCGCGGCTGTTCGGCTACGCCTTCAACCCGCTGTCGGTCTATTTCTGCTACGACGCGGCGGGGCGGCTCGAGAGCGTCGTCTACGAGGTCAAGAACACGTTCGGCGACCAGCACCCCTATGCGCTGCGCGCCGGGGCTGACGCGGACGGGGCCATCCGCCAGACGCAGGGCAAGGAGTTCTTCGTCTCGCCCTTCATCGGCATGGACCAGACCTACCGCTTCACCGTGCGCCCCCCGGGCGAGCGGTTGAGCCTGCGCATCAAGCAGGGCGACGCGAGCGGCGACTGGCTGATCGCGACCCAGTCAGGGCGGGCGCTCCCGCTCGGCGACGCGCAGCTTGCGCGGATCGCCTTGCTAACCCCGTGGGCGACGGTGAAGGTCATTCTCGCGATCCACTGGCATGCGCTGAGGCTCTGGCTGAAGGGCGCGCGCTTCCTCGGCTATCCGGGCGAGGGCAGGGTGGTGGTCCGGCGCAGACCGGAGACGATGACAGGGAGCGTGCGATGAGCCTGATAACCATGGACGGCGCGCCGCGCTGGTTCCACACCGTCTTCGCCATCGTGGGCCAGATCCACACCGGGGCGCTGACCTTCGTGCTGCCCGACGGCCGCGAGTATCGCGCGCAGGGCGACAAGCCGGGGCCCGAGGGCGTCATCGTCGTGCGCGACCCGCGCCTGTTCTGGCGCATGATCCGTGACGGCGAACTCGGTTTCGCCGAGGCCTACATGGACGGCTGGTGGGACACTCCCGACCTGCAGGCGGTGCTGGACGCGGCGCTGACCAACAACGACACCGTGGCGCGCAGCCTGACCGGGCGCACGCTGAGCCGGCTTGTGGAGCGGCTGCGCCATCTGCTGAACGCCAACACGCGACGGGGATCGCGGCGCAACATCTCTGCGCACTACGACCTCGGCAACGCCTTCTACGCCAAGTGGCTCGACGGGACGATGACCTACTCCTCCGCCCTGTTCCAGCGCGCCGACCAGCCGCTGGAGGAGGCGCAGACCGCAAAGTACGCCGCGATCTGCGACGGCATGGGCGCGCGGCCGGGCGATCACCTGCTGGAGATCGGCTGCGGCTGGGGCGGCTTCGCCGAATACGCCGCGCGCGAGCGCGGCGTGCGTGTCACCGGGCTCACCATCAGCCGCGAGCAGCACGACTTCGCTCGCAAGCGGCTGTTCGAGGCGGGGCTGGCCGACCGCGTCGACATCGTGATGCGCGACTACCGCGACGAGCGCGGCGCCTATGATGGGGTCGCCTCCATCGAGATGTTCGAGGCGGTGGGGGAGAAATATTGGCCCGTCTACTTCGACACCGTGCGCGACCGGCTGAAGCCCGGCGGGCAGGCGACGCTGCAGATCATCACCATCGCCGACCGCCTGTTCGACGGCTACCGCGAGGGCGCGGACTTCATCCAGAAGTACATCTTCCCTGGCGGCTTCCTGCCCTGCCCGGCGGCGCTGACGCGCGAGACCGCCCGCGCGGGGCTGGAGATGGTGGAAAGCCGCGAGTTCGGCCAGAGCTACAGCGACACGCTGCGCCGCTGGCGCACGAGCTTCAACGACGCCTGGGGCGACATCGCCCCGATGGGTTTCGACGAGCGGTTCAAGCGGATGTGGAACTTCTACCTCGCCGTCTGCGCTGCGTGCTTCCTCGCCGAGACCACCGACGTCACGCAGATGACCCTTCGCCGCGCGACGGCGTGAGGCGGGCGGCGTGAGGCGTTTCCTGCCGGCGCTGCTGTTCGCGCTGGCCGCGGCGGGGGCGGCGGCGTTCCATGTCCTGACCGAGACCCAAGGGGCGATGCGCGACTGGCGCCAGACGCTGCCGCTGGCCGCCGTCCTCGGCGCCGCGCTGGGTCTCTGGCTGCGGCCGCGCGGGGCGCTCGCCGGCATCGGGGCGGGCGTGGTCGGCATGGGCGCCTTCGCGCTGGCCTTCGCGGCCGGCCACGGGCTGATCGAGGCGGCGGGCGGGGCCGACCCGATGCGCGCCGGCGCCGCGGCGGCGGGGCGCGTCTTCGCGGTCGCCTATGGCCGGACCGGGCTCGCGCTGCTGGCGCTCTGCGCCGTCGCGGGGTGGCTGGCGGGGCGCCTCGGCCCATCTTGGCGCTGAGCCCTACCGGACGGCGGCGAAAGGAAGCTCCGCGATGTCGCTCTCAACCCGCGCCCTCGTCGCCTATTCCCTGCCGGCGCTGCCGCTGGCGGCGCTGTATTTCCCGGTCTACGTCTATGTCGCGCCGTTCTATGCGGCCGAGTTCGGCGTGGCGCTGGGCGCGATCGGCGCGCTGTTCATCGCGGTGCGCCTGCTCGACGCGGTGACCGACCCGCTGATGGGCTGGACCTCCGACCGGCTGCGCCTGCCCTTCGGCCGGCGCCGCCCGTGGATGGCGCTGTCGGCGCCGCTGGTGGCGGTATCGGTCTGGATGCTGATGGTCCCGCCGGCGGATGCGGGCTTCGCGCATCTCGCGCTGTGGATGACCGCGCTGACGCTGTCGTGGACCGTCGCGCTGACCCCCTGGTACGCCTGGGGCGCCGAGATCGACGGGGACTATGCCGGCCGCGCCCGCGTCACCGCCTGGCGCGAGGCGGCCTCCCTGATCGGCACCGTGCTGGCGGTCGTGCTCTACAACCTCGCCGACGACGCCGTGGCGGGGATGCGGGCCGTGGCGCTGTTCGTGGCGATCGGCATGCCCCTGGCGGCGGCCGCGGCGGTCCTGCGCGCCCCCGAACCGCGCGACTACAGCCGCAGTCGTCTGAGCCTGCGCGATGCGGCCGCGGCGCTGCGCGGCAACGCGCCGTTCCGGCGGCTTCTGCTGGCCTATTTCGTCAACGGCTGCGCGAACGCCCTGCCGGCCGGCCTTTTCCTGTTCTTCATCGAGGACTATCTGGGCGCGCCCGACGCGGGCTGGCTGCTGCTGGTCTATTTCCTCTGCGCGGTGGCGGCGATGCCGTTCTGGACCTGGGCCGCGCGGCGCTGGTCCAAGCATCGCGCCTGGGGCGGCGCCATGGTGTTCTGCTGCGTCGTCTTCGCTTGCGCGCTGCTGCTGAGGCCCGGCGACGTCGCAGGCTTCGCTGTGATCTGCGTCCTCACAGGTCTCGCGCTGAGCGCCGATCTCGCGCTGCCGCCGGCGATGCAGGCCGACGTGGTGGACGTGGACACCGCCGAGACCGGCGAACAGCGGACGGGGCTGTTCTTCGCGCTGTGGTCGGTCGCGACCAAGGCGGCGCTGGCGCTGGCCGGGGGCGCGGCGCTGATCGCGCTGCAACTGGTCGGCTTCGCCGCCGGCGGCGACAATTCGCCGGAGGCGCTGCGGTCGCTGGTGCTGCTCTACGCCGGCGCTCCCGTAGCGCTGAAACTACTTGCGGTTGTGCTGATGTGGAACTTTCCGCTTTCACGCGAAGAACACGACCAACTCAGGCTCCGGATCGAGGCATAGCTCGAATTCCTGTTGAAGTTTGTTGCTGCTCCTGTAGCGTTTACCATGTTGTTTTTCAGGACTGCGGGGGCGGCGTGAGCAGGTTCGATGGCAGACTGGACGGTGTCGGCTCCGGCATCGAGGGGCGAATGCGCCGCGGCGAGCGCCAGCCCGAGGCTACCTGGGCGCGTTTCGAAGCGGCCCTCGCGGCGCGTGGAGAACCTCGTGCGCAAACCGACCAGGCCCCCGGCCTGACCGGGAGGGCGGGCGACGGGCCCGAGGATGCGGTCTGGACACGCTTCGAGGCGATGCTGGCCGCGCGCGCCGCTGCGGATGCCGGCGACGCCCGCGCAACGCCGGCCGAAGTCGCGCCCCGGCGCCGCTCGGCGCGCATGATCGATCTTCGCGGGGCTTTGCGCGGCGCCGCCGCGGCGCTGGCCCTGATGGCGGCGGCGGGCGCCGGTTTGACATGGCTGCAGCTTCCGCCGGGACAGGAGCAGGGGCCGCTGGCGCTGGCCAGCACGGTCGCGCCGCCCGTCGTCGCTCTCCGGCCCGCCGCCCCGGTCGCGCCGTCGGCCGCCTCGGGGGCCGCCTCGGGGGCCGCGCTCTCGCCAGCGATGCGCGTTGCGGCGATCGCTGAACCCCCGCAGGGTCCCCGCGTCGCGAGCCCTGCGCCGGACGCGCCGCCGCGGGCGGCGACGCAGCCCGCCGCCGTCGAAGCCGCCGCTCCTCACCGGAGCCCCGGAGCGCCGGCGCAGGCCGACGCTTCCCCGGTATCCGTGGCGCGTGCGCCGGCGCCGGTCGCGCTCGACATGGCGCCCGCGCTCGACACCCGGCCGGCGCCGTCCCCGCTGACGGCCGCAGCCGCCGAGGCGTTCGTCGTGCTCCACCACCCCGCCGCCGACGGGGAACGCGCCGCGCGCGCCGCGGCGATGCTTCGCGAGGCCGGGGTGGAGCAAGTGGTGCTGCGGCCGGTGCCGCTTGCGGTGACCCGGACGCAGGTTCGCTACTTCTTCGACGAGGATCGCGCCGCGGCCGAGGCGGTGCGCGCCTTCATCGAGGCCGAGGCGCCGCGGGTCTCCGACTTCACCCATTACCGCCCATCGCCGGCGCCGAAGGCGCTGGAGATCTGGCTGTCGAGCGCGGCCGGCTGAACCGCGACGGGCGGCGTAGCGAAATCCGCCGCCTCAAGCCGCAGCGACCGCGCCGCGACCTTCTCCGCCGACACGCGCAGCGCCTCCAGATCGCGGCGCGCCTGCTCGAAGTGGCGGTCGAGCTGCGCGGTTCGGTCGATCAGCCGACCCATGTCGGCGTGCAGCAGACCCAGTTCCCGGCGCATCAGGTCGGCCTGCGCGGCGATGCGCGCGTCGCGCAAGACGGCGCGCAGGGTGGTGAGGGTGGCCATCAGCGTGGTCGGCGAGACGATCCAGACCCGTCGCGCGAATCCATCGCGCACCGCCTCGCCATGGTTCGCGTGCAGCTCGGCGTAGACGGCCTCCGACGGCAGGAACATCAGCGCGCCGCCCGCGGTCTCGCCTGCGATCAGGTAGCGGTCGGCGATGTCGGCGACGTGACGGCGCACGGCTGCGCGCAGGGCGCGCCCGGCCTCGGCGGCGGCGCGGGGGTCGGGCGCGGCGCGCAGGGCCTCGTAGGCCTCCAGGGGGAACTTGGCGTCCACGGCGATGGGGCCGGGCGGCTCGGGCAGGCGTATCAGGCAATCGACGCGGCGGCCGTTGGAGAGCGTCGCCTGCATCGCGTAGGCGTCGGGCGGCAGGGCGGCGGACACGATGTCGGCGAGCTGGATCTCGCCGAAGGCGCCGCGGGTCTGCTTGTTGGACAGGATGTCCTGCAGTCCAAGCACCTCTCCCGACAGCTTCTCGATGTTTCCCTGCGCCCGGTCGATGGCCTCCAGCCGCTCGGTCAGCGCGCCGAGGCTGCGGGCGGTTCGGGCGGCGGCGCCGTGGAGCGTGTCGCCCATGCGGCGCTGCACCTCCTCCAGCCGGCGCTCCATGGTCTCCGAGAGGCGCGCCTGCGCGGCGGCCTGCGCCTCCGAGACGTGCCGCAGCCCCCCCGCGAGCCGCTCCTGCCCCGCGCCCAGCGCGGCCAGCGCGTCCGACAGGGGCTCGGCGGCGCGGGCGGCGCGTCGGGCGGCGGCGGCGGCGCTCAGCGCCAGCAGCAGCGCCAGCGCGACCGACGCGGCGACGCCGGCGGTCGCCAGGGTCAGCGGGTCCGACCAGTCGGGCGGCCACAGCAGCGTCATCGCCGGCCGAACAGCCGCTCCAGATCGGCCAGCCCCAGCGCGACCCAGGTGGGGCGGCCGTGGTTGCACTGGCCGGCGAAGGGGGTGGCCTCGATGGCGCGCAGCAGCGCGTCCATCTCGGGCAGGCTGAGCCGGCGCCCCGAGCGCACGGAGCCGTGGCAGGCGATGCGGCTCAGCACCGCGTCGAGCCGCGCCCGGAGCCCGGCGGCCTCGCCGGCGTCGGCCAATTCGTCGGCCACGTCGCGCAACAGCGCGCCGGCGTCGCACGGGCCCAGCGCGGCCGGGGTCTCGCGCACGCAGACCGCGCCGGGGCCGAAGGGCTCCAAGACGAGACCGAGGTCGGCGAGCGTCTCTGCGGCGGTCAGCACGCGTTCGGCCTCGTGGGGGGGCAGCGAGACGATCTCGGGAACGAGCAGCGCCTGCCGGGCGACGCCTGCCGCGTCGCGCTCGGCCTTGAGGCGTTCGTAGACCAGCCGCTCATGGGCGGCGTGCATGTCGACGATGGCCATGCCCTCGGCGGTCTGGCTGACGATCCAGTTGTCGTGAAGCTGCGCCCGCGCCACGCCCAGCGCGCCGGGCGGGTTCGCCTCCGCTTCGGGCGCGGCGGGCGCGCTCCATCGCTCGGCGGGCGCGAAGAAGTCGCGGGCCGCCTCGGCCAGACCGGTGGCGACGCCGGGCGCCCCCCAGCCTGACGCGGGCGGCGCCCCCCAGCCTGGCCGGGCCGCCGCCAGCGCCGCGGGTCCGAGGGACGGCGCGCCCCGCCAGCCCTCGCGCGCCAGCGCCGCGCGCAGGGCGGCGACGACCAGGCCGCGGACCTCGCCGGGCTCGCGAAAGCGCACCTCGGTCTTGGCGGGGTGAACGTTCACGTCCACCCGCTCCGGGGCGCAGGTCAGGAACAGGGCCGCCGCCGGGCGGCGCCCCGAGGGCAGCAGGTCCGCGTAGCCGGCCATTAGCGCGCCGACCAGCAGCCGGTCGCGCACGGGTCGGCCGTTGACGAACAGGTGCTGCGCCGCGCCGCCCGCCCGGGCGTGCGTCGGCAGCCCGGCCCAGCCGGACAGCGCCAGGTCGTCGCGTTCTGCCTCGATGGCCACGGCGTCGGCCGCAAAGGCCGCGCCCATGATGCGACGCATCCGGGCGGGGGGGCTCTCGCGCGGGGCGTCGAGCAGCAGCCGCTCGCCCTCTCGCAGCGCGAAGGCCACGCCCGGCGCGGCGAAGGCGAGGCGGCGGACGGTCTCGACCACCTCGGCGCGCTCTGCGCGTTCGGAGCGCAGGAACTTCAGCCGCGCAGGCGTGGCGAAGAACAGATCGCGCACCGTGACTTCCGTCCCGGCCGCGCGGGCGGCGGGCCGGGGCTCGCCCAGCGCGCCGGCCTCGGCCTCGATCGCCCAGGCCTCGGGCGCGCCCTCGGCGCGGCTGACCAGCCGCAGCCGGGCGACCGCGGCGATGGAGGGCAGCGCCTCGCCGCGGAAGCCGAAGCTGCGGATGTCGCCGAGGTCCTCGCCGTCGGTCTTCGAGGTGCAGTGCCGCTCCAGCGCCAGCGGCAGCTCCGCCGCGCTCATGCCGCAGCCGTCGTCGGCCACCCGTATCAGAGCCGCGCCCCCGCCCTCGATGGCGATGTCGATGCGGCCCGCCCCGGCGTCGAGCGCGTTCTCGACCAGCTCCTTCACCGCTGCTGCCGGCCGCTCCACCACCTCGCCCGCGGCGATGCGGTTGGCGGCGGCGGCGCTGAGCCGGCGGATGCGCGGTTCTGCGGAGATGTTGCGGTTCGGCGCGTTCATCCCACTAGGGATAGCACGCGCCGAGCGCTGCGGCCAGAGAGTCCGCTACTGGGTCAGCCCGTCCGGCCGGCCGACGACGACGAAGCTCAGCGCATCGGGCCGCAGCCATTTCGCGGCCACGCGCGCGATGTCCTCCGTGGTGACCGCCTCGACCAGCGCGTTGCGCTCCTGCACGTATTCCGGCCCCAGCCCGTCGCGCTGCAGGCCGACGAGAATCCCGGCGATGCGGGCGTTGCTGTCGAAGCGCAGCGGGTAGGCCCCGGTCAGATACTGCTGGGCCGCGCGAAGCTCGTCGGCCGAGACGCCCTCCTCGGCCATGCGCCGCCATTCCGCGCGGATGACCTCGACCGATTCCGCGACGCGCGCGTTGGACGTGCCGACCCCGCCCAGCGCCAGTCCCGCGCGGTCGAGCGTGGCGAGATAGGCGTAGACGGAATAGGCCAGCCCGCGCAGTTCGCGCACCTCCACGGTCAGGCGCGAGGAGAATCCGCCGCCGCCGAGGATGTGGTTCATCACGAAGGCCGGGATGAAGTCCGGGTCGTCGCGAAGCGGACCCTCATGGCCGAAGATCACCGTCGACTGGGGCGCGTCGAAGTCGATGACCGTCACGCCGGGCGGCGGGGCCGGGGTCAGCATCGGGCCCGTTTCCGGCGCGGCTTCGGGCAGGCCGCCCAGCAGCCGGTCGATCATCGCGCCGGCGGTCTCGGCGTCGATCGCGCCGACGACGCCGATCCGCGCGCCGCCGCGGGTCAGCAGCCGGGCATGGGCGTCGCGGAGGTCGTCGGCGGTCATGGCGCCGATGGTCTCCAGCGTGCCCTCGGTGGGGCGGCCGTAGGGGTCGCCGGGGAAGGCGGCGGCGAACCAGGCGTTCGAGGCGAGGCTGTTGGGGTCGGTCTCGTTCGAGCGCAGGCGCGACACGATCTGCCCGCGCACCCGCGACAGCGGCTCGTCGTCGAGGCGTGGTTCGGTCAGCGCCAGCCGCAGCAACTCGACGCTGTCGTCGAGGTTCTCCGTCAGCATCCGCGCCGACACGCTGAAGGCGTCGCGGCTGGCGCTGAACGAGAAGTTCGAGGCCAGCAGCTGCGCCCGCGCCGAGAAGGCGACAGAATCGAGCGCGCCCGCGCCCTCGTCGAGCATCGCGGATAGGAAGTTGGCGGCGCCGGCCAGCGCCTCGGGGTCCGCCGCCGCCCCGCCGTCGAAGGATATCTCCAGCGCCACCATCGGAATGGTGCGCTCCTCGACCAGCCAGTACGACAGGCCTCCGGGCGAGGTCTCGACGCGAATGTCGGCCGCGGCGACGGCCGGTCCGGCGGCGAGGGCGACGAGCCCTGCGATCAGCGCGCGCTTCATCCCTCGCTCCCTTCGGTCTGCGGCGCGGTCAGCCAGCCGGTGACCGAGGCCTCCAGCCGCAGCATGCCCGCCGCGCGCTTCACGTCGTCTGCCGTCACGGCGCGCAGGGCGTCGGGCCAGCCCTCGATGTCGGCGAGCGTCAGGCCCGAGGCCAGCGCTGCCCCGTAGCGCCGCGCGAGCCCGGCGCCGCTGTCCTGAGCGTAGATCTCCGCCGCGTTCACCTGCGCCCGGGCGCGCTCGAGTTCGTCCTCTCCCGGGCCTTCCGCCGCGAGGCGCGCCATCACCGCGTCCATCGCGGCCTCCGCCGCCGCAAGGCTCACGCCCTCCGCCGGCACGACGTAGACGCCGAACTCGGCCGCATCGAGCGAGCCGGCCGAGTGGTAGGCCCCGCTGCCGATGGCGACGCCCTGCTCCAGCTGCAGTTCGCGCGCCAGCCGCGAGGTGACGCCCGACCCGCCCAGCACCTGCGCAAGCACGGTCAGCGCCGCGGCGTCCTGCGCGCCGCCCGAGGCGCGGCTGGGGGTGAGGTAGTTCCGCACGACATAGGGCTGGCGCACGCGCGGGTCGGTGAATTCGAGCCGCCTCGGCGCCAGTTGCGGCGGCTCCTGCGGGCGGGCGACGCGCGGCCGGCCTGCGGGCTGGTGCGGGCCGTAGTAGGTCTCGGCGAGGCGCTTCACGTCTTCGGGATCGACATCGCCGGCGACCACGAGGATGGCGTTGTCGGGGGCGTAGAAGCGCTCGTAGAAGTCGAGAGCGTCCTCCCGCGTCAGCTGTTCGATCTCGGCGCGCCAGCCGATGATCGGGTTGCGGTAGGGGTGGTTCATGAACAGCGCCGCGGCCATGTGTTCGCCCATCAGGGCGGCCGGGCTGTTGTCGGTGCGCTGGCTGCGCTCCTCCAGAACGACCTGCAACTCGTTCAGCGCGGCCTCCTCGGGGATGACGAGGTTGCGCATCCGGTCCGCCTCCATGCGCATCACGATCTCCAGCCGGTCGGCGGCGATGCGCTGGAAATACCCGGTGTAGTCGCGGGCGGTGAAAGCGTTGTCCTGCCCGCCGTTCTCGGCGACGATCTTGGAGAAGGCGCCCTCGGGGATGTCGTCGGTGCCCTTGAACATCAGGTGTTCGAGATAGTGGGCGATGCCGGACTTGCCCGGCGGCTCGTCAGCGGCGCCGACGCGGTACCAGACCATGTGCGTGACGACGGGGGCGCGGCGATCCTCGATCACCACCCCCTCCATGCCGTTGTCGAGCGTGAAGGACGTCACCTTGGGCGCTGCGGTCGCCTGCGTCGCGATGAACGAAGCGGCCAGCGCCGTCGCCCGCCAGAAAGCGCCCATGAACTTCTCCCGAACCTGATCCGTGCCGGGACAGCATGTAGCCCCGCCGCGGTCGGCCGCAAGCGGCGGTCGGAGGGGCGGCGGTCAGACTGGCTGCGGTCAGACTGGCTGCGGTCAGACGGGCGGGGTTCAGGGCGCCGGGGGCGGTGGCACGGGCGCGGAGACGCCCTGCTGGCGCAGACGCTCGGCCTCCTCGGTCGGGTCGAGGCGCTCGGAGGCCTGGCCGGGCGGGCTCTGGTCGATGGCGCGGCCGAGGAAGGTGGTCAGCCCGAAGCGCCGCTCGCCGGCCGCGGGGTCGGCGGCCAGCTCCTGTCGGATGGCGGGATCGGCGGCGCCGGCCCCGGACGCGGCCAGGAGCGCCTGCTCCCCCTGCGAAGCCTGCGCCGCGACGCCGGCCGACCCTGCGCCCGCCAGCGCCGCCTGCGCGCGGGTGGCGGGGTTGACCTCGACGCGGCTGGGGGCGCCGGGCTGTGGCGGGGGCAGTGCGCGCAGGTCCGGCGGGGTCTGCAAGGGCGCGCGGGAGACGATGAGAAACTCGTCCGGCGGCGGGGCCGCCAGCCCAAGCGTCTCGCGCAGGCCGCCGCCCCCGCCGCCCTGGGAGCCGACTTCGCAGCCTGCCGTGACCGCCGCAAGCGCCGCGAGCGCCAATCGTCCCGTCCGCCTCATGGACACCTCCCGCCCGTTGGCGTCGTTCTAGGCCGGGCGCAGGACCGGCGCAACGCCGGGGCTTCCCTGCCCGGAGCCCCCCCTCCGCCTCAGGCGCGCCGCCCGCCGGTCTCCGGCGCGAAGGCGAGCGTCAGGGCTCCCGCGAAGATCGCGACGTCGGCGACGTTGAAGGCGTAGGGGTTCGCGACGCCGCAGCAGGTGACGTTCAGGAAGTCGGCGACGGCGCCGTAGAGCCACCGGTCCAGCGCGTTGCCCAGCGCGCCGCCGACCAGCGCGCCGGCGCCCAGCGCCATCACGGCGCCGCCGCGCCGCAGAGCCCACCAGGCGACGCCTGCGCTGATGAGCACCGCCAGCCCGATCAGCGCCCAGCGCGCGGCCCCGGCGTCGCTGGCGAGGATGCCGAAGTTTATTCCCCGGTTCCAGGCCATGCGCAGGGCGAGAAAGCCGGGAAGGATCTCGATCGCGCCGAGGGTTCGCAGATCCATCGCCTCCACCACGAGCCATTTGGAGCCGCGGTCGAGCGCGAAGACGACCGCCGCCATCGCGGCGAGCAGGGGGGCGCTCACCGGGCCGGGTCCTGCTCGTCGTAGCCGACTTCGAAGGCCGTTTGCGGATCGGCGGTGACCGAGGGCGGGTGCAGGCACTGGGCGTAGTGCCGGCTCCACAGCCGGTCTTCATACTGGCGAAGGGCGAAATCGGCCGGGTCGCGGGGCAGGGCCCCGGCGCGATAGCCGGAGCGGTCGATGGCGCCCAGGACCCTATCCATCGCGTCGCAGTCCATCTGCGCCACGGGCGGCGCCTCGAGCGACACGCCCTGCGCCGTGACGAAGACCCGCCCCTGCGCCGCCGCCGCCGTCGCGACCAGCGCCGCCATCGCCATCAGACCGAGCCCTCGCATCCGCTTCCCGCAACTTCCTCTCATCGACCGGTCGTTAAGCGAAGGAAACGGCGCTTTTCGGGCGCCGCCGCGACCCTCGCCGCCTCAGACGCCCCAGACCTGCGCGCGCTCCTCGTACATGCGCCCCTCCATGGCGGCGCCGTAGACGGCGCAGTCGCGGATATAGTCCACATAGGCGCCGTGGATCTTCTGGCTCATGGCATCCCCGGCGGGGTAGGCGTCGATCACCTCTCGGGACGCCTTGCCCAGCGCGGCCACGACGTCGTCGGGAAAGGCCTCGATCGAGACGCCGCGGCCGATCAACTCCTTGAGCACGCGCGTGTTGTGATAGCGGAAATCGGCGTAGGTCTCGTCGGCCGTGGCGCCGGCGGCGTTCTCGATCACGCGCTTCAACTGCGGCGACAGGCCGTCGTAGAAGGCCATGTTCACGATGCACTCCAGCGCCGGGCCAGGCTCGTGGAAGGCGGGCAGATAGTAGTAGGGCGCGACCTGAAACAGGCCGAGCGCGACGTCGTTCCACGGCCCGACGAACTCCGCGGCGTCGACCACGCCCGACTGCAGGGCGGCGAAGATCTCGCCCGGCGGGGTCAGCACCGCGGTGGCCCCGATCTTGGCCAGCACGTCGCCGCCGAGGCCGGCGATGCGCATCTTCAGCCCCTGCATGTCGTCGAGGCTGGTGATCCGCCGCTTGAACCAGCCGCCCGCCTGCGTGCCCGAGCCGCCGGCGTAGAAGGGCTTCACGCCGAAGGGCGCGTAGGCCTCTTCCCACAGCGCCTGCCCGCCGCCGAAACGGATCCACCCCGCCAACTCCTCCTGCATCAGTCCGTAGGGGAAGGTCGTGAAATACATGGCGGCGCGCACCTGGCCGACCGCGAAATAGGGGGCGGTGTGACCGAACTGGGCGGCGCCGGTCGCCACGGCGTCGAAGACGCCGAAGGGCGGCACCAGTTCGCCGCCGCCGAAATAGCGCACGTCGAGCCGGCCGTCCGACAGCTCGGTGATGCGGTTCGCGAGGCGCTCGGCGTTCACGCCCACCCCGGGCAGACCGCGCGGGAAGGTCCCGACCAGCGTCGCCTGGATGGTGGACTGGGCGAGCGCGGGCGCGGCGAGGGCGACAGGGGCCGCGGCGGCGGCGGTGACGAAGGCGCGACGGTCCATGAGGGTTCCTCCCGGAAGTTTACCCGAAACGTGGCTGGATTCGGCGGCGCCGGCAATGCGACGCGCGCACGGGGCGCCTCACGGGGCGCCTATTGGGGCATCGCCTGCGCGAGCCTGCCGCCCGTTCGCAACGGCGCCATGGCCACGGCGCGGCCGGTGGCGTCGTCGGTCTCCACCACGACGCCGCACAGCGTCGCCTCGCCCCCCGCCGGCTCGAAGCGATCGCCGGGCATGCCCGTCACGAAACGGCGCAGGGGCTCGCCCTTGGCCATGCCGATGACGCTGTCGTAGTCGCCGCACATGCCGGCGTCGCTGAGATAGGCCGTGCCGCGGGGCAGGATCTGCGCGTCGGCGGTGGGCACGTGCGTATGGGCGCCGACGACGAGGCTCGCGCGACCGTCGAGCCAGTGGCCGAGCGCCATCTTCTCGCTGGTCGCCTCGGCGTGGGCCTCGACGATCACCGCGTCCGCCCCGCCGCCCAGCGGCGCCCCCCGCAGCGCCGCGTCGAGGGCCGAGAAGGGGTCCTCGTAGGGCTGCTTCATGAACACCCGCCCCAGCGCCACCGCCACGGCGACGCGCCGGCCGCGGGTCGCGGGCAGCAGCCGAAAGCCCGCGCCGGGCGGAGACTTGGCGATGTTGAGAGGGCGCAGGACGCGCGGCTCGCGATCGATCCAGCCCAGCATCTCGCGCTGGTCGAAGGCGTGATCGCCCAGCGTGACGGCGTCGGCGCCGGCGGCCAGGATCTCCTCGGCGATCTTCGGCGTGCACCCGAAGCCGCCGGCCGCGTTCTCGGCGTTCACCACCACGAAGTCGAGCCGCAGGTCGCGCCGCAGCCCGGGCAGCCGCGCGCAGACCGCGTCGCGGCCCGAGCGGCCCATGACGTCGCCGAGAAACATCAGCCGCACCGGATCGCCTCCCGCTCCGTGACCACCCAGTCGAGCCGCTGGTCGTCCTCGCCCGCAGGCACGGTCGGCGCCTCCTGCGCCGCGTAGGCGAGCCCGATCGCCGTCACCGGGCCCGCGGCGCGCAGGGCGGCCAGCGTGCGGTCGTAGTAGCCGCCGCCATAGCCGAGGCGGACGCCGCGCCGGTCGAAGGCGAGCAGCGGCGCGATCACGAGGTCCGGCGTCGCGGGCAGATCGTCGAGCGGGATCTCCACGCCGAAGGCGTCGGTCGCGGTCGGCGCGCCGGGCGTCCAGCGTCGGAAGATGAGCGGCGCGCCCCGGGCGACCACTACGGGCAGGCACAGCGCTGCGCCGCGGTCGGCGAGCGCGTGCAGGGCCGGCAGGGGGTCGATCTCGGCGCGGATCGGCAGATAGCCCGAGGCGACGGCGGCGGCGGGCGCGACCTCGGCCAGCAACGCCGCCGCGGCCTGCGCCGCGGCCCCGGTCGGGTCGTGCGCCTCGGCGCGTCGCGCCTGCGCCTCTCGGCGCAGCGCGCGCTTTGCCGCCGTCACCGCGTCCATGACGGCGTGGAAAGCGTGGCGGGCCCGTCGCGGCCGTGGCGTCGCTTATCCTCGCGAGCCTGGATCACCAGGTGGGCGCCGGGTGCGAAAGGCCAGGACCGATCACAGAGCCAGCTCCCGCGAGAAAGTTTAAGGCCACCGGGATGAAGCTTACACACGAGAGGGACAGAACCCGCCAAGGACCAACATAAGCGCGTTGCGCGCCGCTGCAAAGCGCGTCACGCAAGACCCGCCTGCGACGCCGCCGCGAGCTTCTCCAGTCGCCCCAGCGCCGCCTCGATGGCGGCCGTGTCGGCCGGCGCGGCGGCGCCGCCCTTCTGCGACTCCTGAAGCTTGTCGGCGATCAGCAGCGCGGCCATCAGCAGCAGGCGCGCCTCGCCCGCCGCGCCCATGCTGCGCGACAGCGCGCGCACCTCGGCGTCGACCGTCGCGGCCAGCGCCGCGAGGTGGCGCTCCTGTCCGTCGTCGCAGGCGAGCTGGTAGCTGCGGCCGCCGACGCTGACATCAACCTTGGCCATGGCTCACTCCTGCTCCATCGCCTCGAGTTCGGCGATCGCCGCGTCCAGCGCCGCGACAGCCTCGGCGCGCCGCGCCGCCTCGGCCGCCAGCGCGGCGCGGGCCTCGGCAAGCGCCGCGTCGCGCTCGGCCAGCGCGGCCTGCAGCCGCTCCGCCAGCGCCTCGAGCCGCGCCGCGAAGCCCGCCGTTCCGCCGTTCGCCTCGACCACCGCCTCAGCCTCCGCGCGCAAACCGCAGCGAATCAAGCCCGCCGCGCCTCCGGAAGAGAGTATTCCCGCGCCGCCCCGGGGCCACAACCGCCCCGTCGCCGCCCCTTGGCCGCTTCGTCGCCGGGCGGCCGGCCCTTGACCGCGCCCCGGCGGGCCCGCAATAGGCGCGAGCCTGCCTGCCGCCAGAGGTATCGCCCGTGCAGATCGACACGCTCCGCAACCGCTACCCCGAGCACCACCGCATGGCCTCGGCGATCCGCGTTCTTGCCATGGACGCCGTGCAGGCCGCGAATTCCGGCCATCCGGGCATGCCGATGGGCATGGCCGACGTGGCGACGGTGCTGTTCGCGAAGCATCTGAAACACGACCCCACCGACCCAGCCTGGCCCGACCGCGACCGCTTCGTGCTGTCGGCCGGCCATGGCTCGATGCTGCTCTACGCCCTGCTGCATCTGACCGGCTACGCCGACCTGACGCTGGACGAACTGAAGAACTTCCGCCAGCTGGGCGCCCGCACCGCCGGCCACCCCGAATATGGCCACGCCGCCGGGATCGAGACCACCACCGGACCGCTGGGGCAGGGGCTGGCCACCGCCGTGGGCATGGCCATCGCGGAGCGCTCGATGCACGCCCGCTTCGGCGCCGCGGTCGATCACCGCACCTGGGTCATCGCCGGCGACGGCTGCCTGATGGAAGGCGTGAGCCAGGAGGCGCTGAGCCTCGCCGGCCACCTGCGCCTGAACCGGCTGGTCGTGCTGTGGGACGACAACGGCATCTCCATCGACGGCAAGGTGTCGATGGCGGATTCGACCGACCAGATCGCCCGCTTCGCCGCCTCCGGCTGGGACACCTACTCGGTGGACGGCCACGACCCGGCGGCCATCGACGCCGTGCTGCGCGCCGCCGCGGCCTCCGGGCGTCCGGCTCTGGTCGCGTGCCGCACGGTGATCGGCCTCGGCGCGCCCACTAAGGCGGGCACGGCCGCCGCCCACGGCTCGCCGCTCGGCATGGGCGAGATCGCCGCGGTGCGCGAGAAACTGGGCTGGGCCCATGAGCCCTTCGACATTCCGCAGGACGTGCGCGCGGCCTGGGCCGCCGCCGGCCGGCGCTGCGCGGGCATGCGCGCGGAGTGGCAGACGCGCCTCGCCGCGCTGTCGGAGCGCAAGCGCGCCGAGTTCCTGCGCGTCACGGCCGGCGAGCCGCCGGCGAAACTCGCCGCCACGATCCGCGCGCTAAAGAAGAAGCATTCGGCCGAGGCGCCCGCCATCGCCACCCGGCGCGCCAGCGAGATCGCGCTGGAGGCGATCAACCCGGTCATGCCCGAGACGCTGGGCGGCTCCGCCGACCTGACCGGCTCGAACAACACCCGCACGCCCGGCCTCGGCGTCTTCACCGCCGACAGCCCCGAGGGGCGCTACCTGCACTACGGCGTGCGCGAGCACGCCATGGCGGCTGCGATGAACGGGCTTGCGCTGCACGGGGGCGTCGCGCCCTACGGCGGCACCTTCCTGGTATTCGCCGACTACATGCGCGGCGCGATGCGGCTCTCGGCGCTGATGGCCCAGCGCGTGGTCTATGTGCTGACCCACGACAGCATCGGGCTCGGCGAGGACGGCCCGACCCACCAGCCGGTCGAGCAACTGGCCATGCTGCGCGCCACGCCCGGCTTCTGCGTGCTGCGCCCGGCGGACGCCGTGGAGACCGCCGAGGCGTGGGAGATCGCGCTGACCCGCAAGGGCCCGACCGCGCTGGCGCTGACCCGGCAGAACCTGCCGACCCTGCGCGGCGTCCACACGCAGAAGAACCTGTCGGCGCAGGGGGCCTATGTCCTGGCGGATGCGGAGGGCAAGCGCCGCGTGGCGCTGATCGCCACGGGCTCCGAGGTCGAGATCGCCATGGCCGCGCGCGCGCTGCTGCAGGCGGAGGGGATCGGGACGCGCGTCGTCTCGGCGCCGTCCTTCGAACTGTTCGCCGCGCAGGACGAAGCCTTGCGTCGCCGCGTGCTGCCGCGAGGTCCGGTTCGCGTCGGCGTCGAGGCGGCCGTCGGGCAGGGATGGGACCGCTGGCTCTGCGGCGAGGGCGGCGACGCGCGCAAGGCCGCCTTCGTCGGCATGGAGGGCTTCGGCGCTTCGGGCCCGGCGCCGAAGCTCTACGAGCGCTTCGGCATCACCGCCGAGGCCGTCGCGGCGAAGGCGCGCGCCCTGCTCTAGGCCATTCGGCCGCGGCGCTTCTCCTGACGCCGCGACGGATGCCGGGCCGCCACGATGCGGACGCCGTCGCGGCCCATGGGTCCGCTAGGCCCAATCTTCCGCGGCGACGATGCGGCCGTCGATGGCGACGTCGTCCCTGCTGATGTCGGCGTGGCGGGCGACGACGTCGGCGCCGCGCTCATCAGGCGTCGCGAACAGCATCGGTTCGAACTCCGCGTCGTCGCCCTGCGCCTTCTGCACGGCGGGCAACAGCAACCCGATCAGAACACCGATGATGCTCGCCTGCGGCGCGCCGGCCGTGAAGTCGAAGCTGTCGGCCGCCGGAGCGCCGTCGTCGGCGAACCGCACCGAGCCATCGGCCATGGCGGCGTTGACGCCGCTCTGAACCGCCGCCTTCACATCGACGCCATCGAATTTCAGGTACGCGGCCATGTGCTGTACTCCCGTCGCGCCATACTGGCGCCGTCACGCCGGCGGACACTTTGTCCGTCCAGCCCGATCCTGAATGAACCGTGAGCCATTTGTGCCAGCGAATCGGTTCGAGTTCTGTGGTCAACACCACCGGTGACTTTCGTTCAGCGACAAGCCGGCGGTGGGAACGAACGCAGGGAAGGCGGCTCCCCGAGCAGACGGCACGTCGCCATCGCCGAGGGATGCATGGGCCTTGCGTGCTGACAGCGCAGGGGGGAGGGCGACGCGATACGCTCCGGTTGAAGCGAGGCGCAACGAGCTGTGGCCGTCGCGCCGCGCCGATCCGGCAGGGAGCGACGGCGGATCGCCGGATCGTGCAAGCGCTTGCCGCACGCCGGGCTGATCGTGTCGGCCTTCGCGACCCGTGTTGCCGGAGGTCTGGTCGTCCCGGGAAGCGCCTGCAGCTTGGCGGGCTCCTTCCCGGTCGGCCCGGCCACGCCTCAGAAAAAGTCCAGCGCATCTCCTATCGAAGACGGCGGCTCGCCTTCAGCCGGCGTCATCGTGCTGCCGTCGTTGCGCACGAAGAATGCGTTCTCGGGGGCGGGGCTGGCCTTCTGGTCGCCGGTGAGGCCCATGAGGACGAAGTCGCCGTCATCTTCGCCGTCGCGGGACGTGGAGCGCGCAGTCTCGCGCGCCGCCTGCACGGCGGGCAGCAGCAGCGCGATCGCGTCCTCTTTCGTCGCGGCGGTGAAGTCGAAACTGTCGTCGCTGGCGAAGCGCACCGAGCCGTCGCCCAACAGGAAGTTGGCCCCGCCAACATGCGATGAGCCGCCCTGCGCCTGCGATACGTTGCCGTCTACGCCGTCAAACTTCAGGAAAACCGGCATTGCTTGCACTCCTCCCGCGCCTGCTGGCGCGATACGCCGGAGGGCGCGACGCCCGCCCGGTCAGGCTCCTGCTGAGCCATGGAGCGAGCTTGTCGGCGAATCGCGTGTCGCGCCGTGGCGTTCCCCACGTGCTTCCCGCCCGGGGGCGTGGCGGCTATAAACCGGTCGGCGCACGGCGCGAAGACAGGGGAGACGGTCGATGGCGGTCAAGGTGGCGATCAACGGGTTCGGGCGGATCGGGCGCAACGTGCTGCGCGCGCTGATCGAGTCGGGCCGCCCCGACGTCGAGGTGGTGGCGGTCAATGACCTCGGCCCGGTCGAGACCAACGCGCACCTCATCCGCTTCGACAGCGTGCACGGGCGCTTTCCGGGCACGGTGACCGTCGACGGCGACACGATCGACGTCGGCCGCGGCCCGATCCGCGTCACCGCGGAACGCGACCCCGCCGCGCTGCCCTGGACCGGCGTCGACGTGGCGCTGGAATGCACCGGCATCTTCACCGCCCGCGACAAGGCCGCCACGCATCTGAAGAACGGCTCGAAGCGCGTCCTGATCTCCGCGCCGGGCGACAAGGCCGACAAGACGGTGGTCTACGGGGTCAACCACGACGCCCTGACCAGGGACGACCTCGTGGTCTCCAACGCCTCCTGCACCACGAACTGCCTCGCCCCCGTCGCCTATGCGCTGCACAAGGCGATCGGGATCGAGAAGGGCTTCATGACCACGATCCACAGCTACACCGGCGACCAGCCGACGCTCGACACGCTGCACAAGGACCTCTACCGCGGCCGCGCCGCGGCGATGAGCATGATCCCGACCTCCACCGGCGCCGCCAAGGCGGTGGGCCTCGTGCTGCCCGAGCTGAACGGCAGACTCGACGGCGTGGCGATCCGCGTGCCGACGCCGAACGTCTCGGTGGTGGACTTCAAGTTCATCGCCGCCCGCAAGACCTCGGTGGAGGAGGTGAACGGCGCCATCCGCCAGCTCGCCGACGGCGCGCTGAACGGCGTGCTGGGCTACACCGACCACCCCAATGTCAGCATGGACTTCAACCACGACCCCCGCTCCTCGGTCTTTCACATGGACCAGACCAAGGTGATGGACGGGACCTTCGTGCGCGTGCTGAGCTGGTATGACAACGAATGGGGCTTCTCGAACCGGATGCTAGACACGGCCGTGGCGATGGCGCGGACGATGTGAGCATGGACACGTCGTTCCGCCTGCTGCTCGTGGTCCTGGCCGCCTTCGCGCTGGCGGCGGCCGACCACTACATGCTGGGCGGTGCGATCAAGAGGTTGTTTTGATGGGCGACGCGGCGACCGGAAGAGAGATCAAGACACCTCTCGAGCTTCTTAACCTGTGGCGGCGGGCCAACCAAAACTATGCTTGTCGGTACTGTGGTCAGGTTGCATGGGACGTTGCCGATCCACTGGGCCGTTTAGCTGATCCGGATCACTCGCGAGTGACCGGCGTTCTACATTTCGCGGACAGTGAAACCGGTCAGTTGGTGTCGGGGCTGAACTCTACCGCCTTTATCTGCGCGAACTGTGGATTGATCGAGTTGGTTTCCAACGGCGCTTTGCTGAAGCATGCCGCAGCAAAGGGTTTGCTGGATGAGTGATGACCGCGTGACCGATCTGAACGAGTATCGACGACAACGGCCGGGCGGCGGCGGGCCGGAGGATCCGAGGATGGAACATCGCGTCACGCGCCTGGAGGAGGACATGCGCGAGATGAAGGGCATCCTCACGCGCCTTGAGCCGATGATCATCGAGCTTGTCCATACGACAGCCAAGAAGGCTGACATAGAAAGGCTCGACGCACGGTTGTCAGTGACGCGCGAGGACATGAGCGAAATGAAGGGCGAGATGAGGGGGCTGCTGCCCACTCGGACGTTCGTGTTCTGGATGATTGGCTTGTTCATCGCGCTCGCAGGCTTGATCCTCCGAACGGCGAGTTGAGCGAATGCCACTCACCAAGCGTCGGCGCCTGAGGTTCGAACCCTACCTTTCGGAGCACAACACTCATCGTGGCGCGATTGAATTGCTTGAACGACAATCGCCCGTCTCCCCGGCCCGCGGATGACCGCACGCGCCCCCCGCCTCGAGCCGGCGTCGCGCCGGCCGCCGAAGCTGCTGCGCTCGATTGTTCGGCGCTTCGGATGGGATCTTGTCCCCCACGGCGGCGCGCC
>DAINOD010000028.1:0-32747 GCA_036735545.1 Rubrimonas sp. | reverse complement strand
TCCAGCCTACGGCCGGGCTACGCCCGACCTCCGGCTGGAGGCAGCGGCCAACTTGTCGGTCGGCACCGGACAAGGTGATTGTCGCTCAACAGCCCGCATCAAATCCAAGCTCGCGCAGAGCGTGGGTGAAGGCGCGCTATCAATGTAGCTCCCGCGATTTGGCAGGCTTGTCACGCTCGCTTCGGCTGTTCGCCGAGCGACGGCTCAGCAGGCCGACGCCACGGCGCTTCCTCCCGGTTCCGGCGGGTCGCGGCGCGGACGGCAGACCCCCTTGGACGGCCTTTCGCGCGACCGGTGGGGCTCCTCCGTGGCGACGACCGATCGACGGCGCAGACTGGCGGGAGCCGACGTCTGGGCCGCCCGCCTCCGTCCAGTTGGGGATGGGCTCGAAGCGGGTGGTCGCTCTCAGCGCCGCGCATGGCCGCACAGGTCGGACGTGCGGCGACGCTCGCTCATGCGGCGGGCCACCGGGCGACGCGCTTGGCTGATGACGGTGGACGCAATCCCGCATCATGCGTCGCCTCCCGATGTGGCGGCCGCGCACCGTCGGGCGAGGAAGGCCGCAACGGCCGGGTCGGCTGTCAAGGCCACCGCGCGATCGAAGGCGGCGACAGCGGCCGCATTCTCGCGAAGGCGGGCGAGAACATGGGCGCGAACAGCCCACCACGGCTGGTAGGCCACGACTTTCGCCGGATCGGCGGCGTCGAGGATCGCAAGGGCCTCCGCCGCCTCGCCTGCCTCCAGCAGAGCGGCTGCGAGGCTCGTGCGCGCGCCGGTCGAGGGGTGCAGCGCCAGCAGGCCGCGGTGCAGCGCCGCTATGGCGCGCCAGTCCGTCGGTCGGCCGTGGCGGCGGTCGGCCTGCGCCGCGGCGATGGCGGCCTCCAGCTGGTAGCGGCCGAGCGTCGGCGCGGCGGCGGCGCGGGCCATCGCGCGATCAGCCTCCGCCAGCAGCGCCGCGTCCCACGACGAGGGGTCCTGATCCTCCAGAGGCGTGAACGCCCCGTCGGGTCCCAGTCGGGTGGGACGCCGGGCCATGGTGTGCAGCATCAGAGCCAGAAGCCCCTGCGCCTCGGGCTCGCGCGGCGTCAGTCTCGCGACCAGCGTGCCGAGCCACAGCGCCTCCCGCGCCAGCGTGGACGTCTTGGCGTCGGAAGCGCCTTCGCCATCTGCGCCCACCGTGAAGGCGGCGTAGATCGCATCGAGCACATGACCGAGCCGCGGCGCCAGCTCTTCCCCGTGCGGCTGGGCCCAGCCGATACATGCGGCCTCGATCTTGGCGCGGGCCCGGGTAAGCCGCTGCCCGAGCGTGCCGGGAGGGATCAGGAACACCCCCGCCATCCGCCGCGCGTCGAGCCCCAGCACGAGCTGCAGCATCAGCGGCGCGCGCATCCGCGCATCGATCGCAGGATGGGCGCAGACGAGCATCAGCTCCAGCGTGGGGTCGACGGCGGCGGACCGTTCGCGCTCTGCGCGCTCGTCCGCAAGCAGGCGCAGAGCCTCCGCGGCGGCCTGCGCCGTGCCGGCGCGTCGGCCGGCGTCGGTCAGGCGGTTGCGCGCCGTCGCGATCAGCCACGCTTCGGGCCGGTCGGGAACGCCGCGGGCGGGCCAGACCTCCAGCGCGCGCAGCAGCGCGTCGCACAGCGCGTCCTGCGCCGCCGCCACCCCGCCTGCGCGCGCCGTCAGCACGGCGACGAGCCTGCCGTAGGACAGGCGCGCGACCCGCTCGATCTCGTCCTCCGCCCTCACGCGCCGCCGCGCATGACAACCGGGCGCACCTCGACCGCGCCGGACCGGGCGGCCGGGTTGAGCGCCGCCCACTGGAGCGCGGCGTCGAGGTCAGGAACGTCGATCACATAATAGCCGCCGAGCTGCTCCTTGCTCGCCGCGTAGGGCCCGTCCTCGATCTCCCGCGTCTCGCCGCGCACGCGCAGTGTGGTCGCCGTATGCGCGGGATGGAGCGCGTCGCCGCCGACTAACACGCCTGCGTCGATCAGGGCGCGGGTATAGGCGCCCCAGAGCGCGCCCTCGGCTGCGACCTGCAGCGCGTCGAGGTCGGGATGGTCGGCGGGCGGCGTGTAGTTGAGGATCATGAACTGCATCTCGGCCTCCTCAGCGAGCGACGACGGCGGGCAGCAGCGCGGTCGGCGTCCGGTCGGCCGTGCACATGTCATTGTCTGGGGGACGGACGCCGAAGCGCAATCCGTCCGCCGAAAGCGCGAGGAGGTCGTGGTCCTCGCCGCACTCGGCGACGGATCGCCATTTGGCGCAGCCGGTCTCGCCGATGTCCGCCTCGAGGTTCACGGTCAGCCCGCAGTCGGCGACGCCCATGGCCTCGGCCAGCTCAGGCGAGGGCGTCAGCAGGGTGAGCCGCTTCCACTCCTCGTCGAAGACGGTGCGCCAGGCGCCGGGGACGGCTTCGGAGGGCGCCCGCACTCGGTAGGCCCCGCCGGTGCGGAACTGGAAGGTGCGGCGCGTCATCTCCGGGTCGAGCGCGTGGATGAACGTCAGGCTCCAGCGTCCCTCGGCGAAGACGAACTCGCGGACGCCGTAGCCGCCGTACCACGGCTCGGCTCCGGGGCTCGCCCAAGTGCCGTGCAGTGTCTGCAGCGCAGCGCGTTCGTCGGCTTCCGCGACGGCGATCGTCGCCGCAAGCGCGACGAGGGAAAGGCCGAGGGTTCTCATCTGGCGGTTCCTCCTGATGTCGCGGCGCCGGAACGACGCCGCTGTCCCCATGACGTTCGACCTGCGGAGATTCATACATCGCCGCTCCGCGAGGCGCCTCGACCTTTCCGAAGGCGTCGACCGGGTCTCGCGCCGCAGGCGGAAGGCCTTCGCGCCAGCGCCGCATCATCGCGGCAGGACGCCCCGACCCGGCCATTGGAGCCTGCGCGCTTAGGGGGGGCCTTACGCGCAGAAACCGCACATTCCCTGATGCCGTGCTCGAGAGCGCGTCAGGGCGCTCCCGAAAGAGGCCGGTCGCCGACGGAAGGGCGACGGGCGAAACGCCGCCTTTCACCCATCGTCCAAGGCCTGCAGGCCTTGCACGTGTCGTCTCTTCCGAGGCATTCGGCCTGTCGAAAAGAAACGAGCTCCGTCGCGCTCGGCAAAAAGTAACCGACCCGAACTCATCGAAAGTGTAACCGAAATAAAATTCCTTTATCTATGTTGTCGCTCTCCGATCTGCGACGTTAATCACCCTTTGAGGCAAGAGGCGCATCAACACCGAGAGCGCTGGCTCAGGCGAAGATCTCGGCGAGGCCGCTAGAGTGGAATCCCATCAGTCTGGATCATATCCACAGGCGCTGAAGTAGTTGGCGCACTCGGCTGGGGAGAAGGCGTCGGCGATGCGGCCGATGCCGGCCCAGAGGGCGTCGACGGTGCGCTCGACGGCCTTGCGGAGCATGGCCTTGAGCTTGGCGAAGGCGTTTTCGATCGGGTTGAAGTCAGGGCTGCAGGGCGGCAGGAACAGCAGGCTGGCGCCCGCGGCCTCGATCAGGGCGCGCGTCCGCGGCCCCTTGTGGCTGGACAGGTTGTCCACGACCACGATGTCGCCGGGGCGCAGCTCGGGGACGAGCACCTTCTCGACATAGGCCTCGAAGGCGTCGCGGTTGATGGCGCCGCTCAGCACGAAGGGCGCGATCATGCCGCGCATGGTCAGGGCGCCGACGAAGGTGGTGGTCTTCCAGTGGCCGTGGGGGAGGCCCATGCGCAGGCGTTCGCCGCGAGCACAGCGGCCATGGGTGCGGGCCAGTGGCTCGCGCCCTCCGACACGGCCTTCGCCGCGCAGCGCATCCGCGAGCCGCACCGCGGTCTTTCGGTCGCGGTCGCGGCGATGGGGCTGACGCTATTCCTGCTATGAGGGAGCGCCGGCCTCGCGCAGCGGCGCCCAGATCTCGACATGGCCGCCGGGGTTGGTCGGGTCGTAGCCGGGCGGGTAGCGCTCAAAGTCGGGGCCGCCCGAAAGCGGCAGGCCGGAAGCCGGCAGGTGCTCGCTCCGCACCGTGCCGATGAAGCCGCGCAAGGTTGCGGCCGGGCCGCGATGGGTGAAGACGGCGTAGCGGCCGGCGGGGATCGTCACCGTGGCGAAGCCTGAGGGCGCCGCGCTGGCGGCCACCCCGCAAAGATAGCCGAAGCCGCCATCCTCGGCGGCGTCGTGGCAGACGCCGTAGGCCGGACCGTCGAGCGGCAGGCCCTCGGCTTCCGCGCGGGCAAGGAAGTCGGCCCACTGGCCGAGGATGGCGCCGTTGGTCTCCCACATGTAGCGCGCGTCGAGGCCGATGATGCGGGCGGCGGCGGTGGTCTCGATCCGCGGCGGGTCGATGGCGATGGGGGTCGGGTCGGTCATGGCGATGGCCTCCTGCAGCCTGTCGGGGGGAATGGCGGCGCCGCGGCGCACCGCGCCGGGGGTGACGCCGAACACGGCGGCGAAGGCGCGGGTGAGGTGGAACACCGACACGCCGGCCGCCTGCGCGATGGCCTCGGGCGAGGCCGGCGCGTCGCGGGCGGTCTCCATCATCCAGAGGGCGGTGGCGACGAGGCGAGGCATGGCCGGCGGCTCCGGTTGGCGACGCGTCGGGTCTACTCAGTCAGTGCGCCGTCGTCCTGACCGTCCTTGCGCTCGCTTCGAGCACCGCCTCGCCTCGCGGGCTCGGGCGATAGCCGGCGCCGAGGCTCTCGGTCAGCCCCAGCGCCTTGAGCCGGCGCATCCGTCGCTTGAACGCCTCGCGCGGCTGGCCGGCACGGGCGGCGAGATCGGCGGCGGGCGCGCCGGGATGGGCGGCGACAAGATCGAGGATGGTCCGCGTCCACGGTGCGTCGCCGCTGCGCGTGTCCATGGCGTCGAGCCGGCGGCGCAGGGCGGTGGCCTCGGCCGCGTCGGGTGCTGCGGCCGCAAGGGCGTGGCGCGGGTCCTCCCCCGCCCAGTGAAGCGCGATCCGCCAGAGCGTGCCCGGCCGGTCGAGATCGGCGAGCAGCGCGGCGCGGTTTGGATAGCCGGCAGCCATCGCATCGGCCTCGGTGATGGTCTCGGGCTCGACGGTGTCGAGGGCGGTGATGCGCAGCACGCCGACAGCCGTCTTCAGCGTGCCTCCAGCGCGCAGCGTCGGCCGGCGCCAGCGGCGGAAGGCGAGGGTGACGCGGCTTGCGCGGATCGCCTCCAGCACGGCGCGGCGGATCAGCATCGCCTCAGCACCGCTCGCGCCCGTAGAGCCAGAGGCTGAGCGGCGCGAACACCGCGGTCATGCCGAGCGGCGCGGGGAGCCCCAGCGCGATGGCGCCGGTCGAGGGCGCGCCGCCCAGCACGCCGCGCAGCGCCTCGGCGATGTGGCTGACCGGGTTCACCCCGACCAGCACCTGCAGCCAGCCCGGCATGGTCCCGGCCTCGAGGTAGATCGTGGAGCCGAAGGTCACCGGCATCAGCACCAGCCACGACAGCGTCATCACCGTGCCCGCCGAGCGCACGGTCAGCGCGACGGCGGTGAAGATCCAGCCGATGCCGAGCGCGAACAGGTTCAGCAGCGCCAGCGAGACCAGCACCGCCGCCACCCCGCCCTCGGCGCGGTAGCCCATGGCGAAACCCACGACGAAGACCAGCAGCGCCGACGCCGTATAGCGCACCATGTCGCCGAGGATCGCGCCCGCCAGCGGCGCGGGCCGCCAGATCGGCATGGCGCGGAACCGGTCGAACACGCCCTTCGCGATGTCCTGGTTCAGGGTGAAGCCGGTGTAGATCGAGGTGAACATCACCGTCTGCACCAGGATACCGGGCAGCAGGAACCGCAGATAGGCCTCGGGCGAGCCGGCCAGCGCGCCACCGAACAGGTAGGTGAACAGCACGGTGAACATCACCGGCGTCACCACCACGTCGAACACCTGCTCGGGGTTGCGCCGCAACTTCAGGATCGCCCGGCCTGCGAAGACCAGCGTGTCGCGCCACGGGTTCGGCCCGGTCGCGCGGGGTGCGCCCGCGCTCATGGCGCGCTTTCGTCGTCATCCGCGATAGCCCCATGGCCGGTGAGCGCGAAGGACACCGCGTCGAGCGTGGGCTAACCGAAGGCGAAATCGGCCGGCGCGATGCCCTCGGCCGCAAGCGCGGCCAGCAGCGGCATGGCCGCCGCCGCGTCCGGCAGCGGCACCTGCAGCACGCGCGGGTCGTCCTGGGCGTGCGCCTCGCGCCCGAGCCGCGCGGCAACCGAAACGGCCCGTCCAACATCGGCGGCGCTGGCGAGCCCCAGCCGTAGCACGCCCGAGCCGACGTGGGCCTTCAGCTCCGCCGCGGCGCCCTCGGCGATGACTCGCCCATGGTCGATAACGGCGATGCGGTCGGCCAGCTGGTCGGCCTCCTCAAGATACTGGGTGGTCAGCAGCACCGTCACGCCCTCGCGCGCCAGCCGCCTCACCATGGCCCAGACATCGGCGCGGGCGCGCGGGTCGAGCCCGGTGGTCGGCTCGTCGAGAAACAGCAGCTCCGGCCGCACGATCAGCGAGGCGGCGATGTCGAGCCGCCGGCGCATACCGCCCGAATAGCCGCTCGCCGGCCGGTCCGCGGCGCCCGCCAGCCCGAAGACGTCGAGCAACTCCGCGCAGCGCGCCCGGGCGGCCGCGCCGGACAGGCCGAGCAGGCGGGCGAGCAGCAGCAGGTTCTCCCGCCCCGTCAGGTCTTCGTCCACCGAGGCGAACTGCCCGGTCAGCGCGATGCGCCGGCGCACGGCGCCCGGCGCGCGCAGCACGTCATGGCCGAGCACGACGGCCCGGCCTCCGCTCGGCCGCGTCAAGGTGGACAGCACCCGGACAACGGTGGTCTTGCCGACCCCGTTCGGCCCCAGCAGCCCGAACACCATGCCGCGCGGCACGCGCAGGCTCACCCCGTCCAGCGCGCGCGTGGCGCGATAATGCTCGCGCAGGTCGTCGGTCTCGATGGCGAGGTCCATGCTCCGTCCGGTCGCCGGGTGCGCCAAGCCCGGTTCGATAGGCCGCCGGGCCGATGCCCGCAAGCCGCGGGCAACGGAGACCGCCGGGTGACGCGACACGGCGTCGTCTCCGGCTGCGCGCGGCGGGGCGAGCGGCTACAACTGCGTCAGGAGACGGCTGCTCGTGCCAATCAGAAACAGCGTGAGCGTCGCGATCGCCAGCACGCCGAGGCTCTCGAACAGAGCATGCACGGTCGCGATGGCGCGTCGCCTTGGGGACAAGCTTGTTGATCCAGACGTGCGAGCAAGTCTCTAGCGGTTGGCTAACGCGATCTGGCGCTCGCGACGCCGGCGCGGATTTCAGGCGCGGCATGATCCCGCACCGTCGACAGGCCATCGACATGACGTCGTTGACGCCGGATCATGAGGGGCGCGAGCGCGACCCGAGCCTCGGCACGGGCGACGCGAAACCCGCAGGAAAGGGGCGAGGCGGGCAGCCGGCGCCCTCTCAGGACAGATCCAAGGGGCGACCATGACCCGTTCCATTACGACCATGCTCGCGGCGCTTGTCGTGTCCGTGGGCTTCGCCGCCGCAGCGGCCGATGTCGAGGTCGCCAAGACGGCCGGCTGCGGCTGCTGCGAGGCCTGGGCGGACCACCTGCGCGCCGACGGCTTCAACGTGGCCTTGCGCGACACCGACGCGCTGGCGCGGCTGCACCGGCTCGCGGGCGTGCCGCAGGGGCTGGAAGGCTGTCACATCGCTAAGGTCGACGGTTACGTCGTCAGCGGCCACGTTCCCGCCGCCGACGTGCGCCGTCTGCTGGCCGAGCGACCGGACGCCGTGGGCCTCAGCGTGCCGGGCATGCCTGTCGGCTCGCCCGGGATGGAGATGGGCGAAAGCCGCGACGCCTTCGACGTGCTGCTGATCCGCCGCGACGGCCGCGCCGAGGTGTTCGCGCGCTATCCGGCGCGGTGACCCTTTGCGGGGCTGCTGTCGCGCACCTCGACATCGTGGGCGACCTGTGCGGCGGGCCGAATACGCAGGCGTTCAAGGCGCCGCAGGATCAGCCGATCGGCCAGCGGCGCCGTTGCGGCTCCCGGTTCACGGGTCTGGCCGCCGAGGCACGCGTAGCCGGCATCATCAGACGGGCGGACGAGGGCGAAAGCCTTGGGATTCAGGAGCGGCGCATCCGGGGCCAGGCTATGGCCGACGACTTGGAGGTTGATGCCGTCTTCGTCGACCGCGGCGTCTCGGGGTCGGTGCCGTGGTCGGACAGGCCGGAAGGCGCGCGCCTGTTCAAGCTGCTGGGCCGGGGCGATCAGGTCATCGTGGCGTCGCCCGATCGCGCGTTCAGGTCGGCCTCGACGGGCTTGAGACCATCGAGCGGTTCCGGCGTGAAGGGATCGGGCGCCGGCTGCTGAACATCTCGGGTGATGACATCGCCGACCCGTCCGTGCGCGGCATGCTCGTCTAAACGATCCTGCTCGCCGTTGCGCAGGAAGAGCGGCGCCTGATCGCAGAGCGCGTGCGGACGGTGAAGAGGGACCAGGCCTCGCGGCAGCGGTTCCTCGGCGGCAACGCGCGGTTCGGCTACGACGTGACCGAGGAGGGCGCCTTGGCGCCCGTTCCTGAGAAGCTGGCCCTGCTCGACGAGATGCGCCGGATGCGCGATCGCGGGATGAGCCTGAGGGCGATCGCGACCGCCGTGAGCGCCAGGGGCGCGCCCTTTTCGTTCGGGCATGTGCGAAGGATCTTGGCGGCGGCGGACTGAACCTGCCGCACGTGGCGTTCACCACCAACCGACCCCGCCAAGATACGCCAAACCAGATTTGATCGAGACGGCGTATCTATGGCGTATCTGTCAGCCCCTGCCTGTTCTCGCCAATCTCCGCCAAACAGGCGAATCCCCACGAAGCAAATCTGTTACGAATCAAAGCGGTAGTTCGGGCTCTCGCGCGTGATGTGCACGTCGTGGACATGGCTCTCGCGCAGGCCGGACCCGGTGATGCGCACGAACTCGCAGCCGCTGCGCATCTCCGCGATGTCGCGGGCGCCGACATAGCCCATCGCGGCGCGCAGGCCGCCCACGAGCTGATGCAGCACGCCCGAGGCGGCGCCCTTGTAGGGCACCTGGCCCTCGACGCCCTCGGGAACCAGCTTCTGCTCGGACACCTCGCGCTGGAAGTAGCGGTCGGCAGAGCCGCGCGCCATCGCGCCGACCGAGCCCATGCCGCGGTAAGCCTTGTAGCTGCGGCCCTGGTGGAGATAGACCTCGCCCGGGGCCTCGTCGGCGCCGGCCAGCATCGAGCCGATCATGGCGCAATGGGCGCCGGCCGCGATCGCCTTGGCCAGATCGCCCGAGAACTTGATGCCGCCGTCCGCGATCACGCTGGCGCCGCTCTCGGCCGCGGCGGCGGCGCAGTCGATCACCGCCGTCAGCTGCGGCACGCCTACGCCGGCCACCATCCGCGTCGTGCAGATCGAGCCCGGCCCGATGCCGACCTTCACCGCGTCCGCGCCGGCGCCGATCAGCGCGCGGGTCGCCTCGCCGGTCGCCACGTTGCCGGCGACGACCTGCACGGCGTTGGAGTGGCGCTTGATCCGCTCGACCGCCTGCGCCACCGAGATCGAATGACCGTGGGCGGTGTCGATCACGATCACGTCCACCCCCGCGTCGATCAGCGCCGCGGAGCGCTCGAAGCCCTGATCGCCCACGGTCGAGGCGGCGGCGACGCGCAGGCGGCCCATGGAATCCTTGCAGGCCTGCGGGTTCAGCACCGATTTCTGGATGTCCTTCACCGTCAGCAAGCCGACGCAGCGGCCCTCCGCGTCCACGACCAGAAGCTTCTCGATACGTCGCGCCTGCAGCTGCTTCTTGGCCTCGGGCAGATCCACCGGCTCGCGCACGACCGCGAGGTTCTCGGCGGTCATCAGCAGCGAGACCGGCATGGTCTCGTCCTCGGCGAAGCGCATGTCGCGGTTGGTGAGGATGCCGGCCAGCCGGCCGTCCGACCCCACTACGGGAAAGCCGGTCACGCCGTAGCGGCGCTGCAGCGCGCGCGCGTCGCCCAGCGTCTGGTCTGGCAGCAGCGTGACGGGGCTGTACACGATCCCGCTCTCGAAGCGCTTCACCCTGCGCACCTGGTCGGCCTGGGTCTGCAGATCGAGGTTGCGATGGATCACCCCCATGCCGCCGGCCTGCGCCATGGCGATGGCCATCTCGGCCTCGGTCACCGTGTCCATCGCCGCCGAGATCAGGGGAATGTTGAGCGCGACCTCGCGCGTGAGCCATGTTCGGGTGTCGACCTCGCCCGGCGTGACCGCGGAGGCCGCAGGGGCCAGCAGCACGTCGTCGAAAGTGAGCGCCTCGCGAATCCGCATCGCAGTCTCCTTCGCCATGGTGCGTCTTGCCACCGATGGAGCCCGGCCGGAAGGGGCGCGCGGCCTGCGGCGATTTCCGGAGACGATTTGGTGAGGCGTCGGCGCGACGATGCCCGCGCCCGCTTCAACGACGCGCGGCGCGCCGGTAAACTCGCCCCGATGCGCAAGGAGATCGCGATGCCCCGTCCTGACGCCGCTGAAGCGCCGATCCTGTTCCTGCACGGCGCCTTCGGCGGCCCCGAGGTGTGGACCCGCTTCGTGGCGCCCTGGTTCGCCGGCCGCGGCCGGCGCGTCGCGGCGCCGCGGCTGACGCCGACGGGCGGCCGCCCGGGCCGGTTGCGCGACTATGTGGCGGCGGCGCGAGCGGCGGCGGACGCGCTGGGCGGCGCGCCGGTTGTGGTGGGCCACTCGCTCGGGGGCTTCGTCGCCCAGCACCTCGCGGCCGAGCGGCGGCTGGCGGGGCTTGTGCTGGTGGGCTCACCCGGGCCGATGGGGGTGGGGCCGTCGCTGTGGCGGCTGTCATCGGCCCATCCCGGCGTGCTGGCGGGGCTCGTGCTGGCGCAGGCGGGGGCGGGGGCGCTGCTCGGCGCGCAGGCGGCGCGGGAGGCGCTGTTCACGCCCGAAACGCCCGAGGCGTGGATCGCCGAGGTGTGCCCGCCGCCAACCCGGGAGAGCCCGCTCGCGCTGCTGGACGCCATGACCTGGGACCTGCCCAACTGGGTCTTCGCCCGCACGACGCCGGCGCTGGCGCTGCTGGGCGACCATGACGCCTTCATCCCGCGCACGGACCTGACGGCGCTGGCCTTCGCGCTGGGCGCGCAAACCGACGTGATGCACGACATGGGCCACGGCGCGCCTATCGATCCACACTGGCGCAGGCTCGCCTGGCGGATCGAGAGCTGGCTGCAGGAGCGCGCCGAGGCGCGCCTGCAGCAGGCGTGGTGACGCCCCCCTCATGGGGGGAGCGTCACGCGTCAGAGGCGGCCGACGACCACCGAGCGCAGCGCGCCGTAGCCGTTGAACTGGGTCGCTGTCACCGAGCCGTAGGCGCCCATGGCGTCGAAGACGAAGAAGTCGTCCTCGGCGGTGTCGGCCGGGGCCTGCGCTTCGCCCGGCAGACGATCCAGCGAGTCGCAGGTCGGGCCGAACAGAACCGCCGGCCGCGTCGGCCCCTCGCGCCGGACGCCGTCGGCGTCGAGCACGCGGAAGGAGTGCGTGCGGCCCAGCACCGGGAACTCGTCGAGGGCGCCGTAGATGCCGTCGTTCAGAAAGATCGCCCCGTCTTCGCGCACCAGCTTCACCTTTGCGGCGAGCGCCATGGAGCCGGCCACCAGACCGCGGCCCGGCTCGCACACCAGCTCCGGCCGCGCATCGGGGAAGGCCGTCGCGCGCGCCGCCTCGATGGCGGCGAAGATCGCCTCAAGGTCGAAATCCTCGCCGTAGAGCGAGGCCGGGAAGCCGCCGCCGACGTTCAGCCGCTCCAGCCGCACGCCGGCCGCCGCCGCGATCTCGCCGGCGCGGTGGATGTAGGCGACCCACGCGTTGGCGGCTTCGCACTGCGTGCCGGGGTGGAAGGTCAGCGACGTGCGCATCCCCGCCGCGGCGGCGCGCCGCAGCAGCTCGGCCGCCTTTTCGGGCGAGGCGCCGAACTTCGAGCCGAAATCGTAGGCCGCGCCGGCCACCGGCAGCTTGAAGCGCACGGACGCCTCGATGTCGCCCGCCGCCAGACCCTCGGCCGCCACGACGGCGACGAGCTTGTCGAGCTCGGTCACGCTGTCGAAGGAGAAGGTGCGCACGCCCTCGCCCAGCGCATAGGCGATCTCGCCGCGCGACTTGGCGGGGTTGTGGTAATGCAGGGCCGCCTCGGGCGCGAGCTTGCGCAGCAGCGCGATCTCGGCCGGCGAGGCCACGTCGAAGGCCCGCACGCCCGCGGCTATGATCGTCATCAGCACGGCCGGCTCGCTGTTGGCCTTCACCGCGTAGGTGACGAGACCCGGAAAACCGTCCAGAAACCGCTTCGCGCTCTGGCTCAGCGCGGCGGGCGCGAAGAACAGCACCGGCGCGTCGGGGCGCTCGGCGGCGAGGTAGGCTTCCGGGGTGCGCCAGATGGCGGCGGGCGTGCTCATTGGATTGGGGTGTTCCCTTCGGGTTCGGGCTCCTGTGACGCCGACAGATATAGACCCGAGTTGTGACGAAAGTGACCAGTCGGACTGACATTTTGCAGGCGACTTTTCGGCATTCCGCCGTCACAATTGCATAATGACGTTAACGCTCGACGATACCGACCACGCGCTGCTGCGCTTCCTGCGCCGCGACGCCCGCTTGCCGACCGCCGAGCTGGCCCGCCGCGTCGGCGTCTCGCGCACCACGGTGCAGGCGCGGCTGGAGCGGCTGGAGCGCGGAGGCGTGATCGCAGGCTACACCATCCTGACCGGCGACAGCTACGACCCCGGCGTGATCCGCGCCACGGTGCTGATCCAGGTCGAGCCTCGCCAGACCGGCGCCGTGGTCTCGGCGCTGGGGCGGATGCGCGAGGTGGAGGGGCTGTTCACGACGGCGGGCCGCTTCGACATGGCGATCCAGCTCGCCGCGCCCGGCACGCCGGCGCTTGACGCCGCGCTGGACCGTATCGGCGAGCTCGACGGCGTGCGGGGCATGGAGAGCCTGATCCACCTCACCGCCAAGATCGACCGCCGCCGCTGAACGACGCGCGGCGGCCGCCGCAAACGGGGCGCTGCGTGCCGAACTGCGCGTCTGATCCCCGCTCCGCGGCGCGGCTCCGGCTGGACCCGACCGTCTCGCCCGACGCCTTCGCCTCTGCTATCGCGGCGGTCGCCATGGCGCCGGCCGTCGTTTCGGTGGCCAAGCTCCGCGCCGCCGTGCACGCTGGGCGCCGAGCGAAACCCGCGACCAGGCTGTGGGCAGGCCCTTTCCGTCGACCCCGTGGCGGGGGCCGGGATGGGGGCCGCCCCGGTCCACGGCGAGCACTGCGGATGGGTGTGGACGATTTCGACTGGATCGTCGTCGGCGCCGGGGCCGCCGGCTGCGTCGTCGCCGCGAGGCTCGCCGCGCGCGGCGACGCCCGCGTGCTGCTGCTGGAGGCCGGGCCCGACGACCGCGGCCGGCCCACCATCGCCGAGCCCGCCCGCTGGGCGGAGAACATCGGCGGCCCGCTCGACTGGGGGCTGAGCTACGCCCCCCAGCGCGAGGCTTGCGGGCGCGCCATCCCCATCCCCCGGGGCCGCGTCACGGGCGGCTCCAGCGCCATCAACGCGCTGCTGTGGTATCGCGGTCACCCCTCAGACTACGACGCCTGGGGGCCGGGCTGGTCCTTCGCCGACGTCCTGCCGGTCTACCGTCGCATCGAGGACTGGCAGGACGGCGCCGACCCCTGGCGCGGGGCGGGCGGTCCGATGCGGATCGAGCGGACACCCGACCCTCACCCCCTCGCGCTCGACCTGATCGCGGCGGCCGGGGCCTGCGGCCTGCCCCCGGCGGCCGACCAGAACGGCGCGACCAACGAGGGCGCCGCCGTCGATCAACTCACCCTGCGCCACGGGCGTCGCTGGAGCGCGGCGGACGCCTGGCTCCGGCCGGCGCTGGCCCGCTCGACCCTCACCCTGCGCGCAGGGGCGGTCGTGACCGGGCTCATCATGGAGCGAGGACGCTGCGTCGGCGTGCGCTGCGGCGCCGTGGAGGCGCGCGCGCCGGGCGTCGTGCTGACGGCCGGAGCGCTGATGACGCCGAAGCTTCTGATGCTGGCGGGCGTCGGCCCCGCCGACGCGCTGCGGGCGCTCGGCCTGCCGGTGGTCGCCGACCTGCCGGTGGGCGCGACGCTGCGCGATCATCCACTGCTGATGGGCGTGAACTTCCGCGCCCGCCGCCCGCTCGGGGCCCTGCGCGGCAACGGCGCCGGGGCGATGCTGAACTGGCGCTCGGCGCAGGCGCGCGGCCGGCCCGACCTGCACGCCTTCATGGTGCAGCGAGCCCATGCCGGGCCGGCGGTGCGCGCGGGCGTCGATCTGTCGGGTCCGGTCTTCGGCCTGTCGCCGGGGCTGATGGACAGCCGCTCCTGCGGCGCTTTGCGCCTGACGGGGCCGCGTTGGGACGATCCACTGGACATCGACCCGGCCTTTCTCACCGATCCGGCGGACATGGCGGCGCTGTTGGAGGGGCTGGACCTCGTGACCGACCTCGCCGCCGCGCCCCCGCTGGCGGCGTGGATCGATCGCCCGCTCACACCGTCCGGGCGTCTTTCACGGACCGAGAAGATCGCCTTCGTCCGCCGCGCCGTGGACACCTTCTTCCATCCCTGCGGCACGGCGCCCATCGGTTCGGTGCTCGACTCGAGGCTGGCGGTGCGGGGCGTCGAAGGGCTCTGGGCGGCCGACGCTTCGGCCTTTCCCGACATGCCCACCTGCAACACCCTGGCGCCGACGCTGATGCTGGCCGAACGGGCCGCGGATTTCCTGACCGGCGAGGGCGCTTGATCGCGGTCACTGCGCCGCAGCGCCCATCCGCCGATCCGGGGTCGCCCCGCGCGCCCGGCTTTGGCACACTGTCGCCATGCGTCTCGCCGTCTTCAGCGCCAAGCCCTACGACCGGGGTTTCCTCACCGCCGCCGCGGGCGCGGCGCACGCGCTCGTGTTCCACGAAGCGCGTCTCTCCCACGGGACAGCGCGGCTCGCGACCGGCTGCGAGGCGGTCTGCCCCTTCGTCAACGACGACCTCGGCGCGGCGACGGTCTCGGCGCTGGCGGCGGAGGGCGTGCGGCTGATCGCGCTGCGCTGCGCGGGCTTCAATCACGTCGATCTGGACGCATGCGCCGCGGCCGGAATCGCCGTGGGGCGCGTGCCCGCCTATTCGCCCCATGCCGTCGCAGAGCACGCCGTAGCGCTGATGCTGACGCTCAACCGCAAGACCCATCGCGCATGGGCGCGCGTGCGGGAGGGCAACTTCGCGCTCGACGGTCTGCTGGGGTTCGATCTGGTCGGCAAGACCGTCGGGATCGTGGGTGCGGGCCAGATCGGCGCGGCGCTGGCGCGCATCATGCTGGGCTTCGGCTGCCGCGTGCTGGCCGCGGACCCGGCCCCCGACCCCGCGCTGGAGGCGATGGGCGCGCGCTTCGTCGCGCTGGAGACGCTCTTCGCCGAGAGCGACGTCATCTCGCTGCAGTGCCCGCTGGTTCCGGCCACGCATCATCTGATCGACGACGCCGCGCTGGCGATGATGAAGCCGGGCGTCATGCTGATCAACACCAGCCGCGGGGCCGTCATCGACACCCGCGCGGTGATCCGGGGGCTCAAGACCGGGCGCGTCGGCGCGCTGGGCCTCGACGTCTACGAGGAGGAGGGGCCGCTGTTCTTCGAGGACCGTTCCGCCGAGCCCATCGCCGACGACGTCTTCGCGCGCCTGCTGACCTTTCCCAACGTGCTGGTCACCGGCCACCAGGGCTTCTTCACCCGCGAGGCGCTGGCGGCCATCGCCGCGACCACCGTCGCCAACCTCGACGCCTTCGCGGCGACGGGGCGGCCGATGCACCCGGTCGGTCGCTGACCGACCGGGCGTCGGCGCGTCACTTCAACTCGTCGACCGAGGTGATGATCGAGCCGAGCAGGCCATAGTCCAGCGCCTCGCGGGTCGTCAGCCAGAAGTCCCGGCGCGTGTCCTCGGCGATCTTCTCCTCGGTCTGGCCGGTGGCCTGAGAGAAAAGCTTGTGGAACCGGGTGCGCATGATCTCGATCTGCTGCGCCTGGATGAAGATGTCGCTGGCCGTGCCGCCGACGCCGCCCGAGGGTTCGTGCAGCAGGAAGCGGGTGTTCGGCAGGCAGTAGCGGTTCTCTCTCTCCGCCGCGACGAAGATCAGCGCGCCGGCGCTGGCCACCCAGCCCGAGCCGATGGTGCGCACCGTCGGGCGGATGAACTTGATCACGTCATGCACCATGTCGCCGGATTCGACGTGGCCGCCGGGCGAGGAGATGTAGACGTTGATCGGCTCGTCCCCCGCCTGCGCCAGCGCCAGCAACTGGGTGACGGTGCGGTGGGCGAGCTTGTCGTCGATCGGCCCGGTGATGATGACGCTGCGGCTCTTGAAGAACAGCGCCTCGGTCTGCGCGCCGGGCTTCTCGGCTTCCTTCGGGGTGTTCTCGTCGAGCATTCGGATGTCCATGGCCGCCCTCCTGAGCATGGACTGGAAGCTAGCGGCTTCCGGGCGGTTCGACCATGGGGGCGGGTGCGTGAAAATCGCCGGGACGGCTCACCGCATCTAGCGTCCGGCGCCGCATCGATGCATAGATGTCGTATGCTTGAGTCACCCGCCTTCCTCTCCGTAGCGCGATCCGCCACCGGCCGGCGCTGGATCGGCCCCGGCGCGGAGGTGGAGCGGCGCGCGCTGGGCCTCGCCCAGTCCACCGGTCTGCCCGAGGTGCTGGCCCGTGTGCTCGCCGCCCGCGGCGTGCCGGCGGCCGAGGCGGAGGCCTATCTCTCGCCCACCCTGCGCGCGCTGATGCCCGACCCCTCGGCGCTGCGGGACATGGACGCCGCGGCCACGCGGCTCGCCCGGGCGGTGATCGACCGGCAGCGCGTCGCGGTGTTCGGCGACTACGACGTCGACGGCGCGGCGTCGGCGGCGCTGCTGGCGCGATGGCTCCGCGGCTTTGGCGTGGCGGCGACCATCTACATTCCCGACCGCCTCGCCGAGGGCTACGGCCCGAACGAGCCCGCCATGCGCGCGCTGGCCGGGGCGCACGACCTCATCGTCTGCGTGGATTGCGGCAGCCTCAGCCACGGCCCCGTCGCGGCGGCCCGCGCGGCCGGGGCCGACGTGCTGATCGCCGATCATCACCTCTGCGACGCCGCGCTGCCCGACGCCTGCGCCGTGGTGAACCCCAACCGGCAGGACGAGGCGGCCGGGCTGGGCCATCTCTGCGCCGCGGGCGTCGCCTTCATGCTGGCGGTCGCCGCCAACCGCGCCCTGCGCGCCGCGGGCTGCGCGACGCCCGACCCGCTGCCGCTGCTGGAGTTCGTGGCGCTGGCCACCGTGGCGGACGTCGCGCCGCTGACGGGTCTCAACCGCGCCTTCGTGCGGCAGGGGCTGAAGATCATGGCGCAGCGGCGCACGCCGGGGCTGACGGCGCTGGCGGACGTGGCGCGACTGGGCGGGCCGCCCAACGCTTTCCACCTCGGTTACCTGCTGGGACCGCGGATCAACGCGGGCGGGCGGATCGGCGATTGCGGCCTCGGCGCGAGGCTGCTGGCCACCGACGACCCGGCGGAGGCCGCGCGCATCGCGGCCGAGCTGGACGCGCTGAACGACGCCCGTCGCGAGATCGAGGCGGCGGTGCAGGAGGAGGCGCTGGCGCAGGCCGAGGCGCGCGGGGCCGAGGGCCCGCTGGTCTGGGCCGCCGGCGAGGGCTGGGCGCCGGGCGTGGTCGGCATCGTGGCGAGCCGGCTGAAGGAGCGTTTCGACCGACCCGTCGTGGTCGTGGCCCTGGAGGGCGCGGTGGGCCGCGGCTCGGGCCGCTCGGTGTCCGGCGTCGACCTTGGCGCGGCGGTGGTGCGGCTCGCGCAGGAGGGGCTGCTCATGAAGGGCGGCGGCCACCGCATGGCGGCGGGCCTGACCGTGGCGCGCGACGCGCTGGAGCCGGCGATGGCGCGGCTCGGGGCGCTGCTGGCGCGACAGGGGGCGGGGGCCGGCGGGCTCGCCGACCTCGCGCTCGACGGCGCGCTGACCCCCGCCGGCGCCTCGATCGAGCTGGCCGAACTGCTGGAGCGCGCCGGCCCGTGGGGCGCGGGGGCGCCGGCGCCGCGTTTCGCGCTGGGCGGCGTGCGGCTGACCCATGTCGCGCCCGCGGGCGCGCGCCATCTGCGGCTGACGATGGCGGACGGCGCGGCGCGGCTGGACGCCATGGCCTTCGGGGCCGCGGACGGGCCGCTCGGCGTCTTCCTCTCGGGCCGGGTCGGGGGGCGGGTGCATCTGGCGGGGCGGCTCGCGCTGGACGACTGGGGCGGGCGGCGCCGGGTTCGGCTGCAACTGGACGACGCGGCCCCCGCCGAGGGCGCTTGATAAGCTGGCCGCCGCGGTCTATCCCTGCCCGCCGCGCGCCCTTCGTCTAGCGGTCCAGGACGTCGCCCTTTCACGGCGAAAACACGGGTTCGAGTCCCGTAGGGCGTACCACCCCCTCGCGCTGCGGAGCGCCCGATGCGCGAGCGACTGCGGCGCGACCTTCTCGACCTCATGCTGATCCCCGGTCTTTCCGGGCACGAGGAGCGCGTGGCCCGCGCCGTGCGCGCCCGCCTGTCCGAGGCCGGCGTCGCCGCGCAGACCGACCGGCTCGGCAATGTCGTCGCCACGCTGCCGGGCGACCCCGCCGCGCCGTCGGTGATGGTCTTCGCGCACCTGGACCAGCTCGGCTTCATCGTGCGCAAGGTCGAGGCCGACGGAACCATCCGGGTCGAGCGGCTGGGCGGCGTCCCCGAGCGCGCCATGGCGGCCCAGGCGGTGACGCTCTGCGTCGGCGAGGGGCGCGACGTGGCGGGCGTGATCGCCAACAAGGCCCACCACGCCACAGCGCCGGAGGAGAAGCACCGGGTGCTTGCGACGCCGGAGATCGCCATCGACGCGGGATTCGCCGACCGCGCCGAGGCCGAAGCCGCCGGGGTGCGCATCGGAACGCCGGTGGTCTGGCGGCCGCAGGCGCTGGCGCTGGCGGGCGAGCGCATCGCCGGGACCAGCGTGGACGACCGCGCCGGCTGCGCCGTGCTGCTGGCGCTCGCCCGCGCCCTGCGCGACAGCCCCGCGCGGCCGACGGTTCATTGCGTGTTCTCCGTGCAGGAGGAGTTCAACCTGCGCGGCGCGGTGGTGCCGGCGCAGGCGCTGCAGCCCGACATCGCCATCCAGATCGACCTGATGCTGGCCTCCGACACCCCCGACATGGCCGCGCGCGGCGACATGCGGCTGGGCGGCGGGCCGGGGATGAGCCTCTACTCCTTCCACGGCCGCGGCACGCTCAACGGCGTCATCCCCCACCCCGCGCTGGTGCGCCTGATGGAGGAGGCCGCCGCCGCAGAGGGCCTGCCCCTGCAGCGCGCCGCCACCGTGGGGGTGCTCACCGACCTGTCCTATGTGCAGACCGTCGGCCGGGGCGTCGCCTCGATCGACGTCGGATTTCCGATGCGCTATTCGCATTCGGCCATGGAGTGCTGCGACCTGCGCGATCTGGAGGGGCTCGCGCGGCTCCTGATCGCGGCGGTCGGGCGGGTCGGGCCGGGGCTTCGCCTGGAGCGGGGCTAGACCCCGGTCACTTCACCGCGCCGGCGGCCATGCCCCTGATGATGAAGCGCTCCAGCAGCACGGCCACGAGGATCAGCGGCAGGATCGCGGCGAAGCTGAGCGCCGCCATCGACCACCACGAGATGCCCTGACTGCCGGTCTGGCTCGCGACCATCACCGGCAGCGTGTTGGCGTTGGTCGAGGTCAGCAGCGCCGCGAAGAAATACTCGTTCCACGTCAGCACGAGGCACAGGATGAAGGCCGCCACCATTCCCGGCAGGGCCAGCGGCAGGATGATGGTCAGGAACGCGCCCCAGATCGACAGCCCGTCGACCAGCGCCGCCTCCTCCAGCTCCCGCGGTATGCCGGCGAAGGCGTCGCGCATGATCCAGACCACGATGGGCAGCACCGTGAGGGTGTAGAGCAGGATCAGCCCGATCCGCGTGTCGAGCAGCCCGAGCGCCTTGTAGAGCACGAGAAACGGCAGGGCGAGCACGACGGGCGGCAGGATCAGCTGGCTGAGGAAGAAGAATGAGATGTCCGAATTGCGCATGAAGCCGAAGCGGTAGGCGAAGCGCGACAGCCCGTAGGCCGCGAGGCTGCCCAACGCGACCGCCAGCGCCGAGGCCGACAGCGCCACGATCACCGAGTTGAGGAAGCGCTTCATGAACTCGGCCCGCACCGTGGATTCCGCGCCGATGGTGTCCGGCGACAGCCCCAGCGAGCGCCAGCCGAGCCATGCCGGCGAAAAGTCGCCGAAGGGGATCAGGTTCCCCCGCATCACGTCCGGCGCCATCTTGAAGCTGGTCGTCGCGGTCCAGTAGATCGGGAACAGGCAGACGAAAGCCCACAGCAGCAGCACGCCGTAGAGCGCCGCCCGGCCCGTCCACCAGCGCAGGCGGGGCGCGACGTCGCCGGGGGCGTCGCGGAAGATCTGCGCGGCGGTGTCGGTCTGCGCCATGTCAGCTCCCCGGCGTCACGTTCGCGGCCGCATCCAGCGCTCGGTCAGCTTGATCGCCGCCGTCATGAACACAATGATCAGCACCAGATAGACCATGGCGAGCAGCGTGCCGTAGCCGACGTTCGAGCGGTCGCGGTACTCGCGGAAGATGAAGCTCGTCACGCTGTCGGTCGCCCCCCCGGGGCCGCCGGCGGTGACGTTGATGATGATGTCGGCCAGCTTCAGCTTGAAGATCACCCGGATCAGGATCGCGGTGATCGAGACCGGCAGCATCAGCGGAAAGGTGACCTCCCAGAAGCCGCGCCACCCGTTGGCGCCGTCCACCCGCGCCGCCTCGGTCACGTCCCTCGGCAGCGCCTGCAGGCCCGCCAGCAGCATGATCATCATGAACGGGATGAAGGTCCAGGCGTCCATCGCCATGATGGTGAAGCGCGCCATCTCGGGCGTGGAGAAGAAGGCCGGGCTTTCCCACCCCAGCCAGCGCGCGAGCCGCGCCACGGGGCCGAAGCGCGGCTCCAGCATCGACTTCCCGATCATCCAGCTCACCGCCACGGGCGAGAGCATCAGCGGCAGCAGGAACGCCACACGGAAGAACTTCCGCGCGCGGATCTGGGCGCTCAGCATCAGCGCCAGCCCGAAGGCGACGGCGTATTCGACCACGATGGCCAGCGTGTACCAGACCATGTTGCGCAGGGCGTTCCAGTAGAACGGATCGCCCCACATCTGGCGAAGGTTGTCCACGCCATTGAAGCGCGGCCCGTCCGGCGAGGACAGGTTCCAGTTGGTGAAGGCGATCCCCAGCCCGAACAGCAGCGGGAACACCACGAGCGACACCACGAACAGCGCCGCCGGCAGCACGAACAGCAGCCGCTTGCCCTGCTCGCCGTGGATCAGCACCTGCCCCCAGCACAGGCACACGGCCCACGCGACATAGGCGTAGAGCGTCGGCCGCCACGTCGCGAAGCCAAGGTTCAGCGCGCCGGTTTGGTCCAGCGTCTGCGCCGCGGCCACCGCGATCAGCACGGCGGCCGAGCCGCGCATCAGCCAGCGCCCCGCCGTCCGTCGCGCGGGCGGGATGTCGTCGCGCGTCACGACGTGGAGGAGATCGCCGCCTCCCGCACCTTGTTGCGCGCTCATGGTCCGGGCTCCGCGAGAAGGGGACGCGCCGAGGAACGGCGCGCCCCGGGGTTGGGTCCGGTTCTAGAGGCCCAGCGAGGCGCGGTAGAGGGCGATCTGGCTGTCGCGGCCGATCTGGTCGGTGATCCGCTCCCAGGCCGCGGCGATGGCGTCCGCCGTCGCCTGCGCCGAGGGGTATTGCCCGGCGAAGCCCTTGGCCAGTTCGTCCTCGGCCACCGAATAGTACTGGAAGATGCCGGGGATGCGCGGCTCGATGGCGGCGTTGGGGTGGTTGTAGCTGTCGAGGTTCGAGCCGAGATAGTCCTCGATGTAGTCGCGGTCGTAGCCCGCCTCCTCCCACTCCTCGTACCGGAAGTGGCTGTTGCGGTAGGGCTGGAAGCCCGAAGGATAGGCGACCGTCCACAGCGACAGGTCCTTGCCGCCCAGATGCGCCGCCGCCGACCACGCCGCCTTGCGCTTCTTCTCGTCGCCCGAGACGCGGCTGGTCACGTAGATGCCCCAGCCGATGTAGGCCATGTTCGGGGCCTCGTTGCGCACGTCCTCCCACGCCTCGGCGCGCCAGTCGTAGCGCCGCTCCGAGGCCGGGTTGATCCCGAAGCCCACCACGTCGCCGACCACCGAGGTGTCGGAGGTCCGCGCCGAGGAGCCGACGTCGCCCCACCACATCAGCATCGAGCCGGTGCCGGCGAGGAACTGGCTGAAGGCGGTCGTGCCGGGGTCGGCGTTGATCTGGTCGGCCGGGTAGGCGCCGGGCGTCGCGATCAGGTCCATGACGTCCTGGATCGCCTGCACCCAGCCCGCGTTGTTCACCAGCGGCTTCATGGTCTCGGGGTGGAACAGCCACGCCGCCTCGCCGGGCTGCTTCACATAGGCCGCGGCGCGGTTGGCGATGAAGTAGAAGCCGAAACCGCCCCAGCCCTTGAGGGGGTCGAGGTAGCCGTGGGCCGGCAGGCCGGTCAGCGGGTCGGACATGCCGACCAGCTCCTTCGTGACCGCGTTGATCTCCTGCCACGTGGTCGGAACCTCGGGCCTTATGCCGCCGGCCCCGAAATAGTCCTTGCGATAGGCGAAGGTGTGCGCGTCGCCGTCGATGTTCACGCGGTAGGTCTTGCCGCCCCAGGTGCCGATCGGCGGCTTCAGGTAGTCCACGAGGTCGTCGGCGTCGATCTGCTCGGCCACCCAGTCGGGCATCTCGTCCAGCATCCCGCGACCGGCCGTGTCGCCCTCGAAGGGCGCGCCCATCTCGATGATGTCGAAGTCCACGGTGTTGGTGGCGATGCTCTGCTGCAGGCGGGCGTTGTAGTCGGCCTGGGCCAGGTCGATCCAGTTGATCCTGGCGCCGGTGTAGGCCTCCCACGGCCGCAGGAATCCGCGGAACAGGAAGTTGTGCAGGTTCTGGTTGTTGAGCCCCATGAAGGTCAGCTCGACCCCGGCGAACTCGCCCTGCGCCACCCGGTCCCGGGTCGGGCCGAGGCACATTTCGCCGACCCTCTGCCAGTCCGCGTCGGTGGGCGAGCCGCGGCCGACGCCGGGTATCTTGAGGATCTCCGCGCGCAGGCCCGACTGCGCCAGCGCCAGCCGCGGCAGCCCGCCCGCGGCGCCCAGCGCGGCGACGCTCGCCGCGCCGCCCAGCACCCCGCGGCGGGACAGTCCCCGGCGCATGGCGATCTCGTAGTGTCCGACCTTCATGGAAGCACCCCCTCCCCAGGGTTGGCGATCGCCGCAGCGTCGCGCGGCCGGCCCTCCCGCCCCTCTGTCGGGGGCTGCGCGACGGACGGCCTGCGGGGCGCGGCTGCGGCGCGCGACCCCCTGCGACCCCGACTGTCCGCGACCGGCCGGCGGCGAGTCAAGCGGCTAACCCGCTCTCAAGTCTGGACGGTGGACAGCGTCACGGGCGTGGCTTAGCCCTGAGGCGACTCTGGCGCCGGGGACGCGAGAATGGCCGAAGTGACGATCCGCGACCTGCGCAAGGCCTATGGCCGGGTCGACGTCATGCACGGCGTGAACGTGGACATCCCCGACGGCGAGTTCGTCGTGCTGGTGGGCCCCTCGGGCTGCGGCAAGTCCACGCTGTTGCGGATGATCGCGGGGCTGGAGGAGGTCACCGGCGGCGCCATCCGCATCGGGCAGCGGGTGGTGAACAACCTGCCGCCGTCCGAGCGCGACATCGCCATGGTGTTCCAGAACTACGCGCTCTACCCCCACAAGACCGTGGCGCAGAACATGGGCTTCGCGCTGAAGATGCGGAACATGCCGCGCGCCGAGATCGAGGCGCGGGTGGCGCGGGCGGCCGACATCCTGGGTCTCAAGCCCTATCTCGCGCGCTATCCGCGCGAGCTGTCGGGCGGCCAGCGCCAGCGCGTCGCCATGGGCCGCGCCATCGTGCGCGACCCGCAGGTGTTCCTGTTCGACGAGCCGCTGTCCAACCTCGACGCCCAGTTGCGCGTGCAGATGCGCGCCGAGATCCGCGAGCTGCACCAGCGCCTCGCCACGACGACGATCTACGTCACCCACGACCAGATCGAGGCCATGACCATGGCCGACCGCATCGTGGTCATGCGCGACGGCCGCATCGAGCAGATCGGCGCGCCGCTGGAGCTCTACGACCGCCCGGAGAACGTCTTCGTCGCGGGCTTCATCGGCTCGCCGGCGATGAACCTGATCCGCGGCGCCTACCGTCGCGGCCCCGGCGGCGCGGCGGTGGAGGCGGCCGGCGCGCGGCTGCCCGCGCCCGACGCGGCCGGCGTGGAGGACGGGCGGCCGGTGGTCTGGGGCGCGCGGCCGGAGCATCTGGCCATCGCCGACGCGGGGGCGGAGGCGACCGTGGCGGTGGTCGAGCCGACCGGCTCGGAGACCCATGTGATCGCGCGCATCGGCGCCCAGGAAGTGACGGTGCTGTTGCGCGAGCGCCGCGCCATCGCGCCGGGCCAGACGTTGCGCCTCGCGGCCAAGGCCGAGACGGCGCACCTGTTCGACGCGGAGACCGGCGCGCGGCTGGGCTGACCGACCGCCCGCAGCGGCGGCGAAGGGGGGAGAGATGCTGAAGGGACTGGACCACCGGCTGAACGCCGAGGCGCTGCACTGCCTGCGCGCCATGGGCCATGGCGACGTGCTGGTGCTGGCAGACGCGAACTTCCCCTCCGACAGCGTCGCGCGCGCCACCGTGACGGGGAAGCTGTTGCGCATGGAGAACCTGAGTTCGGCGGAGGCGGCGCGGGCGATCCTGTCGGTGCTGCCGCTGGACACCTTCGTCGACGACTTCGCCGCGCGCATGGAGGTGGTCGGCGCGCCAGCCGACATCCCGCCCGTGCAGGCCGAGGTCCAGGCGGAGATCGACCGCGCCGAGGGCCGCCCGCGGCCGATGGTGGGCGTCGAGCGCTTCGCCTTCTACGACCGCGCCCGCGCGGCCTATGCGGTCATACAGACCGGCGAGCGGCGCTTCTACGGCTGCTTCCTGTTCCGCAAGGGCGTGATCCCGCCGGAGGCGTGACCGTGGGCCGCGTCGTCATCCTCGGCGTCTTCGTCGCCGACACCGCCTATCGCGCCGACCGCCAGCCGCGGATGGGCGAAACGATACTCGGCCGCGGCTTCGCGCTGGGTCCGGGGGGAAAGGGCTCCAACCAGGCTGTCGCCTGCGCGCGGCAGGGGGTGGAGACGCACATGCTCACCCGCCTCGGCCGCGACGCCTTCGCCGAGATGGCGCTGCGGACCTGGGCCGACGCGGGCGTGATCCCAGCCGTGACCCAGACCGCCGAGGGCTACACGGGCGCCGCCTACATCTTCGTCGACGCGGCCACGGGCGACAACGCCATCATCATCTCGCCGGGAGTGGCGGCGGACATCTCCGAGGCCGACGTCGAGGCGCAGGCGGCGCTGATCGGCGGCGCGGCGGTCTTCGTCACCCAGCTGGAGCAACCGATCGCCGCGGCCATGCGCGGCCTGCGGATCGCGCGGGACGGCGGCGCGCGCACGGTGCTGAACCCCGCCCCGGCGGCGCCGCTGCCCGAGGGGATGCTGGCGCTGTGCGACTTCGTGACCCCCAACGAGACCGAGGCCGAGGCCCTGACCGGCCTGCCCGTGCGCGACCCCGCCGAGGCGCGGGCGGCGGCCGAGGCCCTGCGCGCGCAGGGCGCGGGAGCGGTGGTGGTGACGCTGGGCGCGCAGGGGGCGCTCTATCACGACGGCGCGCGGACCGCGCATCTGCCCGCCTTCGACGCCGGCCCCGTGGTGGAGACGACGGGGGCGGGCGACGCCTTCAACGGCGGCTTCGCAGCAGGCCTCGCCCGCGGCCTCGATCCGGTCGAGGCCGCGCGCTACGGCTGCGCGGTGGCCGCGATCTCGGTCACCCGGCCCGGCACGGCGCCGTCCATGCCCTCGGGCGCGGAAGCGGCCGCGCTGCTGGCGCGGGGGTGAGCCCGCCTCAGACCACCAAGCGCCGCGGCTCCTGCGCCGGCGCGCCGAAGGCGGCGCGGTAGCGGGCGATCTCGTCGGCCGGACCGACCGCCTTGTTGGGGTTGTCCGAGAGCTTCACCACGGGCCGCCCGTCCGCCGACACCACCTTGCAGACCAGCGAGAACGGGTCGAGCCGCGGCCCGGCCAGCCCGCGGAAGTCGTTGGTCAGCAGCGTCCCCCAGCCGAAGGCCAGCCCCACCCGGCCGTGGAAGCGGCCATGCAGCGCCATGATCTCGGCGACGTCCAGACCGTCGGAGAAGATGATCAGCTTCTCGCGCGGGTCCTCTCCCTGCGCGCGCCACCATTCCAGCACCGCCTCGCCGCGCGCGAAGGGGTCGCCGGAATCGACCCGAACCCCGGTCCACGCGCGCAGCCCGTCCGGGGCGCGGGCGAAGAAGCCCTCGCTGCCGAAGGTGTCGGGCAGGATGATGCGCAGGTTGCCCGCATAGTCGTGCGCCCAGTCCTCGAGCACCCGGTAGGGCGCGGCGGCCAGCGCTTCGGGATCGTCCGCGAGCGCGGCGTAGACCATGGGCAGCTCGTGGGCGTTGGTGCCGACCGCCTCCACCTCGCGCCGCAGCGCGATCAGGCAGTTGGAGGTGCCGCGGAACTTCGGCCCCAGCCCCTCCACCATCGCCTGCACGCACCAGTCCTGCCAGAGAAAGCCGTGGCGGCGGCGCGTGCCGAAATCCGCCACCCCCAGCCCCTCCAGCGGGCGCAGTCGCTCCACCTTCTCCCACAGCCGGGTCATGGCGCGGGCGTAGAGCACCTGCAGCTCGAACTTGCCCATGCCCTTCAGCACGGCGCGAGAGCGCAGCTCCATGATCACCGCCAGCGCCGGGATCTCCCACAGCGTCGACTCCGCCCAGGGCCCCTCGAAGCTCAGCTCCCACTGCTCGCCACGCTTCTCGAGGTGGTATTCGGGGAAGCGGAAGGCCTCGAGCCAGTCGATGAATTCGGGCGTGAACATCGCGCGCTTGCCATAGAAGCTGGCGCCGCGCAACCAGGTGCTCTCGCCCCGGCTGAGGCGCAGGCTGCGGATGTGGTCGAGCTGCTCGCGCAGCGCGCCTTCGTCGATCAGGCGCGCGAGCGGCACCTCCGCCGAGCGGTTGATCAGGCCGAAGGTGACGCGCGTGCGGGGATGGTGGCGCAGGATGCTCTGCGTCATCAGCAACTTGTAGAAATCGGTGTCGAGCACGGACCGGACGATCGGGTCGATCTTCCAGTTGTGCGCATGGACGCGGGCGGCGATGTCCACGGCTCAGGCCCTCCGGCGCGGAGCCGAAGCGTTGCCACGGGGCGGCGGGATTGGCAACGGCCCCGGCCCTCACCCCGTCCCGAGCAACCGCGCCGCCCGCTGCATCGCCAGCGCATAGCCCTGCGCGCCGAAACCCGCGATCACCCCGTCCGCGCGCTGCGAGACATAGGAGTGGTGGCGAAACGCCTCGCGGCGGTGGATGTTGGAGACGTGTACCTCCAGCACCGCGCCCTCGAAGGCGTTCAGGGCGTCCAGCAGGGCGACGGAGGTATGGCTCAGGCCGCCCGGGTTGATGACGATGGCGCCGGCCGCGCCCCGGGCTTCGTGCACCCAGTCGATCAGCTCGTACTCGCGGTTACTCTGGTGGAAGCGCAGCGCCAGCCCATGCGCCTCAGCCACGTCGCGACAGGCCGCCTCGACGTCGGCGAGCGTCTCCGCGCCGTAGAGGTGGGGCTCGCGCTGGCCGAGCAGGTTGAGGTTCGGACCGTTCAGGACATAGACGAGGCGGCGCATGGGGGGGCTCCGGTCGCCCGCGGGCCGCGGGCCGGCGGCGCCGGTTGAGGGACTCGAACCCCCGACCCCCTGATTACAAATCAGGTGCTCTACCAGCTGAGCTAAACCGGCGTGGCCCCTGAATACGCGGTGAGCCCCGCCGTCGCAACGGCGGGGCGCGGTGGATCAGAGTCGCGGTCGGTCGCCGAGATCGACCTGGTCGCGGTCGGTCAGCGCGCCGGCCGCCGCGCCCACGGCGCCGCCGATCAGCGCGCCGCCCACGGCCGAGCCGCCGGTGAGCGCGCCCGTCGCGCCGCCGACGCCCGCGCCGATCGCGCCGCCGGTCACGCCGCGCTCGGTGGGGGTGTTGCCGCAGGCCGCTACGCCCAGCGCCAGGACGGCCGCGCAGGCGAGGGGAAAAGCGTTCTTCCGCATGATCGTTGCTCCTGTTCCAGACAGTACAGAAACGCGCTCGCGCGACGAATGTTCCGGGCCCTCGCGGCGCGTGTCGTTTCGTTGACCGCCGGGCGGGCCGGGCATAGGGTCCGCGCGCCCGGAAGGAGTGCCCGATGACCGCCGACGCGCCGCGTTCGTTCCAGGAGGTGCTGATGCGCCTGCAGGCCTATTGGGCCGCGCGGGGCTGCGCCGTGCTGCAACCCTACGACATGGAGGTGGGCGCCGGCACCTTCCACCCCGCCACCACCCTGCGCGCGCTGGGGCCGCGGCCCTGGGCGGCGGCCTATGTCCAGCCCTCGCGCCGGCCCACGGACGGACGTTACGGCGAGAACCCCAACCGGCTGCAGCACTACTACCAGTTCCAGGTGATCCTGAAGCCGAGCCCGCCCGACCTGCAGGAGCTCTATCTGGGCTCGCTGGCCGCCATCGGGCTGGACCCGGCGCTGCACGACATCCGCTTCGTCGAGGACGACTGGGAGAGCCCCACCCTCGGCGCCTGGGGGCTGGGCTGGGAGGTCTGGTGCGACGGCATGGAGGTCAGCCAGTTCACCTATTTCCAGCAGGTCGGCGGGCATGACTGCCGCCCGGTCTCGGGCGAGCTGACCTACGGGCTGGAGCGGCTGGCGATGTATGTGCTGGGCGCCGAGCATGTCATGGACATGCCCTTCAACGCCCCAGACAGCCCCATCCCGCTGAGATACGGCGACGTCTTCCTCCAGGCCGAGCGCGAATACAGCCGCCACAACTTCGACGCCGCCAACGTCGAGCGCCTGCTGCGCCACTTCGAGGACGCCGAGGCCGAGTGCCGCGCGCTGCTGGCCTTCGAGCCGACCGACCCGAAGGCGGGGAACCGCGCCAACGTCATGGCCCAGCCCGCCTACGACCAGTGCGTGAAGGCGAGCCACCTGTTCAACCTGCTCGACGCGCGCGGCGTGATCTCGCCAACCGAGCGGCAGGCCTACATCGGCCGGGTCCGCGCGCTGGCGCGGGCCTGCGCCGACGCGTGGCTGACCACCGACGCGGGCGGCGCGGCGGCGTGAACGGCAAGCGCCTCGTCCTCGGCCTTCTCGCCATCGCCGTCGCGATGGGGGCGGGGCTCTACTATACGCTCGTCTTCGCGTGGTACGAGCAGGTGGACGGGCTGCCCAGCGTCGCCCTCGCCGGGGCCGAGGCGCCGGTGAGCGGCTATCGCGGCCTCGACGGCGCCGCCTCGCCGCTGAAGCTGCGCGCCTGCTTCACCATCGATCCGGCGGCCGTGACCGGGCCGGCGCCGGTCGAGGCGGCCCCGCTGGTCGCGCCGGGATGGTTCGACTGTTTCGACGCCGTCGCCATCGGCCGCGCCCTGGAGGCCGGCGAGGCCCGCGCCGTGGTCGCGGAGGCCGCCCCGCCCGGCTTCGAGCGCATCGTCGCCGTCTTTCCGGACGGGCGCGCCTACATGTGGCGGCAGGTCGTGACGCGATGAGCCGCAGGGGCGTGGACCTTCAGGCGCTCGTCGACGACATCGCCGCGCGGATGCGCCGCGAGACCGAGCGCGGCAAGCCCGCCAGCTACATCCCCCAACTCGCCAGCGGCGACCCCCGCCGCTTCGGCCTGTGCGTCGTGCCGCTGGAGGGGCCCGCGGCCACGGCGGGCGAGGCGGACGCCGCGTTCTCGATCCAGTCCATCAGCAAGGTCTTCACCCTGACGCTGGCGCTGAACACGGTCGGCGCGAAGCTGTGGCGGCGGGTGGGGCGGGAGCCCTCGGGCGACCCGTTCAACTCCATCGTCCAGCTCGAATCCGAGAAGGGCAGGCCGCGCAACCCCTTCATCAACGCGGGCGCCATTCTCGTGGCCGACGTGCTGCTGACCGGGCGCAGGCGGGCGGAGACGGTGGCCGAGATCCTCGCCTTCATGCGCCGCGTCGCCGGCGACGACGCCATCGCCATCGACCACAGCGTGGCGAAGTCCGAGGCCGAGACCGGCTTCCGCAACGCGGCGCTGGCCAACTTCATGAAGGCCGACGGCAACCTGCGCTGCGCGGCGCAGCGGGTGCTGGACGTCTATTTCAACCAGTGCGCCATCGCCATGTCCTGCCGCCAGCTCGCCATGGCGGGGCGCTACCTCGCCAACGGCGGCGCGACGCCGGACGACCCCGAGCCGGTGGTGACGCCGGACCGAGCCCGGCGGATCGCGGCGCTGATGCTGACCTGCGGGCACTACGACGCTTCCGGAGAATTCGCCTTCCGCGTCGGCATTCCCGCCAAGTCCGGCGTCGGCGGCGGCATCCTCGGCGTGGTCCCCGGCGTCGCCTCCATCGCCGCGTGGTGTCCGGGGCTCGACGAGACCGGCAACTCGCTGATCGCCTCCAGGGCATTCGAGGCGCTGGCCGCGGAGACGGGCTGGTCGGTGTTCGCGTCGCGCAAGGCTTGACCGCGCCGGGCCGTTCGTCTCACTGGCGCGCGCTAGCCACGCCGCGAGGGGCCATGCCCGACCTTCTGCTGGAACTGTTCTCCGAGGAAATTCCCGCCCGCATGCAGGCCCGCGCCGCGGAGGACCTGAAGCGGCTCGTCACGCAAGGGTTGGTGGACCGCGGCCTGACCTACGAGGGCGCAGCCGCCCACGCCGGCCCCCGGCGGCTGGTCCTCGACCTGCGCGGCCTCGCCGGCGAGACGCCCACCCGGCGCGAGGAGCGCAAGGGCCCCCGCGCCGACGCAGCCCCCGCGGCGGTCGAGGGCTTCCTTCGCGCCACCGGCCTGACGCGCGAGGCGCTGGAGGTGCGGGCGGACAGGAAGGGCGACCTGCTGTTCGCCGTCATCGAGATCCCCGGCCGCCCCGCCGCCGAGGTGATCGCCGAGGTGGTGACGGATGTGGTCCGCGCCTTCCCCTGGCCCAAGTCGATGCGCTGGGGAAGCGGGAGCCTGCGCTGGGTGCGGCCGCTGCAATCCATCCTGTGCGTGATGACCGACGAGGCGGGCTCCACCGCCATCCCCTTCGAGATCGACGGCGTGAAGGCCGGCGCCCTGACCCGCGGCCACCGCGTCCACGCGCCGGAACCCTTCGCGCCGCGCGGCTTCGACGACTACGCGGCGCGGCTGGAGCGCGCCTTCGTGGTGGTGGACGCCGCCGAGCGCGCCCGGCGCATCGAGACCGACGCGCGCACCCTCGCCTTCGCGCAAGGCTGCGAACTGGTGGAGGACGCGGGGCTTCTGGCCGAGGTGGCGGGCCTCGTGGAATGGCCGGTCTGCCTGATCGGCGACATCGGCGAGGCGTTCATGGGCCTGCCGCCCGAGGTGCTGCGCACCTCGATGAAGACGCACCAGAAGTTCTTTTCCGTGCGCAACCCCGCGACTGGGCGGATCGAGAAGTTCATCACCGTCGCCAACGTGGCCGCGGCCGACGGCGGCGCCGCGATCCTGCACGGCAACCGCCGCGTGCTGACGGCGCGGCTGTCGGACGCGCGGTTCTTCTGGGAGAACGACCTCGCCACGCCGCTCGACGCCATGCGCGAGAAGCTGCGCGCGGTGACGTTCCACTCCAAACTCGGCTCGCAGTGGGACCGCATCGAGCGCATCGCCGCGCTGGCCCGCGAGATCGCGCCCAAGGTTGGCGCCGACCCCGACACGGCCGAGCGCGCCGCGCGGCTGGCCAAGGCCGACCTCGCCTCCGCCATGGTCGGCGAGTTCCCCGAGCTTCAGGGCGTGATGGGCCGCTACTACGCGCTCGCCGCCGGCGAGGCCCCCGAGGTGGCCGCCGCTTGCGCCGAGCATTACGCGCCGCTGGGCCCCTCCGACGCCGTGCCGACCGCGCCGGTCAGCGTGGCGGTGGCGCTGGCGGACAAGCTGGACATGCTGGGGGGGTTCTGGGCGACCTTTAGCTTTCCAACTGGCTCTACTGATCCGTTTGCACTTCGAAGGGCAGCATTAGGAGTAGTCCGGATAGTCATTGAAAATAAAGTGCGTATAGATCTCTATCGGATAATTGAATCTGCTGCCCGGCGAACAATTATTGCTTCGCTAAATGTTGGACCAGCCGAGACTGCATATCAAAAAGGTTTGATCATTCAGAAGTATAGTGATGTAATTGCAAGAATATTGAGTTCAGAATTTACCTCCTTTGAGGCGTCTGGAGCGATTAGGCGCCGAGTCGAACCTGTTACATCGGTCTTGGCCAGCGACTGGGAAGCGGCCGAAAAGACCCAGATATTACAGCTTCACGAGATCGAGGTTACAGAAGATATTAAGAGGTTCTTATTTGAACGACTTAGAGTGATTCAGAGAGACTCTAGGGCAAGGCATGATGTGTTCGAAGCAGGTGTTGCGGTTCGCGGGATTGACGACCTCGTGCTGCTCGTGGCGCGGGTGGAGGCGCTGCAGGCTTTCCTCGCCACGCCGGACGGCGGGAACCTGCTGCAGGGCTACCGCCGCGCGGTGAACATCCTGACGGCGGAGGAGAAG
>DAINOD010000027.1:0-34104 GCA_036735545.1 Rubrimonas sp. | reverse complement strand
TAGGCGACGGGGCCGAAGCGGAAGCCCATCGCCTCGATGCGCCCGTGCGGCGTGGCGAAGGGCGTGACCGGCAGCGCGCCGCCCGCGCCCTCCACGGCGAAAGGGCCGTCGATCAGGTGCAGGTCCAAGATCGGCGGATAAAGGCTGCCCGGCGGTTGCACGAAGACATAGCCGAAGCGGTCGCACAGCACCTCGGCCGTCGCCTGCGGGGCCCAGACCGGCAGGCGGGCGCGGCGGTTGAACGCCACCTGACGCAGGTCGTCGATGCCATGGACGTGGTCCGCGTGCTCGTGGGTGAACAGCACCGCGTCGAGCACCCCCACCCCGGCCCCGAGGAGCTGGTCGCGCATGTCCGGCCCTGCGTCCACCAGCACGCGCGTCACCGCGTCGCCCTCGCCAAGCTCCACCAGCGCGGAGCAGCGCCGGCGGCGGTTGCGCGGCTCGGTGGGGTCGCAGGCGCCCCAGCGCCCGCCCAGCCGCGGCACCCCGCCCGAGGAGCCGCAGCCGAGGATGGTCACGCGCAGCCGCGCCATCAGGAGGCCTTCGCGAACAGGCGGTCGAAGTTCGCCGTGGTCGCCGCCGCCAGCGCCGCAGGGTCCTCGTCCAGCGCCTTCGCCACGGCGGCCAGCGTCAGCGCGACATGGGCCGGCTCGCAGCGCCTGCCCCGGTGGGGCGGGGGGGCGAGATAGGGCGCGTCGGTCTCCACCAGCAGCCGCTCGCGCGGCGCGGCGGCGAAGATGGCGCGCAGATCGGCCGATTTCGGGAAGGCGGCGATGCCGGAGATCGACAGGTAGAAGCCCAGCGCCAGCGCGGCCTCGGCAAGCGCCGGGCCGCCGGTGAAGCAGTGCATGACCGCCGTGAACGGTCCCGCCTCGCGCTCCGCGCGCAGGATGCGCGCGATCTCGGCGTCGGCGGCGCGGGCGTGCACGATCAGCGGCAGGCCGGTGCGGCGCGCGGCCTCGATGTGCAGGCGCAGGCTGGCCTCCTGCGCCGCGGCGGTCTCGGCGGTGTAGTGGAAGTCCAGCCCGGTCTCGCCGATCCCCACCATGCGCGGGTGGTCCGCCAGCGCCACGAGGTCCTCGACCGCAAAGGCCGGGTGCTCGGCGGCGTGCATCGGGTGCACCCCGGCGGCGAAGAAGACGCCGGGCAGGGTCTCGGCGATCGCGCGCGCTCGGGGCGCCGCGCCCAGCGTCGTGGCGATGGTGACCATCCGCGTCACGCCCGCCGCATGGGCGCGCGCCACGACGGCGTCGAGATCGGCGGCGAGGTCGGGGAAGTCGAGGTGGCAGTGGCTGTCCACCATCGCCGGCAGGGCGGCGCTTTCCGCGGGGCGGGTCATGATCGGGCTCCGCGGGGCGGTCTGGCGTCAGCGATCGAGGGCGCGCGCGGCGACCGCATCGATGCGGAGCCAGATATCGAGGATCGTCTGCGCAGGGTCAAGGTTCACGGCGCGCGCCCGGTCGGCGAGCCCCTGCGCCTCGGCTGCGGTCTCGGCCCACAGCCGCCCCGCGGCGAGCGACGGGGCCAGCCGCGCCGCCAGCGCCGCCTCGCCCGGCGCCGCCTCGGGCGCCGCCGCGCCCGCCCCGGCGCGCGCCAGCCGCTCGGCGAGGCGCACGGTCAACTCCAGCGCGGCGGCGTAGAAGGGCTGCGCCTCGCGCCCCGAGGCCTGCTCAGCCAGCCGGATCGCCGCCGCCCGGTCGAGCCCTGGCGCGCCCGCCGCCAGCGCTACGAGCCGGGCGTAGAGCGCCGGCCCCTCGACCGCCGCCAGCGCCAGCGCCGCGCCCGGCGCCCCGCCCGCCAGCGTCGCCAGCGCCGGCGCGTCGGCGGCGTCGGCGCCCGCGTCGGCCAGCGCGGCGGCGAGGTCGGCGGGCCCGAGCGGCGCGAGGTCCAGCAGCCGGCACCGCGACCGGATGGTGGGCGGCAGCCGCCCCGCGGCGTGGGCGACCAGCAGCAGGACCGAGCGCGCCGGCGGCTCCTCCAGCAGCTTCAGGATCGCGTTGGCGGCGGCCTCGTTCATCTCGTCGGCCGCGTCCACGACCACCACGCGCCAGCCGCCATGGGCGGCGGAGAGCTGGAAGAAGTCCTTGAGCTTGCGCGCCTCCTCCACCGTGATCGCGGTGCGCACGCGCCCCGTCTTGGGGTCGGTCGGCCGCACCAGCGCCCGCAGGCCCGGATGCGCCCCGCCGGCCACCTGCCGCGCCGCGGGATGCGCCGGGTCCACGGCAAGCCGCGCCGGCGCGGCGTCCGGGTGGGCCAGCAAGGCGCGCGCGATGCGATAGGCCAGCGTCGCCTTGCCGACGCCACGCGCGCCCCGGATCAGCCAGGCGTGGTGCAGCCGCCCCGCCCGCCAGGCGTCGAGAAAGGCCGCTTCGGCCGCCCCGTGGCCGTAGAGCGTCGCCGTCTCGCGCGGGTGGGGCGCGCCGGGCAGACGGTCTGGCGGCGCGGGCTCGGCGGCCATGGGCCTCAGACCGCCACGCCGAGGCGCGCGGCGACCGCCTCGCGCAGGCGCGCCGCGACCTCGGCGGCGGGGCCTGCGGCGTCGATCACCGCGCAGCGCGCGGGCTCGGCCACGGCGATCGCGCGGAAGGCGTCGCGGAGCGCGCGCTGGAACATCGGGCCGAAGCCCTCGAAGCGCTGCTCGACCGCCTTGGCGCCGGCCCGCGTCGCCGCCTCCTCGGGATCGAGGTCGAGGATCAGGGTCAGGTCCGGGTCCAGCCCCACCGCCAGCCGGTGGAGCCGGTCCACCAGCCCCCGGTCGGCGCCGCGCCCGGCGCTCTGATAGGCGCGGGTGCTGTCGACGTAGCGGTCGCAGACGACCCATGCGCCGCGCGCCAGCGCCGGGCGCACCGTGTGCTCGACATGGTCGCGCCGGGCGGCGTTGAACAGCAGCAGTTCGGTCTCGGGCGACCACCGCTCCGGGGAGCCCTCCACCAGCAGGCGGCGGATCTCCTCGGCGCCCGGCGATCCGCCCGGTTCGCGCGTCGTCACCACATCGTGACCGCCCGCCGCCAGCGCCGCCGCCAGCAGCCGCGCCTGGGTCGACTTGCCGGCGCCGTCGACGCCCTCCAGCGTGACGAACAGACCCCGCCGGGGCAGGAGGCTCACCGCACGCCGCGGCTCACGGCGCCGCCTCGCCCAGCACGTTCGCCAGCAGCAGGCGCGCGGCCGCCTCGACACGCACGACCACCCCGCCGGCCGGCACGGCGTCGAGCGCCACGAGGGGATAGGTCACGGGACCGACGCCCGGGGTCTGCACGATCAGGTCGGCGACATGCTGGCCGGCCTCGACGGGCGCCGGCGTCGGCCCCTCGTAGACGACGCGCGCGCTGATGCTGTCCACCGCGGTCACCGGGGCGGTCACCACGATGTCCTCGGCGGGCCCGACCCGCACCCGCGGCGTCGCGCCGATCCACACCTCGGCCTCGGTCACCGCCTCGCCTGCGCGGTAGAGCGCGCCGGTGCGAAACTCGCGATAGGCCCAGTTCATCAGCTTCTCGGTCTCGACCGCGCGCTCCCGCGCGCTCGTCAGGCCGGCTACGACCAGGGCCACCCGGCGCCCCTCGCGCTCGGCGGTCGCGGTCAAGCCGTAGCCCGCCTCCTCGGTATGGCCGGTCTTCATGCCGGTGGCGCCGATGTCGAGATAAAGCAGCGGGTTGCGGTTCTGCTGGGTGATGCCCTCCCAGGTGAACTCGCGGATCGAGAACAGGGCGTGCAACTCGGGAAAATCGCGCACGATCCTGCCGGCGAGCAGCGCGAGGTCGCGCACGCTCATGACGTGGCCCTCGTCCGGCCAGCCGGTGGCGTTGCGGAAGTGCGAGTTGGTCAGGCCCAGTTCGCGGGCGCGCACGTTCATCCGGTCGGCGAAGGCCTCCTCGGTGCCGGCCAGACCCTCGGCGAACACGATGCAGGCGTCGTTGCCGGACTGGACGGTGACGCCGTGCAGCAGGTCCTCGACCCGGATGCGGTCGCCGACGCGGACGAACATCTTGCTGCCGCCCTTGCGCCACGCGGTCTCGCTCACCGGCAGGCGGTCGTCCATCGACAGCCGCCCCTCGGTGATCGCCTCGAACACCATGTAGAGCGTCATGAGCTTCGACATCGACGCCGGCGGCAGCGGCTGGTCGGCGTTCTTTTCCATCAGCACCGCGCCGGAGTTCAGGTCGACGACGATGGCGGCGCGCGCCGGCGTGTCGAGCGCGGTGGCCGGCCCGGCGAGAAGGCCGCAGAGAATCAGGGCGAAAATGCGCTTCATGCGGTTTCTCCTGCGTATTCGGCGGCCAGTTACGCCGCCCAAGCTTGCCAAAGCCACCCACCTGCGACATTTCGCGACGGGAAGGCGTCGCCACGCCGTTACAGTAGCTGTGCGGCCGTAGGGTCGAGGCAGAGGGAGCAGGCATGGCAAGCGTCGTCAAGCAGATCGCCATCGTAGCCGTGCTCGCCGCGGGCGCTTACGGCGGCTGGACCTTCTGGCAGTCGCAGGCGGGTCAGGCGCAGGAGCAGGCGCAACGCGCCCGTCCCGCCCCGGGCGTCGTGGTCGCGCCGGTGACGCGCGAGCGCGTCGAGACCACGGTGAACGCGGTCGGCGCCGCGCGGCCGCTGCGCTCCATCGAACTCGCGACGCTGTCGGACGGGCGCATAGCCCTGTTCGGGTTCGAGGGCGGCGAGCCGGTCGAGGAAGGGCAGATGCTGCTGCAGCTCGATGACGGCGCCCAGCAGGCCTCGCTGCAGGAGGCCGAGGCCAACGTCGCCCGCGCCAGCAACGCCTTCGACCGCGCCACGGCCCTGCGCGACCAGCGCCGCATCGCCGAGAGCGAATACGACAGCGCCCGCGCCGAACTGCTGCGCGCCGAGGCGGTGCTGGACCGCGCCCGCAAGGACCTCGCCGACCGCACGCTGACAGCGCCCTTCGCCGGCGTCGCGGGCTTCCGCCGCGCCGACGTGGGCGCGGTGGTGCGGTCGAACACGCCCATCGCGGACCTTTCCGACATCAGCGCGCTCGACGTCGATTTCTCGATCCCCGAACGGTATTACGGCGAGGTCTCGGTCGGCTCCGACGTCCGCGCCACCACGCAGATCTTTCCCGGCGAGACCTTCCTCGGCACGGTGACCGCCATCGGCGCCCGGGTCGACACCGTGTCGCGCAGCTTCACCGCCCGCGCGCGCATCCCCAACCCGGACCATCGCCTGCCCGCCGACGCCTTCATGCGCGTGACGCTGGTGCTGGCGGCGCGGGAGAGCGTCGTGGCGCCCGAGGAGGCGGTGGTGTCGGAGGGCGGAGACAACTTCGTCTACGTCATCGCCGACGACCGCGCCCAGCGCCGCCGGGTGACCGTGGGCGCGCGCAGCGCGGGGCGGGCGGAGATCACCGACGGCGTCGAGGCCGGCGAGATGGTCGTCGTGCGCGGCGTCCAGAAGGTCGGCGACAACCGTCCCGTGCGCGTGCTGAACCCCGAGCCCGAAGCGACCCCGGTCGCGGCCGCCGGCTCCGGCGCGTGAGGGCGGCCCGATGACCATCTCCGACGTCTGCATTCGTCGCCCCGTCTTCGCCACGGTCTTGAATCTGCTGGTCATCGCCATCGGCCTTGTCGCCCTGACGCGGTTGCCGGTGCGCGAGCTCCCCGACATCGACGCGGCGACCGTGACCATCGAGACGCGATACACCGGCGCATCGCCGGAGGTCATCGACAGCCAGATCACCGAGATCGTCGAGGGCGCCATCGCCGGCGTCGCCGGCATCGACGTCATCGACAGCACCTCCGACCGCGGCCGTTCGCGGGTGCGCGTCAGCTTTGTCGAGGGGCGCGACATCGACCAGGCCGCCAACGACCTGCGTGGCGCGGTGGGTCGGATCGGCAACCGCCTGCCGGACGAGGCCGACGAGCCGCGCATCTTCAAGAACGACAGCGACGCGGACCCGGTGATGCGCATCGGCATCGTCTCCAACCGCCTCAGCCCTGCCGAGATCACCGACTACGCCCAGCGCTTCCTCGTGGACCGGCTGGCGACGCTCGACGGCGTGGCGACGGTGGAGATTCAGGGCGAGCGGCGCTTCGCCATGCGGGTGGCGCTCGATCCGCAGGGGCTGGCGGCGCGCCAACTCGCCGTGACCGACGTGGTCAACGCGCTGCGCGCCAACAACATCGAGCTGCCCGCGGGCGAGGTGGAATCGGTCTTCCGCACCTTCCAGCTGCGCGCCGTCACCCGGCTGAACACGCCCGAGGAGTTCCGCAACGTCGTGCTGCGCGTCGTCGACGGCGCGCCGGTGCGGCTGGGCGATGTCGCCGACGTCTTCATCGGCGTGGAGGACGACAGCACCGTCGTGCGCAACGACGGCCGCGCCGCCGTGGGTCTGAGCGTCGTGCGCCAGTCGCAGTCCAACACCATCGCGATATCCAACGCCGTCCGCGCCGAACTCGACGCGCTGCAGGACCAGTTGCCGGACGGGATGGAGGTTTTCGTCACCTCCGACGACGCGCTGTTCATCAAGAGCTCGATCGCCGAGGTGGTCTCGACGCTGTTCATCGCGGTCGGTCTTGTCGTGCTGGTGATCTTCGTCTTCCTCGGCTCGCCGCGCGCCACCATCGTGCCGGCGGTGACGATCCCGATCGCGTTAGTCGGCGCCTTCATCGGCATCTATGCGCTCGGCTTCTCGATCAACATCCTGACGCTGTTCGCGATGATCCTCGCCATCGGCATCGTCGTGGACGACGCCATCGTGGTGCTGGAGAACATCCAGCGCCGCGTCGAGGAGGGCGAGCACCCCATCGCCGCCGCCTCGCTGGGGTCGCGCGAGGTGGGCTTCGCGGTGATCGCGACGTCGCTGACGCTGATCTCGGTGTTCGTGCCGATATCGTTTCTCGAAGGCCAGATCGGGCGGCTGTTCGTCGAGTTCGGGCTGGTGCTGGCCATCGCCGTCGCCTTCTCCACCTTCGTGGCGCTGACCCTCTGTCCGGTGCTGTGCTATCTGCTGCTACGAAAGGGTTCCGGCGGGATGCTGGAGCGCGGCGTGAACGCCACCTTCGCATGGACCGAGCGCCGCTACGCCGCCGCCCTGCGCGTCGCGCTGGGCGCGCCCATCGTGGTGCTGACGCTGGCGGTGGCGGTGGCGGGCTCGGCGGTGTGGATCTACGGCCAGACGCCGCGCGAGCTTTCGCCGCGCGAGGACCGCGGGCTGTTCTTCGTTTCGGTGCGCGCCGCGCAGGGCTCGTCCTCCGCCTTCACCGATCGCGAGGTGCAGGAGATCGAACGCCGCATCCAGCCGCTGCGCGACAGCGGCGAGGTCGAGACGGTGTTTTCGATCATCGGCCCCGGCGGCGCCTCGAACCGCGCCTTCGTGGTCGCGCGGCTTTCGCCGTGGGACAGCGGCCGGCGGCACTCCAACGAGATCGTCGGCCAGATGATCCCGGCCATGGTCGGCGTGCCCGGGGCGCAGGCCTTCCCGATCCAGCCGGCGGGCCTCGGCCTGCGCGGCTCGCGCACGCCGTTGCAGGTCAAGGTGCTCGGCCCCGACTTCGCCAGCGTGCAGGAGTGGAGCGGCGCCATGCTCGACGCCATGCGCGCCATGGAGGGTTTGCAGAACGTCGAGATCGACTACGAACTCACGCGGCCCGAAATCCAGGTCGACATCGACCGCACGCTCGCGGCCGACCTCGGCGTCTCGATCCTCGACATCGCGGCCACGATGCAGACCTTCTTCGCCTCGCGCGAGGCGACCAGCTATCTCGACCGGGGGCGGGAGTATCCCGTGATCCTGCAGGCGCGCGAGGAGTCCCGGCAGACGGCCGACGATCTGGCATCCGTCTTCGTCCGGTCCCAGACCACGGGCGCGCTGATCCCGCTGTCGGCGCTTCTGTCGATTTCCGAGACCACCGCCTCGCCCGAGCTCAACCGCTACAACCGCCTGCCGGCGATCACGGTGTCTGCGGCGCTGGCCGACGGCTACGATCTCGGCCGAGCGGTCGACGACGTGCGCCGGCTCGCGGAGGAGACGCTCCCGCCCGAGGGCCGCATCGCGTTCGACGGTCAGTCCAAGGAGTTCGTGGAGGGCTCGGCGGGCATCGCGCTGACCATCCTGTTCGCGCTGGTGGTGGTCTATCTGGTGCTGGCGGCCCAGTTCGAGAGCTTCGTCGATCCGCTGACCATCCTGTTGTCCTCGCCGCTGGCGGTCACCGGCGCGCTCGGGGCGATCTGGCTCACGGGGCAGTCGCTGAACATCTACACCCAGATCGGGATGCTGCTGCTGCTGGGCCTGATGGCCAAGAACGGCATCCTGATCGTGGAGTTCGCCAACCAGCTGCGCGACCGCGGCGCCAGCGTGCGCGAGGCGGCGCTCGAGGGCTCGGTGCGCCGGCTGCGGCCGATCCTGATGACGGTGCTGTCGACGGTGCTCGGCGCGGTCCCGCTGGTGCTGTCGACAGGCGCGGGCGCCGAGGCGCGCGGAGCCATCGGCGTCGTGATCGTGGCGGGCTTCGGCTTCGCCTCGATCCTGACGCTGTTCGTCACGCCGGTGCTCTACGACCTCCTGGCCCGTCTGACCAAGCCCCGCTCCCACGCCGAGCGGGCGCTGGACGCCGCGCTGAGCCCGGCCGAATAGCCTATCCGCCGAGTGCGGCGGCCACGGCGGCCGCCGCGGCGGTCTGGGCGGCGCGAAGCCTCTCCTCGGCCTCTGCGAGGGTGGCGACGCCCGCCGCGCGCGCCATGACCGCCGAGAGGCCCGGCCCTGCGGCAGGGGGATCGAAGGGCTTGTCCAGCGCCACCCGCTCCACCTGCTGCAGGGCCATCATCAGGGCATGCGCGTCCGCCAGCGCCGCCGCGGCGTCGGCGTCGAGCCAGCCGGCGGCGCTCAGCGCGGGCGCCGCCTCGGCGGGTGCGCGGGGGCCGGTCAGCCCGGTGATGAGCAATCCCGCCTGCAGGGCGAACTCGACGTCCATCAGCCCGCCCTCGGCATGCTTGAGAGCCCAGGGGTCGGCGCGCGCGGCCCGGTGCGCCTCCGCCACCCGGGCGCGCATTTCGCGCACGTCGGCCAACACTCTGGCCGGGTCGCGCGGCAGGGCGCGCACCTCGGCCACCGCGGCCTCCGCGTCGGCCAGCACCGCCGGCGCGCCCGCCACTCCGCGGCCCCGGGTCAGGGCCAGGTGCTCCCACGTCCAGGCCTCCTCGCGCTGATAGCGGCGGAAGGCGCCGAGCCGCACCGCCACCGGCCCCTGTCGTCCGGAGGGGCGCAGCCGCATGTCCACCGCATAGAGCGGCCCCTCGGCTGTAGGGGCGGCCAGCGCGGCGATCAGCGCCTGGGTCAGACGGGCGTAGTAGGTGGACGAGGGCAGGGGCTTCGGCCCCCGGCTGTCCTCCACCTCGCCGGGCGAGCACACCACGAGCAGGTCGAGGTCCGACGTCGCCGTCATCTCGCGGCTGCCCAGCTTGCCCAGCGCCAGCACCGCCGCGCCGCGGCCGGGCGGGGGACCGTGGCGGCGGGAGAACTCGGCCACGACGGCGGGGTAGAGCTGCGCCAGACAGGCCCCGGCGACGGCCGAGAACGCGCGCCCCGCCTCGCCGGCGTCGCTAACGCCGCGCAGCACCTGCACGCCGATGCGAAAACGCAGCTCGCGCGCCCAACGCCGCGCGGCGTCGAGAAGCCCCTCATAGTCCGGGGTCTCCGCAAGCCGCTCCTGCAGCGCCGCCGCCAGCGCCGTCTCGTCCTCCACGGGCTGGAAGAAGGCGCGGTCCAGCACCGCGTCGAGCACGCCGGCATGGCGGCCGAGATGCTCGGCGAGCCGAGGCGCGGCGGCGCAGATCTCGCCCAGCAGGTCCATCAGCTGCGGGTTCGCCTCGAACAGCGCGAACAGCTGAGCCCCGGCCGGCAGCCCGGCGAGAAAGCGGTCGAAGGCGGCCACCGCGTCATCCGGGCTCGCCGCCGCGGCCAGCCGGGGCAGCAGCGCCGGCAGCAGCTGCTTGAACCGCCGCCGCCCGCGCTCGCCGCGCGTGGCGGGCACCCCGCCCGATAGCCAGCCGTCGATTCGCGACGCCGCGTCCTCGGGCCGCGCGAAACCCAGCGCCGCGAGCTCTTCGAGGCCCTGCGGCGCGGCGCCCTTGGCCTCAGGCTGGAAGAAGGCGTCGCAGAGCCCGCGCACCTGCAGGCAGCGCGCCTCGATCTCCGCCTCGAAGGCGGCTCGGTCGGGCCAGCCGCCCAGCGCCGCCACGCGCGCGCGGCCTTCCTCCGAGGCGGGGATGGCCTGGGTCTGCGCGTCCTCGACCATCTGCAGCCGATGCTCCAGCGTGCGCTGGGCGACATAGGCGGCGTCCAGCGCCGCGCGCTTCGGCTCGTCCAGCACGCCCGCCCCGGTCAGCGCCCGCAACGCGCCGCGGGTGGTCGGGTCTCGCAGCGAAGGGTCGCGGCCGCCGCGCACCAGTTGCTGGGTCTGGGCGAAGAACTCGATCTCGCGGATGCCGCCGAGGCCGAGCTTCACGTCGTGCCCGCCGATCTCGAAGCGCCAGCCTACGCCCTTGTGGGCGCGGATGCGCAGGCGCATGTCGTGGGCGTCCTCGATGGCGGCGAAGTCGAGGTGACGCCGCCAGACGAAGGGCGTCAGCGTCTCCAGGAACCGCGCCCCGGCCGCTGCGTCGCCCGCGGCGACCCGCGCCTTGATGAAGGCCGCGCGCTCCCACGTCCGGCCCTGCGCCTCGTAGTAGGCCTCCGCCGCGTCGGTGGAGAGACACACGGGCGTGGTCGAGGGATTCGGCCGCAGGCGCAGGTCGGTGCGGAAGACATAGCCCTCGGCTGTCGCCTCGCCGATCAGCTTCACCATCCGGCGCACGACCTGGACGAGCCGCGCGCGCACCTCGTGGACGTCCGAGCCCTCCCACCGCGCGCTGTCGTAGAGGCAGATCAGGTCGATGTCGGAGGAATAGTTCAGCTCGCGCGCGCCGAGCTTGCCCATCGCCAGCACGATCAGGCCGGCCCCGGCGGCGTCGAGCCCGCGCAGCGGCCCGGCCGTCTCCGCCGCCAGCGCGGCGTCGGCCGCCAGCGCCAGCGCGGCGTCGGCGACGGCGGACAGCGCCCCGGTCACCGCGTCGAGGGCCCAGACGCCGCCAAGATCGGCCAGCGCGATCAGCAGCGCCGCGCGTCGCTTGAGCTGGCGCAAGGCCGAGGCCATCGCCTTCGGGCCGTCGCCGCCGGCCGCGGCGATCTCCGCCGCCAGCGCCGTCTCCGGGGCTTTCGCGGCGGCGGCGCGCAGCCAGTCGCCCTCGCGCGCGATCAGACCGGCGAGATAGGGGCTGGAGCCGGCGGCGCCGGCGATCAGCGCCGCCATCTCCCCGTCCCAGCCGTCGGCCGCCGCCGCGCCCCTGGCCGCGTCGAAGGCGCGCGGCGCTGTCGTCACCCGGTCGGCGAAGGCGCCGCTCACCGGCCCTCGTAGCCCGGCTCGCGCTTTTCCAGGAACGCCGTGACCCCTTCAAGGAAGTCGCGCGACCGCCCGGCCTGTCCCTGCAGCTGCGCCTCCAGCCCGAGCTGCACGTCGAGCGTGTTGTCGGGGCTCTCGCGCAGCGCCTGCTTGGTCAGCCGATAGGCCAGCGTCGGCCCCTTGGCGAGCCGGCCGGCGAGCTCCTGGGCGCGGGGCGCAAGCTGGTCGTCCTCGACCACTTCCCAGATCAGCCCCCAGTCGGCGGCGCGGCCGGCGGGGATCGGCTCGGCGAAGAGGCACATGCCCATCGCCCGCGGCATCCCCACCAGCCGCGGCAGCCAGTAGGTGCCGCCGGCGTCCGGGATCAGGCCGATCCGCGTGAAGGCCTCCACGAACACCGCCGAGCGCGCCGCGATCACGACGTCCGCCGCCAGCGCGAGGTTCGCTCCCGCCCCCGCGGCGGCCCCGTTGACCGCGCAGAGCGTGGGCACCGGGCAGTCGTAGATCGCGCGGAGCAACGGCTCGTACTCGTCGCGCAGCGTGCCCTCGAGGTCGACGCCGGCGATGTTGGCCGCGTCGCCCAGATCCTGCCCAGCGCAGAAGCCCCGCCCGGCGCCGGTCAGGACGACGGCGCGCGCCTCGCGCGGGGCGCGGATCAGCGCGTGCAGCAGTTCGCGGCGCATCCGCGCGGTCAGCGCGTTGACCTTGTCGGGCCGGTTCAGCGTGACGCGGGCGACGCCGTCGTCCACGGCGTAGAGGATCGTCTCGTAGTCCATCGGGCGCCCCGTCCTCGTCCCGGTTCAGGGGCACCGATCATAGCGATCGACGGCTCTGCGTCGATGCGGCGCTGCGGTCCCCCAGCGTCGCCACACCGGCCGCCGCCAGCAGCAGCGCCAGGCCGGAGGCGAGCGTGCGCCCGTGGTTCCAGTGCTGCCAGCGCGGCGAATAGGCCGCCCAGACCGCCGCCGCCTCCGCCGCGTCGCGCGGCGCCGCGGAGTCCAGGGCCCGGTTCATCGGCACGTTGACGAGCGCCGTGACGCCAAGGCAGCCCACCCCGTAGACGAGCGCCGCCGAACCGAAGCAGGCCGCCGCTACCCGGGCGCCGCGCAGCCAAGCGAGCGCCGCCGCCGCGGCGAGCGCCAAGGGCGCGCCGAAAAAGGCGGGCGCGAACCACGCATTGCGCACGGCGCGGTTGATCGCCTGCATCGCCTCGACGGCCGCCGCCGGAGCGGTGGCGTCGAGGCCCCACATCGCCGACACCGACCAGGCGTAGAAGAAACCGAACATCGCCCCGGTCGACAGGATCGCCGCCGCCGCCGTCGCCCAACTCGCCGCCCGGGGCATCCCCGCCTCCCGCTGAGCCTCGTCTCGCTGAACGCGACGCTACTCGGCGGGGTTTCCGCCGCGCGGTCTAGCCCTTCAGCAGCCGCTCCAGCCGGCGCTGCTCCTCGACCGTCAGCGGGACGGGCGCAACGGCGGTCGCCGTCGCGCGGCGGCGGACATAGCCGTAGGCGAGCCAGCCGCCGCCGAGAAAGAGCGCGAGCGGCGAGAACCAGATGAAGGCGTTGGCCAGCGTGAAGCGGGGCTGCAGGAGGACATATTCGCCGTATCGCGCGACGATGTAGTTCACCGTCTCCCGGTCGCTGTCGCCCTCGACCAGCCGCTCGCGGACCAGAAGGCGCAGGGTGCGGGCCAGGTCGGCGTTGCTGTCGTCGATCGATTCGTTGCGGCAGACGAGGCAACGCAGGCCCGAGGATATCCCCCGCGCCCGCGCCTCCAGTTCGGGGTCCGGCAGGATCTCGTCGGGCTGCACCGCGGCGGCCGGGGCGGCCGCCAGCAGCGCGAGCGCGAGCGCCGCGGCCCTCATTCCGCAGGGACCGCGGCGGCGGCGGCGGCGCTGGACGGGCGCTTGGCGGCCATCTTGGGCGCGCCGACGCGGTAGCGGTGGTCGGTCAGCGACAGCACCCCCCCCAGCGCCATGACGATGGCCCCGCCCCAGATCCAGTTGGCGTAGGGCTTGACGTAGCTGCGCACCGCCCAGCCCTCGCCCAGCATCTGCTCGTCGCCGAGCACGAGATAGAGGTCGCGCGTGAAACCCGAATCGATCCCCGCCTCGGTCGTGGGCGTGGGCGGCCGCGTCTCGGTGTAGACGCGCTTCTCGGGCCAGACATGGGCTTCCTCGCGGCCGTCGCGGAAGACGTGGAACTCGCCGCGCTGGGCGATGTAGTTCGGCCCCTGCACGTCCACGACGCCGTCGAAGACCACCTCGTAGCGGCCGACCTGCCAGCGGTCGCCGGGGGCGGCGACGCGGATGTCCTCCGCCGTCCACGCGGTGATGGCCGCGACGCCCCAGATGGTGACGCCCACGCCGGCGTGGGCCACCCACTTGCCCCAGTCCGCGCGCGGAGTGCGCCAGAGGCGGCGCAGCGTCTCGGACGCCGGCGCCTGACCAAGCTTGCCGCGCTCGGCGATCTCCACCACCACGCCAAGCACGATCCACAGCGCCAGCGCCAGCGCGACCGGGGCCATCGGCGAGCGCCCTTCCTGCACGCCCCAGACCAGCGCGCCCGCCGCAAGCGAAGCGGCCGCCGCCCACCACAGCTTGACCGCGACCTTGGCGGCGTCGCCGCGCTTCCACGGCAACATCGCGGCCACCGGCAGCGCCAGCGCCAGCAGCACCATGAAGGGCGTGAAGGTCAGGTCGAAGAAGGGCGCGCCGACGGTGATCTTGTCGCCGCTCACCGCCTCGCGCACCAGCGGCGCCATGGTGCCCGCGAAGACCACGCCGCAGGAGACCATCATGATCAGGTTGTTGAAGATCAGCCCGCCCTCCCGGCTGATCGGCGCGAAAACGCCCTCGGACTTCAGCGACGGCGCGCGCCACGCGTAGAGCCCGAGGCTGCCGCCGATGGCCAGCACCAGCAGCAGCAGGATGAAGATGCCCCGCTCGGGGTCGACCGCGAAGGCGTGGACGCTGTCCAGCACGCCCGACCGCACGATGAACGTGCCCATCAGCGACAGCGAGAACGCGAGGATCGCCATCAGGATGGTCCAGTTCTTCAGCGAGGCGCGCTTCTCGACGACGATGGCCGAGTGCAGCAGCGCGATCGCCGCCAGCCAGGGCATGAACGAGGCGTTCTCGACCGGGTCCCAGAACCAGAAGCCGCCCCAGCCAAGCTCGTAGTAGGCCCACCACGAGCCGAGTCCGATACCGACCGTCAGCGCCGCCCAGGCCGCCAGCGCCCAGGGGCGCACCCAGCGCGCCCAGGCGGCGTCCACGCGCCCCTCGATCAGCGCGGCGGCGGCGAAGCTGAACGCCATCGAGAGGCCGACATAGCCGAGGTAGAGAAAGGGCGGGTGCAAGGCGAGGCCGGGGTCCTGCAGCAGCGGGTTCAGGTCGGCCCCGTCAGGCGGCGCGGGAAAGAGGCGCTCGAAGGGGTTGGAGGTGAACAGCATGAAGGCGATGAAGCCCGCGGAGATCATGGCCTGAACCGCAAGCGCCCGCGCCTTGAGGCCGGCGGGGATGTTGCGCCCGAACCACGCCACCAGCGCCCCGAACAGCGCCAGCATCAGCACCCACAGCAGCAGCGAGCCCTCGTGGTTCCCCCAGACGCCCGAGACCTTGTAGAGCATCGGCTTCAGGGAGTTGCTGTTCGACGCCACCAGCCGCACCGAGAAGTCCGAACTGACGAAGCTCCACGTCAGTGCGGCGAAGGAGGCGGCGATCAGCACGAAGAGCGCGGTCGAGGCCGGCGCCGCCATCGCCATCCAGTCCGACCAGCCCCGCTGCGCGCCTACCAGCGGCGCCACGGAGCCGAACAACGCGACGGCGAAGGCGATGACGAGCATGAAGTGGCCGAGTTCGGCGATCATGGGCGACCCTCCCGGGTTTTGCGTTGCATCTAAACTACGCCGACCGTCCGGCGGCGCCAGTCCCGGCCCAGCGACATCGCGTCCCGGCGCGGTCGGTCGGATGGGTGTCACACTCGCGTCATGAACGCCGACGCGCTGATGATCCCCGGCGGTATAGGGTTGTTCCTGCTCGGCATGACCGCGCTGTCGGAGGGGCTGCGCGCGCTGGCGGGCGAGGGGTTGCGGATGGCGCTCGCGCGATTCACCTCGACCCCGGCGCGCGGCGCGGTGGCGGGGGCGCTGGCGACGGCGGCGATCCAGTCCTCCAGCGCCACGACGCTGATGACGGTGGGCTTCGTGGGGGCCGGTCTGATGAGCTTTCCGCAGGCGGTGGGCGTGATTCTCGGCGCCAATGTCGGCACCACGATGACCGGCTGGATGGTCGCGCTGGTGGGCTTCAAGCTCGACCTCGGGCTGGCCGGATTGCCGCTGCTGTTCGTGGCGATGCTGGCCCGGATGTTCGGACGGGGGCGGCTGCGCGATGGGGCGTGGGCGCTGGCGGGGTTCTGCCTGATCTTCATCGGCATCGACGCGCTGAAGGACGGCATGGCCGCCTTCGGCGATGTCGTCACGCCCGACAGCCTGCCCTCGGGCGGGTGGCTGGCGCGGCTGCAGCTCGTGGGGCTGGGGATCGTGGTGACCGTGGTCACGCAGTCCTCCAGCGCAGGCGTCGCGACGGCGCTCGCAGCGCTGGGGGCGGGGGCGATCGACTTTCCGCAGGCGGCGGCGATGGTGATCGGGATGGACGTCGGCACCACCTTCACCGCCGCGCTGGCGGCGGCGGGGGGCTCGTCGGCGATGCGGCGCACGGCGCTGGCCCATGTGCTCTACAACCTGCTGACCGGGGCGACCGCCTTCCTGCTGCTCGGCCCGCTGAGCGCGCTGGCGGCGGCGGCGACGCCCGACCCGCAGTTGGGGCTGGTGGCGTTCCACACGAGCTTCAACGCGCTGGGCGTTGCGTGCGTCCTGCCACTCGCTCACCGCTTCGCGCGACTTGTGGAGCGCCTGGCGCCGGAGCAGGGGCCGGCGCTCGGGCGTCGCCTCGATGCGCGGCTGACCGCCGACCCCGACGCCGCGGCGGACGCCGCAGCCGCCACCGTGCGGGAGATCGACGCGGCCCTGCGCGCCGGGCTTGAGCGTGCGCTGGCTCAGGCCCGCCACGGTCGCACGCCGCCGCCGCCTGCGGACCTGGAGGCGGCGCGGCAGGCCGTGGCGGCGACGCATCGCTTCCTCGGCGCCTCGACGCCTGTCGCCGCGACCCCCGCGGCGCAGGCGCGGCTGGAGGCCTGCCTGCACGCGCTGGACCACCTCGACCGGTTGGCGCGTCGGGCGGGGCAGACCGAGCGACTGGCGGCGCTGGCGCGCGACGCGCGACTGCGCCGGCTGGGCGGGGTGATGGCGGCCGCGCTCGCCGAGACCGATCCCGGTCGTCTGAGCCGCCTGGCCGGCGTCATCGGCCGGCGCGAGGCGCCTTTTCGCCGCCGGGCGCTACGCGAGGCGGCGGCGGGGCGGCTCGGCGCGGCGGAGGCGGAGCGGCGGCTCGCCGCGATGCGCTGGATGCAGCGCACGGCCAACCACCTCGACCGCATCGCCGTCCGTCTGGGCGAGGCCGAGGGGCCGCTCGGCCAGCCCGGCTGACGTCAGGTCTGCGGCTGGCGCAGACTGTCGGCGACGGCGCGGGGCATGTATTCCTCGTCGTGCTTGGCCAGCACCTCGCGCGCCTGGAACACGCCGTCGCGCCAGTAGCCTTCGGCCACGATCCCCTGCCCCTCGCGGAACAGGTCCGGCAATACGCCCATGAAGGCGACGCGCACCTCGGTCTCGTGATCGGTGACCGCGAAGGAGACCTCGGCCCCCTGGCCGCGCACGACAGTGCCCTCCACCACCATGCCGCCGACGCGCAGCCGCTCTGTGGGCGGCGGGTTGAGCGCCACAAGTTCGGTCGGCGGCCGGAAGAACACGATCGACTCGCGGAACCCCACCACCGCGAGCGCGGTCGCCCCGGTCATCATCACCGCCCCCGCCGCGATCAGCGCGATCCGACGGCCCTTGCGCGTCATCGCCATGGTTGTCTCCCCTTCACGTCGCGGTCTGCGGGCGGCGCGGCCGGAACACGGCGAGCGCCGCGTTGACCTCCGCCCCGAGGATGATAGCGGCCCCGGTCAGATAGAAAAACAGCAGCGTCACGATGACGCCAGCAAATGCGCCATAGGTCGCAGCATAGGACGGCGCCCAGGTCAGGTAGACCGAGAAGCCGACCGCCGCGACCGTCCACAACGTCGTCGAGACCCAGATCCCCGGCCAGAGCCGCTGGCGCTGCGGCCGGCTGGTCGGCAGCATGACATGGAGCTGGAACAGGAAGAACGCCAGCACCGAAACCCCGAGCCCGTAGCGCAGCAGCCCGAGCCCGTAGGGCGTGGAGAAGCCGAGATGCTGTTCGGCCAGCGTCAGCGCCAGCGGCGCGGCGATGACGAGCAGCCCCAGCAGCCCGAAGACGAAGGCCGCCAGCACGACGAACACCATGGCGCGCAGCCGGCGCGGAAAGAAGCCGCGCGGCGTCGTCGCGGCGTAGGCGCGGTCGAAGGCGACGCGGATCGATTCCACGGCGTTCGACGCGACCCAGAGGCCGACCAGCACCGACAGCGTGATCAGCCGCTCCGAGGCGCCCTCGGTCACGCCCCGCACCACCGGCGCCAGCGTCAGCGCGATGTGCTCCGGCGCCAGCCCGATCAGCGCTTCGACGATGTCGTCGGTGTCGCGCGGGCCGATGATCTTGCCCGCGACCGCGGTCGCGAAGATCGCGAAGGGAAACAGCGACAGGAAGCAGGAATAGGCGATGAAGCCGGCCATCGCGTCGCCGTCGTCGCGGCCGTATCGCCGCAGCGCCGAGCGCGCGATGCGCACCCATGCCTTGAGCCGCCCCCAGCGGAACGCGCGGATCACGCGCTCCGCGGCGACGGCGACGTCGCTCACGGAAACAGCGGGGCCGCGTCCAGCCCCTGCGTCTCGGGCAGGCCGAGCATCAGGTTCGCGTTGTGCATGGCCTGTCCCGAAGCCCCCTTCATCAGGTTGTCGAGCGTCGAGAACACGATCGCCCGGCCGGGCCGCCGGTCAGCGACCACGCCGACGTGGACATAGTTCGAGCCGCGCACATGTCGCGAGTGCGGAACCTCGCCGAAGGGCAGCGTCACGACGAAGGGCTCGTCGGCGTAGCGCGCCGCCAGCGCCGCGTGGACGGCCTGCGGGTCGCCGCGCAGGTAGACGGTGGCGAGGATGCCGCGGTTCATCGGAACCAGATGCGGCGTGAAGGCGCAGACCACGGGGCGGCCGGCGGCGCGGGTGAACTCCTGATCGAACTCGGCGGTGTGGCGGTGCCGGGCCACGTTGTAGGCGTGCAGGCCTTCGGAGACCTCGCAGAACAGCGTCGCCTCCTTCGCCGCCCGCCCGGCGCCGGAGACGCCGGTCTTGAGGTCGATGACGATTTCGTCGGGGTCGATCACGCCGGCCATGAGCGGCGGCAGCACCGCATACATCCCCGTCGCGGCGTTGCAGCCGGTGCCGGCGCACAGGCGCGCGACGCGGATGTCCTCGCGGTAGAACTCGGTCAGGCCGTAGACCGCCTCGGCCTGCAGTTCGAGCGCCTGATGCGGGCCGCCATACCACTCGGCGTAGGCCGCCGGGTCGCGCAGGCGGAAGTCTGCGGAGAGGTCCACCACCTTCACCGCCCGGGGAATGGCGGCGACCACCGCCTGCGTGGTGGCGTGGGGCAGGGCGCAGAACGCGAGGTCGACGCCGGCCCAGTCCACATCCTCGATGCGCGTCATGCTCGGCAGCGTGAGGTGGCGCAGGTGCGGGAAGACCTCGGCCATGGCGGCGCCGGCGCGGCGGTCGGCGGTCAGCGCCGCGATCTCCAGCCCCGGATGCGTCGCGATCAGGCGGACCAGCTCCGCGCCGGTATAGCCGCTCGCCCCCAGCACCGCGACACGCTTCATCGCCGTTCCCCCGTCTTCGTCACGCGGGGGTAGCGCAGGGGGCCGCAGCGCGCAACCGGCCGGTCAGGACGCGGCCAGCAACTCCATGCCGCCCGCCCACAGCAGCCGCGCGGCGATCAGCAGCAGCACGGCGTTCAGGGCCAGCTTGAATCGGGCGTCGTTCATGCGGTCGAGCGCGTAGCCCCCCGCCAACGTGCCGGCGAAACCCGCGGCGATCATGGCGACGCAGAAGCCGAGCCAGGGTCCGAAGGCGAAGCCCAGCAGCCCGAAGGCCAGCGTCTTGATCGCGTGCTGCACCGACATCAGCACGGCGTGGGTGGCCACATGGGCGTGACGCCCCAGCGCCAGCGACTTGGTGAAGGCCGCCACGAAGGGCCCCGTGGCGCCGAAGAACATGGTCAGGAAGGTCGAGACGGTCCCGATCGCGAAGGGCCACGCGTGCAGCATGCGCGGGGGCGGGGCCAGCACCGACCAGACGATGAACAGGCCCACCCCGATCTGCACCAGCGCCGGCGGCAGGTTGACCGCGACCAGCCCGCCGAACCCGGCCCCGATGATCGAGCCGGCGACGAAGGCGGGCGCGGCCGGCCAGAAGGCGTGGCGCAGCGTCATCAACGCCCGACCGAGGTTCGAGCCGGCCTGCACCACGCCATGCACCGGGATCAGCACGGCGGGCGGCACCAGCGCTGCCATGATCCCCAGCAGCGCCGCGCCGCCGCCGATGCCGAAGGCGACCGTGATGAAGGAGGTCCCGAAGCTCGCCGCCAGCAGCGCCGCGATCGTCGCCGCCTCCAGCCCCGGCGGGGCGAGCCAGCTCAGCACGGCGCCGCCTTGCCGCCGCCCCGGCTTTCGCTAGCGTGCGCGCCATGCGCATCGACTATCTCGGCCTCGAGGCCTTCGTCGCCATCGCCGAACACGGCAGTTTCCAGCGCGCCGCGCAGGCGCTGGCGCTGAGCCAGACCGCGCTCAGCCACCGGCTGCGCAAGGTGGAGGCCGATCTCGGCGCGCCGCTGCTGCACCGCACCAGCCGCGAGGTCACGCTGACGGGCGCGGGGCAAGCGTTGCTGGCCGACGCGCGGCGGCTGCTGAAGGAGCTGGGCGACAGCTACAGCGCGGTCAAGGCTCGCGCCAGCAGCCGGCGCCGCCATCTCTGCTTCGCCTGCCTGCCGACCGTCGCGCACACGCGCCTTCCCGCCATCCTGACCGGCTTCGCCGCCGCCTGTCCGGACGTCATGCTGACCGTGCTCGACGTGCCCGCGACCGACATCGCCCAGCGCGTGCAGACCGGAGAGGCCGAGTTCGGGGTGACGATCGTCTCGGCGCAGATGCCCGACCTGCGCGTGCGCGCGCTCTACGACGAGCGCTACGATCTGTTCGTCCATGAGCGCCACCCCCTCGCCCGGCTGGGCGGCGTCGCGCGGGCCGACCTGACGGCGGCGCCGATGGCGCGCATCCGCAGCCAGTTCGCCAATCGCCAGCTCGTGGACGACGCCCTCGGCGAAAGCCGGCACGCCATGGACTGGCGGTTCGTGGTGCAGAGCCCCGCCGTCGCCCTCGCGCTGGTCGCGACCGGCGCGGCGGTGACGATCCTGCCCCGGGGCGCGGCGGCCTTCGCCCCGCCGGGGGTGGTGGCGCGCCCGTTCTCCGACCTGCGCATCGAGCGCACCGTGGGCGTCGTCACCCGCCGCGGCGCGCCGCTGTCCGACGTCGCCGAGGCGCTGCTCGCGCGGATCGTCGCCGCGCTGGCGGCCGACGTCACGCACCCGCCGCCTCGGGGTTGACCGCGTTGAGCGGCGTTCCGGCGGCGAAGGCGGCCACCTGGGCGAAGACGGTGGAGAACTGCAGCGCCAGCTCGTCCTCGGTCACGAAGCCGATGTGGGGCGTCGCGATGACGCGCGGGTGGTTCACCAGCGGGTCGGCGGGGTCGGTCACCGGCTCGACGTCGAAGACGTCGAGCGCCGCGCAGCCCGGCCGCCCAGCCTCCAGCGCCGCCAGCAGCGCCCCCGGCGCGATCAGCCCGGCGCGGGCGGTGTTGACCAGCGCCGCGTCGGCGCGCATGGCGGCGAGGTCCGCCGCCGTGACGACCCCTTGCGTGGCGGGGACGAGGCGCTGGTGCAGGCTGACCACGTCGGGCTCGGCGAAGAACGCGGCGCGGCTCGCCGCCACGCGCTCGCCCGCGGCGGCGGCGCGGGCGCGGCCTTCCTCGGAGCCCCACCAGACCACTTCCATCCCGAAGGCGCGGGCGTAGCCGGCAACCTGCCGCGCGATGCCGCCGTAGCCGTAAAGGCCGAGCAGCCGCCCCCGCGCGCTGCGCCCGACGCCGGCCTGCCAGCGGCCGGCGCGAAGGCTGTCCATCTGCGCGCGCAGGTCGCGCAGGGCGCCGAGGATCAGCGCGAAGGTCAGCTCGGACGCGGCGGTGGAGGGCGCGTCCTTCTTCGTGTCCGAGCACAGCAGGATCCCGCGCCGGGTCAGCGCCGGCACATCGACATGGGGGAACTGGCCCCGCTGGCTCACCAGCTTCAGGGCGGGCAGGCCGGCGACCAGCGCCTCGCCGACGCGGGTGCGCTCGCGGAACAGCACCAGCGCCTCGGCGTCGCGCATCCGCGCGGCGAGTTTCTCCGGGTCCGGCTCGTGGTCGGTCCAGACCGTGACGTCGTGGCCGGCGAGCTTCTCGTAGCAGGGCAGCCGGCGCAGCGTGTCGAACCAGTCGTCGAGGATATGGACGCGCATCAGCTCTCCACGGGCAGGGTGACGGGCCGCTCGGTCCCGCAATGGCCGCCCGGATGGGCGCGGCGCACCACGGGCGAGGCCACGCGGTCGCAGATGGGAAAGTCCCACAGCATGGCGCCGCTCCCGGCGGCGAAGGCGCGGGCGAGGTTCCCGACCGTCGCGAGGTCGGTCACGCGCTCGCCGCCCAGCCCGAACCCGCGCGCGACGGCGGCGAGATCGGTATGGCCGAACACCGCGCCGTCGTCGGGCAGGCCGTCGTCGCGCAGCTTGTGGATCTCCGAACCATAGGCGCCGTCGTTCAGCACGCAGACGAGGATGCGCAGGCCGAGGCGGCGGATCGTCTCCAGCTCCTGCGCATGCATCAGCACGCTGCCGTCGCCGTCGAACAGCACCACCGGCCGGTCGGGCCGCGCCACGGCGACCCCCATCGCGTAGCTCAGGCCGTTGCCGATGGCGCCGAACTCGCGGATCGTCAGGAAGCGCTCCTGCGGCCGGCCGGGCATCTGGGCGAAATAGAACGAGCAGTGGCCCGACGAGTTCACCATCTCCCACTCCCCCGGCAGCGCGCGGTCGAGCGCCGCGACGACGGCGCGGGGGTCGTGCAGGCCGGGGGTGACGGGGAATTCGGCCGGGTCCGCGGGCGTCTCGGCGAGGAAGCGCGCCAGCGTGGGCTTGCGCCAGCCGGCTGCCGGGGAGACGGCGGCGGTCAGCGCCTCGACGCCGAGGCGCGCGTCGGCGCGCAGGTGATGGCGGGCGACGATCTGGCCCTGGCTGATCGCCCGCGGCGCGACATCGATCTGCAGCACGTCCGCCTTCGGCCAGAGCTTGCCCTTGTCGGTGTTGTGCTGGGCCAGCCGGCCGCCCACCGCGATCACCAGATCGGCCTCGGCGAGGCATGCGCGCGCCGCCGCCGTCGAGAAGCCGCCCGCCACGCCGATGCTCCACTGATCGCCCGTGAACAGGCCGCGCGCCGGCAGCGTTGTGGCGAGCAGCGCGCCGAGCTTCGCCGCGAGCGCCGCGCAGGCGGGTCCGGCGGCGGCCTCCACCGCGCCGAGGCCCGCCATGACCACGACACGCCGCTTGCCCCCGACCAGCGCGGCGGCGGACGCCACATCGCCCGCGTTCGGCGGGACCGGTCCGGCGCGCACGACAAGCGCCTCGGAAGGTTCGGGCAGGGGCGCCTCGGGGGCGGGGCGGGCCTGCAGATCGAAGGGAACGCCGACGACCACCGGCGCGCGCTCCTCCCGCGCCATCAGGAAGGCGTCGCGCAGGCCCTCCGCCATCCTGGCGACGTGGCGCAGCGGCAGATAGCGCGCGCCGGTCGCGGTCACGAAGGGCGCCTGGTCGATCTCCTGATTGTACCACGGCGCGCCGATGGGCGGCTCGCCGGCGAAGACGACCAGCGGGATGCGCGCCCGCACCGCCGCGGGCAGGGCGGTGAGGATCTGCGTCAGGCCGGGGCCGCAGGTGACGGTCGCCACGCCCGGCCGGCCGGTCTTGCGCGCCCAGGCGGTGGCGGCGGCGACGGCGCAGTGCTCGTGGCGCACCGTGACCAGCCGCGCGCCCCGCTGCATCAGCCGCGTCGCCCAGCCCATGTTGGCGTCGCCCAGCAGCGCGAAGCAGACGTCCACCCCTTCGGCGCGCGCGACCTCGGCGAGCAGGTCGTAGGCTGGCCGCCCGGCGACGGGCGCCCTCATGGGCGCCAGATGCGGGCGGGGATCATCACCTCGCCGCGGGCGAGCAGGCGGGCGGTGCGCATCAGGCCCGCGGCCTTCAGCGTGACGCCGTCGGCGGTGCGGTCGAAGCTTACGGTGACGTCGATCGCGCCCGAGGGATGCTCGATCAGCACCAGCTCCGGCGAACGGCCGGTCAACCCTTGCGGCAGTCCCTCGGCGACAGTGCCGGGCGTCAGCAGGCAGGCCGCGATGCACTGGGCGCCGGTCACGGCCATGGAGGGGTGGCAGGCCCAGGGCATGGTGTAGCGCGCCGCGATCGTGCCTCCGGCGCGCGGCGGCGCCAGCACGGCGATCTTGGGCGTCACGGACTTCGAGACGTCGCCCATCCCCATGCGGCGGCCCGCCTCCAGCCGGATCGCCTCGGCGCGGGCGAAGAAGGCGCGGTTGGCGTCGATCTCCTCGGCGGTCTCGTGGCCGGTCAGCCCGAAGGCCTCGGCGCGGGCGATCATCACTGGCATGGCGACGTCCATGCAGGTGACCGGCACGCCGTCGATGACGTCGATCGCATTGCCGGTCGGCAGCAGCTTGCCGGTCGCCGAACCCACGGTGTCGAGGAAGTCCAGCGACACCGGCGCCGCCGTTCCTGGCACGCCAGCGATGGCGGTGTCGCCCTCGTAGTCCACCCGGCCGCCGGGCGTGCGGATCGCCGCCGCCACCCGCGCGCCGGTGTTGACGGCGTGGATGCGCACCAGCGTCTCGCCGTCCTGCGCCGCGACGAGGCCCATCTCGATGGCCGCCGGCCCCACGCCGGCGAGGATGTTGCCGCAGGTCGGCTTGTAGTCCACCAGCCGCTCGGTCACGCCGACCTGCGCGAAGAAGTAGTCGACATCCGCGTCGTTGCGGGCGCTTTTCGACAGCATCGCCACCTTGGTCGTGACGGCGACGCTGCCGCCGACCCCGTCGATGCACAGGGGGTGCCCGGCGCCGACCGCGGCGATCAGCACCTGGGACAGCGTCTCGCGATCCTCGGGCAGGTCGGCGCGGGCGAAGTAGGGCCCGCGCGAGCTGCCGCCGCGCATTAACAGGAAGGGTATCGCGGTCTGGGTCATCGTAGCGGCCATGGCAGGGCGACGAGGGATTGCAGCAGGCCCGGCGGGAAGTCGCGGCCGAGCATCGAGGCGAGAAACACGATGAACGCGATTCCCCCGGCTGCATAGAGCGCCGCCGCGAGCCAGCCTTGCCCGGCGCGGAACCGGAAGAAGAGCATCAGGAACAGCGCCAGCGCGATGATCAGCCCGAACAGGCCGGTCAGGATCAGCAGAAGCACGAAATAGCACAGCGTGCTCCACAGCCCGTGGGGCGCCTCGCCGTCCTCGCCGCGTTCGAGGTCGATGAACACATCGTCGGTCGCGGGCTTCAGCGCCATGCGCGCCAGCAGCGCGAAGCAGGCCAGCAGCGTCACGATGCCGATGGTCAGCGGGAAGATCTTGTCGCCCACCCGCGTGATGGTCGAGGCGTCGTAGACCGCCACCAGCAGATAGGCGGTGAGCCCGCCCAGAAAGATCGTCGGCGCAAGCTTGGTTCCCGTCGGCGCCTCGATGTTCTCGCGGATGTTCTTCGAGGCGCGGATGCCGACGAAGACGGACACGACGGTCAGGACGATCAGCGCGATGGTCAGCGGCGAGAACACGTAGTCCATCCCGGCCTCGAAGCTGCGGCGGAACCGCGAGCCCGCGATCTGGTTGGCCATGTTCGCAAAGCCCTCGGCCTGTTTCGACAGCACGAAGCCGATCAGGAAGGCGGGCCGCGAATAGTCGAAGCGGCGCAGCAGGATGCCGAGGATGCCGATGCCGACCAGCGCGATCAGGTCGTTGATGGACTGGCGCGACTGGAACGCCGCGAAGGCGATCATCATGAACAGGAACGGCGCCAGCAGCGTGAAGCGGATCGTCGTCAGCTTCGCGATGTACTTCGACAGCACGATGCACAGGCCCGCGCCCACGACGTTGGCCAGCGCGAGGCTCCAGACGATGGTGTAGGTCACGGGCAGGTCGTTGCGCACCATCTGCGGCCCGGCCTGGTAGCCCAGGATCGCGAGACCGCCGAGGAACACCGCCATCGAGCCCGATCCGGGGATGCCGAAGATCAGCGTCGGCACCAGCCCCCCGCCCTCCTTGGCGTTGTTCGAGCTTTCGGGCGCGATGACGCCGCGGATGTCGCCGCTGCCGAACTGGGAGCGGTCCTTCGCGGTCTGGACCGCCGAGCCGTAGGCGATCCAGTCCACCACGGACCCGCCGAGGCCCGGGATGACGCCGACCAGCACGCCGATCACCGCGCAGCGCAGCGACAGCCACTTGTTGCGCCACCAGTCCACGAGGCCCTGCGTCCAGCCGGCGCCGAGCTCGCCCGACGAGGAGATGGGCTTGTCCCTGCGCAGGAGCGAGACGATCTCGGGGATGGCGTAGATGCCGAGCCCGATGATGACGAGCTGCAGGCCGTCCACCAGATAGGGCACGTCGTATGTCGCCATCCGCAGCGACCCGCCGGCGCCCGCGGCGCCTATGGTGCCGGCCATCAGGCCGAGGCCTGCCGCGACGATGCCCTTCAGCGGCACCCGGCCCGCGAGGATCGCCACCATCGACAGGCCGAGGATGGTGATCATCAGCATTTCGGGCAGACCGAACGCTAGGATCAGCGGTCGCGCGACGAAGATGACGAAGGTCAGGATCAGCGCGCCGAACAGGCCGCCGAACAGAGACGAGACGAAAGCCGCGCTCAGCGCCCGCGCCGCCTCGCCCCTCTTGGCGAGCGGAAAGCCGTCGAGCACCGTCGCCTGGCTGGCCGAGGAGCCGGGGATGCCGAGCAGCACCGAGGAGAAGGTGTCCGAGGTCGGGATCACCGCGATCAGCCCGACCATCAGCGCGAGCCCCGAAACGGGCTCCATGCCGTACATGAACGGCAGCACCAGAGCGAGGCCGGCGATGCCGCCGAGGCCCGGCAGCACGCCGATGGACAGGCCGAGCAGCACGCCCGCGACCATGTACATCAGTTGCTGGGGCTGGAAGACGAGGCTGAGCGCCTGCCAGAGCGCAGGCAGCGCGGTGGCGAACAAGTCCACTGGCGTATTCCTGTGCGGAAGGGCTGGCGCGCGGCCCCGCCACGGGTGGCGGGGCCGCTAGACGAGGCGCGTCAGTTGGTGACGCCGTAGTCCTCGGCCAGCCAGTCGAGCACGAACTGCTTCGCCTCGGGCGTGATCGACGTCGCTGCCCGGTGCGCCTGCAGCGCGCCGTCGCCGATCGCCTGGGGGTAGACGCCCAGCTCCTGCTCCGAGATCTCGGTGAAGTCGGGGCGCGCGACGATGTCCCGGAACGCCTGCTCGTACATCGCCACCACGTCGGCCGGCGCCATGCCGGGCAGGTAGATCAGCTTCTGCGCCGCGAAGCCCGAGACGAAGAAGGCCTTCCACGCGTCCCATGCCACGCCGCTGGTCTCGCACCCGGCGGTGGCCTCGCAGACCTCGGCGAAGGAGGGCAGGTCGGGGAAGGTCGGGTCCCGGACCACGTTGCCGTCGTCGTCCAGCGCGCCGAACGTGAAGACCGGCACCGCGAGTCCGCCGTCCACAAGCGGCTGCACATTGTTGATGAAGGCCGCAGACGTCTGGTAGTCGATGTTCGCCTCACCACGCTCGAACATCAGCCGGCCGTCGCCGCGACCCTGCACGCCGAAGACGGGATCGACGTCGAGGCCCAGCTTCTTGAACGCGAGCAGCGGCACGAGGTCGAGGGTCGTTGCGCCCTGGCTGCCGTAGAGGAAGATCTCGTCCTGCAGGTCGTCGAAGTCGCCGTCGAAGCGCGCCCCGAGTTCGGGCGGCAGGTAGACCACCCCGCCGGTGCCGGAGCCGAGGATCACCTGCCAGTCCTGATACTCGTAGCGCACCCGCGGGTCACCCAGCAGATAGGGGAACTGCGTCGAGCCCGACGTGCCGAAGATCAGCGTCCCGTCAGCGGTGGTCTGCTGCTGGAACCAGTTGGCCCCCTCGGTGGACCCCGCGCCCGGGCGGTAGCGCACGACCACGGTCGGGTTGCCCGGCAGCGCCTGGGACAGAAGCGGCGCGTAGAAGTTCGCCCACTGCGCCGAACCGCCGGTCTCGCTGAACGGGATCACCAAGTCGACCGTGCGGCCGGCGAGCGACTGGGCCGCCAGCGGGCCGCCGACGAGGGTAGTCGCAGCGGCGAGGGCCGCGAGGCCGCTGCGGCGGGACAGAGTGAACGCCATCTCGAAAACCTCCCTGAAGGGCTCCGCTCTGACCGACATCGGCGCTGCGGCGGATTGCGCGACCCTGCCAAAGCCGCGTGGGTGAACGCAACGGGTTCGACGCGTTGTTTCATGAAAAGAATTCATGCTGCGGCGTGACAAATCGCGCCGGGCTACCGCGGCAGGGCCGTCAGGAGCGGTCGCGAAGGAAGATGCGGGACAGGATCGGCGCGCCGGTGATGACCAGCAGCACCCTCAGAACGTGATGGGCGATGACGAAGCCGAGATCGGCGCCGGACACCAGCGCGAGCAGCGTCATTTCCGCCTGTCCTCCCGGCGCGAAGGCGAGGAAGCCCTCCACGGGGCGGGCGAGGCCGGTGCGCACCACGAACTCGGTCAGCGCCGCGGCCATCGCCGCAAGGATCGCGACATAGGCCACGCCCGCCGCCACGTCGCGGCCGAGTTCGCGAAAGGTGACGCCGACATAGCCGACGCCGAGCCCGGCGCCGATCAGGAACTGCGCGGTCAGGATCGCCTCGGCCGGCGGGCGCTGCTGCACCAGACCGGCCAGCGACAGCGCCGCCGTGATGATCATCGGCCCCAGGATCGAGGCGCCGAACAGCCCGATGCGCTCGCCGCCCTTCCAGCCGACCAGCGCGGCGACGACCATCAGCGCCACCTGCGTCAGCGGCATGTCGGCCGCCGGCGCGCCGATCGGCGCGTCGAGGGTGACGCCGAAGTAGTTGACGAGGATGATCGGCGCCGCGGTGACGATGATCAGCACGCGCGTGGCGTGGATCAGCGACAGGGCCCGCTTGTCCCCGCCGGCTTCGGAGCCGAAGATCACCATGTCCTGCAGCCCGCCCGGCATCGCGGCGTAGTAGCTCGTCACCCGGTCGAAGCCGCAGAGGCGGTGGAAGAACGGCACGCCGATGGCGGCGATCACCACCAGATAGACCGGGACCAGCGCCGCCGAGGCCGCCATCGCCGGCAGCCGCTCCAGCAGCGCCGGGGTGACGGAGGCGCCGATGGCGACGCCCAGCACGGTGCGGCCCGCGACGCCGATCACGCCCATCGAGCCGAGCTTCGCGCCCGCCAGGGCCGCGATCAGGCAGGCGGCCAGCGGCCCGAACAGGAAGGGCAGTGGCAGTCCCGCCATCCAGAACAGCGCCACCCCTGCGGCCGACAGCCCGACCGTCACGAGCCGACCCTTCAGGACCTTCCGCCACGAAGCAGACATCGCTCACCGCCGCCTTGACCCTTCTGTATCCAGTCGTATACATACGCGGCGTCAAAGGGAAGGGCGGGAATGCAGGAGCACGTCGCCAATCCGCCGCCAGCGGGGTCGTCGCAGGGGTCGTCGCTGCAGGGCGACGGCGCCTATCGGCGGCTGCTGGAGGAGATCCGCGTCGGCGCGTTGCGCCCCGGCGCCCGGCTGACCGAAACCGAGCTGGCCGACCGGCTGGCCATCAGCCGCACGCCCGTGCGCGAGGCGCTGAGGCGGCTGGAGGCGGACGGCCTCGTGACCCACGAGCCGCGCGTCGGCGCCATGGTGCGCGCGCTCGACCACGCCGAGGTCATGGAGCTCTACGAGATGCGCAGCGTCATCGAAGGCGCCGCCGCCCGCCTCGCAGCCCGGGGCGCGAGCGCGGTGGAGTTGGAGGCGCTGGGCGCGCTGAACGCGCGGATGGCCGACGAGCGGGACCCGCAGCGGCTCGCCGAGCTGAACCGCGCCTTTCACCTCACGCTGATCGACGCCGCGCGCAACCGCTACCTCGTGCGCGCCGCCGCGGCCGTGCACAAGCCGCTCTTGATCCTCGGTCCCACGACGCTGGACGAGGACGGCCGCGCCGAGGCCGCGGTGGCCGAGCACGCCGCGATCATGGCCGCTCTGACCGCCCGCGACGGCGACGGGGCGGAGGCGGCGATGCGCCGGCACATGGACGCCGCCCACCGTGTGCGCCTGCGCCAGATGCGCGCCCGGACCGGAGCGGACGAATGGGGGCGCGGATGAGCAGGGTCTGGGACGTCGTGGTGGTCGGCGGCGGGGCCGCAGCGCTGTGCGCCGCCATCGAGGCTGCGGAGGCGGGGCGCAGCGTCATCCTCCTGGAGGGCGCGCCGAAACCCTATCGCGGCGGCAACTCGCGCCACACCCGCAACTTCCGCTGCATGCACGACGCGCCGCTGGGCCCGTTGATCGAGTCCTACGGGGAGGACGAGTTCTACGACGACCTGCTTAAGGTCACCAAGGGCGACACCGACGAGACGCTGGCGCGGCTGGCGATCCGCAACTCGCCCGACTGCCTGCGCTGGATGGAGGCCCATGGCGTCCGTTTCCAGCCCTCGCTGTCGGGCACGCTGTCGTTGGGGCGCACCAACGCCTTCTTCCTCGGCGGCGGCAAGGCGCTGGTGAACGCCTACTACGCGACCGCCGAGGACCTCGGCGTGACCGTGGTCTACGAGGCCCAGGTGCGCCATGTCGGGCTGGAGGGCCTGCGCTTCACCCATGTCGACGTCGAGATCGCCGGCGCGCCGGAGCGCATCGAGGGCCGCGCCGTGGTCCTGGCCTCGGGCGGCTTCCAGGCCGATCTGGACTGGCTGGCGCGCGCATGGGGGCCGGCGGCGCGCAACTTCCTGATCCGCGGCACGCCCTACAACCGCGGCGTGGTGCTGCGCGACATGCTCGACCAGGGCGCCGAGAGCGTCGGCGATCCCACCCAGTGCCATGCGGTCGCCATCGACGGGCGGGCGCCGAAATTCGACGGCGGCATCGTCACGCGGCTGGACTGCGTGCCGTTCTCCATCGTCGTTAACCGCGACGGCGACCGCTTCCACGACGAGGGCGAGGACGTCTGGCCCAAGCGCTATGCGATCTGGGGGCGGCTGGTGGCGGCCCAGCCCGATCAGGTCGCCTATTCGATCATCGACAGCAAGAGCATCGACGCCTTCATGCCATCGGTCTATCCGCCGGAGACGGCCGACACCATCGAGGGGCTCGGCCAGCGGCTGGGCGTCTCCGGCGCCAAGCTGCGCGAGACAGTGGACGCCTTCAACGCCGCCTGCCGGCCCGGCGAGTTTCGCGCGCAGGCGCTGGACGGGCTGGCCACCGAGGGCCTGTCGCCGCCAAAGACCAACTGGGCGCGGCCGATCGTCGAGCCGCCCTTCTACGGCTACAGCCTGCGCCCCGGCGTGACCTTCACCTATCTGGGCCTGAAGGTCGACGAGACCGCGCGCGCCACCGGCCCCGGCGGCCGCTATGAAAACGTATGGGCGGCGGGGGAGATGATGGCGGGCAGCATCCTCGGTCAGGGCTATCTGGCCGGCTTCGGCATGACGATCGGCGCCGTCTTCGGGCGGCTCGCGGGACGGGAGGCGGCGGCCCATGCTTGACGACGCGGGCCGGCGGCCCCCCCTGACCCTGATCGACGACGCGCGGCGGCAGGTCGAGATCTGCAACGCCTGCCGCTATTGCGAGGGCTACTGCGCGGTCTTCCCCGCCATCGCGCGCCAGAAGGCGTTCGCGGACGGCGACCTGACCCAGCTTGCGAACCTCTGCCACAACTGCCGCGGCTGCTACTACGCCTGCCAGTACGCTCCCCCGCACGACTTCGCGCTGAACCTGCCGCGCGTGCTGGCGGAGGTCCGTGCGGAGTCCTGGGAGCGATTCGCCTGGCCCTCGGGCTTCGCGCGCCTGTTCCAGCGCAGCGGCGCGGCGGTGGCGGCGGCGCTGGTCGTGGGGCTCGCCGTGCTGTTTTCGCTGATCCCCGCCGTCCCGGGCGAGGGCGAGGGCTTCTACGGCTGGATGCGCCACGGGCTGATGGTTGCGATCTTCGCGCCCGCCTTCATCGCGCCGCTTGCGGTGATCGGCGTCGGCCTGACGCGCTACTGGCGCGAGGTCGGCGGCGCGCCGGTGCGCTGGGCGGAGCTGCGCGCGGCGGCGGCCGCAGCGGCGGACATGCGCAATCTCGGCGGCGGACAGGGGCAGGGGTGCAACTTCGAGCGCGAGGAGCGCTACTCCAACGCCCGCCGTCATGCCCATCAGGCGGCGATGTGGGGCTTCCTGTTGTGCTTCGCGTCCACCTCCTCGGGCACGCTGATGCATTACGGGCTGGGCTGGGAGGCGCCCTATCCGTGGTGGTCTGCGCCGAAGCTCCTGGGCGTGCCGGGCGGGCTTCTGCTAACGGCGGGCTGCGCCGGGCTGGCGTGGCTCAAGACGCGCGCCGACCGCGACCTCGGCGCGCCGGCGCTGTGGGGCGGCGAGATGGCGTTCACGGCCCTGCTGGGCTTCACCGGCCTCAGCGGACTTGCGCTTTACGCGGCGACCGGCACGGGTGCCGTGGGGACGCTGCTGGCGCTGCATCTGGGCGCAGTGCTCGCGCTGTTCCTGCTGACGCCCTATTCGAAGATGGCGCACGGCTTCTACCGCTTCGCCGCGCTGACGCGCGATGCGCAGGAGAAGGCCGGGCGCGGGGTCGCCCTGCCCGGGCGCACGCGACAGGGAGCGCGCTGACCATGAAGATCGCCTTCATCGGCTTCGGCGAGGCCGGCCGCGCCTTCGCCGACAGCCTTTCGGCCCGCGCCGGCGCGGGCGTCGTCGCCGCCTTCGACCTGCGCCGCGACGCCGAGATGCGCGCGGCCGCCGCGGCGCGCGGCGCGAGGCTGTGCGAACAGGTCGGCGAGGCGGTCGCGGACGCCGACTGGATCTTCAGCGCCGTCACCGCCGACCAGAGCCTCGCCGCCGCCGAGGCCGCCGCGCCGCATCTTCGGCAGGGCCAGACCCTGGTGGACATCAACTCGGTATCCCCCGGCCGCAAGCGCGACACGGCCGCCCTCCTGGCGCGCACCGCCGCGGGATACCTCGACATGGCGGTGATGGCGCCGGTCCACCCCCGCGGCCACGCGACGCCCACGCTGGTGGCGGGCGACGCGGCGGCGGCGATGTCGGCCGATCTCGCCGCGCTGGGCTTCTCCTTCGAGGTGGTCGGCCCCGAGCCGGGGGCGGCGACGGCGATCAAGATGGTCCGCTCGCTGTTCGTGAAGGGGCTTGAGGCGATCACGGTGGAGACGCTGCTCGCGGCCGCCGCCTCGGGCTGCTACGAGCGCGTCACCGCCTCGCTGGCGGCGTCCTTCCCGGGTCTGGGCTGGCCGCAGAACGCCGTCTACAACTTCGAGCGCACCATGAAGCACGGCGCCCGCCGCGCCGCCGAGATGCGCGAGAGCGCGGCGACGCTCGACGCGCTGGGCCTGACCGGGGGCCTCGCCGCCGAGATCGCCCGGGTGCAGGACGCCATGGGCGCGCTGGCGCTCGACGACCTGCCGCAGGGCGAGCTTGCCGATGGCGTCGCGCGCGTGGCGGCGCTGCGCACGGCGCCGGCCGCCAAGGCCGCTGGGTGAGCGCCTTCTCCGCGCTCGCGCCCACCGGCGCGGTTCGCGTCGCCATCGCGGTGGGCCCCACGAAGTCCGCCGTCTGGACCTGCGTTCCCGAGGGCGCGACCGAGCCGGAGGGGGTGACGGTGGACCTCGCGCGGCGGATCGGCGAACTGGCCGCTCTGCCCATGCGCCTCGTGAAGCTGTCGAGCTCCGCCGAGATCGTGGCCACGGTTGACGACGGGGTCTGGGACGTCTCCTTCGCGCCGGCCGACGAGACCCGCAGCGCCCTCGTGGCCTTCGGCCCCGCCTACCATGTCGGCGCCAGCACCTATCTCGTTCGCGCCGCGTCGGATTTCCGGCGCACGGCCGACCTGAACCGGGCAGGGGCGCGGGTGTTGGGGGTAGCCGGCACCGCCACCCTGCGCAGCGCCGGGAAGGCCGCCGCGGCGGCCGTCGTCGCCGGCGCGGCGACGTTGCCGGAGGCCATCGCCGCCTTCGAGGCCGGCGAGGCCGACGCGCTCGCGCTCGGCCGCGCCTCGCTCGATGAACTGGCCCGCAGGATGGCCGCCGTGCGGGTGCTGGAGGACGACTTCCACGTCGCCGAAACCGCGATCTGCGTGCAACGCGGGGCCGACGCCGCGCTTGCGGCGGCGTCAGGGCTCATGCGGCGCATGATCGACGACGGAACGGTTGCGGCGAGCCTGAAGCGCCACGGCCTCGCCGGGTGACGGGGCCGGGTGACGGGGCCTGTTGACGGGGCCGGCTGAACGGCGC
>DAINOD010000026.1:0-34571 GCA_036735545.1 Rubrimonas sp. | reverse complement strand
GGCTATCCCATGGCCGGCTGGCTCGCGGCGAAGGGTCACGCCGTGACGGTCTACAACCGCAGCCCGGCGAGGGCCGAGGCCTGGGTCGCCGAGCACGGCGGAAGCGCCGCGCCGACGCCGCGCGCCGCCGCCGAGGGCGCCGATGTCGTGATGGCCTGCGTCGGCGCCGACGACGACCTGCGCGCGGTGGCGCTGGGCGAGGACGGCGCCTTCGCGGGGATGAAGCCGGGGGCGGTCTTCGTCGACCACACCACCGCCTCGGCGCAAGTCGCGCGCGAGCTGTCCACCGCTGCGCTCGCGCGGGGGCTGGGCTGGGTCGACGCGCCGGTCTCGGGCGGGCAGGCGGGCGCGCAGAACGGGGCGCTGACGATCATGTGCGGCGGCGCCGAGGCGGACTACGCGAGGGCCGCGCCGGTCTTCGCCGCCTATGCGCGGGCGCACCGGCTTCTGGGCCCGGCGGGGGCGGGGCAGCTCGCCAAGATGGTCAACCAGATCTGCATCGCAGGCCTCGTGCAGGGGCTGGCCGAGGGGCTGGCCTTCGCCGAGAAGGCCGGCCTCGACGCTGCGGCGGTGGTGGAGGTGATCTCCAAGGGCGCCGCGGGCTCGTGGCAGATGGACAACCGCGCCGCGACGATGCTGGAGGACCGCTTCGACTTCGGCTTCGCGGTCGACTGGATGCGCAAGGATCTCGGCATCTGCCTCGCCGAGGCCCGCGCCAACGGGGCCGCCCTGCCGGTCACGGCGCTGGTGGACCAGTTCTACGCCGATCTCCAGCGCGCGGGCGGCGGGCGGCAGGACACCTCGAGCCTTGTGCGTCGCCTGCGCGGCTGAGGCGCGGCGACGGCGTCAGCGCGCCTCGTAGGCCAGCCGGGGGCGGGGGGGCTGTTCGCCGGCCTCGGCGCGGGCCAGGCGGCGGGCGCTCTGGGTCAGGTTGAGCGCCTTGGTGGCGATCGCCGACGCGAGCAGGATCACCGCCAGCGCGCCTGAGAAGAAGAAGGTCGCGTGGAAGGCGGCGTCCTCCAGCGGCGAGGCGGCGACATAGAGCTCCGACAGCGCCAGCACCAGCGCGAGCGGCGCGGCGCAGACCAGATCGCGAAACACGACGAACTCCATCGCGACCTCGTGGTCCTGGGGGCAGCCGCGCCGGATGAAGGCGATGTAGAGGTCGAGCGCGCAGTAGGCGAAGACCGGCGCCGTCGACACCCAGTAGGCGTTGGCGTCGAACCATTGCAGGATGTCCCGGCCCGCCGGCGCCAGCGTCGTGATGGCGTAGTCGTCCACCACGACCTTCACCACCATCATCAGCAGCACCAGCATCGAGCACAGCACGATGGTGAAGTTCGCCCAGTGGATGTCGGCATGCCGCTCCATCTCGATGTTCTCGGGGATCTCGCGGTTGGCGTAAATCAGGGCCAGCAGCGAGACGATCTTGCAGGCGGATACGAGGTCGACGAGGCTCGGCGTCGGCACGAACAGGAACACGAAGCCAATTCCGGCGAGATAGGCCGTAACCACGGCCGCCGCATAGCCGACGACCTTCGGCGCCATGCCCCCTCCGGTCGGTATGCGCATGCGTGTCTCCTGTCTTCCGTCATTCACCATGTAGGCGCGGACGGGCCCGACGCCATGCGCAGGCGGGGACTGGTCGTCGCGGCGTTCACCATCTATTATCGAATGGTCGGCCCAAGCCGGCGCGTAAACATATGACGGAGTTTGTCATGAAGCTTCTCGCCAAGGCGGCCTTGGCCGCTGGCCTCTCCCTTTCCGCTACCGCTGCTTACGCCGGGCCAATGGCGCTGGCCCTGGTCGAGGGCGGCGCTGCGCTGGCCCGAATCGCCGACGTGGACCGGCCCGCGATGGCGGCGCCGATGATGCTGCGCGATCCCTCCGGCAGGGCCGTGACGCTCGACGCGCTGGCCTGGCGGCCGGCGACCGGCGGGCTCTACGGCTTTGGCGCGGCGACCGATACGGTCTACAGCGTCGATCCCGCCACGGCCGTCGCCACGCCCTCCGCCACGATGCCGGGCGCCATCGGCGACGCCATGGTCGCCTTCGACTTCAATAACCAGATCGACGCCGCGCGACTGGTCAGCACGGCAGGCGACAACCTCGTCTATTTCCCGAACAACGAGCCCGCCGACATCCGACGATTCACCCCGCTGTTCTACGTCGACGGAGACGTGAACGCGGGCCGCACGCCGCGCGTCTTCGGCAACGCCTACACGAACGCGGTGCCGGCGGCGTCCTCGACGGTGCAATACGTGCTTGACGCGGCGAACAACACGCTGGCGACGCTGGCCAACAACACCGGGGAATTGCGGACGGTCGGCGCGCTGACGATAGACGGCGTGGCGCTCGACGTCTCCGACGTCGGCGACTTCGACATCGTGTCGCGGCGCGAGGGCGACAACCGCGCCTTTGCGGTGCTGACGACTGCGCTGGGAACGGGCCTCTACAGCGTCGGACTGGCCAGGGACCGCATGGGCGGCGCGCCCGTGCGGCTGATCGCGACGCTGCCGGGCGCGGTGACGGGACTCGTCGTCATGGAGCCTGCGGCGGCCGATTTGCGCGGCTGACCGTTCGGCCGCGACGGCGGCAATACAGGGCTAATCAAATGCTTGCCGCACCGCAACTTCAGTGAAGTTGCGGTGCGGCATTCGCTTGCGCCGCATTGGGGTCTTCGCGAGTAGGGTGAAAAATTTGCTTGAATTCAACTAAAGATTGTGGCGGATTAACCTTCATGGACGGAGCCGCCGTCCTGAGCGTATCCACCGGGAGAGAGTTCATGACCCCAACCCATTCGGCCATCCTCGCGGCCGCACTCGCCATGTCGCCATCCGCTCTTCTCGCCGTCCCCGTCGCCTTCGCGCTGGGCGACGGCGGAACGACGCTCGTGAGGCTGGGGGCCGTCAACGCCAACACGCCGCTCTCCGGCGTCGCCATCCGGGATTCGGTCACCAACGCGCCTGTCGCATTGACCGACATCGATTTCGAGAAGGAGACGAATTCCCTTTACGGCGTCAGCGCCGCGCTCAACGGCGTATTTCTCGTCGATCCGCAGACCGGCGTGGCGACCTTTCGCGCGAACCTTCCCGTGAATAGCGACGCCGGCTCGCTCTTTATCGATTGGAACAACTCGATCGACCGGATGCGAATCGTCAGCGCTCGGGAGAGCGACGGTTCCAGCCTGAACTTCGTTTTCAATCAGGACGCCAACACGGTCACGCAGTTCACGGACCTGTTCTATGCGATGGGCGATCCGAACGAAGGCGCCGCTCCTCTGATCGTCGGCAATGCGTATCGGGACGCGGTCGCCACCAGCGATCCCGGCACGGTAGGGACGAACCCGCCGCCGCAGGGAGGCGTCCAACTCGCCATCGACGCGACGACGGATGCGCTTGTCAGCTTCGCGAACAACGCCGGCACGCTCATGACGCTGGCCTCGTTCGACTTCGACGTCACCGGTCCGGGCGGCTTCGACATCTTCTCGACGCCGGACGGTCTCGGCGGCTTCGACGATGTGGGCTACGCCCTGCTACGCGGCGTGCCCCAGGGCCAGGGGGCCGGAGGAGCCGCGATCCGCCTCGTCTCGTTCGCGCTGCCGGACGATCTGTCGGGGGGCGTCATGGTGACGACGCTGCGCACCTTCGGGGTCGGCCAGTTCGGCGGTCTTCAGGGCCTCGCGCTGATCGACAGGGGGTCGCTGCCGGCGCCCATCCCGCTGCCCGCGCCGTTCGCCCTTCTGCTCGCCGGCCTCGCGGCCATCGGGGTCGCCGGCCGTCGTCGGCTCAGCCGCGCCTGAGGCCCGACGCCTCGCGCGCCAGCGCCTCGATCCTGCCCCAGTCGCCGGCGGCCACCGCGTCCGCCGGCGCCAGCCACGAACCTCCGACGCACAGCACGTTCGACAGCGCGAGATAGTCCGGCGCGTTCTGCATCGTCACGCCGCCCGTGGGGCAGAAGCGCAACCGCTGCAGGGGCGAGGCCCAGGACCCGAGCGCCGAAGAGCCGCCGTTGGCCTCGGCGGGGAAGAACTTCAGCGCCTCCAGCCCCCGCTCCGCCGCCTTCATCGCCTCGGTCGGCGTGGCGACGCCGGGCAGCATCGGCAACTCCGCGTCCTCTGCCGCGTTCAGGATGCGGTCGGTCGCTCCGGGCGATACGCCGAAGGCCGCGCCTGCCGCCTTGGCCGCGCGCACGTCCGCCGGGCCCAGCAGCGTGCCGGCGCCCACCACCGCATCCGGCGCGGCGTCGATCATGGCGCGGATGGCGTCCAGCGCGTCCGGGGTGCGCATCGTCACCTCCAGCACCCTGAGCCCCCCGGCCACCAGCGCCCGGGCGAGATGACCCGCGGTGAAGGCGTCGCGCACCGTCAGGACCGGGATGACGGGGGCGATCCGGCAGATCTGGATGATGTTCATGGCGCTATCCTGTGACGCGGGGCCTCGATCGGGGCGGCGGCAGCCTGCGCAGGCAGAGATGAACGAACCGCTGCTCAGACCACAACCGCCGCGCCCTCCCCGGCCGCGCCCACATGGGCCCGAAAGGCCGAGAACAGCTCGCGTCCGACGCCGAAGCCGTTGGCCGAGAGGTCCGGCGCGACCGGCTCGCGGGCGGCGAACTCCGCCGGATCGACCAGCACCTCGAGCCGCCCGGCCGGCGCGTCGAGCCGCACCATGTCGCCGTCGCGCAGCCGCGCGATCGGGCCGCCGTCCGCGGCCTCGGGGCTGACATGGATGGCCGCGGGAACCTTGCCCGAGGCCCCCGACATGCGCCCGTCGGTGACCAGCGCGACGCGAAAGCCCTTGTCCTGCAGAATTCCCAGCGACGGGGTCAGGGAGTGCAGCTCGGGCATCCCGTTGGCCTTGGGGCCCTGGAATCGCACCACGACGATGACGTCGCGGTCGAGCTTGCCGGCCTTCCACGCCGCCTTCGCGGCCTCCTGATCGTGGAAGATCGCGCAGGGCGCCTCGACAACCTGCCGCTCGGGCTTGACGGCGGAGACCTTGATCACCGCCTGGCCCAGCGGCCCGTCCAGCCGCTTCAGCCCGCCGTTCGGCGCGAAGGGTGCGGCGGCGGGACGCAGGATGCCGGGCTCCAGGCTGGTGGTGGGGCCTTCGACCCAGACCACCTCGCCCGCGTCGTTCAGCCTGGGCTCCTGCGTGTAGCGGCGCAGGCCGTCGCCGGCGACGGTGCGCACGTCCTCGTGCAGCAGGCCTGCGCCCAGCAGGTCGCCGATCATGAACTGCAGCCCGCCCGCGGCGTGGAAGTGGTTCACGTCGGCGATGCCGTTGGGATAGACGCGCGCCATCAGCGGCGTGACCTCTGACAGGGCCGCCATGTCCTCCCAGTCGATCGCCACGCCCGCGGCCCGCGCCATGGCCACCAGGTGCAGCACGAGATTGGTCGAGCCGCCCGTGGCGTGCAGGCCGACCATGCCGTTGACGAAGGCGCGCTCGTCCAGCACCTCCGCGACGGGAGTGTAGGCGTTGCCGAGGGCGGTGATCTCCAGCGCGCGCTTCGTGGCGGCGCGCGTCAGCGCCTCGCGCAGCGGCGTGCCCGGGTTGACGAAGCTCGCGCCCGGCAGGTGCAGGCCCATGAACTCCATGAGCATCTGGTTGGTGTTGGCGGTGCCGTAGAAGGTGCAGGTGCCCGGGCCGTGGTAGCTCGCCATCTCGCCGCGCAACAGCTCGTCGCGCCCGATCTCGCCCTTGGCGAAGCGCTGTCGGATCGCGGCCTTCTCGTCGTTGGGCATGCCCGACGTCATCGGGCCCGCGGGCACGAACAGCGCCGGCAGGTGGCCGAAGGTCGCCGCGGCGATGACGAGGCCGGGGACGATCTTGTCGCAGACGCCGAGGAAGATCGCCGCGTCGAAGCAGTCGTGGCTGAGCGCCACGCCCGCCGCCAGCGCGATCACGTCGCGGGAGAACAGGCTCAGCTCCATGCCGGGCTGACCTTGCGTGACGCCGTCGCACATCGCCGGCACCCCGCCCGCGACCTGCGCCGAGCCGCCGGCGGCGCGGGCGGCCTCCCGGATGACGGTCGGGAAGGTCTCGAAGGGCTGATGGGCGGAGAGCATGTCGTTGTAGGCGGTGACGATGCCGATATTGCCCGCGTTCCCGTGCGCCAGCGCCTCCTTGTCGCTCGCGCAGGCGGCGATGGCGTGGGCGAGGTTGCCGCAGGTCAGATGCGCGCGCCGCGGCCCCTTGTCGGCGGCGCGGCGGGCGCGGTCGAGATAGGCGGCGCGCAGCGGCCTGGACCGGGTGCGGATGCGCTCGGTGACGGCTTCGACGGTCGGGTTCATGGCCCCCTCCGGATCGGGTCAGTCTGCGTAGCAGATCTCGGTCGGCGCGTCGCGGTCCAGCACGACCCGCACCGGCGCCGCCATGGCGTCCGCCGCGGCGCGCGCGCGGTCCAGCGCGGCGCGCTTGGCCAAGCCATGAATCAGAAGATAGGCCTTCGACGCGCCGCGCAACACCGGCGCAGTCAGCGTGACGCGGGCCTCGGCCGCGCCCGGCGCGCGCAACGCCATGGCCGGCGGCGCGTCGTCCGCCAGCGCGGCGGACAGGCGGTCGGCGCCGGGGAACAGCGAGGCCGTGTGCATGTCCTCGCCCATTCCCGACACCACCACGTCGAGCGGCAGCGCGATGCGGTCGAGCGCGGCGCAGATCGCCGCCATGGCCTGCGAGGGCTCGGCCGTGGCGCCGTAGAGGGGCACGAACTCGGCCGCCGCCGCCGGCCCGCGGAACAGCGTGTTCGACAGAAGCCGCTGGTTGGAGCGGTCGGAGGAGACCGGGACCCAGCGCTCGTCGGTCAGCGTGACGGCGATCCGGTCCCAGTCGAGAAGCTGGTCGCCCAGCAGCGTCAGGAACGGCCCCGGCGTCGCGCCTCCCGGCACGGCGAGCCGCGCCACGCCGCGCGCGTCCAGCGCCGCCTGCAGGTCCGCGGCCACCGCCCCGGCCAGCGCCTGCGCCTGCGCCTCCCGCGACGGGTGTTCGACCAGGCGGGCCGTCACACCGCGATCTCCCGCCAGCGGCGGCCGTCCCTGTGCATCAGCATCAGCGCGTCTTCGGGGCCCGAGGCGCCGGCGTCGTAGGGCTTCGGCCGGTCTCCCGCCGCCTCCCACGCCGCGATCGCGGGGTCGATCCAGGCCCAGGCGGACTCCACCTCGTCGCCGCGCATGAACAGGGTCTGGTCGCCGCGGATCACGTCCATCACCAGCCGCTCGTAGGCGTCTGGCATCCGCATCGAGGCGCCGAGCTTGTCGGCGAAGGTCATGTCGAGCTGGGCGCCGGTCAGACGCATTCCGCCCGGGCCAGGGTCCTTGATGGTCATGCCGAGCGTGATCCCCTCGTCTGGCTGGAGGCGGATCGCCAGCACGTTCGGCCGCTCTTTCCCGTCGTCGGCGGGGAAGATCGAGTGCGGCGCGTCCTTGAAGACCACGGCGATCTCGGACATCCGCGCCCGCAGGCGCTTGCCGGTGCGCAGGTAGAACGGCACGCCCGACCAGCGCCAGTTCTCCACCATCACCCTCAGCGCGACATAGCTCTCGGTGCGGCTCTCGGGGTCGCCGACGTCGTCGTGGTATGACGGCTGGGTCCCGTTGCGATACTGGCCGCGCACGCAGGCCTTGGGGTCGAGCGGGGCGAGCGCGCGCAGCACCTTCAGCTTCTCGTCGCGCACCGTGTCGGCGGAAAACCGCGCCGGCGGCTCCATGGCGGTGAGGCAGAGCAGTTGCAGCAGGTGATTCTGCACCATGTCGCGCATGGCGCCGACGCTGTCGTAGTAGGCGCCGCGCCCCTCGATCCCCACGGTCTCGGCGACGGTGATCTGGACGTGATCGACGTGGCGCGCGTTCCACAGCGGCTCGAACAGCGCGTTGGCGAAGCGCAGCGCCATCAGGTTCTGGACCGTCTCCTTGCCCAGATAGTGATCGATCCGGTAGATGTGGCTTTCGTCGAACGCCTCCGCCAGCTGGGCGTTCAGCGCCCGCGCCGAGGCGAGGTCGCGCCCCAGCGGCTTCTCCACCACGATGCGCGCGCCGTCGCCGCCCAGGCTCTCGGCGGCGATCCGGCACGCGATGGGGCCGAACAGCTTCGGCGCGACCGACAGGTAGAACGCCCGCGTCCGCCCGCCGTCGAGCGGCATGCGCTCGCCCAGCGCGCGCCAGCCGCTCTCGCCGGTCGCGTCCACCGGCACATAGTCGAGCGTGCGCAGGAAGCGCTCCCGCGTGGCGGGGTCGAGGTCGGCGGGCGAGACGAACTCGCTCAGCGCCGCGTCGGCGAGATGGCGGAAGCCGTCGGCGTCCATGTCGGTGCGCGCGGCGCCGATGACGCGCGCGCCGTCGGTCATCTGGCCGTCTTGCAGGCGGTGATAGAGCGCGGGGACAAGCTTGCGCCGCGCCAGATCGCCCGTGGCGCCGAACACGACGAGGTCGAAGGGCTCAACGGGAACGACGCGCGCGACCATGGCGCCCCTCTGCGGCGGCTGCGAACAGGGGCCATCTGCACGCCTGCGGCGCCGCACGTCAATGCGGGGCGCGCCGGAGCCTCGCCCCCGGCGCGGATCAGGGCGGGTGGAACATCGGCGGCGGTGGCGTCACGCTGGGGCCGCCGTCCGGGTTGGTCGCCATCGCGTCCGCCATGTGCGCCCACCAGCGGCGCATCAACGGGTGGGCCGCCGAGCGCCCCGCGGTTGCAGCGGACGGTGGCGGGATCGTCTGAGAGCCCCGGCCCAGCGCTAGAGCGGGGCCGAGTCGGGGCCTGCAGGATCGACGCCCATCGCCTGCATCGCGCCGGCGATGTAGCCGTAGCAGAACGCGAAGGCGGCGCCCTCCGGGTCGCGGCCGGCGAGCGTCGGCGCATGGTCCGGCATCATCATGTACTTGTAGCCGACCTCGGCGTAGACCCGCATCGACGCCGCCATGTCCATGTCGCCCTCGTCGGGGAAGGCCTCGCGGAAGTCCAGCCGCCGCCCGACGATGTTGCGGAAGTGCACGTTGAACAGCTTGTCCCGCTCGCCGAACCAGCGGATGACCGCGTCGATCTCGCGCGCGGGGTCCTCCATCATCTCGCCGACCGTGCCCTGGCAGAAGTTCAGCCCGTGCCACGGGTTCTCGCAGGTCTGCACGAAGCGCTTCAGCCCCTCCACGGTGCCGAGGACGCGCGTCACGCCGCGCCAGCCCGGCGGCGTGTAGGGGTCGTGCGGATGGCATGCGAGCCGCACCCGGTTGGCTTCGGCCACCGGCACGACGCGCTGGAGGAAATACTCGATCCGCGCCCAGTTCTCCTCCTCGTCCAGCGCGCCGGCGCCGCCGGCGGGCGCGTCGTGCTCGGCGCGGTCCCAGCGGAAGGCCGCGCAGGCGGCGCCGCCGCGGCCGGGCTCGGGCTCGGTGCGCGGGATGCCGATGATGTTCATGTTGTATTTCACCGCCGGCACGCCCGCCGCGGCGACATTTTCGATGATGCGGCAGATGCTGTCGATCTGGCGGTCGCGATCGGGGCCGGCGCGCAGGATGTCGGGGCTTTCGCTGCGCTCGATCGGGTTCGATTTCAGCGGCAGCTCGACCATGTCGAGGATCAGCCCGAAGCCGTCCAGCCTGTCCCGGTGGCGGATCAGCTGGTCTCGGGTCCAGTCGTGCGCGGTCTGGCCCGGACGCGCGGGAGGCGGATCGACGCAGACATGGCGCACCCCGAGTTGGGCGAAGACCCTCAGGTCGTCGTCGTCGCGCGGACGGAACTGGGTGCCGAGATACATCGACGCTTCCCCCTGACGGCCGCGTTCGTGCGGCTCTTGAATTCGCAGGATGACACGAAGATGATCGCCGAGAGCAAGGGGAACCGACCGATGATCCAGACCGGCGCGTCGCTCTCCGGCTCCGCGCCGCAGTCCGGCGTGCGAGAAGTCGTCGACCTTTTGGCGCTGAGGCTGTCCGCATAGATCGGCCCGATCCCGCGTCGGTTCGCCGAACCGGCCGCCGTGACGCCGGAGCGCGCGCGTCTGCAGCCGGGGCGCAAGCGCCATCGCAGGACGCCCGAGGCCATCGCCGCAAACGACAAGAAATAAGCAAGGGAAGGAGCGGCCATGAGGATCGAGGCGGTCGAGGCGCGCGTTTTCACGCACAGCACCGACAGGGAGAAGGACAGCGACGGTCACGCCCACCCCGCGCCCGAACCGCGACAGACGAGGCGCGCCGTGCTGAGCATCCGCTGCGACGACGGGACGGTCGGGCACATGCTGGCCGCGCCGGACCTCGTCCGCGCCGAGTTGCTGGACGGCTTCATCCGCCCCGTCCTGCTTGGTCAGGACCCCTTCATGCGCGAAAGGCTCTGGCTGGCCATGGCCCGCTGGCAGCGCGGCTCGTCGGGCCAGTTGCACGACCGCACGCTCGCCATCGTGGAATGCGCGCTGTGGGATCTGGCCGGGCGCGCGCTGGGCCAGCCGGTCTGGAAACTGCTCGGCGGCTACCGCGACCGCGTGCCGGCCTACGGCTCGACCATGTGCGGCGACGAACTGGAGGGCGGGCTCAGGACGCCGGAGGATTACGGCCGCTTCGCCGACTGGATGAAGAACACCCGCGGTTATCAGGCGATCAAGCTGCACACCTGGATGCCGCCGGTCAGCTTCGCGCCCTCGGTCGAGTGGGACATCAAGGCCTGCGCCTCGGTGCGCGAGGCGGTGGGGCCGGACTATCCGCTGATGCTCGACGCCAACCACTGGTACAGCCGCATGGAGGCGCTGAAGCTCGGCCGCGCGATCCAGGACCTCGGCTACTACTGGTACGAGGAGCCCATGGAGGAGAGCTCGCCGTCGAGCTATGCGTGGCTCGCGGCGAACCTCGACATCCCCGTGCTGGGGCCCGAGACCGCCTGGGGGCGCTGTCACGCGCGCGCCGAGTGGATCACGTCCGGCGCCTGCGACATCGCGCGGACGGGGGTGCACGACGTGGGCGGCGTCACGCCGGCGCTGAAGTGCATGCACCTCGCCGAGTCGTTCAACATGCAGTGCGAGGTCCATGGCGGCGGCGCGGAGAACCTGACCGTGCTCGCCGCAGCCCACAACGGGCGCTGGTACGAGCGCGGCCTGCTCCACCCGTTCATCGATCACGACGCGACGCCCGAATATCTCAACAGCATCGAGGACCCGATGGACGCCGAGGGCTTCGTGCATCTGAGCGGGGCCCCGGGGATCGGCCAAGACCTGAACTGGGACTGGATCGAGGCGCATACGGTGCAGACGCGCTGAGGACCCGGCGTGGTTGCCGACAGGCGATCCCGTGGGTGTCCTGCGAAGCGCCGCGCGCAGCGTCGCAGCGCGGCGGTTTGCAGCGGACGATCGCCGCTGCGGGCGCGGCCTCGCCTAACCTGTCCCGGGGCCTCGCCTTGCGACGCTTGCATTCCGACGATTGCCTGACATGGACCCAGCAGAGGAACCAGCCATGACCCGACCCATCGAGCGCGTGCTCATCACCGGCGCCGCGGGCAGCCTCGGCGGCGTGCTCCGCGAGCGGCTGGCGGGGCGGTTCGCGCTGTTGCGCCTGTCCGACCGCGTGGCCATCGCCGACGCCGGGCCGGGCGAGGAGGCCGTGACCTGCGAGCTGGCCGACGCCGCGGGCGTCGCCGCGCTCTGCGAGGACATGGACGCGGTGGTGCATCTGGGCGGCCAGCCGAACGAGGCGGACTGGCCGACGGTCCACGCCGCCAACATCGCGGGCGCGATCAACCTGTGGGAGGGCGCGCGCCAGCACGGCGTCGACCGCGTGCTGTTCGCCAGCTCGAACCACGCGATCGGGCTCTACCGGCGCACGCAGCGGCTCGACCACGAAACGCCGCCGCGGCCGGACGGGCGCTACGGGCTGTCGAAGGCGTTCGGGGAGGACCTGGCGGCGCTATACGCCTACAAGTTCGGCGTCCGGGCCTTCTGCATGCGCATCGGCAGCTGCTTTCCCGAGCCGACCAACGCCCGGATGCTGTCGACGTGGCAGTCCTACGGCGACTTCGCCCGCCTTGTGCGTGCCGGGCTGCGCGCCGACTACGACTTCGAGATCGTCTACGGCGTCTCGCGCAACACCCGCGGCTGGTGGGACAACGCCAACGCCTTCCGGCTGGGCTACGATCCGCAGGACGACGCGGAAGCCTTCGCCGCCAAGGTGGCGCAGATCGGCCCCTCCGATGCGCTGGAGGGGGCGTTTCAGGGCGGCGGCTTCGCCTCGACCGAGTTCGTCGGCGACCCTGCCCGCGTGCCCTGACCGCCCGCACCAACCGCGCGCACCAACCGGGCGCCCTGACCGCGCGCCCGAACCGGGCGCGCGCCCCGCCCTCAATCGCGCACCCGGCCCCAGAGCCAGACCGCCAGCCACACGGTCGCGAGGATGCGGACGATGTGCAGCAGGGTGACGTATATCGGGCTCGCCTGCAGCGACAGCGCCACCAGTCCCATCTCGATCACCCCGCCGGGCGAGAGCGCCAGCACCGAGGCCGCCGGGCCTGCGACGCCGATGGCCGCCAGCGCCAGGGCGAACAGCCCCGCCAGCGCCAGCATGTAGCTCACCGACAAGGCCGACAGCGCGAAGCAGCGCGCCAGCATCGGCCGGTCCACCCCGGCGAAGCGCACGCCGAGGCTGGCGCCGATCACCGTCTGGGCCACGGCGGCGAGCCATGGCGGCGGCGCGGCCTCGGTCAGGCCGGAGAGGTGCGCGGCGGCGCTGAGCACGATGGGGCCGGTGATCTGGCCCGCCGGCAGCTTCAGCGCCTGCGCGCCGAGCAGGCCCGCCACCCCGCAGAACAGCATCACGGCGACGTCCCATGGCGAGATGGGCGCCAGCGCGCCGAAGTTCTCGCCCGCGGCGCTGCCCAGCGCCCGGCCTTCGATCAGCGAGAAGATCAGCGGCACGGAGCTGACGGTGATGGCGATCCGGGCGAACTGCAGCGCGGTCAGCGCGCGCACCTCGGCGCCCGCCTTCTCGCCCAGTTCGATCGACTCGATCAGCCCGCCCGGCATGCCCGCGAAGAAGGCGGTGGGCTTGTCCAGCCCGGCGCGGCGCAGCAGCAGGTAGTTGCCGCCATGGGCGGCCAGCACGAACAGCGGCACCGCGATCAGGGCCGGCCACCAGCCGGGGGCGGCGGCGATCAGTTCGGGCGTGGCCGCCGCGCCGATCAGCACGCCGATGACGGGAATGAAGGCGATCCTGAGGCGTTGGGGAAAGGCGAGCGTCGCGCCGAGCGGCTGCAGGCCGGTCGCGGCGGAAAGGCCGGTCGCGACGAGCGCGCCCAGCATCCACGGCAGCGGCGCGCCGACGGCGAAGGCGATCGCGCCGCCGGCCGCGGCGATCGCGAGGGTCGCCGCCCAGCGGGCGAGCAGGCGTGCGGGGGGAAGCGTCACGGGGCTGGGCTCGACGGGCGATGCTCGATCACCCCTAATGGCCGCCCGGGACCGCGGGCGCAAGGGCGGGCGACCCCTGCCGCGCCGCGCGGCGATGCGTATAACGATGGCCGGGGAACGGCCGATTCGGGGAAAGGAACGACGATGCTGGAGACGCTGCAGGCCCCGCCGCCGGACAAGATCCTCGCTCTGACGGGCATGTTCCGCGCAGATCCGCGGCCGGGCAAGCTCGACCTCGGCGTCGGCGTCTACCGCGACGAGAGCGGCGCGACCCCCGTGATGCGCGCCGTGCGCGCCGCCGAGGCGCGGCTGCACGAGACGCAGACCACAAAGACCTATCTCGGGCCCGCCGGCGACGAGGCGTTCTGCCGGGCGATGGCGGCGCTCGCGCTGGGCGACGCGGTTGCGGCCGACCGGCTCGCGCTGGCGCAGACGCCGGGCGGCACCGGCGCCGTGCGGCTCCTGGCCGATCTCGCCAGCCGCGCCGAGCGGGGCGCGACGCTATGGATCACCGACCCGTCCTGGCCGAACCACGCCGCCATCGCGAAGGCGGCGGGTCTCGCGTTCCGGACCTATCCCTACTACGACGCGGCGACCGGCGGGGTGGCTTGGCCTGCGATGCGCGACGCGCTGCAGTCCGCGGGTCCGGGCGACGTGGTGCTGCTGCACGGCTGCTGCCACAACCCCAGCGGCGCGGACCTCAGCGTTGAACAGTGGCGCGAGCTCGCCGACATGGCCGTGGCGCTGGGTTTCACGCCCTTCGTGGACCTCGCCTATCAGGGCTTCGGGGACGGGCTGGAGGCCGACGCCGCCGGTCTGCGCGCCATGGCCTCGGTCGTGCCGGAGCTACTGCTCGCGCTGTCGTGCTCCAAGAATTTCGGCGTCTACCGCGACCGGGTCGGCTGCGCGGTCGCGGTGGCCGCGGGCCCCGCTGCGGCCAGCGCGACGCAGGAGACGCTGAAGGCCCTGGCCCGCGTGCTGTGGTCCATGCCCCCGGACCACGGCGCCGCCCTGGTGCGGCTCGTGCTGGAGGACCCCGCCCTGCGCGCCGACTGGATGGCCGAACTCGACGCGGTGCGGGGCCGGATGCTGGGCCTGCGCGCGAGGCTCGCCGAGGCGCTGCGCGCGCGGATGAACAGCGACGCCTTCGACGCCATCGCGCGCCAGCGCGGCATGTTCTCGCTGCTGCCGGTCAGCGAGGCGCAGGTCGAGCGCCTGCGCGCCGAGCACGGCGTCTATCTGGTGGGCGACGGACGGGCCAACATCGCCGGCCTCGCCTCGGCCGACGTGGCGAAGCTGGCCGAGGCGCTGGCCGCTGTCGGGGTCTGAGGGCGCGGCGGGCGGAACGGTGGAGGACGCCGCCAGAGCCTTCGTCGACGCCTGGGCGCGCCTGATGCGCCGCGCCTGCGAGGACCGCGACACGGCCGACGCGCTCTGGCGTGCCGTGGAGGCCCAGCGCGCGGCGTGGAGCGCCCTCGCCGGCGCAGGGGCCGCAGGCGCCGCCGATCCGCTGGGCGCGGCGGCTCTGGCGCGCTTTCTCGACCCCTCCGCGTGGCTGTTCGGCGCCGAGATGGCCGACGATCCCGCGATCCGCCGGCTGCTGGCTATGCCCGACGGCGAGGACATGGGCCGCGAGGGGCTGGCCAGGGGCCCGGAGGCGCAGGCGCTGCGGCAGGCGCTGGCCGCCCATCGCGCGATGGTCACGGCGGCCTACGGGCGCATGGCCGAGCGCATGGCCCGCGCCGCGCTCGACGATCCGCCGCAGGACCTGCTGAGCGCGCAGGCGCGATGGGTGGACGCGGCGGCGGCGGAGCGCGACGCGCTGCAGGGCTCCGACGCCTTCCTCGCCTCGCAGGCCGCGGTGTTGCGCGCGGCGCTGGCCCTGCGCGCGGCCGAGGCGGCGGCGGTGGAGGGATGGCGCGCCGCGCGCGGCCTGGCGGGCCGCGGCGAGGTCGAGGAGCTTCAGCGCACCGTCGCCGCCCTGCGGCGCGAACTGCGCGCCATGCGCCGCGAGCAGCAGCGCCCGTGAAGCGCCCCCCCCCAGCAGGGCCTGGCGTCAAGCGGGGCGCGCTGGACGACGCCGCCCGCGTCTGGCGCGTCGCCGCGGCGTTGACGCGTGCGACCCCGGCCGACACCGCCATCGGCGCGACCCCGCGCCGCGTGGTCGCCCGGCGCGAGGGCGTGGCGCTCGCCCGCTGCGAGGGGCCGGCTCCGGACCCCGCCGCGGCCCCGCTGCTCGTGGTCCATGGCCTCGTCGGCGGCGACGAGATCGTCGATCTCGCGCCCGATCGCTCGCTGCTCGCCGCGCTGGCCGCCGGCGGCGTGGCGACATGGACGCTGGACTGGGGCCCGCCGCGGCCCGGGCTGCGCTGGCTCGCGTTCGAGGACCTCGTGCTCGATCACCTCGCCGAGGCGGTCGAGACCGTGACCCGCGCCGAGGGCGCCCGCCCGGTGCTGATGGGGGTTTGCGAGGGCGGGCTGTTCGCGCTTTGCCTCGCCGCCCTCGAGCCGGACTCGGTGGCCGGGCTTGCGCTTGCGGTGACGCCCGTCGACTGCCACGCGGAGCCCGACGCGGCGCTTGCGCGGCTGGTGCGCGCCTTCGCGCCCGCCGAGATCGAGGCGCTGCTGCGCCAGATGCGCGGCCTGCCCGGCGGCGCGCTGGCGGCGGTGTTCGCCGGGTTGAGCCCCTCGCGCACGCTCGGCCGCCACACGCTGGGGCTGATGGAGAGCGACGGCGATCCGGCCGCCATCGCGCATTACCTGCGCATGGAGCGCTGGCTGGCCGAGCGCCCCGACCACCCCGAGGAGGCGGGGCGCCAACTGCTGATCGACATCTACCACGAGAACCGGTTGTTCCGGGGCGTATTCCGTCTCGACGGCCGGCGGGTGGACCTTCGTGCCATCGAAGCGCCGGTCCTCGGCGTGCTGGGTCTGCGCGACCACATCGTGCCGCCGGCCTGCGCCCGCGCGCTGGCGCCTCTGATCGGCCCGCTCTGGCGCGAGTGCGCGCTGGACGCGGGCCATGTGGGCGTCTTCGTCAGCCGCCGGGCGCGCGGCGCGGTGGCCGCGGCGCTCGGCGACTTCGTGCGCGATCAGGCGGTGCGCGCGGCCAGCCGCGTCTGATAGAGCCACGCGCCCACGGCCAGCGCCACGCCCGCGACGTCGGTGGCGATGCCGCCCGCGATCATGAGCAGGGCCGCCGCAAGCAGCGCGATCCGCACGGGCAGGGCGGTGCGCCCGAAGAACCAGCCCACCACGGCCGCGGACAGAAGGTAGACGCCGACGATCGCCGTGCCGGCGAAATGCGCCACGTCCCACCATTGGCCGATCAGCAGCAGCGCGGGGCTGTAGAAGAACATGAACGGCACGATGAAGGCCGACATTCCCATGCGGAAGCTCTCGACCGATGTGCGCATCGGCTCCGACCCCGCGATGGCCGCGCCGGCGTAGGCGGCCAGCGCCACCGGCGGCGTGATCGCCGAGATCACCGCGAAGTAGAACACGAAGAAATGCGCCACCAGCGGCTGGATGCCGAGCTGGATCAGCCCGGGCGCCACCACCGAGGCCGCGACGGCGTAGGCCGCGGTCGTCGGCATCCCCATGCCCAGCACGATCGAGATCGCCATGGCGAACATCAGGGCGATCAGCTGGTTGGTCTCGGCGAGGGCGAGCAGCACCGACGAGAACCGCGCCCCCACCCCGGTCAGCGCGATGACGCCCACGATGATGCCGGCGCTGGCGCAGACCGCGATGATCTGGATCGCCATGCGCGAGGCCAGCGCGAAGGCCTTCGCGATGGCGAGCGGGCCCATGGCGTGGGGCGTCAGCCAGCTGACCACGGCGGCCGAGGCGATGCCGTAGGCGCCGGCGCGGATCACCGAATAGCCGGCGAACAGCGCGCCGACCAGGATGACGATGGGCAGGAACAGGAAGGCCTGCCGCGCGAGCTTCGCGAATTCGGGCAACTGGTCGCGCGGAATGCCGCTCATGCCGAGCCGGCGCGCCTCGAAATCGACCATGAAATAGACGGATATGAAGTAGAGCACCGCCGGAATGATCGCCGCCATGGCGATCTCGGTGTAGGGAATGCCCGTCACCTCGGCCATGATGAAGGCGCCGGCGCCCATGATCGGCGGCATGATCTGGCCGCCGGTGGACGCCGCGGCCTCGACCGCCGCCGCCGTCTGGGGACGGTAGCCGACCTTCTTCATCAGCGGGATGGTCAGCGAGCCGGTCGCCACCACGTTGCCCGCCGAGGTGCCGTTGATCATGCCCATCAGGCCCGAGGCGAACACCGCCACCTTGGCCGGGCCGCCGCGCGCATGGCCCGCGGCGGCGAAGGCGAAGTTCACGAAGTAGTCGCCCACCCTCGACGCCTGCAGGAAGGCCGCGAAGATGATGAACAGGATGATGTAGGTCGAGCTGACCGCCGTGGTCGGCCCCAGCACCCCGCGCTCGGTGAAGATGTAGCTGAAGGCCCGCCATGCGGTGTAGCCGCGGTGTTCGAGGATGCCGGGCAGCAGCGGGCCGAGGAAGGCGTAGGCGACGAAGATCGCGGCGATGATCACCAGCGCCAGCCCCGCCACGCGGCGCGTCAGCTCCAGGATCAGGATCAGCCCGATCAGCGCCGCCCAGCCGTTCTGCGGGTCCGCGCGGCCGGTGCCGGCGCGCAGGCGATAGCCGAGATTGTCGAGCCCGTAGAGCAGGAAGGCGCCCGCCGCGAGCGAGGCCGCCACCAGCACCCAGTCGCGCAGGGGAATGCCGTTCCCGGTGTCGGGCAGAACCCAGCCCAGCACCACGGCGAGCGCGACGCCCGCCAGCAGCACCTGACCGAAATTCGCGAAGACCCACGGCTCGGGAATCGCCTGGCCGTGCATGTGAAGGCCCCAGTAGGCCACGCCCACCATGGCCAGCGCGTAGAGCACGCCGGCGCCCGCGACCGTCTCCAGCGCCTTGCCCCAGCCGGGCGTCGTCTCGACGACGGTTCCGCCCGTCCGCGGCCGCGCCAGCGCATAGCCCAGCATCAGCGCGCCCGTGACATGCAGCAGGCGGAACGCGATGGTCTCAAGCGGCGCGATGGTCAGCACGTAGATGTGCCAGACCGCATAGAGGATGCAGCAGCCGGCGAGGAACAGACCGAGCGCGCTTCGGTCAAGGGTGCGCTCGTAACCCGCCGGCGCGTCGTCGTCCACGCCCTGCACGACGATGCGCTCGTTGACGCCTTCGCTCATGATCACCCCTGCTTTCGTCGCCAGGCGTCCGGTCCCGGCGCCAGCGCCGGGACCGGACCGACCGATCAGCCGCGCAGATCGTCGGCGATGGTGTAACCCTTCTCCTCGAAGTAGCGCACCGCGCCGGGGTGCCAGGGGATGAAGAGGTTCTTGTCGAAGTTCTCCGGCACCGTCTCCACGGCCGCGCGGTGGATGCTCACCATGCGGTCATGGTTCTCCATCACGGCCTTGACGACTTCGTAGACGAAGCTCTCCGGCAGGTCGGCGTGGCCGATGGCGAAGTTCCACATGCTGACCGAAAGCTGGTCGCCCGGCATCGAGGAATAGGCGCTCTGCGGAATGACGAACGGGTTCACCGGCATCTTGCCGAGGATGATCTGCTGCTCTTCCTCGGTCAGGCCGATGAAGTTCACCGCAAGCTGCGCCTCCACCTGCGCGAAGGCGGGGAAGGGGATGCCGGCGGCGAAGCCGAACACGTCGATCAGGCCGTCCTGGAGCTGGCCGGCGAGGTCCGCGGCGCCGCCGTAGCGGATCTCCACGTTCTTGCCGATCGCCTCCATGATCTGCGGGATGTAGGTGCCCGGCGTGCCGCCCTGCGGACCCACGCCCACGCGCGCGCCGTCGGGGATGTCCGACAGGCTCTCGATGCCCGAGGAGCGCAACGCGATGAAGTGGAAGCCCGTGTTGTACATCGGGAAGATGGCGCGGATGTCGTCGTGCCTCACGCCGGGCGCCAGCGGGCTCGTCCCGTTGATGGCGTCATAGGCCGGGCCCATGGTGACCATGCCGAAGTCGAAGTCCATGTCCTGCACGCCGGTCGCGTTCTGGACGGGGCCGTCGGTCACTTCGGTCGAGGACGGAACGCCGACGATCTCGGAGACGAGGTTCGCCCAGCCCTGTCCGTAGATGAAGAACACGCCGCCCTGGCTCGCGGTGCCGACCGAAAAGCTCGACGGCCAGCCCGAACGGTCCTGAGCGGCGGCGGTGGAACCGAGCGACGCTGCGACTGCGAACACCGCAGCCGACTTCAAAAGATATGACATGTGTTGACCTCCCGTGGTCATCTTGCGCGGTTTACCCGCGGTTGGACCCTTATAAGCACCTATCCGGCGGGGTCGATGGCTTTTTTAACGGATCGTGGCAGGGTGAGCGTCAGTCCCGCCGCCATGAGCCCGAGCGCCAGCCAGAAGTGCTCCGGGTGCCGTTCCCCGAGCACGAAGACGCCCCATCCAACCCCCGAGGCCACCACGACGTAGGCGACCTGGCTGGCGAAGATGGGCCCCGTGAGGCCGATCAGCGCCACGAAGCCGCCATAGGCCAGCATGTCGCCGGCCAGCTTGAGGAAGAAGGCGACCTCCGCCGGGCCCCAGTCCGCCGCCAGCGGCCACGGGACGCCGAGCGCCACCGCGAGCGGCGCGAGATAGAGCGCCGCCGCGCCCTGCATCCCCGCCAGGAGCGCGAAGGGATGCGCGTCGGGCGGACGCCGCAGGGCGATGTAGACCTCCTCCGCGGCGTAGGAGGCCGCGGCGGCCACGGCCAGCAGCGCCCACAGCGTCGGGGCCGCGCCTCCGGGCGCCGCGATCAGCCCCACCGCGGCGAGGCCGGCGGCCAGTCCCGCGGCGCGGCGCGCCTCGAAACGCTCGACGCCCAGCGCGGCGCAGAAGGTCAGACACAGGATCGGGGCCATGGCCATGCAGACGCTGAGCACCCCCGCAGCGACATGCTGCGCGGCGAGCAGCACCAGCACCGAGGGCAGCGCCGTGCCGCTGAGGCCGGCCACGGCGAAGAACCGCAGCGAGGCGCGGTCGAGCCGCGGCCGGAATCCCAGCGCCGCCAGCGTCGCGCAACCCATCGTCGCGTGCCAGAACGCCACGGCGACCGGGTGCGCCCCGCCGCCCACAATGATGCGCGACAGCGTGAAGCTGAGCCCCCACAGCACGCCGATCCCAACAAGCATGGCCGCGGCGCGCATGGCGTTCCCCTTCGACAAGGCGGCGGAGGATGACGCCGCCGCGGGCGTGGTCAAGCGCGCCCGACAGGTGCGGGGGTCAAGCTGCTGGCCAGCGCGCCGCCCCCGCCCTAGGCTCCCGGCCGCACGACAGGAGAGCCCGATGCGCGACGAGACCGGCAAATCCGCCCCCGCCCCCACCCGCCTCGCCGACTACCGACCGCCCGCGTGGCTGGTGGAGACCGTCGCGCTCGACTTCGACCTCGCGCCGCGGGGAACGCGCGTCGCCGCCCGCATCGCCTTTCGCCGCAACCCGGACGGGCCGGGGGGGCCGCTGCGGCTCGACGGGCGCGCGCTGCGGCTGGTCTCGGCGGCGGTGGACGGCCGGTCGGTCAGCCCGGCTGTGGACGCCGAGGGGCTCACGCTGGAGGGCCCGCTGCCGGACGCCTTCGACTGGGAGGCGGTGGTCGAGATCGACCCCGAGGACAACAAGGCGCTGGAGGGGCTCTACCTGTCGCGCGGCATGTTCTGCACCCAGTGCGAGCCGCAGGGCTTCCGCAAGATCACCTTCTTTCCCGACCGCCCCGACGTGATGGCGCGCTACGAGGTGCGGCTGGTCGCGCCGGGGGCGGGGTTCTCCGCCTTGTTGTCGAACGGCGACCTGGTCGAGCAGGGCGAGACGCCGGACGGTCGTCCCTTCGCCCGCTGGCGCGACCCGCACCCGAAGCCCTCCTATCTGTTCGCGCTGGTGGCGGGCGACCTGCGGGCGCGCACGATGCCCTTCGCCACCGCATCGGGCCGCGAGGTGACGCTTGGGGTCTGGGTGCGGCCCGGCGACGAGGACCGCACGGCCTACGCGCTCGACGCGCTGGCGCGCTCGATGCGCTGGGACGAGACCGCCTACGGGCGCGAATACGACCTGGACCTGTTCAACATCGTCGCCGTGGACGACTTCAACATGGGCGCGATGGAGAACAAGGGGTTGAACATCTTCAACTCCAAGTATGTTCTCGCCAGCCCCGAGACCGCGACCGACGCCGACTACGAGCGGATCGAGGCGATCGTGGCGCACGAGTATTTCCACAACTGGACCGGCAACCGGATCACCTGCCGCGACTGGTTCCAGCTCTGCCTCAAGGAGGGGCTGACGGTCTTCCGCGACCAGCAGTTCACCGCCGACACGCGCTCGGCCGCGGTGAAGCGGATCGAGGACGCCAAGCTGATGCGCAGCCGCCAGTTCCGCGAGGACAGCGGGCCCCTCGCCCATGCCGTGCGGCCGGAGGAATACGCCGAGATCAACAACTTCTACACCGCCACTGTCTACGAGAAGGGGGCCGAGGTCATCGGCATGCTGCACGCGCTGGTGGGCGCGCAGGGCTACCGCCGGGCGCTCGATCTCTACTTCGAGCGTCACGACGGGCAGGCCTGCACCATCGAGGATTTCCGCCGCTGCTTCGAGGACGCGACAGGCCGCGACCTCGGCCAGTTCGCCCGCTGGTGGTCGCAGGCCGGCACGCCGACCGTCACCGTGGCCGAGGATTGGGACGCGGCGCAGGGCCGGCTGACCCTGACGCTGCGCCAGAGCACGCCCCCCACTCCCGGCCAGCCCGACAAGCCGCCGCTGGTCGTTCCCGTGGCGCTGGGGCTGATCGGCCCGAACGGCGACGAACTGCTGCCCGAGGGCACGCGGATGGTCGAGCTTTCCGAGGCCGCGACGACGGTGACCTTCGAGGGCCTCGGCGCGCGCCCGGTGGTCTCGGCGCTGCGCGGCTTCTCGGCGCCGGTGCGGCTGGAGCACCCGCAGTCCGACGTCGAGCGCGCCTTCCTGATGGCCCACGACAGCGACCCTTTCAACCGCTGGCAGGCGGGCCGCGGCTATGCGGTGGACGTCGCGCTGCGGATGCTGGGCGGGGCCGCGCCCGAGCCGGCGCTGCTCGACGCGCTCGACGCCACCGCGGCGGACGAGCGCCTGGACCCCGCCTTCCGCGCGCTGGTCCTCGAGACGCCGGGCGAGGACGAGATCGCCCGCGAGGCGCATGCGCGCGGCGCGCCGGCCGACCCCGAGGCGATCCACGCGGCGTTGAAGGCGCTGCGAGCGGCGGTGGGCGCGCGGCTTGGCGCGACGCTGGAGCGGCTGCACGCGGACATGGCCACCCCCGGCCCCTACGCCCCCGACGCCGCGTCGGCCGGCAAGCGCGCCCTGCGCAACCGCGCGATGGCGCTGCTGGTCGCGCGCGGCAGGCCGGAGGACCTCGCGCGCGCGGCCGCCCAGTTCGCGGGCGCGGACAACATGTCAGAGCAGTTCCCCGCGCTGGCGGCGCTGGTCCACGCCGACGCGCCGCAGGCCCCGGCGGCGCTGGCGGCGCTGCACGACCGCTGGAGCAACGACAGCGGCGTCATGGACAAGTGGCTCGCCGTGCAGGCGACCGCGCCGGCGTCCGACGCCGCGGCGCGGGTGGCCGCGCTGACCGGGCATCCGGTCTTCGACTGGCTGAATCCGAACAAGTTCCGCTCGCTGATCGGCGCCTTCGCGACGGGCAATCCGAGCCGCTTCCACGCTGCGGACGGCTCGGGCTATGCGCTGGTCGCCGACTGGCTGATCCGCCTCGACCCGCGCAACCCGCAGACCACGGCGCGGCTGGCGGGCTGCTTCGAGACGTGGCGGCTCTACGACGAGGGTCGGCAGGCGCTGATCCGGGCCCAGCTCGAACGCGTCGCCGCCACGCCCGGCCTGTCGAAGGACACGGCCGACATCGTCGGCCGCATCCTCGGCGGCTGAGGGCTATTCCGCCGCGTGGCGGATGTGGCCGACCTCGTGGCGCGATGGCTGGAAGGCGATCTCGCCGAGGGTGAAGCAGGCGTAGTGGCACGTCAGCTCCTCGCCCGCGGCGATGTCGCGCAACGCCCAGCCGGTCTCGCCGTCGGGAGGAAACTCGCAGTTGGGCGCGTCGGCGTGGTTCATGAAGCGCCCCTCGTCCACGTCGAGCACCACGAAGTTCTCGGGGTCGCTCGGCAACGGATAGCCGTAGCGCTCCATGAACTCCTGCATGTGCGGCGGCGCCGCGCGCACGTCCTCCACCGGGATCACCCGGTCGAAGCGCGTGTCGAAACGCCAGACCAGATCGCCCTTGCGGACGGATTCGCGGGTGAAGACGCCGAGCCCCTCGATGGCGGACGGGGCGAGATAGGTGCGGACGAGCATCATCGTCGCGCGACTCCCTCGATGCGGCCGGGTCGCACGCCGGTCTGACTTTCCAGGGGGAACGACCCCGCGCGGCGCGACGCGCGCACAACGATTGGAGCCGCGCCGCAGCGTTCATCGCGCGCGATTGCGACACGCGGCGGGTCGCATTCGCGCAACGCTCACCTGCCCCGTCGGGGCGGGCCGCTCACCACGGATCGGCCGCCCGACGGCGGGCCTCGGCGCTGTCGTGGTCGGTCAGCGCCAGCAGCGGCGCGAGTTTGCGCAGCAGCGCGTCCTCGTGGGGGTCGCGCTTGCCGTCGCTCAGAACCACGCGCCACAGCGCCGTCATCAGCGCCATGCGGGCGGCGTGGTCCAGCCCGTGCTTGAGCACGCGGGTGAAGCGCACGAGGTCGGGCGCCCCGGCCTGCGCGCGCTCGCCCTCCTCCCGCGCCGCGCGGGCCTGCGCGGGGTCGAGCCCGAAGCCGTGGGCGAGGAAGCGCTCGATCGCCGCCGCCTCCGCCGCCCGGTAGCAGGCGTCGACCCGCCCCGCCTCCACGAGCAGGGCTGCGGCGGCGAGCCGCGGCTCGGGGGGCGGGGCGTCGGGCGCGGACGCGGCGAAAAGTGATCGCAGGACATCGAGCATGGAGGGCATATATCCACGCGCGGCCGCCGGACCAACCCGCGGCGCCATTCGGAGGCTACGGCGACCGTGACCATCCTCGCGCTCTACGCCGCGGCGCTCGCGATCTTCCTCGCGGTCGACGTGCTCTGGTTGAAGCTCGTCGCCGCGCCGATGTTCCGGCGGCAACTGGGCGCGATCATGCTGGACGACCCGCGCATGGAGGTCGCGGCGGCCTTCTACGCGGTCTACGTCGCAGGCGTGGTCTACTTCGCCGCCGCCCCGGCGCTGGCGGGCGGCGGGGCGGGGCAGGCGGCGCTGGACGGCGCGCTGTTCGGGCTGTTCTGCTACGGCACCTACGAGGCGACCAACCTCGCCACGCTGAAGGGCTGGACGCCGCGGATCGCCGCCATCGACACCGCCTGGGGCGCCGTCGTGACGGCGATCACCGCGGCCGGGGCGGTGCTCGTCGTGGGCTGAACCGCCGGCTCAGTGCGCGAGAAACAGCGGCAGCGGCGGTTCCGACAGCAGGTCGGACGTGACGCCGCCGAAGATCGCCTCGCGCAGGCGCGAGTGGCCGAAGGCGCCCATCACGATCATGTCGCAGCCGTTGCGCTGCGCCGCCTCGCCCAGCGCCTGCGGCACGCGCTTCGAGCCGGGGTCGAGCACCTCCACCGTCACCCGCGCCCCGTGGCCGGACAGCCAGCGGGCGATGTCGGCGCCAGGCTCCTCGCCGTGGCGCGACATGCCGAAGTAGGTCTTGGCGACCACCACGCGCACTTCCTCCGCGGCGATCAGGAACGGCAGCGCGTCGAGCGCGGCGCGGGCGGCCTGCGGGCCGCCGTCCCAGGCCAGCATCGGCCGCTTGCCGAGTTTCGGCCCCATCCCCTGCGGCGGCAGGGCGAGCACGGGGCGGCCGGTGTCGAAGACGGCCCCGTCGATCAGGCTGTCGGCCAGCACCCGCGTGCTCACCGCGTTGCGCGCGCCGACGATGGCGAGGTCGGCGTAGCGGGCGCTGACCGAGAAGGCGGCGCCGGCGGTGTCCTCGAATCCGCCGACCACGCGCGCCTCGGCGGACAGGCCGCGGGTCTCCATCAGCTTCACGAAGGCGTCGGCCGCAGCCTGGGCGGCCTTCTCGTGCTCGGCGGCCTGCTCGGCCCAGATGCCCGCGGCGAAGGACGAACCCTCCGCCACGATTGGCGCCGGCTGTGCGGCGGCGGCGAGGCCGACGACGCGTCCGCCATGCGCCTCGGCGAGGCGGGCGGCGGCGTCGGCGCGGGCGTGGCCGGCGTCGTCGTCGGCGATGTGGACGAGGATTGTCTTGTAGGGCATGGCTTCCTCCCGAGGCGTGGGTCGGCCCGAGACTTGCGCCCCCGCGGCCGCCCGCGCATTGATCCGCGACAACGGCAGCGAACAGGGCGCGCGGTGGAGTTCTCGGAGGATCAGACGCGCGCCCTCGCCGCCGTCGCGACCGAGCTTAAGGCGGTCGGCGTCGATCTGGACATGCGCTCCGCCGCCGCGCGCGAGGACGACGGGCCGCAGGAGGCCGCCGTCGCCGCCGTGCTGGGCAAGGCCGGCTCTGGCAAGACCGTCCTGCTGGCGCATCTGGCCGGCCGGCTGGCGGAGGCGGGGCTGGAGGCGATCTCGGCCGACTACGAGCCGCGCCGGCGCCGCCGCGGCCGCTCCTTCGCCGTGCTCGCCCCCACCAACAAGGCCGCGAGCGTCCTGCGCGGGCGCGGCGTGCCGGCGACGACGGTGCACCGCGTGCTCTACGTGCCGGTCTACGACCCGGAGTTCGAGAAGGTGGCGAGGTGGCTCGCCGAGCCCGACACGCCCCCCCCGGTGAGCGAGCGGCTCGACGCCGCGCTGCTGGCGCGCATCCGCGCGGCCTTCGCCGTGCACCGCTCGGTCCCGGCGGCGCTGGCCATCGCGGGGTTGAGCGGGTCGGACTTCATCACCGGCTGGGCCCCGCGGGAGGAGGCGCTGGACGTCGGGTTGATCGACGAGGCGTCGATGCTAGACGACAAGCTGTTCGCCGACCTGCGCCGCATCTTCGGGCTGCTGGTGCTGTTCGGCGACCCGGCCCAGCTCGCGCCCGTCGGGCAGTCCGGCGCGATGGTGTTCGAGACGCTGCCCGAGGCGCGCAAGGTCGCCCTCGGCCGCGTCCACAGGCAGGCGGCGGACAGCCCGATCCTCGACCTCGCCCACGCGCTGCAGGACGAGGCGCTGGACTTCGAGGGCTTCGAGCGCCTGCTGACCGAGACCGCGGCGCGCGACGACCGGGTGATGCTGGCCGACCGCGCCGACGCGGACCTGATGGCGCGGGCGCCGATGCTGTGCTGGCGCAACCAGACCCGCGTTCGGCTGATCGCGGGCTTCCGCGCCGCCCATGGCCTGCCGGAGGACGCGCTGGCCGAGGGCGAGCCGCTGATCTGCGACGGCATCGAACTGCCGATGAAGCACCGCAAGAAGCGCATCGACCTCGAGGCGCGCGGGCTCGTGAAGGGCGCGCAGGTCGTCTATCTCGGCGAGGGGCGCAAGGGCGGCTTCGCGCGCCTGCATGTCGTGGGGGCGGAGGCGCCGCGGGTGAACGTGGCCGCGATCATCAAGATCGAGGCCCCCGACCGCGAGGAGCCGCTGATCGCCACCGCCGCGCGGATGGGCGCGGCCTTCGTCCACGGCGCCGCCTGCACCATCCACAAGGCGCAGGGCTCGCAATGGCCCGAGGTGCAGGTCTTCGCGCCCGACCTCTACGCCGCCTGGCGCTCGGGGCGGTCCGAGGCCGGGGTGGCCCTGTGGCGCAGGCTGGCCTATGTGGCGGTCACGCGGGCGCAGGAGCGGCTGCGCTGGGTCGGCCGCTGGCGCATGGCGCGCCCGGAGCGACCCCTGGGAACGGGCGACCTGCTGAGCGGGTTGCAGGACGGCTGATCGGGCCGGTTGAAGGCTCGGGCCGGTTGAAGGCTGGCCCGGCTCCGGGGCATTGTCACGCCGCCCGCAGCGGGAGAGAATCGAATGAAAAAGCCCCTGATCTACGCGGGCGTCACGGTCGGCGCGCTGGCGGTCGGCCTGTCCGGCTTCTGGTTCTGGGGCGCCGGCCGCGTCGAGGCGGCGGTGGACGCGCAGGCGCAGGCGCTGGAGGCGCAGGGGCTGAGCCTGCGCTGGGCCGAGCGCTCGATCTCCGGCTTTCCCTTCCGCTATGTCGCGCGGCTGGAGCAGGTGACGCTGGCCGACATGGGCGGAGACTGGTCGATGACGCTGCCCTGGACCGAGACGGCCGCGCCGCTGTTCGGCGGGCAGGTGCTGCGCACGACCACGGCCGAGACGGGCGCGCTGACCGCGGCGACGCCCGACCCCGCGCTAGGCCCCGATCCGCTGGTCTTCGCGCTGACGCTGGAGGGGCTGACGCTCGACACCCCGCTCGTGGGCGCCGCCGGGGCGCGGGTGTCGGCGTCGGCGCTGGCCTTCTCCGCCGAGCCCTCGCCGCTGCTGCGCGAGGCGCGGGTGCGGCTGAGCGACGTCGCCGCCACGCTGGAGACCTTCGTGGCCGGCGGCGGCAAGGTCGACCTGCGCGCCGCCGAGCTGACCTCTGCGCTCGACGTCGCTGACGGGGAGGGGCGCAGCACCTTCGTCGCCTCCGACGTCGCGCTGTCGGTGACGACCGAGGGCGGCGCCCGGATCGACATCGACAGCCTCGCGGCGGGCGAGGGCTCCGCCTCCATCGATCTGCGCGTCGGCGCGTCGCGCAGCGAGGCGCCGGCGGGCGTCGCCTCGACGGGGCTGGCCACTGGGCGGCTCGCGATCCTCGACGGCCGGCTGACCTATTTCGCCGACGGGCAGGACGTGCGCATGGGCGTCGCGCTCGGCCCCGACCTGCGCGGCGCGGCGCGGATGGCGCGTGCGACCGCCGGGCTCGACGTGCCCGTGCGCCCGACGCCCACGCCGCAGGCGTACACCTTGCGGGTCGGGCTCGATTCGCTGGAGCTCGAGGACACGCTCTGGGCGGCGCTCGACCCGCAGGGTCGGCTGCCGCACGACCCGGTCGGACTGAATGTCGAGATCGGCGGCCAGGCGCGGGTGACCGACGCCGTCTCGGCCGCCGCGCTGTCCTCGGCCCCGGTGCGGGTGGAGACGGTAGAGATCACGCGCGCCACGCTCAACGGCCTCGGCGCGCGGGTCGCCGCGGACGGGATGCTGACGATCATCCCGGGCCAGCCGACGCCGGAGGGCCGGCTCAACGTTCGCGCCGAGGGTTGGGCCCCGGTGTTGCAGGCGGTGGTGGAGTTGGGCTTCCTCGGCCTGTCCGACGCGAGCGCGATTGTCGCCATGTCCGAGCGGCTGGGTCGGACCGACGCGGACGAGGGCGTGTTCGAGAGCCAGATCGAGCTGCGTGAGGGCCAGATCTGGGCCAACGGCGAGCGGGTGCAGTGACCACGGAGCCGGCGGCGGCGGGGCGCTGCCCCTGGTGCGGCGACGATCCGCTCTACGTCGCCTACCACGACGCCGAGTGGGGCGCGCCGGAGCGCGACGGCCGGGCGCTGTGGGAGAAGCTGGTGCTCGACGGCTTCCAGGCCGGCCTGAGCTGGATCACCATCCTGCGCAAGCGCGAGGGCTTCCGCGCCGCCTTCGAGGGTTTCCAGCCCGAGCGCATCGCGCGCTGGGGCGAGGCGGACGTGGCCCGCGCGCTGGCCGACCCGGGTATCGTGCGCCACCGCGGCAAGATCGAGGCGACCGTCGGCAACGCCCGCGCCCTGCTGGCGATGGGGGGGCCGGAAGCCTTCGGCCGCTGGTGCTGGGACTGGACCGGAGGCGCGCCGATCCAGAACGCGCCGTTGTCCATGGCCGACGTGCCCGCCGAGACGCCGCTGAGCCGCGAGATCTCGAGCGCGCTGAAGGCGGCGGGGTTCAAGTTCTGCGGGCCGACCATCGTCTACGCATGGATGCAGGCTTGCGGGATGGTGAACGACCACCTCGTCGGCTGTCCGCGTCACGCCGCGCTGCGCGCCGCCTGACGCTCGCGGAAGAAGATGAACAGGCCCGCCGCCACGATGATGGCGGCGCCGGCGAGCATGGCCGGGCGGGGAACGTCGCCAAAGGCCAGCCAGCCCAGCAGGATCGCCCAGACCAGCAGCGTGTATTGCAGCGGCGTCACGGTCGCGGCGTCGGCGAACTTCAGCGCGCGGGTGACGCACATGTGCGCAGCCGTGGCCACGACCCCGAGGAGCGCCAGCAGCCCCAGATCGAGCGCTGAGGGCGGCGACCAGCCCCAGGCCGCCGTCGCCGCGCCCACGACCAGCGCGCCGGAGAGCTGCCAGAACGCAAGCGTCACGTCCGGCGCCCCGCGCAGCATCCGCCCCGTCACCATCATCAGCCCGAAGGCCAGCGAGCCCGCCAGCGACCACAGCGCGGCCGGCGTCAGCGCCTGCGCCGAGGGGTCGAGCGCCACCACCACGCCGACGAAGCCCGCCGCGATCGCCGTCCAGCGCCGCCAGCCCACCCGCTCGCCCAGCAGGAAGGGCGACAGAGCCGCGACGTAGATCGGCGCGGCGAGCCAGTAGGTCATCACGTCGGCCAGCGGCAGGTCGCGCACCGCGGCGTAGAAGGCGAAGACCTCGAAGGTCGCCAGCGCCGCCCGCAGCGCGTGCAGCGGCCTGAGCGGCGGGGCCAGCAGCGCGGCGCGGCCGGCGCGCAGGAAGAACGGCGCCAGCACAACGATGGCGGCCAGGCTGCGGATCATCAGCACCTGGCCCACCGAGTATGTGGCGACCAGCCACTTGCCCATCAGGTCGTTGACCGCGAACAGGAACATGCCGGCCAGCATCAGCGCGACGCCGAGGCGGACGGCGGTGACGGGTGCGATGGCGGTCATCGAGGCGTCTCTCCCGGGCAGGCTGGCGCACCATAGCGCCGCCGGCGGCCGCGCCAAGCGGGCCTGCGTTGCGCGCCGCGCCCCCGCCGCCCATAGTCGACGACGTCCCCGCCGGAGCCCGCCGATGAACCCCGCCGCGCTACCCTTCGACGCCCACGCCATGGCCGAGGGGCTGCGCCCCTGGGTCGAGTGCGAGAGCCCCACCTACGACGCCGCCGCCGTCGCGCGGATGATGGACCTCGCCGCCTGCGACCTCGCGGAGCTGGGCGCCACGGTGGAGATAATTCCCGGCCGGCTGGGCCTCGGCCCGTCGGTGCGCGCCCGCCTGCCGCATCCGCGCGCCGGAACGCCGGGGGTGCTGGTGTCGGGCCATTTCGACACGGTGCACCCGGTCGGCTCGCTCGCCGAGAACCCCTGCCGCATCGAGGGCTGCCGGCTCTACGGTCCGGGCGTGCTGGACATGAAGTCGGGCAACTATCTCGCCGTCGAGGCGGCGCGCCAGCTCGCGCGCGCCGGTGTCGCCACGCCGCTGCCGGTCACCTTCCTGTTCACGCCCGACGAGGAGATCGGCACGCCGGCCGCCCGCGCGCTGATCGAGGCCGAGGCGCGCGCCAGCCGCTACGTGCTGGTGCCCGAGCCGGCGCGCCCCGACAACCGCCTGACGACCGGGCGCTACGCCATCGCCCGCTTCACGCTGCACGCCGCCGGCAAGCCGGCCCATGCGGGCGTGGCGCCGGAGAGCGGCGTCTCGGCGGTGCGCGTGCTGGCGCGCACGATCCTCGACATCGAGGCGATGAGCGGGCCGGACTGCACGTTTTCGGCCAACGACTTCCGTTCGGGGCGCTGGGTGAACTGCGTGCCGTCCTGGGCCTCGGCGCAGGTGCTGAGCATGGCCAAGACCCAGGCCGACCTCGACGCAGGCGTCGCGCGCATGGCCGCGCTGGCCGGAGAGCGCGACGGGGTGGCGCTGGAGGTGCGCCCGGGCGTCGTGCGCCCGGTGTGGGACGACAACCGCCCCGAGACCATGGCGCTGTTCGAGCGCGCCCGCGCGCTGGCCGCGCCGCTCGGCGAGACGCTGGGCTCGGGGTCGATGGGCGGCGGCTCGGACGCCAACTTCACCGGGGCGATGGGCGTGGCGTCGCTTTGCTCGCTGGGCGCGGCCGGGGCGGGCTATCACACGCCGCAGGAGCATGTGGAGATCGACAGCCTCGCGCGACGCGGCCGCCTCTTCGCCGGTCTGCTGGCCACGCTGGACTGAGGCGGTGGACGTGTGGGCGCTGGACGCGACCGAGATCGCCGCCGGCGTGCGCGCTCGCCGGTTCTCCGCCCGCGAGGCGACCGAGAGCGCGCTGGCCCGCATCGACGTCGCGAACGGGCCGATCAACGCCGTCGTGGACCGCTTCGACGCCGAGGCGCTGGCCGAGGCGGACGCCGTAGACGCCGCGTTCGCCCGCGGCGAGGACCCCGGCCCGATGGCGGGCGTTCCGGTCACCATCAAGGCGACGGTCGACCAGAAGGGCCGCGCCACCACCAACGGCTTGCGCCTCCAGCGCGACCGCATCGCCGCCGAAGACAGCCCCGTGACGGCGAACTTCCGCCGCGCCGGCGCGGTCATCGTGGGGCGCACGGCGACGCCGGCCTTCTCGATCCGCTGGTTCACCCGCAGCGCGCTCTACGGCGCCACGACCAATCCCCGCGCGCCGGGGCGCACGCCGGGCGGCTCGTCGGGCGGGGCCTCGGCGGCGGTCTGCGCCGGGATGGGCGCGGTGGCGCACGGCACCGACATCGCGGGCTCGATCCGGTATCCGGCCTACGCCTGCGGCGTGCACGGGCTGCGCCCGACGCTGGGCCGGGTGGCGGCGTGGAACGCGTCGGGGCCTGCGCGACAGATCGGGGCGCAGTTGACGGCCGTCTCCGGGCCCCTGGCGCGCTCGATCGCCGATGTGCGGCTGGCGCTGGCCGCCATGGCGGCGCCGGACCCGCGCGACCCCTGGTGGGTTCCAGCCCCGCTGGAGGGGCCGCCGGTCCCCCGCCGCGCCGCCTTCTGCCCGGCGCCGGACGGCATGGCGGTGGCGCCCCCGGTGGCGGCCGGCCTGCGCGCCGCAGCCGACCGGCTCTCCGACGCAGGCTGGGAGGTGGTGGAGCGTCCCAGCCCGCCGCTGCGCCGGGCGGCGCGGGCGCAGATGGCGCTCTGGCTCAGCGAGGCGATGCGCGCGGCGCCCGAATCGGTCGCCGTCGAGGGCGACCCTGACGCCCTGGAGGTATGGTCGCGGCTCGCGGCGCTGGCCCCGCCGCTGTCGCTGGAGAGCCTGACCGACGCGCTGCAGGAGCGCGCCGCCATCGCCCGCGCCTGGCGGCTGTTTCTCACCGAGCACGCCGTCGCGCTGGTTCCGACCTCCGGCCAGCCGCCCTTCCCCGACCACGCGGACCTCGGCGGCCCGGCCGCCTTCGCCGCGCTCTACGAGGCGCAGATCACCCAGATCGGCCTGCCGCTGACCGGCCTGCCGGCGCTGGCGGTCGCGACCGGGATGGACGACGGCCTGCCCGCGGGCGTCCAGCTGGTCGCCGCGCCGTTCCGCGAGGACCTTCTGTTCGCCGCGGCCGAGCCGCTGGCCGCGGGCGCGCCCGGGGTGTGGCGGGGATAGCTCAGGCCATCTCCGCCAGACGCGCGGCGGCGGCGGCGAGCTTGGCGGCCTCGGCCTGCAACGCCTCCAGCCGGGCGCGCTCCTTCTCCACCACCTCTGCGCGGGCCTTTTCGAGGAAGGCGGCGTTGCCGAGCTTGGCCTCGATGCCGCCCCGCTCCTTGCCCAGCTTCTCCAGCGCCCTGGCCAGCCGCGCCTGCTCGGCCGCCACGTCGATGACGCCGGCGAGCGGCAGGCACAGCGTCGCGCCCTCCGCCGCCAGCGTGACCGCGCCCCTGGGGGCCGCGTCGGCGTGGGTCACGTCCGACAGCCGTGCGACCCGGCGGATCAGCGCGTCCATTCGCGCCAGTCGCGCACGCGCCGCGGCGTCGGCGCCGACGGCCACCAGCGGGACGGGCGCGCCGGGCGCCAGCGCCATCTCGGCGCGCACGCTGCGCACCGCCTCCACCAGCGCGATGGCCCAGGCGAGGTCGGCGTCGGCCTGCGCGTCGGCCAGCGACAGCCGCAGCGCGGGCCACGGCGCGTGCACCAGCATGGGCCGCTCGGCGATCTGGCCCCACAGCGCCTCGGTGACGAAGGGCATGATCGGGTGCAGCAGGATGAGGCACTGGTCCAGCGCCCAGGCTGCGGCTCCTTGCGTCTCGGCCTTCGCCGGGCCGTCCTCGCCCTGCAGGAGCGGCTTGGCCAGTTCGACATACCAGTCGCAGAACACGCCCCAGACATGGGCGTAGAGCCCGTTGGCGGCGTCGTTGAAGCGGTAGGCGCCCAGCGCGGCGTCGGTGGCGGCGGCGATGCGCGCGGTCTCGCCGACGATCCAGCGGTTCACCGGCTCGCGGCAGGACGCGGGGTCGAAGGCGGCGTCGGGCCTGCAGCCGTTCATCTCGCAGAAGCGGGCGGCGTTCCACAGCTTGGTGGTGAAGTTGCGATAGCCCTCGACGCGGGAGACGTCGAGCTTCAGGTCCCGCCCCATCGCCGCCATCGAGGCCAGCGTGAAGCGCACCGCGTCGGCGCCGTACTGGTCGATCAGCGTGAGGGGGTCGATGATGTTGCCGAGCGACTTCGACATCTTGCGCCCCTGCTCGTCGCGGACGAGGGCGTGGATGTAGACGTCCTTGAAGGGGACTTCGCCGTCCATGAAGCGCAGGCCCATCATCATCATCCGGGCGACCCAGAAGAAGATGATGTCGAAGCCGGTGCTGAGCGCAGCGGTGGGGTAGTAGCGGCGCAATTCGGCCGTGTCCTCGGGCCAGCCGAGGGTCGAGAACGGCCAGAGGGCGGAGGAGAACCAGGTGTCGAGGACGTCAGGGTCGCGGTCTAGGGTTGTTGCAAGCAGAGTGCCATCATCGTTTATTGTGAAGATTTCTGGTGGTATGAATTCACGAAGCGCACCATCTTCGTCCTCCGAGGTGCGCTCAAGTTGGACGCTATCTCCATAGTAGAGTTGAGCGCATTTGAAGGCTTCAGCTTCCGACGCTTCACAGAACACACGGACGCGGCCTGCAATTGGCCGCCCCGAGCCGTCGATTTCAGGCCCATACCAAACCGGTATCTGGTGACCCCACCACAACTGCCGCGAGATGCACCACGGCTCGATGTTCTCCAGCCACTGGAAATAGGTCTTCGCCCAGTTCTCCGGATGGAACGTCGTGCGGCCCTCGCGCACCGCGGCCAGCGCCGGCTCGGCCAGCGTCTTGGCGTCCACGAACC
>DAINOD010000025.1:0-35714 GCA_036735545.1 Rubrimonas sp. | reverse complement strand
GGGCCGAGACCGCGATCTCCTCAACCACCCGCCCCCCGCGAACCCCGATCAGCCGGTCGACCATGTCGGCCAGCGCTGCGGAAGAGGCGCGGAGCCTCAGGCCGGGGCCGGCTCCGCGACGGCGCGCTCCAGCTCGGCGTTCACCACCGCGCCGACCAGCGCGGCGAGCGCGCTCAGCCAGAACCATACCAACAGCGCCGCCACCGCCCCGAGCGCGCCATAGGTGGCGTTGAAGTCGCCGACGCGCTGCAGATAGACCGAAAGCGCCACCGAGGCCGCCAGCCAGATCGCCACGGCCGCGATCACGCCGGGGGCGAGGCCGACCCGCAGCGCGCCGTTGCGCGGCGGGCCGAACCGGTAGAGCAGCGCCAGTCCCGCGCCGACTGCGCCCATCGCAAGCGGCCAGCGCAGGATGTCGGCGATCATCGCGCCGGTCCCGTCGCCCAGCGGCAACAGCCTCAGGGCCGCCGGAATGGCCACCACCAGCGCCACGGTGATCGCGGCGAGGACGACGAACAGCGCGGTCAGCGCATAGGTGATCGCCTGTTCGATCAGGAATCCCCGCCCCTCGCTGGCGCGATAGGCGACCGCGACCCCGTCCATCAACGCCCGAACCCCGGCGCGCGCCGACCACAGCGCGACGGCCAGCGTGAACACCGAGGTCAACCCCAGCGCCCGGCTGGTCGAGGTCGTGAGCGGGGCGGCCTGGGCGACCAGGACGCCGTGCGCCTCCGCCGGCATGATGTCGGCCAGGGCGTCGAGGTTGGCGGCGATCACCGCCGGGTCGGAGAAAAAGCCGTAGAGCGCGCCGAGCGCGGCGAGCGCGGGCGCGAGCGCGAGCAGCGCGTAGAAGGCGCAGCCGGCGGCGATCAGGGTGAAGTTGTCGCGCGCGAGCGTCCGGGCGCTGGACACCCCGACGCGCAGCCAGCCCCGCGCGTCGAGGCGCGGGGACGCGAACATCGCAGCGGCCAGCGTGGCGCCGGGGCCGGGCGCCGCGCGAACGCCCCCGGTGTCGTCCACCATTTCCCGGTCCTCACATGCGCGGCGCGCGACCCCGCAGCGCGTTGGCCACCAGTGCGATGACGAACAGCAGGATGAACACGAAGAAGAGGATCTGTGCGATACCGGCGGACGCCGACGCGATGCCGCCGAAGCCGAACAGCGCTGCGATCAGCGCGACGACGAGAAAAGTAAGGGCCCAGCTGAGCATGACTGCCTCCTGTGCGATACGGACGCCGGGTAAACGCGCGGATCGGCCGCAGGTTCCCTCGGGGCTGCGTCAGGCGGCGGACGGCGGCGGCATCTCGGCGCGCACGAGGTCGCAGGCGCGCTGGGCGGCGGGCGTCAGCGGCTCGGCGCGTCGCAGCACCAGCGAGAAGGGCGCGACCGCCATGTCGGTCGCGACGTCCAGCAGCGCGACCCGCCCCCCGCCCGCCGCGTGATAGGTCGCGACCGAGCGGGCCAGCGGCGCGATGGCGCTGGTCTCGCGGACGATGGCCAGCGTCAGCAGCAGGGAGGCGGTGCTGAGCACGCGCGCCGGCGGCGGCAGCCCGCGCTCCAGAAGATAGGCCTCGGCCGTGCGGCGCAGGAGACCGCCGCGTCCCTGCATCACCCAGTCGAAGGACAGACAGTCCCCCAGCGTCGGCCGCGCCACGCGCGTCAGCGGGTGGTCGGCGCGCACCACGAGGCTGAGCGGTTCGGGGCCGACCGGCTCGACCTCGACGGCGCGCGGGTCGATCCCCTCGGTCAGCCGGCCGAGATAGAAGTCGATCTCGCCCTTCAGCAGCGCCTCGCCAAGGCGGTCGCTGGTGTCCACCTGAACCTCCAGCTCGACGTCGGGGTGGCTCTGGCGCAGCGCGCGGATCGCCGGCAGCACGATCTCTAGCGCGGGCCCCGTGACCGAACCGATCCGCGCGACGCCTCGCGCCCCCTGGGCCAGCTGCCCGATCTCGTCCTGCGCGTCGTCGAGCTGGCGCAGCACCGCCGCCGCGCGCTCGGCGAACAGGCGCCCGGCGTCGGTCAGCGTCACCCCGCGCGGGTGGCGGCGATAGAGCTGCGCGCCGGTCGCGCGTTCGAGTTCGGCCATCAGCCGCGAGGCTGCGGGCTGGGTGATCGACAGTTGCGCCGCCGCCGCCGAGACCTGCCCGGCCTCGCGCAGCGCCGCCATCAGCCGCAGATGGGCGAAGCGCAACCCGCGGCGCACCAGCGCGTCTCGGGTCGACTCGGAGACCTCCATCATCTGGATATGCTCACACTGATATATCGCCAAGCCCAACTGTGATTTGCCGCGCATGGCGTGGCAAGGCAGTTTCGGCCGCAACGCGCCGCAAGGGTCGCGACGGCAATCATCAGGGAGGAAATCATGAGGCTGTTCAGCCGCATTATCGTATCGACCGCGCTCGCCGCGACGCTGGCGGGCCCGGGCCTCGCCCAGCAGGCCGGCTTCGTCGGGATCGCCATGCCCACCCAGTCCTCGGCGCGCTGGATCTCCGACGGCCAGAGCATGGTCGAGCAGTTCCAGGCGGCGGGCTACCGCACCGACCTGCAATACGCGGAGGACAACATTCCCAACCAGCTCGCGCAGATCGAGAACATGATCACGCGCGGCGTAGACGTGCTGGTGATCGCCGCCATCGACGGCACGACCCTGTCGAACGCGCTGGCCAACGCCAACGCCGCCGGGATCAAGGTCGTGGCCTACGACCGCCTGATCCGCGACAGCGCCCATGTCGACTACTATGCGACTTTCGACAACTTCAAGGTCGGCGTGCAGCAGGCGCAGACGCTGGTGGACGGTCTCAACGAGCGCTTCGCCGACGACAAGCCGTGGAACATCGAGCTGTTCGGCGGCTCGCCGGACGACAACAACGCCTATTTCTTCTACGACGGCGCCATGAGCGTGCTGCAGCCGATGATCGACGCCGGCGACATGGTGGTCGTGTCGGGCCAGACGGGCATGCAGACGGTCGGCACACTGCGCTGGGACGGCTCGGTCGCCCAGGCGCGCATGGACAACCTGCTGTCGGCCCACTACTCGGGCGATCGCCGCGTCCATGGCGTCCTGTCGCCCTATGACGGCCTGTCGATCGGCATCATCTCCTCGCTGCGCGGCGTCGGCTACGGCTCGGGCGGGCTGGAGATGGCCATCGTCTCCGGTCAGGACGCGGAGGTGCCCTCGATCCGGGCGATGCTGCGCGGCGACCAGTATTCCACCATCTTCAAGGACACCCGCGAGCTTGCGCGCGTGACCGTGGGCATGGTGGACGCGCTGATGGGCGGCGGCGAGCCCGAGATCAATGACACCGAGACCTACGACAACGGCGTCAAGGTCGTGCCGTCCTACCTGCTGGAGCCGGTCCCGGTGACGGCGGAGAACTGGGACGACGTGCTGATCGGCAGCGGCTACTACACCCGCGCCGAGATCGAGTGACCCCGCGCCGCGTCAATCCCGCACCCTAGCCGAGGCGTCATGGCCGCCCTTCTCGAAATGCGCGGGATCGGCAAGAGCTTTCCCGGCGTCCGCGCGCTGGACGCCGTGAACCTGAGCGTGCGCGAGGGCGAGATCCACGCCCTCGTCGGCGAGAACGGCGCGGGCAAGTCCACGCTGATGAAGATCCTCTCCGGGGTCTATCCCCACGGCGACTACGACGGGGAGATCCTGCTTGACGGCGCGCCGAAGGCCTTTCGCGGCATCCCCGACAGCGAGGCCGAGGGGATCATCATCATCCATCAGGAGCTGGCGCTGATACCCCAGCTCTCCATCGCGGAGAACATCTTCCTCGGCAACGAGCGCGCCACGCGCGGCGTGGTCGACTGGTCGGAGACGCGGCGCCGCGCGCGCGAGTTGCTCGACCGCGTAGGGCTGGACGAGCGGCCGGAGACGCCGGTGGACGGGCTCGGCCTCGGCAAGCAGCAGCTCGTCGAGATCGCCAAGGCCCTGTCCAAGGACGTGCGGCTGATGATCCTCGACGAGCCGACCTCCTCGCTGAACGAGGCCGACAGCGACAAGCTTCTGGAGTTGCTGAAGGAGCTGCGCGCCCGGGGGATGACCGCGATCCTCATATCCCACAAGCTCAACGAACTGTCCCGCGTCGCCGACAGCGTGACCGTCCTGCGCGACGGCTCGACCGTCTCGCGGCGCGCCTGCGCGGGCGGGCTCGACGAGGACACGGTGATCCGCGAGATGGTCGGCCGCCCGCTGGAGCACCGCTACCCGCCGCGCGACCCGCGCATCGGCGAGACGGTGTTCGAGGTGCGGAACTGGCGCGTCGACCACCCGGTCCACCGCGACCGCCGCGTGGTGGACGACGTCAGCTTCCACGTCCGCCGCGGTGAGGTCGTCGGCTTCGCGGGCCTCATGGGCGCGGGGCGCACCGAACTGGCGATGAGCCTGTTCGGCCGCAGCTACGGCCGTTTCGCCGGGGGCGAGGCGCGCATCGACGGCCGCCCGGTCGATCTGTCCACCGTGCGGCGCGCCGTCGACGCCGGCCTCGCCTACGCCACCGAGGACCGCAAGACCTACGGCCTCGTGCTCGACCAGACCATCCGGCGCAACGTGCCGCTGGCCAACCTCAAGGGCGTCGCGCGCCGCGGCGTGGTGGACCGCGCGCTGGAGGCCGAGGCGGCGGAGCGCTACCGCGCGCGGCTCAACATACGTTCCGCCTCCATCGAACAGGCGACGGTGAACCTCTCCGGCGGCAACCAGCAGAAGGTGGTGCTGTCGAAGTGGCTGTTCGCCGACCCGGAGATCCTGATCCTCGACGAGCCGACCCGCGGCGTGGACGTGGGCGCGAAATTCGAGATCTACACCATCATCCGCGACCTCGCCGCGAGCGGAAAGGCGGTGGTCGTCATCTCATCGGAGCTGCCGGAACTGCTCGGCGTCACCGACCGGCTCTACGTCATGAACGTCGGGCGCATCGTCGCTGAGATGCCCACCGCCGAGGCCAGTCAGGAGCGCATCATGGCCGCGATCATCAAATCGGGAGGACGCGCATGACCGACGTTCCCGCGACCGGCGCGGCGGCGCGGCCGCAGGCGGGCGGACCGCCGGCCGGCTGGTCCTTCCTGCGCGCCCACCTGCGCGAATACGGCATCCTGATCGCGCTGATCGCGATCATGGCGTTCTTCCAGATCGCCACGGGCGGCATCCTGCTGCGCCCGGTGAACCTCACCAACCTGGTGCTGCAGAACAGCTACATCGTGATCATGGCGATCGGGATGCTGCTGGTGATCGTCTCGGGCCACATCGACCTGTCCGTAGGCTCGGTGATGGGCTTCATCGGCGCGCTGGCGGCGGTGATGATCGTGCAGTGGGGCCTGCCCTATCCGATCGCCGCGCTGCTGTGCCTTTGCGTCGGCGCGCTGATCGGCGCGGCGCAGGGTTTCTGGGTCGCCTACTACCGCATCCCGTCCTTCATCGTGACGCTGGCCGGGATGCTGGTGTTCAAGGGCGCGTCGCTGTGGCTTCTGCAGGGCCGCTCGGTGGGGCCATTTCCGGCGGAGTTCCAGCTCATCTCCTCGGGCTTCGTGCCTGACGTCTTCGGGTTCGAGGGCTTCAACCTGTTCTCGCTGGTCGCGGGACTCGCCGTGGCGACGCTGATCGTGGGTATGTCGGCGCGCGCGCGCCAGCGTCAGGTGCGGCTGGGCATGGCGGACGAGCCCTTCGCGTTCTTCCTCGTGAAGAACGCGCTGGTCTTCGGCGCGCTGGTCTACATGAGCTGGTTGATGGCGGGGTTCCGAGGGCTGCCCAACGTCTTCATCGTCATGGCGCTGCTGATCGCGGTCTACTCCTTCCTCACCAACCACACGACTTTCGGCCGCCGCATCTACGCCGTCGGCGGCAACGAGAAGGCGGCGGCGCTGTCGGGGATCAACAGCAAGCGGCTGGTGTTCCTGACCTTCGCCAACATGGGGATGCTCGCGGCGCTGGCGGGCCTCGTGTTCGCCGCGCGCCTCAACACCGCGACGCCCAAGGCCGGCGAGGGGTTCGAGCTGGATGTGATCGCCGCGGTCTTCATCGGCGGCGCCTCGATGGCGGGCGGGGTCGGCACCGTCGTCGGCGCGGTGATCGGCGCCTTCATCATGGGCGTGATGAACAACGGCATGTCGATCCTCGGCATCGGCATCGACTACCAGCAGATGATCAAGGGGCTGGTGCTGCTCGCAGCGGTGATCTTCGACGTGCTGAACAAGAAAAAAGGCTGAAGGACATGGGTTTCCGCAAGGCGGACTGGCCGCGTCGGCTGCGCAGCCAGGAATGGTATGGCGGCACGTCGCGCGACAACATCTATCACCGCGGTTGGCTGAAGAACCAGGGCTACCCCGACGACCTGTTCGACGGCCGCCCCGTGATCGGCGTGCTCAACACCTGGTCCGACCTGACCCCCTGCAACGGCCATCTGCGCGAGCTGGCGGAGAAGGTGAAGGCGGGGGTGTGGGAGGCCGGAGGATTTCCTCTGGAGGTTCCGGTCTTCTCGGCTTCCGAGAACACGTTCCGACCCACGGCGATGATGTATCGCAACCTCGCCGCGATGGCGGTGGAGGAGACGATGCGCGCCCAGCCCATCGACGGGGCGGTGCTGCTGGTCGGCTGCGACAAGACCACGCCCAGCCTGATGATGGGCGCGGCCTCGACCGACATCCCCTCCATCGTCGTGACGGGCGGGCCGATGCTGAACGGCTGGTTCCGCGGCGAGCGCGTCGGCTCCGGCACCGCGCTCTGGCGCATGAGCGAGGACATCAAGGCCGGCCGCATGAGCCGCGAGGACTTCCTCGAGGCCGAGCAGGCGATGAGCCGCTCCTCGGGCACCTGCAACACCATGGGCACCGCCTCCACCATGGCGTCGATGGCCGAGGCGCTGGGCATGGCGCTGTCGGGAAACGCCGCGATCCCCGGCGTGGACGCGCGCAGGCGGGTCATGGCGCAGATGACCGGGCGACGGATCGTGCAGATGGTCAAGGACGACCTGAAGCCGTCGGACATCCTGACGCGCGCCGCCTTCGAGAACGCCATCCGCGTGAACGGCGCCATCGGCGGCAGCACCAACGCGGTGATCCACATCCTCGCGCTCGCCGGGCGGGTCGGGGTGGACCTGACGCTGGCGGACTGGGACCGGCTGGGCCGGGACGTGCCCACCATCGTCAACCTGATGCCATCGGGCGAGTACCTGATGGAGGAGTTCTTCTACGCCGGCGGCCTGCCCGTGGTGCTGCGCCGTCTCGGCGAGGCCGGGCTCCTGCGCCGCGAGGCGCTGACGGTCTCGGGCGGGCCGATCTGGGACGAGGTCAAGGACGCGCGCTGCTCCAACGACGAGGTGATCCGGCCGGTGGACCGGCCGCTGACCGCCTCCGGCGGCGTCGCGGTGCTGCGCGGCAACCTCGCGCCCGAGGGCGCGGTGCTGAAGCCCTCGGCCGCCTCGCCGCACCTGATGAAGCACCGCGGCCGGGCGGTCGTGTTCGAGGACATCGACGACTACAAGGCCCGCATCGAGGACGAGGCCCTCGACATCGACGAGACCTGCGTGATGGTCCTGCGGCTCTGCGGCCCGCGCGGCTATCCCGGCATGTCGGAGGTCGGCAACATGGGTCTGCCGCCCAAGGTTCTGCGCCGCGGGATCACCGACATGGTGCGGATCTCCGACGCGCGCATGTCGGGCACCGCCTACGGCACGGTCGTGCTGCACGTCTCGCCGGAGGCCGCAGTGGGCGGGCCGCTGGCGGTCGTGCGGACTGGCGACATGATCGAGCTGGACGTGGCGGCGCGGCGCCTGCGCCTCGACGTCCCCGAGGCGGAGCTGGCGGCGCGGCTGGCGGCGTGGCGCGCGACGGTCGCGCCCCCGGCGAGCGGCTACGCCCGGCTGTTCCACGACCATGTGGAGCAGGCCCACACCGGCGCCGATTTCGATTTCCTGCGCGGGTCGCGCGGGTCGGAGGTCCCGCGTGACAGTCACTGACGTCGCGGTCGTGGGCGTCGGCAAGATCGCCCGCGACCAGCACCTGCCCGCCATCGCCGCCGACCCCGCCTTCCGCCTCGCCGCGACGGTCAGCCGGTCGGGCGGCGTCGCGGGGGTGGAGAACCACGGCGACGTGGCGGCCCTGCTGGCGGCCCGCCCCGACGTCGGCGCGGTGGCGCTCTGCATGCCGCCGCAGGCGCGCTTCGCTGCGGCCCGGGACAGCCTCGCCGCGGGCCGCCACGTCATGCTGGAGAAGCCTCCCGGCGCAACCCTCGCGGAGGTGCGGATCCTGCGCGACCTCGCGGCGGCGCGGGGCGTCAGCCTGTTCGCGACGTGGCACTCCCGCTTCGCCGCGGGCGTCGCGCCGGCGAAGGCGTGGCTCGCGTCGCGCCGCGTTCGCCGGGTGCAGGTGGACTGGCGCGAGGACGTGCGCGAATGGCACCCGGGGCAGGACTGGATCTGGGCGCCCGGAGGCCTCGGCGTCTTCGATCCCGGGATCAACGCCCTGTCGATCCTGACCGAAATCCTGCCCGCGCCGTTCCGTCTGACCGATGCGGCGCTCAGCTTTCCCGAGAACCGCCAGACCCCCATCGCCGCCCGCCTGACCTTCGCCGGCGCCGACGGGGCGGAGATCGCGGCGGATTTCGACTGGCGCCCCGCGGGCCCGGCGCTCTGGACCATCGCGGTGGACGCCGACGACGGCGCGCTGGTCCTCACCGGGGGCGGCGCGCGGCTGGCGATCGACGGCGCCGAGGTTCCGGCGGAAGGGCCGGGCGAGTATCCCGCGCTCTACGCGCGCTTTGCGGCGCTGATCGCACAGGGTCGCAGCGACGCCGACGACGCGCCGCTGGCGCATGTCGCCGACGCGTTCATGCTGGGCCGCCGCGAGACGGTCGCGCCCTTCCACGACTGAACGCGCCGGCCGGCGCGGCGCTCTTCTCAAGCTCGGGACAGCGGCCCTGAACGACACGCTCGCGGAAGCCTACGCCGGCGTCGGGCGCTTCGGCCGCCGACCTTCCCGCCGCTCCGCATGACCCCCGGGTTCCCTGCGGTCTCCTTCGGTCCGGCCTAGCCGCGGGTCTCGGGCCGCGCCACGGCGCTGCGCGGGCTCGCGGCTACGCCTTCCGCGACCGGCCCGGCGCGCTTGCGAAGATGGGCGCGCCACGTCATCGCCCAGCGGGCGGGATCCTCGAAGACATCGCCCTTCACCTGCGCGACGGGCTGGTTGTGCGGCGCGGTCCTGACCAGTTCGGGGTCCGCGTGCGCCTCCTCGACGATCTGCGCCAGCACGTCGATCCAGAGGTCCACGTCCTCCCGCGACCACAGCTCCCCCGCCTCGGGCGTGAAGGGTTCGGCGAGCAGCCACGGCTCGTGCGACATCCACCAGGGGTCGATCCCGTAATCGGCCATCCGGTTGGCGACGTCCACCGTGCCGACGCCGGTCGCCTCCTTCAGCGGGCCGAGGCCCCAGCGCGTCATCTCCATCCGTGGACCAGGGCGGTCGGGGTGGGACTTGGCCACGCCGCGCAGCGCCGACAGCCTGTGGTCCATGTAGTTGTTGGCGACCACCGAGATGTCGGCGGCCGTCCGCAGCCCCTCCGCCCCCATGGCGCGGGCCCAGGCGTAGGCGCGCACGACCTGCTGGAGGTTGCCCATGAACTCGCGCACCTTGCCGCAGGAGCGCGGGTCGACATGCAGCCGGTAGCGCCCGTCCTCCACCACCACCTGCGGCGCGGGCATGAAGGGCGCCAGCGCCTCGGTGCAGCCGAAAGCGCCGACGGCGGGGCCGCCGCCGCCCTTGGGCGCCCCGAAAGTCTTGTGCAGCATGAACATGCAGCCGTCGAAACCCAGTTCGCGCGCCGACAGCCGGGTCATCACGCCGTTGAAGTTGGCGTGGTCGTAGAAGCACAGGCCCCCGACCGACTTCACGGCCCGCACCCACTCCTTTATCTCGGGGTTGTAGACGCCCATGTCGTCGGGGTTGCCGATCATCAGCATCGCCGTGCGCGGCCCGATGGCGGCCTTCAGCGCCTCCAGCGATGGATAGCCGTTCTCCTCCAGCGGCAGCGTGATGACCTTGAAGCCCGCCGCCGCGGCGGTCGCCGGGTTGCAGGGGTGGGCCTGGATCGAGGTGACCACCTCGTCGCGCGTCGCCAGTTCGCCACGGGCCGCCCAGTAAGCGCGGGCCGTCGCGCACATCGAATAGGCGGCGTCGGCGCCGCCGCCGGCCTGGAACACGAAACGGTCCATGCCGGACAGCGACCGCAGCATCAGGTCGAAGCGGTGCACGATCTCCAGCACGCCCTGCAGCGTGTCCTCGTGCTGCAGCGGGTGGACGTCCGCCAGCCAGCGGTTGGTGGCGTGCTCGGAGACCTTGGCGTTGTATTTCATCGTGCAGGTGCCGAACAGGCTGACGCCCATCATGCCCAGCGTCATCTGCGACAGGTGCAGGTAGTGACGCTGCGCCTCGAACTCGGTCATCTCGGGCAGGGCGGGCGGCGTCTTGCGGCGCAGCGCGGCGGGGATGCGCCGGGTGGGCTCGTCCACGACCTGAACCACCTCGGGCTCGGGCGCGGGGAAGACCTGCCCGCGGGCGCCCGGGCGGCCCATCTCCATGACGACGGGCTCGTTCCAGCGGGCGGCGTGGAAAGGCTGGGGCTTGCGGGTCATGCCACGATCTCCTGCAAGGCGGCCGCCATGCGGCGGATGTCGTCGGGCGTGTGAACCTCGGTGACGCACCACAGCGCGCTCTGGCCCAGCTCCGGCAGTTCTGCCGACAGATCCTTGCCGCCGAGGACGCCGCGCGCGCGCAGGGCCGCGTTGACCTCGGCGACGCTGCGCCCCGTGCCGTCGACGTTGACGACGAACTCCTTGAAGTGCGCGCCTGCCAGCGGCACCGCGACGCCGGGGATCGAGCCGATCAGGTGCGCGGCGTAGTCCGAGCGGGCCATGATCAACTCGCCGATCTCGCGAAAGCCCTGCGGGCCCATGAGGCTCATGTAGACGGCGTTGGCGATGGCCCAGAGATAGACCGAGTTGCCGGTCCAGTCCTTGCCCTGCTCGCGCATCCCGTAGGAGGTCTGGTGCGCGCTGGCGAGCCCGAAGCCACGCTCGCCCGGCCGGCGCGTCTCGGCGATGGAGACGAGAAAGCCGTTGTATTCGCGCACATACCGCACGTCGTCGCGCGAGGCCATGTAGCCGCCGACGCCGCCGCCCGCGTTCATGCGCACGCCCATCGGCTGGGTCGGCCCCACCGCGATGTCGGCGCCGAGCGAACCCGGCGAGGCCAGCACGCCCAGCGAAAGCGGGTCGCAGCCCATGATGGTCTCGGCGCCGGCGGCGCGGGCGAGGCGCGCGATCTCGGCGGCCATCGGCTCCAGCGCGCCGAGATAGGTCGGGTTCTCGAGGTAGACCGCGCAGACGTCGGGGCCGAGCTTGCCCTTCAGGTCCGCCATGTCGAGCCCGCCGGTGGCGTGGTCGGGCTCGACCGTCTCCACGGCGATGTGCGAGGCCATCTCGGGCGGCTCGCAGTAGGTGCGGATGACCGCCAGCCGCTCCGGGCAGGTCCAGCGCGGGACCAGCACCCGCCGCCGCCCGGTCATCCGCGCCGCCATGCGGATCGCGTGGCCGACGGCGCAGCCCCAGCTGTAGACGGGAAGCTGCACCACTTCCATGTCGAGCAACTCGCCGAGCTGGCTCTGGTACTCGAACCACGCCTGGTTGCGGCCGTGGTCGGACTGGTAGCTGCCCCAGACGTTGGTGGAGAACTCGGTGCGCCCGACGATCTCGTCCACCACCGCCGGCACATGGTGCGGCCAGCAGCCGGCGCCGAGAAAGCACAGCATGTCCGAACGGTTGCGCGACAGCAGGTCGTCGAGGTGACGCTTCAGCGCCACCTCGCTGTCGAGCGCGGGCGGCAGGTCGAGCGGCGCGCGGCGGAGGTGCTCGGCCGGGATCTGGGCGAACAGGCTGTCCACGTCGGGGGCGCCGATCTCGGCCAGCATCGCGGCGATCTGGCCCGGCGCGCTGGAGGCCATCCACGGATGGGCGCGGGTGTCGGAGGGCAAGGGTCGTCTCCCTGTAGGCGGGGCTCTCGCCCTGTTTTCGCACAGATGGTCGCATGGCGCACAATGTCGAGCAACCTTTCAGGACGGGCGATCAGGGCCCCATCCGCATCAGCATCGCCCGACCCGGCCCGGTGCGCACGCGCACATGGCCCGCCAAGGCCGCGTCGAGGTCGGGCTCGCCGCTGTCCACGATCAGCCGCGGCTCGGGCAGGGCGGCGAGCTTGGCCTGGTCGGCGAGGATCACGAGGCCCGCGCGCCCCGCCCGGCGGATCAGCGCGGGCCCGATGGGCTGGTTGCCGCGGCCAAAGACGAAGCCCTGCCCGCCGGTGACGCCCACCACGATCCCGACCGGGCCGTCGCCGGCCAGCGCCAGCGCCTCGCGCTCGCTGACGTCGCGCCCGACCAGCAGGCCGTCGCGCAGGGCGTCGACGCCGAGCAACGTCCCCTCCAGCCCCAGCGCCGCCAGCACCCGCTTGGCGGTGGCGCCGGGGCCGACCAGGTGCAGCGCGCCCGGCGCCAGCGCGCGCGCAACCTCGGCGCAGGCGGCGTCGAGCATCGCGGCGTCCGACAGGGGCGGCCCGCCCTTGGCGCCCTGCAGCAGGCCGCGGGCGAAGGGGGCGCGGGCGTAGCCGTGCAAGCGGGGCGCGATGCGGCCCCGCCGCAGGGCGTCCTCGTCGATGTCCATCACCTCGACGCGGCGGAAGGCGACGCGCTCCGGGCGCGCCAGCAGCTCCGCCGCCAGCCGGCCGGCGGCCTCGGGCGAGGTGGCGAAGGCGCCCGACTGCATCTTCACCCCGCAGGGAACGCCCAGCAGCGGCGTCTCCGGCCCCACTGCGGCCAGCGCGTCGCGCAGGGTGCCGTCGCCGCCCGCGACCAGGATCGCGGCGACGCCGCTAGCCGCCAGCGCCGCCGCCGCGCGGCGGGTGTCGGCGGCGGTGGTGACGGCCGGCGCCGCGCCCGCCAGCGCCGCGAGATCGAGCGCGAGCCCCTCGCAGGCCGCGGCTCCCAGCGCGCCCGGCGCGGCGAGCACCGATGCCCCGGGCAGGGCCGCGGCCAGCGCCGCCATGGCGCGGCGGGCGCGCTCGGGTGCGCGGGGCGCGGCGCCGCGGGCCAGCGCCTCGGCCGCCGCGCCGTCGGTGCCCTTCAGGCCCACCGCTCCGCCGAGGCCAGCCAGCGGGTTGACGATGAGACCGACGCGGCTCACGCGGGATAGATGCGCCGGGCGTTGCCGTGGGCGATGGCGGCGGCCAGGCGGTCCACGTCGGCGACCGTAGCGTCGCCAGCGGCGAGCCAGCCGTCGGTGACGGCCGTGAAGGCGCGCTCGAACTGGATGCGGCCAAGCAGATGCAGCTCCGCCAGCCCGAAGGCGTCAGAACTGTAGAGATGCTTGGCGAAGGGCGCCATCTCCAGCGCGTCCGCCAGCGCCCGCGACGCCGAAGGGCCGAGGAAGTTCAGCGTGAAGCCGACGTCGAGGTGGACGTTGGAATAGACCTCCGCCAGCCACGAGGCCTCGCGCTCGAAGGGATAGCAGTGCAGCAGGGTCACCGGCACGTCGCGCGCCTCGGCGGCGGCGATGAAGGGGGCAAATACGGTCGGGTCGCAGCGCGGCATGTCCACGTCCCGGTCGCCCACCGCGGTATGAAGCTGCAGCGGTAGCCGCCGCGGCGCGCAGAACTCCACCGCCGCGAACAGCGCCCAGCGTAGGAGCGCAGGCTCCTCCAGCCGCCGCCAGCCCTCGCGCGCGATGGCGGCGAGCCATCGGTCTGCTGCGGCCACGGCCTCGGCGCGCGAGGGCGCGGTCTGATCGATGGCGAGGCTGGCGCGGTAGGCGACGATAGACTTCAGACCGGCCGCGCCAGCCGCCTGCGCCGCGAGGTCGTCGGCGAACGCGTCGAGCAGCGCCGCGCCGTCGCCGGTTCGGCGGGCCGCAGCCTCCATCACCGCCTCGATCCGCACCACCTCGCGCGTCCGCGCGCCGGAAAGCGCGGCCATGGCGGCGGGGTCGGCGATCTCGCCGGCGCGGTGGCCGGTGTCTATCAGCATGTCGCTCACGCCCGCCGCGCGCAGCAGGCGGCGCGTCGCCTCGGCCCCACCCAGCGCGCTGCGGCGCGTCGCGTAGTCGTCCGGGGCGCAGAACGGCTCGAGGTCGAGCACCGGCGCGCACCAGCGGCGGATCATCAGGCCCAGCGGCTTGTCGAACTGCGACACGAAGCCGGGGTGATGCGGCAGGTGCGCCTCGGACATCAGCGCCTCGAGACCCTGACGGTCGAGGTCGGCGGTGGTCACGCCATGGCAGTGGTGGTCCACGAAGTCGCCGAAGACAGCCATCAGTAAGCCCTCAGGTAGCGTGCGAAGGTCTCGGCCTGCGGCAGGCGCGCGGCCTCCGCCGCCTCCCAGCGCTTGAGCGTGAGATAGACCGTGCGCGCCGTGGGGCTCAGCCAGCCCGCCGCCGCGCGGTCGGCTTCGAAGGCGTCGAGCGCGGCGTCGAGGGTCGCCGGCAGGGGCGTGATCCCGGCCTTGCGGCGCCGCGCGGCGGTCATGTCGGCGGGGTCGGCCTCGGCGGCGGGCGGCAGGGGCAACTTGCGCCGTATCCCCTCCAGCCCCGCGCGCACGAGGGCGCCGATGGCCAGATAGGGCGAGGCTGTCCCGTCCGCGGGCCGATACTCCACGTTGAAGCTCTTGCGCGCGCGCGCGGGGTCGGGCGAGGCGCCGGGGGTGACGCGCAGCGTCGCCTCGCGGTTCTGCACGCCGATGGCGCGGAAGCCGCAGCTCCAGTGGTGCGGGCCGAGGCGGTGGTAGCTGACCGGCGTGGGGGCCGTCAGCGCGCAGAGCGCGTCGGCGTGGGCCAGCACGCCGGCGCAGAAATGCGCCATCGTCTGCGACAGGCCCATCGGACCCACGGGGTCGTGCGCGGCGTTGAGCCCGCCGGCGTCCAGCAGGCTGAGGTGGATATGCGCCCCGTTTCCCACCGCGTCGAGCGCGGGCTTGGGCGTGAAGCTCGCCCGCAGACCGCGACGGCGGGCGGCCTCGCGGATCGCCTCGCGCGCGATCAGCGCCCCGTCGGCCGCCTGCAGCGCGGGGGCGGGGGCGCAGCTGACCTCGAACTGGTCGACGCCGTATTCGGGCTCCACCGTCTCGACCGTCACGCCGGCGCCGGTGACGAGGCGCTCGACGTCGGCCAGCAGCGCATGGCGGTGGCGCACGGCGGCCAGCGAGAAGGGCGCCTCCGGGATGGAGCCGTCGCCCGAGATCAGGAACTCGTGCTCGAAGCTCGCGATCAGCCGGCAGCCGGTCTCCGCCTCCAGCTCGTCGAGCGCGCCGCGCAGGAAGCTGCGCACGCAGCAGTCCCACACCGAACCGTCGCCGCGGCGGCTGTCGCAGATGACGCCCGCCAGCGGCGCATGGTCTGCGTCGCCGGGAATGACGAAGCGGGAGGACGGGTCGGGGATCTGGCGGGCCTCGTCCATCGGGCCGAACGGATTGTCCACGATGCCGGTGAAGGCGGTCAGCGCCTGCCCCGCCACGGCCCAGCCGAGGCCCGTCTCCAGCCGGCCCTCCAGATCGCGCGTCGGCACGCCGCGGGTGCGCGCGACGTTCACGAAGTCGCTCCAGACCAGATAGGTCACGCTCGGCTCGCTCATCGTCCGTCCCCTCTTGCGGCGCGGGACGCCGCCCCCTCACATGCCGCCATGACCCTGCCCCCGCCCCTTCTCGGCCCGCAAGACCCGGCCCCGGTCCTCCTGCGAGAGGGCGCCCATCCGCGCCTCGTCATCTGCTGCGACCACGCCGGCCGGGCGATCCCGGCGCGCCTCGGCGACCTCGGTCTGTCGGCGCAGGACCGTGCGCGCCACATCGCGTGGGACCCGGGCGCGCTCGCCATCGCCGAGCGGCTGGCGGCGCGGTTCGGGGCGACGCTGGTGGCGGGGGTCTACTCGCGGCTCGTGATCGATCTGAACCGCTATCCCCACGACCCCGCCGCCATGGCCGCGCGCAGCGACGCAACCGACGTGCCGGCCAACGCCGCGCTCACGCCCGCGGAGCGCTGGCGGCGCGTCGCGGAGCTTCACGCGCCCTACCACGCCGCGCTGGCGACGGCGCTCGCGGCGCGGACGCGGGCGTTCCTGCTGTCGGTCCACACCATGACCGACCGGCCCGCCACCGGCGTCTGGCGGCCGCAGGAGGTGGCGCTCAGCCGCCTCGGGCCCGACCCGGCCTCGGAGGCGGCGCTGGCTGTGCTGCGGCGGCTCGAGGAGGTCACCGTGGGCGACAACGAGCCCTACGGGCTCGACCTCGGCGAGGACTTCACCACGCCCGAGCACGCCGTGCGCGCCGGCCTGCCGCATCTGCAGGTGGAGTTCCGTCAGGACCTCGTGTCCGAGTCCGAGGGCGCTGCGCGCTGGGCCGACCGCTTCGCCCTCGCGCTGGCCGCGGCGCTGGACACCTGAGCTCACCGCCGGCTCGCCACGCGCCAGCCCACCGCCGCGACCGCCACCACCGCGGCCGAGGCGAGCGTCGCGATCACCGCCACCGCCGGCACCAGCGGCGAGTAGTTCGTCGCCGTTCGCGAGAACAGCCACACCGGCAGCGTGGTGTCGGCCCCTGTGGTGTAGATCGACAGCGGCAGGTTCGACCACGACAGCAGGAAGGCGAACAGCCCGCCCGATGCGACCCCCGGCGCGATGGCCGGCCACGTCACCTCGCGGAAGGTGGTCCAGCGCCCGGCGCCGAGGTCGAAGGCGGCCTCCTCCTGCCGCGGGTCGTAGCCGTAGAGGCGGATCGAGATCACCAGCGTCACGATGGGCGCGATCCAGACCAGATGCGAGAACACCGCCGTCCGCCATGTCGGCGCGATCCCCAGCGAGGACATGCCCACCAGCAGCGCCAGCCCCAGCACCGGCTGGGGAAAGAAGATCGGCAGCAGCACCAGCCGCTGGAACAGGCCGCGCCCCGCCCAGTCGTGGCGCGCGAAGGCCAGCGCCCCCAGCACCCCCACGACCACCGACAGGACCGTCACCGAGGCCGCGATCTGGAAGGAGGTGAGGTGCAGTTGCGTCGTCGTGTAGCTCGCCAGCGCGTCGCGGTAGGCGTCGAGCGTCCATACCCGGTGCGGAAATCGCATGTAGCGCGTGTTGGCGAGCGAACCGAGCACGACCGAGAGAATCGGCACATAGAGCAGCGCCACCACCACCACGACCCACACGGCGCAGAGCGCGCGGCTCATCGCCGGATCAGCCGGTCGAGGTCGAGCCGGCGCAGCACGGGAAAGACCACCGCGACGGTCGCCGCGATCATCAGCGCCGTCAGCGCCGAGCCCATCGGCCAGTCCTGGGCGTAGCCGAAGCGTTGTTCGATGGCCTGCGTCGCCACCACCACGGCGCGCCCGCCGAGGATCGCGGCTTCGGCGTTCGCGCCCAGCGCCAGCACGAAGGCCAGCAGCGCCCCCACAGCGACGCCCGGGGCGGCCAGCGGCGCCTCGACCTCGCGGAACACCTGCCACGCCGACGCCCCGAGGTCGCGCGCCGCCTCCACCCGGTCCGGCGGGACCAGCGCGAGGCCCAGCAGCGTGGGGAACAGCACGAAGGGGAAGTGGATGTAGACAAGCCCCACCAGCGCCGCCTCGCGCGTGTTCAGGAACGACCCGACGCGCCAGCCGGTCAGCGCGTTCACGGTCCCGGCGAAGATCCCCCCGCCCGGCATCAGGAACAGCGACAGCCCGAACAGGCGCACGCTCTCGGAGATGAAGATGGGCAGGGCGATCATGACCGCCGCCGCCGTCGCCCAGCGCCCGCCGAGCCGGCGCAGCGCCTTGGCCGTGGGCCAGGCGAGCCCGAGACAGATCAGCGTGGAGAGCGTGGCGCCCAGCAGCGACCACATCAGCGTCACCCAGTAGCCGTCCGCGAAGGCCGAAGCGTAGTTGGCCAGCGTCATGTCCGCGGTGGGCGCGAAGGTGCGCGGCGGCGCGAGGCTGAGGGCCGCCACCATCAGGATCGGCGCGGCGAAGCCCAGCGCCAGCAGGACCGCCATCGGCGCGGCGGAAAGCCAGCCGGCGCGGCCGGTCACGCAGCGGTCTCCACCGCGTCGCCGCGGTCGAAGCCGACGCGCACCGCGGCGCCCACCGCGATCCGCTCGGCCGCCGCGGCGGGCAGTTCGGCGATCAGCGTGCGGTCGCCGGCGCGCAGGTGGAACTGGGTCCGCGATCCCAGCGCATAGTCAGCCTGCACCACGGCCTCCAGCACGGTGTCGGCGGTCTCGCCGGGGGCGAGGATGCGCAGCTTCTCGGGCCGCAGGATCAGCCATCCGGCGCCGGCGGGAAAGACGTTCACCTCGCCCATGAACTCGGCCACGAAGCGGCTGTTCGGCCGGCCGTATATCTCGGCCGGCGGGCCCACCTGCACGATGCGCCCCGCCCGCATGATCGCGATGCGGTCGGACATCACCATCGCCTCCTCCAGGCTGTGGGTGATGTAGACGAAGGTCTTGCCGGTGCGCCGGTGAAGGTCCTTCATCTCGACTTCGAGGATCTTGCGCAGCCGGTAGTCGATGGCCGACAGCGGCTCGTCGAAGAACAGGATCTCCGGGTCGGACGCCAGCGCGCGGGCCAGCGCCACCCGCTGGCGCTCGCCGCCCGAGCACTGGGTGACGGGACGGTCGTGATAGTCGGCGGGCAGGCGCACGAGCTCCATCAGCTCCAGCGCCCGCGCCCGGCGCGTCGCGCGGTCCACGCCGCGAACCTTCAGCGCGAAGGCGATGTTCTCGCCGACGGAGCGGTGATCGAACAGCGCCAGCGACTGGAACACCATCGCCGTCGGCCGCCTGTTGGCCGGCACATGGGCGATGTCGGCCCCGCGCAGCCGCAGCGCCCCGGCCGAGGGCCGCTCCAGCCCCGCGAGGATGCGCAGCAGCGTCGATTTCCCCGAGCCGGAGGGCCCGACGATGGTGAAGAACTCGCCCTCGGCGATGTCGAGGCTGACCCCGTCCACCGCACGGAGCGACCCGAAGACGCGGGTCAGCCCGTCCAGCGTCAGGATCGGCCCCGGCGGGTGCGCATCCCGCGCCATGGCCCCCCTCAGCCGCGCGCGCGCATGGCGGCGGCGTAGATGTCGTAGAGGCGGTCGTAGTCGGGCACGATGTCGAACTCGACGGCGTTGGAGATGCGCTCGTCCAGTTCGTCGTACTGCATCGCGTCGAGCTGCTCGCGGGTGAACTTCGCCAGCACGCCCGGCTGCTCCATCTGGCTGACGGGCTGGAGGTTGCCGTTGCCGTTGGCCACGAAGAAGGCGGCGTCGGGCGTGGTGATCCATTCGAGGAAATCGAGCTGCTGCGGATGGACGTCCGGGTTGGCCACCGCCGAGTTCACCTCGATCCAGTTGATGCCGCCCTTGCCGTCCGCGGGCCCCGAGGCCGGCGTGATGGCGTAAAGGTTCTCCACGCCCTCGAAGCGCGCCGCGGCGATGGTGTAGGTGCCGCCGGTGAAATAGGCGTCGATCTCGCCGTTGATGATGGCGAGGTTCAGTTGCACGAAGTCGGTGGTGATCATCCGCGCCCCGCGGATCCAGCGGTTCGCCGTCTCCTCGAATGCGGCGAAGTCGGCGTCGGTCTTGGGGCGGAACGGGTGAACGCCTGCGCCCATGCAGATGTCCATCACGTTCCAGTCCTCATAGGCGAGGATGCCGTAGCGCAGGGAGGGATCGTCGAACAGCGCCCAGCCCTGCTCCTTGGCGGTGGCGGGCGCGATGGTGTCGCTGTTGATGACGAAGTCGAAGGTCTCGTAGCGCTGCACGACGCCCAGCAGGTTCTCGCCGTCCTCGCTCATCGCCCAGTGGTAGGGGGGCGCGAACTTGGGCTTCATCTGCGCGTAGAGCGGCTCGAAGCGGTCGCGCGGCAGGGCGCGGATCAGGCCGGCGGGCCAGAGTTGGGTGCGCGCCCATGGATTGTTGACGTTGATGAAATCCCAGACCGCCGTCTCGCCGGCGCGCAGCCGGTTCACCGAGGTCGGGTCCGAGATGTGGATCTCGTAGCGGATGCCGCCGCCCGTCTCGCGCCGCCACATGTCCAGCAGGCGCGGGTCGGCGTAGGCGTCCCAGGTCAGCAGCGACAGGTCGCGGCTGTGGGCGCGGGCGCCGGTGGCGGCGAGCGCGCCTGCGGCGGCGAGGCCGCCCATCAGGCGGCGGCGCGTCATGGCCATGGTGCGCAGGCCCATGTCGCGCACGGGGTTTCGGGCGGCGAGCCGGCGGAGGGCGCGCGTCTGGTCCATTCTGAAGCTCCCTGCAATTCCTGAACTTCCGTTCGCTGCCGCGACACTATGGCCGCACCTGCGCGCCTGTCCACCGCGGGGTCGGCCCGAGTGGGCCGGATTTCGCAAGGTCGCCGCCGGAACAGGCGAATACGGCTTGCCCGTTGGGCTGATTGACGATTCAATCAGCAAAATCAGGCAGGGTTGGGGGGCGCCCATGGGCAGACCGCGCGCCGAGGTGCGCCGCCGGCGCGAACTGATCGACGCGGCCATCGCGGCGATCCACGCCAAGGGCGCGGCCGACGTCACCGTGGCCGACATCGCGCGCCGCGCGGGCTTCTCGCCGGCGCTGGCGCACCACTACTTCGGCTCCAAGGACGCGATGCTGCTCAGCGTGATGCGCCACCTGCTGCAGGAATACGGCCGCGACGTCGCCGCCGCCCTGCGCGGCCGCGCCGAGCCGAGGGAGCGGGCGGCGGCGATCGTCGCGGCGAGCTTCGGGGCGACGCAGTTCAGACCCGAAACGGTGTCCGCCTGGCTCGCCTTCTACGCGCTGGCCCAGCGCGACGCTGACGCGCGGCGGCTCTTGCGCGTATACTTCGCCCGGCTGCGCTCCAACCTGACGCACGCCCTGCGCCCGCGGCTCGGCGCAGCGGCGCCCACCGTCGCCGAAGCCGCCGGCGCGATGATCGACGGCATCTACCTGCGCCAGGGTCTCGCGGCCGACGCGCCTGACGCGGTGGCGGCGACGGCGGCCGTGCTCGCCTTCATCGACGCGCGGACCGGGCCGTGACCGAGGCGGACTACGTCATCGTCGGCGCCGGCTCGGCGGGCTGCGCGCTGGCGGCCCGGCTCTCCGAGGCGGGGCGCGACGTGCTGGTGATCGAACACGGCGGCTCGGACCGCAGCCCCGTCATCCGGATGCCGGCGGCGCTCAGCATGCCGATGAACATGGCGCGCTACGACTGGGGCTATGTCACCGAGCCCGAGCCGCATCTGGGCGGGCGCCGCCTGGCCTGCCCGCGCGGCAAGGTGATGGGCGGCTCGTCCTCGATCAACGGCATGGTCTGGGTGCGCGGCCATCCGCGCGACTACGACTGCTGGGCCGGCATGGGCGCCGAGGGCTGGTCCGGCGCCGAGGTCGCCCCCTATTTCGAGCGCCTGGAGGACTGGCATGGCGAGGGCGATCCCGCATGGCGAGGGCAGGGCGGGCCGGTCCATGTCACCCGCGGCGCGCGCGACAACCCGCTCCACGCAGCCTTCGTCGCCGCAGGCGTGGCCGCGGGCTTCGGCGCCACGCCCGACCCCAACGGCGAGCGGCAGGAGGGCTTCGGCCCCATGGAGCGCACCGTCTGGCGCGGCGCGCGCTGGTCGGCGGCGGACGCCTACCTGCGCCCGGCCCTGCGCGCGCGTCGCCTGCGCCTGACCCGCGCCTTCGCCCGCCGCGTGGTGATCGAGGACGGACGCGCCGCGGGCGTCGAGGTCGAGACGCCGCGCGGGGTGGAGGTCGTGCGCGCGCGCGCCGAGGTGATCCTCGCCGCCTCGGCGATCAACACGCCGAAACTCCTGATGCTGTCCGGCGTCGGGCCGGCCCAGCACCTGCAGGCCACGGGCGTTCCCGTCGTGGCCGACCGGCCGGGGGTCGGCGGCAACCTGCAGGACCATCTGGAGGTCTACGTCCAGCAGGCCTGCACCCGGCCCGTCACGCTGAACGGCCGGCTGTCATGGCTCCGCAAGGCGCTCATCGGCGCCGAATGGCTGGCGCTGCGCCGCGGCGACGGGGCCACGAACCATTTCGAGACCTGCGCCTTCGTCCGCTCCGCCGCCGGCGTGGAATACCCCGACATCCAGTTCCATTTCCTGCCCGCCGCGATCCGCTACGACGGCCGCGCCGCGGCGCCCGGCCACGGCTTCCAGGCCCATGTCGGACCGATGCGCTCGCCAAGCCGCGGATCGGTGCGGCTCACGGCGCCCGACCCCGCGGCGGCCCCCGCCATCCGGTTCGACTACATGAGCCATCCGCAGGACTGGGCCGACTTCCGCCATTGCGTGCGGCTGACGCGCGAGATCTTCGCGCAGACCCCCTTCGACCCGTTCCGCGGCCCCGAGATCGCCCCCGGAGACGCGGTGCGCTCCGACCAAGCGCTCAACGACTGGCTGCGCGACCATGTGGAGAGCGCCTATCACCCCTGCGGGACCTGCCGCATCGGTCGTCGCGACGACCCCGGGGCGGTGGTGGACCCCGACTTGCGCGTGATCGGCGTCGAGCGGCTGCGGGTCGCGGACAGCTCGGTGTTTCCCCGCATCACCAACGGCAACCTCAACGCGCCCTCGATCATGACCGGCGAGAAGGCGGCCGACCTCGTGCTGGGCCGCCCCGCGCCGCCGCCCTCGAACCGGCGACCCTGGATCGACCCGCGCTGGCGCGAGAGCGACCGCTGAACTCAGCGATAGACCAGCCCGGGCAGCCAGAGCGTCAGCGCCGGGATGAAGTTGATCAGCGCGAGCACCGCGAGCAGCGGGATGAGGAACGGCGCGACGGCGCGGATCGCGAGCGACAGCGGCGCCCCCGAGACGCGCGCCAGCACATAGAGGACCATGCCGACAGGCGGCGTCAGCAGGCCGATCATCAGGTTCAGCACCATGATGATGCCGAAATGCACCGGATCGATGCCGATCTTGGTCGCGACCGGCAGCAACACCGGCACAAGGATGGTGATGGCGGCGATGGTCTCCATGAAGCAGCCGACCACCAGCAGCACGAGGTTCATCAGCAGCAGCAGAACGATGGGGTCCTCGCTGATCGCCAGAAGCCCCACCGTCAGCATCTCGGTGATGCGCGCCTGCGTCAGCACCCAGGCGAAGATCGAGGCCGCCGCGACGATGAACAGCACCGCCGCCGTCGTCTCCACCGTGTCGGCCGAGACGCGCATGAGCCGCCGCCATGTGAGCGTGCGATAGAGGAACAGCCCGAGGAACAGCGCCCAGGCGCAGGCCGCCACCGCCGCCTCGGTGGGGGTGAAGATGCCGAACAGGATGCCGCCGATGATCAGCCCCGGCGTCATCAGCGCGGGGAAGGCGCGCAGGAAGCTCCAGAACAGGTTCGAGATGCTGAAGGCGGCGTCCGGCGCGATGCCCCGGCTGTGGGCGTACCAGAAGACGTAGATCATCAGCGCGCCCGCCATCATCACCCCCGGCACGAAGCCGGCGATGAAGAGCTGGCCGATGGAGGCGTTGGCCATGACGCCGAAGATCACCAGCGGCAGCGACGGCGGGATGATCGGCCCGATGGTCGAGGAGGCGGCGGTGATGCCCAGCGAGAAGTCCAGCGGATAGCCCCGATCGCGCATCGCCTTGATCTCGATGGTCCCGAGGCCGCCCGCGTCGGCCACCGCCGTGCCCGACATGCCGGCGAAGATCACGCTCGCCGCCACGTTGACATGGCCGAGCCCGCCGCGGAGCCAGCCGACCATCGCGATGGCGAAGTCGAAGATGCGGTTGGTGACGCCGGCGGTGTTCATCAGGTTGCCGGCCAGGATGAAGAACGGCACCGCCAGCAGCGGAAAGCTGTCCACGCCGTTGATCATGCGGTGCATGACGATCAGGTCGGGCACCGTTCCGTGCAGCACGATGTAGAGCGCCGACGAGCCGGCCAGCGCCACGGCCACCGGAAAGCCCAGCAGCAGCATCAGGCCGAGAGAGCCGAAAAGAACCGCGATGAGCACTCAGCGGCCCTCGCCGCCGGGGGGGTCGATGAGGCTGGAGACGCCGTGGCGCCAATGGTGCCGCGCCCGCAGCGCCTGATAGACGGCCATCGCGACCAGCGCGCCGACGACGCACCAGTAGATCACGGACTTGGGCACGTCGATCGAGACCATGAGCTGGTTGGTGCGCATCGAGAGCTTGGCCGCCAGCCATGCGAACCAAGCGTAGACCCCGATCAGCACGACGTCGATGACGGTGGACAGCACCCGCCGCGCGCCGCGGGGCAGATACACATAGAGCAGCTCGACCGCGATGTGCGTGCCCTTGCGCGTCACCGTCACGGCGCCGACGAAGGTGACGCCGATCAGCAGGTAGCGGGCGATCTCCTCGGTCCAGCCGATGCTGTCGTTCAGGATGTAGCGCGAGAAGAACTGCAGGAACACGACGCCCGCCAGCGCCCAGAACAGGACCAGCCCCGGGGCGTCGGTCCACGACATGTCGGAGAGATCGGCTTCCGCCGTCTCGTCGAGGTGAGGGACGTCCTCGGCCATGGGCGCTCCGGCGGGCGGGAGGCCGCCCCGGTGTCGGGGCGGCTGGGGGAGCGGATCAGAGCGCCTGCAGGCGGTCGTAGATCTCGCGCGACCACGTCGCGGCCGGGCCATTGTGGGACGGCACCGTCGCCTCGCGGAACGCCTCGCGGTCGACCTCGTGCACGTTCACGCCGATCTGGCGGAACCCGTCGACCAGCGCCGCCTCGGCGGCGACGATGTCGTCGGTGCACTTGGCCGCAGCCTCGCGCAGGATCTCGCGCAGGATCTCGAGGTCGCCGGCGTCGAGCTTGGCCATGGCCGGCCCGCCGATGATCGTCAGCAGCGCGTCGGTGATGTGGCCGGTCAGGTTGATGTGCGGGTTTGGTTCATAGAACTTCTTCGCCTCGATGGTCGGCAGCGGGTTCTCCTGCGCGTCCACCACGCCCTGCTGCAGCGCCAGATAGACCTCGGCGAAGGCGATCGGGGTCGGGTTGGCGCCCACGGCCTCGGGGAACATCTTGTAGAGCGGCGCGTCGGGAACCCGGATCTTCACGCCGCGCATGTCGGCGGGCGACAGGTAGGGCTGCTTGGACGTCACGTGACGAAGGCCGTAATAGGTCAGCGACACGACCTCGTGGCTGGTGGCGCGCTCGTAGCCGTCGGCGAGTTCGCGGAACAGCTCGCTGTCGCGGAAGCGCGCCCAGTGGTCGAAGTCGCGGAACATGAAGGGCGAGCCGCCGATGGCGAGCGGGCCGTGGCTGCGCCCGGCGAACAGCTGGCCGGTGTAGATGATGTCCACCGTGCCGAGGCCCAGTCCTTCGTTGATGCTGACCTCGCTCCCGAGCGAGGATGCCGGGTAGACCTCGATGCTCCAGCGACCGTCGGTGCGGCGCGCGAACTCCTCGCCGGCCCAGACCGCCCAGGCGTGGTAGGGTTCCGAGGACTCGTAGACATGCGCCCAGCTCAGCGTCTGCTGGGCCGCGGCAGGGGTCGCCACTACGGCGGCGAGGCCGAGCGCGAGGGCGCCGCGGCGGGTCATCGTCAGGTTCATGCGAAATCCTCCCATGGAGTCGGGCGTTTGCCGCCTCATTCGTGTGACGCTAAGGGTTCGGAGCGCCTTCGACAAGCGCGCCGCGTCAGCCGAGCTCCTTTGGCGTTGCGAAGGTGTGGAAACGGCCTGCGCCCCAGTCGAGCGCCCCCCAGTCCGGCGTCTCGAAGTCCAGCACGGCGACGGCGGCGGTCGGAAAGCGCTTGAAGGCGCGCGCGCAGGAGGGCGCGACGCGCCCGCCGGAAAGTTTGCGCGCGAAGCCCGATATGCCGGGCTGGTGGCCCACGATGGCCACGGTGCGCGCCTCGGCCGGGGCGCGGCGCAGCACGGCCAGCATCGTCGCGGGGTCGGCGTGGTAGAGCCGCGACGTCACCACCGGGTCGGGCGCGCCGGGCAGGGCCGCGCGCGCCAGCTCCCACGTCTCCAGCGTCCGCGCGCTGGTCGAGGTGAGCACCGCGTCGGGCGCGTAGCCCCGCTCGGCGAGCCACGCGCCCATGCGCGGCGCGGCGGCCAGCCCGCGCGGGGCGAGCGGCCGGTCGTGATCGTCGAGGGACGGTTCGTCCCAGCTCGACTTGGCGTGGCGGAACAGGATCAGGCGACGCATCGACGCCAGCGGCCCGGATGGTCGCGCAAAGGTCCGCGAACGCCCGCCTCAGTGACCGCGATGGGTGGCGAGGTCTTCGGCGAGATCGTCGTCCTCGGCCTCCGTCTCGTCCTCGTCCAAAGCGAGGGGCTCGAAATCCTCGATGTCGATCTCGTAGGCCGACAGCTTGTCGACGAGGCCGGCCACCAGCTCCAGCAACTCCTCGCGGGCGAATGCGGCGGGGCCCTCGAAGGAAAGCTCGGCCGCGCCGATCTCCAGTTTGATCTTAACCGTGTCGCCCATGGCCATCCCTCCCGGATTGTCGTGCGACCCTAGCACCCGCCGCGGGGCTGCGCATCCCGCCCGCCGGTCGCGCAATGCGGCCTTGCGCGCGACGCCCTGTCGCCGGCGCCCGATTGCATCTAGACTGCGCGCCGCGAACGGGCGACGGTGCCGCCCGCGCCGCCGCTTTCCGCGGCGTAGCCGGCGCCGCGGGACCGCAACGATGTTCTCCGTCGAGACGATCGGCTATGTCGCCGCCGCGCTGACCACGGCCGCCTTCGCGCCGCAGGTCTGGCGAACCTGGATCACCCGCAGCGCCGGCGACCTGTCGCTGGCCACGCTTCTTGCGCAGGGAACCGGCAACGCCGCGTGGTTCGTCTACGCCCTGCTGAACGGCGACATGCCGCTGACGCTGGCCAACGGGTTCACCTTCCTGCTGATGGCCGCGCTTGTGGCGATGAAGTTCGCCGACATGCGGCGCGCGCCCGCGCGCATGGTCGTCTAAGGCTCACCCCGCCAGCACGTCGGCCATGTCGTACTCGCCCGGCTCGCGCCCCTGAGCCCAGATCGCGGCGCGCACCGCGCCGCGGGCGAAGATCATGCGGTCGGTCGCGACGTGGCGCAGCGCCACCCGCTCGCCGTCGCCGAGGAAGGCGACCTCGTGCTCGCCCACCACGTCGCCGCCACGCAGGGCGGCGAAGCCGATCCGCCCCGGCTCGCGCGCCCCGGTCAGCCCGTCCCGGCCGCGCTGGACGACGTCGGCCAGCGCCACGCCGCGCCCGGCCGCCGCGGCCTCTCCCAGCATCAGCGCCGTCCCGGAGGGCGCGTCCGCCTTCCAGCGGTGGTGCGTCTCGACGATCTCAACGTCCCAGTCTACGCCCAGCGCGGCCGCCGCACGGCGCGCCATCTGCGCCAGCAGGTTCACGCCCAGCGACATGTTGCCCGATCGCACGATCGCCGCGTGGCGCGCGCAGGCCTTCAGCCGCGCAAGCTGCGCCGGCTCGAAACCCGTGACGCCGATCACGTGCGCGAGCCGCGCCTGCGCCGCGAGTTCGGCATGGGCGACCGCGGCGGCGGGCGACGTGAAGTCCAGCGCCGCCTGCGCCGCGGCGAACAGCGGCAGCGGGTCGTCGCTGGCGACGAGGCCGACGTCGCGGCCCAGGCCGATGAGCGGGCCGATGTCGCGCCCCACCCAGTCGTGGCCCGGCCGGACCGTGGCGCCGGACAGCATCACCCCGTCCATCTCCACCACGGCGCGGGCGAGCATCCGGCCCATCCGGCCGGCGACGCCGGCGACGACGACATGCAGGGTCTGGGGCGCTGGGCGGTCGGGCATGGCGGTTCTCCTTCGACGCCATATCGCGCGCCTCGGGGGCGGATGACCAGAGCGGCCTGCGGCCCCGCGCGACGTTGCGCGCCGCGCCCGGCTCTGCGAACCATCGCATGAACCGCAAGGAGGGAATCGCGATGGCCATGGACGGCGCGCCACTGAGCAACATGCAGACCCGCGACGTCGAGGCGCTGCTGCATCCCTACACCAACGGCGTCATGCACCGGAAGGTCGGGCCCCATGTCATCGAGCGCGGCGAAGGCGTCTACGTCTACGACGCCGAAGGACGCCGCCTGATCGAGGGCATGGCGGGCCTGTGGTGCGCGGGCCTGGGCTTCGGCGACGCCGAACTGATCGCGGCGGCGCAGGAGCAGCTCGCGCGCCTGCCCTATTATCACCTGTTCGGCGGCCGCAGCTTCGAGCCGGCGGTCGAGCTGGCCGAGAAGCTCAAGGAGCTGGCGCCGGTTCCGATGAGCAAGGTGTTCTATCAGTCGAGCGGCTCGGAGGCCAACGACAGCCAGGTCAAGATGGCGTGGTACTACAACAACGCGCGCGGCAAGCCCGAGAAGAAGAAGATCATCAGCCGCATCAAGGCCTATCACGGCGTGACCGTGTTCGCCTCGGGCCTGACCGGTCTGCCCTACAACCACCGTGACTTCGACATGCCGGTCAGCGACCGCATCAAGCACGTCGCGTGCCCGCACCACTGGCGCGGCGCCGAGCCGGGCGAGACCGAGCGCGAGTTCGCCGCGCGGCTCGCCGCGGAGCTCGACGCCTTCATCGAGGCCGAGGGGCCCGACACGGTGGCCGCCTTCATCGCCGAGCCGGTGATGGGCGCCGGCGGCGTGATCGTGCCGCCGGAGGGCTATTTCGAGGCGGTCATGCCGGTGCTGCGCAAGCACGACGTGCTGATGATCGACGACGAGGTGATCTGCGGCTTCGGGCGCACGGGGAACTGGTTCGGCGCCACGACGATGGGCATGGTCCCGACGTCAATCTCCATGGCCAAGCAGATGACTTCCGCCTACGTGCCGCTGTCGGCGGTGATGATCAACCAGGACATGGCCGACGCGATCGAGGCCAATTCGGGCAAGATCGGCGTCTTCGGCCACGGCTTCACCTACGGCGGCCATCCGCTGGGCTGCGCGGTCGCGGTCAAGACGCTGGAGATCTACCAGCGCCGCGACATCGTCGGCATGGTCCGGGCCAAGACGCCGCTGTTCCAGCGCCTGCTGCGCGCCCATGCCGAGCATCCGCTGGTCGGCGAGGCGCGCGGCATCGGCCTGATGGGGGCGCTGGAGCTGTCGCCGGACCGCGCCCGGGCCGCGCCCTTCGCCCAGCCCGGCAAGGTCGGCCCGAAGATGGCGGCGGAGCTCGTCTCCCGCGGCGTGATCGCGCGCGCCATCGGCGACGTCATCGCCTTCTGCCCGCCCATGGTGATCAGCGAGGCCGAGATCGAGGAGCTGTTCGCCCCGGTCGAGGCGGCGCTGGACGCCACCCTGTCCTGGGCGAAGAAGGAGGGGCACGTCGCCTGAGGCGGCGTTGCGCGCCGCCGCGCGGGCCCCTAGGCTCCACCTCTGACACCTCGGATGGTGGAAGCCATGGGCGCTCCGAACATCAAGGCCGATGAGGCTCGCGGGCTGGCGCCCGACGCGCTTCGCTTCTTCGGCAAGGCGCGCCCCAGCCTCGGCGACGGCGTCGCATGCGCGCTCGGAGCGGAGGTCGGAGAGCGGCTTCCGTTCGCGGGCGACGATGGCGCATCCGCCGTCGTGCGGGCCGCGCTGTGAACCCTGCCCGCGGCATCGCGCTCAAACTGATCTCGGTCCTGCTCTTCACCATCATGGCCGCGTGCATCAAGGCGGCGCGGGAGGTCGTGCCGACCGGCGAGGCGATCTTCTTCCGCAGCTTCTTCGCCATCCCGCCGCTCCTGATCTACGCCGCATGGCTCGGCAAGATGGACCAGGTGTTCCGGGTGAAGGACCCCTTCGCCCACGCCAACCGCGGGCTTGTCGGCGTGGCGGCGATGGCCTGCGGCTTCGCGGCGCTGGGCTTTCTGCCGCTGCCCGAGACCATCGCCATCGGCTACGCCGCGCCGCTGATGGCCACCGGACTGGCTGCGGTGATGCTGCACGAGCAGGTGCGCATGTTCCGCTGGACCGCCGTCGTCGTCGGCCTGCTGGGCGTGCTGGTGATGGTCTGGCCGCGGCTGACGGTGCTGGCCGCCGGCGAGTTCAGCGACACCGAGGCGCTGGGCGCGTGGTTCTCGATCCTCGGGGCCTGCATGGTGGCCATGGCGACCATCCACATCCGCAAGCTGACCCAGACCGAAACCACCTTCTCCATCGTCTTCTGGTTCTCGGCGATCGCGACCGTGGCGTCGCTGACCACGATCCCCTTCGGCTGGGCGCGGCCCGACGGCTTCACCCTGTTCCTGCTGGTGGTGGCGGGGCTGCTGGGCGGCGTGGCGCAGATCGTCATGACCGAGGGTTACCGGCAGGCCGACGCCTCGACGCTGGCGCCCTTCGACTATTCGTCGATGGTCTACGGGTTGGCCATCGGCTTTCTGGTCTTCGCCGAGGCGCCGTCGACGCAGGTGCTGGTCGGCGCGGCCATCGTGATCTCGGCAGGGCTGTACATCATCTACCGCGAGCACCAGCTCAACATCGACCGCAGCCGCGCCCGGCAGGCGTCGTCGGGCACCCAGCCGCACTGATGATCTACAAGATTTTCCGAACCCCCGAGTGGCGAGCGCTGGCGCGCGATGGCGAGACCCTCGGCGCGCCGGTGGACCTCGCCGACGGCTTCATCCACTTCTCCGCCGCCGATCAGCTGCGCGATACTGCCGCGAAGCACTTCGCCGGCGCGGACGGCCTCGTGCTGGCGGCGGTCGATCCTGCGGGGCTGGGGCCGGCGCTGCGCTGGGAGCCGTCGCGCGGCGGGGCGCTGTTCCCCCATCTCTACCGCGCGCTGCGCCGCGAGGAGGTGGTCTGGACCGCCCCGCTGCCATGGGACGGGGCGGCCCATGTCTTTCCGCCGCTGAGCGCATGATCGAACGCCTTGCGCTCGCCGCGCTCCGCCGGCTCGACCCCGAAACCGCCCATGGTCTTGCGCTGCAGGCGCTGCGCGCGGGATTGGCGCCTGCGCCGGGGCCCGTCACGTCGCCGCGGCTGGCGGTGCGGCTGTTCGGGCGCGAGTTGCCGAACCCGGTCGGCGTGGCGGCGGGCTTCGACAAGAATGCGGTGGCCATCGATGCGACGTTGCGCTGCGGCTTCGGCTTCGTCGAGGTCGGCGGCGTCACGCCCCGCCCCCAGCCGGGCAACCCGCGGCCAAGGCTGTTCCGGCTGGCCGAGGACCGGGCGGTGATCAACCGTTTCGGCTTCAACAACGACGGCCTCGCCGCCATCCGCGCCCGCCTGGCCGCACGCCGCGGGCCCGGGATCGTCGGCGTGAACCTCGGGGCCAACAAGGAGAGCGCAGACCGCGCGGCCGACTATGTGCGGCTGGTCGAGGAGCTGCGCGACGCGGCCGATTTCCTGACCGTCAACGTCTCCTCCCCCAACACCCCCGGCCTGCGCGGGCTGCAGGACCGCGCGGCGCTCGACGCCCTGCTCGGCGCGTGCCGGGAGACGGCGCGCGGCGCGGCGCTGGCGGTGAAGATCGCTCCGGAACTCGACGACGCCGCGCTCGCCGACGTGGCCGAGTTGGCCGAGCGCCACGGCTTGTCCGCGATCGTCGCCACCAACACGACGCTGGCGCGCGAGGGCCTGCGCAGCCGCCACGCCGGCGAGGCGGGGGGACTGTCGGGCCGCCCGCTGTTCGCGCGCTCCACCGCCGTCCTGCGGCGGCTCGCGGGGCTGACGGGCGGCCGCATTCCGCTGATCGGCGTGGGTGGTGTGGACAGCGCCGAGACCGCCTACGCCAAGATCCGCGCCGGCGCCTCGGCGGTGCAGCTCTACACCGGGCTCGTCTATGGGGGCGTCAGCCTGGGCGCGCGCATCGCGACGGGGCTCGACGCGCTGCTGGCCCGCGACGGCTTCGCGTCGGTCGCCGAGGCTGTCGGTTCGGGCGCCAGCGGCACCTGAAGCTGCGCGATCACCCCGTCGTGGTCCGATCCCGGGATGCTGAACCGGCGCACCCAGTCGACGCCGACATCCTCCGAGACCAGGATGTGGTCCAGCGGCAGCGAGAGCGCGCCAGACAGCAGGCCAAGCCGCTCCACCCCCCGCAGCCGCCATGACGGCCGCAGCCCGCCCACTGGCGCGACGTCGAGAGACCGCGACGCCTGCGCCACGGCGGCGCTCCAGGGCGCGGCGTTGAAGTCGCCGACGACGATGCGCGGGCCCTCGCGCGGGTTCGCCGTGGCGAGCGCCGCAAGCTGGCGTGTCTGCGGCTCGACCAGAGGGCGCCGCAGATGCAGCCCGAAAACCTCGACCGTCGATCCCGGCGCCACGGCGATCCGCCCGAACACAAGATCCGGGGAGTCGGCGTCGCCGTCCTGCTTGAAGCCCTCAGAGACCGCTGACCGGCTCCAGAGCCAGTTGCCGGTGTAGACCCATACGACGCGGTCCACGACGTGGGGATAGCGGTCGCGCAGCAGGGGCTCCGCGCCGCCGAAACCCTTGATCGTCTCCAGCGTCACGAGCACGTCTGCGTCGAGCGCGGCCAGCGCCTGCGCAGCGGCGGCCGGGTTTGGATTGTGGATGTCGACGTTGGCCACCGCCACGACCAGCGGCACGGTCTGCGCGGCCAGCGCAGGGCGCGCGGCCGGGGCGAGGGCGGGACCGAGACCCGCCAGCCCAACGGCCGCCGCGGCGACCGCCGCGACCGCCGCACGCCGCCGCCCGAGCGCGAAACAGGGCGGCCCCAACGCCGCCGCGACGATCGCGAGATGCAGCCGGAAATGCCCGGGCGCGTCCAGCGGCGCCCACAGGCCGCCGCCGAAACCGATCACGATCGCAGCGGCGACCGCCCAGGCCGCCGCTGCCACGAGAAGGCTCAGCTGAAGAACTGGCCGCCGTTGGCCGAGATCGTCGAGCCTGTGATGAAGCCCGCCTCGTCGGACGCGAGGAACACCACGCAGCGCGCGATCTCCTCCGGCTCGCCGAGCCGGCCGACCGGTATCTGCGGGATGATCTTCTCCTTCAGCACCTTCTCGTCGATGGCGCGGACCATCTCTGTGCCGATGTAGCCGGGGCAGATCGCGTTGACGGTCACGCCCTTGAACGCGCCCTCCTGCGCCAGCGCGCGGGTGAAGCCGATGTCGCCGGCCTTGGCGGCGGAATAGTTCACCTGCCCCGCCTGACCCTTCTGACCGTTGATCGAGCTGATGTTGACGATCCGCCCGAAGCCCCGCTCGCGCATCCCCGGAAACACCGGATGGGTCATATTGAACAGGCCGTTCAGGTTGGTGCCGATCACCTCGTCCCACTGCTGGCGGGTCATCTTGTGGAAGAAGCCGTCGCGGGTGATGCCGGCGTTGTTCACCAGCACGTCGACGGGGCCGAGTTCGGCCTCGACCTGCTTCACGCCGGCGACGCAGGCGTCGTAGTCGGCGACCGACCATTTGTAGACCTTGATCCCGGTCTCGGCCGAGAAGGCCTTCGCCGCCTCGTCGTTGCCGGCGTAGTTCGCGGCGACGCCGTAGCCGGCAGCCTTCAGCGCCTTCGAGATCGCCGCACCGATGCCGCGCGATCCGCCCGTTACGAGCGCAACCCTTGCCATGCCGATTCTCTCCCCTGCCGGGTGATCCCCTCACCCTTTCTGTTGCCGGATGGTCCCTCAGCCCGGCCCTCTCCCGCAAGCGGGAGAGGAGGGCGCGACCGCGTTCAGCGCTCGACGCAGAGCGCCACGCCCATGCCGCCGCCGATGCACAGGGTCGCGAGGCCCTTCCGGGCGTCGCGACGCTGCATCTCGTGCAGCAGCGTGTTCAGGATGCGCGCGCCCGAAGCGCCGATCGGGTGGCCGATGGCGATGGCGCCGCCGTTGACGTTCACCTTCTCGACATCCCAGCCCATGTCCTTGTTCACGGCGCAGGCCTGGGCGGCGAAGGCCTCGTTGGCCTCGACCAGATCGAGGTCGGCCGCCTTCCACCCCGCCTTGTCCAGCGCCTTGCGGCTGGAGGGGATGGGGCCGGTGCCCATGATCTTGGGGTCGACGCCCGCAGTCGCGTAGCTGGCGATGCGGGCGAGCGGCGTGACGCCGCGCTTCTCGGCTTCCTTTTCGCTCATCAGAACCAGCGCGGCGGCGCCGTCGTTCAGGCCGGAAGCGTTGCCGGCGGTTACGGTGCCGTCCTTGGCGAAGGCGGGCCGCAGCTTGGCCATGGCGTCCATGGTCGCGCCGTGGCGGATGTATTCGTCCTGGTCGACCACGACGTCGCCCTTGCGGGACTTGACGGTGACCGGAGCGATCTCGTCCTTGAAGCGGCCGGCCTTCTGCGCGGCCTCGGCCTTGTTCTGGCTGGCCACCGCGAAGGCGTCCTGCTCCTCGCGGGTCAGTTGCCACTGCCTGGCGACGTTCTCGGCCGTCGTGCCCATGTGATAGCCGTTGAAGGCGTCCCAGAGCCCGTCGCGGATCATCGTGTCGATGAACTGCACGTCGCCCATCTTCGTGCCCGCGCGCATGTGGGCGCAGTGGGTGCTGAGCGACATGCTCTCCTGACCGCCGGCCACCACGATGTCGGCGTCGCCGAGCAGGATGTGCTGGGCGCCGAGCATCACCGCGCGCAGGCCCGAACCGCAGACCTGGTTGATCGTCCACGCCGAGGCGCCGAGCGGCAGGCCCGCGTGGACATGCGTCTGGCGGGCGGGGTTCTGGCCGGCGCCCGCGGTCAGCACCTGGCCGAGAATCGTCTCGGAGACCTCCGCGGCGTCGACCCCGGCGCGGGAGAGCGCGGCCTGCACGGCGGCGACGCCGAGCTCCACGGCGGAGGTGGCGGCGAAGGCGCCGTTGAAGGAGCCGACCGGCGTGCGCGCGGCCGACGCGATGACGATGCTGGTCATGGTGCGTTTCCCCTGTCGCTGCGCCCGACGAGGGGCTGCGCGAGCGCCACCCTAGCAAAGGGCGCATCCGCAGCCCAGCCGGCGCGGTCGCGGCGCCGCGGCGCAGGCGTTCGCTATTGCGACGCGGCGCCGCGCAGCGTTATCGTTGCACGGCGGTGACCGACAGCCGCCCGGGAGGAACCACAAATGGACGGTGTCGACAGCGGCCCGCAGCCCGAGCCGGTCACCATCAAGAAGTACGCAAACCGCCGGCTCTACAACACCGCCAAGTCCAGCTATGTCACCCTCGAACATCTCTCTGCGATGGTGCGCGGCGGCGAGGACTTCGTCGTCTACGACGCCAAGACCGGCGAGGACATCACCCGCTCGGTGCTGACCCAGATCATCTTCGAGGAGGAGGCCAAGGGCGCCTCCCTGCTGCCGGCCACGTTCCTGCGCCAGATCATCCGCCTCTACGGCGACACGCTGCAGAGCTTCGTGCCGGGCTACCTCGAGGCGTCGATGGAGACCTTCTCCCGCAATCAGGAGAAGATGCGCGAGCAGGTGCGCACGGCCTTCGGGACCAACCCCGCCGTGATCGGCTTCGAGGCGATGGCGCGGACGAACATGGAGTGGTTCCAGAACGCCATGCGCATGTTCTCGCCCTACGCCGCCGTCGCCGCAGCCAAGCAGGCGGACGCGGCGCCCGCCGCGGAGGAGTTGCAGGCGCTGAAGGCGCGGCTCAGTCAGATGCAGGAGCAGCTCGACCGGATCGCCAAGAACGCCGGCTGAGCGTCAGGCGAGCGGCTTCTCGACGACCAGCATCGGCGCGACGCCCCAGCGCGGCGTCATCTCCGGCGCGCCGAAGCGGTAGCCCTGCAGACAGTCTACGCCCAGCGCCAGCAGGGCCTGGGCGTCGGCCTCGGTCTCCACGAACTCCGCCACCGTCGCCATGTCGAAGTTGCGCGCGATGCCCACCAGCGTGTCGACGAACAGCATGTTGT
>DAINOD010000024.1:0-36961 GCA_036735545.1 Rubrimonas sp. | reverse complement strand
TTACTTCATCGCCTACTTCTGCCTGCTGCATTCGCTGCGTCATCTGGTCGAGACGCTGGAGCATCTGCCGGACCGCCCCGGAGCCATCCGCGGCGCGGGCGGGATCATGGCGGCGACCCGGCTTGGCGCAGGACTCGCCCTGGCGGCGCTGACGCGCGGCGGTGAACTGGCTGTGGAGGCTTCCGTGCTGCGCGTGGTGTTCATCGGCCTCGCGGCGCTGACCGTGCCCCACATGGTGCTGGTCGAGCGGTTCGCGCGCCACAGTTCTACGCCGGCGAGCGTTGCGGCGCGAGCGGTGAGGCCGCACATTCACCCTTGAACCGAACGCCGTTCCCGCGTGGCCGGGACGTGCCCGAACAGTATCGCAACCAGCCGGAAGACCCCATGCGGATCGCCATTCTCTATCTCAGCAGCGCCCTCGTCTTTCTCGCGCTGGACGCGACCATGTTGACCATCGTCATGCAGCCGCTGTTCAGGGCGCATCTCGGCGACCAGCTGCTCGACGGTATCCGGCTTGCGCCGGCGATTCTGTTCTACGTCGGCTACATCGCGGGCGTGCTCTGGTTCGTGTCGGCCCCGGCGCTGCGCGCGGACGCGCCGCGGGATGCGCTGATCGGCGGCGCGGCGCTCGGCGCGATGGCCTATGGAACCTACGAGCTGACCAACTTCGCCACCCTGCGCGACTGGCATTGGTCGATGGTGTTCGTGGACACGACGTGGGGCGCCGTTCTGACCGGCGTAACCGCCTGGGCCGGCGTGCGGATTACGCGCGCCCTTGCGGGCTCGCCTAGATCACCAGCCTGATTGCAAAGCCCACGACCGCCAGCGCCGCCACGCCCATCGCCCAGTATGCCAGAAACCACGTCCAGCGGGTCATCAGTGGTATCCATCCTCGGGGCGGACCTTGCCGCGGAACACCCAGTAGGCGTAGCCGGTATAGGCGAGGATCAGCGGGATCAGGACGCCGGCGCCGACCAGCAGGAAGGCGAGGCTCTCGTCGGGCGCCGCAGCTTGCGCGATGGTCAGGCTCGGCGGCGCGATGAAAGGATAGAAGCTGATCCCGATGCCGACGAAGCAGAGCCCGAAGATGGCGAGGCTGGCGAGGAAGGGCCGCGTGTCGTGCTCGCGCCGCAGGCCGTCGACCAGCAGCCACGCCGCGGCCCCGACCAGCGCCGGCATCACCAGCGTCAGGATCACCGTCGGCCAGCCGAACCAGCGGTCGAGATAGACCGGGTTCAGGAACGGCGTCCACAGCGACACCAGCCCGATCAGCGCCAGCGTCCCCGCGCCCGCCTCCCACGCGAGCCGACGGGCGTGGGAGCGGATGCGGCCTTCGGTCTTCATCACGAGCCACGTCGCGCCGAGCAGCGCGTAGCCGACCGTAAGCGCGAGACCGGTCGTCAGGGTGAACGGCGTCAGCCAGTCCCACCAGCCCCCCGCATAGGCGCGGCCCTCGACCGCGATCCCCTGCACCAGCGCGCCCAGCGCGATCCCCTGCGCCAGCGTCGCAACGATCGAGCCGACGCAGAACCCCCATTCCCAGAACCAGCGCATCCGCCGTGTGCGGTGGATGAACTCGAAGGCCACGCCGCGGAAGATCAGCCCGAGCAGCATCGCTATGATCGGCGCATAGAGCGCCGGCATGATGATGGCGTAGGCGAGCGGGAACACCGCGAACAGGCCCCCGCCCCCCAGAACCAGCCAGGTCTCGTTGCCGTCCCAGACCGGCGCGATGGTGTTCATCGCAAGGTCGCGCTCGGCGCGGCCCTGCAGCGTCGGGAACAGGATGCCGACGCCGAGGTCGAAACCGTCGAGCACGACATAGGCGAACACGGCGAAGGCGATGAGCCCGGCCCAGACGAAGGCGAGATCGCTCTCCATGACCCTACTCCGCCGGATGCAGGGCGGCGACCGCGGGAGCGGGCGTGATGCCGGCGGTCCGGGTCGGGCCGATGGCCTCGATCGGCGCGCCTGCGTCGGGACGGTGGCCCATCAGGCGCATGACATAGAACGTGCCGGCGCCGAACACCGCGAAATAGACCACGATGAAGGCGATCAGCGACCAGCCGACTGCCGGCGCCGCCAGCGGCGAGGCGCTGTCGGCGGTGCGCAGCAGGCCGTAGACGGTGTAGGGCTGGCGGCCCACCTCGGTGGTGATCCAGCCGCAGAGCACCGCGAGAAAGCCGCTCGGCCCCATCGCGACGCCGGCCCGGTGCAGCCAGGGCGTGTCGAACAACAGGCCCTTCCAGCGCGCCCAGGCCGCCCAGACGCCGACCGCCAGCATCGCGAAGCCGACCGCGACCATGATGCGGAAGGTCCAGAAGATCAGCGCCGCGGGCGGGCGCTCGTCCCTGGGGAACTCCTTGAGCCCCTGCACGGGACTCGACAGGTCGTGCTTCAGGATGAGCGAACCGAGATAGGGGATCTGGACCGCGTAGCGCGTCACCTCCGCCTCGTCGTCGGGAAAGCCGAACAGGATCAGCGGCGCGGGGGCGCGGGTCTCGTAGTGGCCCTCCATGGCGGCGATCTTGGCCGGCTGGTGCTCCAGCGTGTTCACGCCGTGCATGTCGCCCGCCACGATCTGCATCGGCGCCACGATGATCGCCATCCACATCGCCATCGAGAACATCAGCCGCGCGGCTTCGTTGCCGCGGTCCTTCAGCAGATGCCACGCGGCCACCCCGCCCACGACGAAGGCGGTCGTCAGGTAGGCCGCCAGCACCATGTGCGTCAGCCGGTAGGGGAACGACGGATTGAAGACGATCGCCCACCAGTCCTCCGGGACGAACTGGCCGACCTCGTTGATGGCGTAGCCGGCTGGCGTGTGCATCCAGCTGTTGACGCTGAGGATCCAGAACGCGCTCATCAGCGTGCCGAGCGCCACCACCGCGGTCGCCACGAAGTGCAGCGTCGGCCCGACCCGCGCGCGGCCGAAAAGCATGATGCCGAGAAAGCCCGCCTCGAGAAAGAACGCCGACAGCACTTCGTAGCCCATGAGGGGGCCGAGCACCGGGCCGGTCTTGTCCGAGAACACGCTCCAGTTGGTGCCGAACTGGTAGCTCATCACGATGCCGGAGACGACGCCCATGCCGAACACCACGGCGAAGATGGTCTTCCAGTAGTCGAAGACCTTCAGGTAGACCGCCCGTCCCGTGGCGAGGTGCATCCCGTTCAGCACCGCGAGATAGCTGGCCAGCCCGATCGAGAAGGCGGGAAAGATGATGTGCGCCGACACCGTGAAGGCGAACTGGAACCGCGCCAGAGCCAGCGCCTCGTAGCCCATGAACATGACCGCCTCCTCGATATCGGACTTCAGGTCGTCTCACCCGTGGCGACCCCGTCGGGGGACGCCACGGCGTCGCAAGCAGGCCGCGTTCAGAACGACCAGATGCGCGCATCCGGGGCGAGCATCGCGCCCGCCATCTCGGGCGGCTGCGCTACGCCGACGCCCTCGAGAAGCGCCTCGGGGCCCATGCCCCTGCCCGGCAGATAGATGGCGCAAACCTCGACGGTTGCACCCCTCGCCATGATCGCCGTCATCAGTCCCTGCGGGCTCATGCTGCGCGGCGGCTGCGGGGCCGTGGCGGCGGCCGGCGCATCGGCCAGCCCCATGTCGCCGCCCGGGCCGCAAAGCAGGATGCGGACCTGCGCGCCCTGCTCGACGGCCTGCATTGTGAGGACCATCGCCATGAGCTGGGTCTGGGGCTCGGCGCTGGTCACCACGGTGACGAGCTGTTGCTCGGCGGCGGCGCCGGCGGCGGTCGCGGCGAACGCGGCTGCGAGGACGATGCTTTTCATGTCGGGTTCTCCTCAGGGGGTGCGTTGACGGGGGTCGAGGCGGAGACGCCGGGCGCCGGCCGCCCGGCGCTGTCGCGCCGGGGCGCCGCGCGCGTCGCGGCCGCCGTCTCGGGGGCCAGCGTCGCGAAGGCGTCGTATTGGGTCAGGAAAACCGCGCCCGACAGGTGGTCGAGAAAGGCCGTGCGGCGGAGCCGGTCCATGACCGGCCCCTTGACCTCGGACAGGTGCAGCCGCGCGCCGGCCTCGCGCAGCCGGCGGTCGATGGCCTCGAGGCTTTCGAGGGCCGAGGCGTCGATGGCGTTCACGGCGGGGCACATGAGGACCACCTCGCGGATCGCGGGATCGGCAGCGACCCGGTCGGCGATGCAGTCCTCGAGAAAGCGCGCGTTCGGAAACCACAGGCTCTCGTCGACCCGCACCGACAGCACATGCGGCGCGGTGACGACGGCGTGACGGTCGACGTTGCGGAAGTGCTCGGTGCCCGGCACAAGCCCCACCACCGCGACATGGGGCCGCGACGTGCGCCAGAGATGCAGCAGCAGCGACAGCGAGACGCCGGCGACGATGCCGGCTTCGACGCCGAGGCCCAGCGTCAGCACGATCGTCGCCGCCTGCGCGGCGAAATCCGACTTCGACCAGCGCCACACGGCGCGCAGCGAGCGGAAGTCCACAAGACCGAGCACCGCGACGACGATGGTCGCGGCGAGCGTGGCGATCGGCAGGAAGTGCAACAGCGGCGTCAGGAAGGCCGCCGCGCCCACGATGCCGAGCGCGGTGAAGGCCCCTGCGGCGGGCGTCGCCGCGCCGGCGTCGTGGTTGACCACCGAGCGCGCGAAGCCCCCCGTGACCGGATAGCCGCCGGTGAAGGCCGCGCCGATGTTTGCGGCCCCGAGCGCGATCAACTCCTGGTCGGGGCGGATGCGCTCGCGCTTCTTCGCGGCGAGCGTCTGAGCGACCGAAACCGACTCCACGAAGCCCACGAGCGAGATCAGCAGCGCCGGCACGGCCAGCGCCGCCAGCGTCTCAAGCTTCAGCGGCGGCAGGGTGATCGGCGGAAGGCCCGCGGGAATGGCGCCGACGATGGCCACGCCCATGCCGGGCAGGTCGAGCGCCCAGCTTGCGAGCGTGGTGAGCCCGACCGCCGCCACCGGCGCCGCCTTGGTCAGCGCGTCGGCCAGCCGCGGGCGGAGACGCCAGCCGAGCAGCAGGCCCTTCAGCCGGCTGCGCGTCCAGAACAGGAAGGCTGTGGCCCCCGCCCCGACGAGCAGCGTCGGCAGGTTGACCGCGGGCAGGGCGTCGGCGAGCGAGACGAACAGCGCCGCAAGCGTGTCGCCCGAGGCCTGCACGCCCAGCAGGTGCTTGAGCTGGCTGGCGGCGATGATCAGACCCGAGGCGGTGATGAAGCCCGAGATCACCGGGTGGCTGAGGAAATTAGCGACGACGCCGAGCCGCAGCAGCCCCATCGCGGTCAGCATGAGCCCCGACAGCAAGGCGAGCGTCAGCGCCGCGCCGAGATATTCGGGCGAGCCGGGCGCCGCGACCTGCCCCGCCGCGGCGGCGGTCATCAGCGAGATCACCGCAACGGGCCCGACCGCCAGCGAACTCGAGGTGCCGAAGATTGCGTAGAGCACGATGGGCAGGATCGAGGCGTAGAGCCCGACCTCCGGCGGCAGACCGGCCAGCAGCGCATAGGCCAGCGATTGCGGGATCAGCATGACGGTGACGATGACCGCCGCCAGCAGGTCGGCCGACGCCGTCGCCCCCCCGTAGCGGCGGCCCCACGCCAGCGCCGGGACGTAGCGCGCCAGAGTGTTCATACCTCTTCCCTTGCGGACGGAGGAGATGGCGGATGCGGCGGGTTTCATGGCGCCGGGCGCTCAGTCGTCGCCACGGGGCTCGAAACGGTCGAGCGGGATCTTCAGGTAGCGATGGCCGTCGGTCTCCGGCTCGGGCGGACGGCCGCCGCGGATGTTCACCTGCAACGCGGCCAGCATCAGCCGCGGCAGCGGCAGGGTCGCGTCGCGGGCCTCGCGGCGGGCGATGAAGGCGGCTCGGTCGAAGCCGTTCTTCAGATGGATGTTCGTCGCGCGATGCTCTGCGACCGTCGCCACGCACTGCGCCTCTCGCCCGTCCGGGCGGTAGTCGTGGCCGACGAAGAGGCGCGTATCGTCCGGCAGCGCGAGGATGCGGGCGATGCTGTCATGAAGCGCGGCCGCCGATCCGCCGGGAAAGTCCGCCCGCGACGTGCCGCTGTCGGGCATCATCAGGGTGTCGTGGACGAAGGCCGCGTCGTCCGCGACGTAGGTGATCGAGGCGAGCGTGTGCCCGGGCGAAAACAGCACGTCCACGGCGATCTCGCCGACCATGAACCGCTCGCCGTCGCGGAACAGCCGGTCCCACTGTCGGCCGTCCCCGGGCAGGTCGGGCAGGTTGTAGAGGACCTTCCAGAGCTTCTGCACCTTCACGACATGCTCGCCGATCCCGCGCGGCGCGCCCAGCCGCTCGGCCAGCCACGGCGCGGCCGACAGGTGGTCCGCGTGGGGATGGGTGTCGAGCACCCAGACCACGTCGATCCCCGCCCCTCGAACATAGGCGAGGATCTCCTGCGCCCGCTGCGTCGAGATCGCGCCGGAGCGGGGGTCGAAGTCGAGCACGGGGTCGACGATCGCGCCCTTCATGGTCGCAGGGCAGTGGAACACGTATTGCCAGCTTCCGGTCGGCGGATCGTAGAACGGCTTCACGACGGGCGAGGGCATCGCGGGGCTCCTGAGCCGGATCAGAGAGCGCGGCGGGCGAAGTACCAGTCGGTCACCTCGTAGCCCTCGGTCATGCGGGTGGCGGCGGCGGCGGCGGTGGCGGGGGGCGGCACGATCACCTTGTCGCCGGGAACCCAGCCTTCCGGCGTCGCGACCCTGTTGGCGTCGGAGGTCTGCAAGGCCTGCAGCAGCCTCAGGAACTCGTCCACCGACCGCCCATTGGTCATCGGGTAGTAGACCATCGCCCGCAGCTTGCTCTCGGGGTCGATGAGGAAGGTGGCGCGCACGGCGGCCGTGTCGGAGGCGCCCGGCTGGATCATGCCGTAGTCGTGCGCGACCCGCATCGACAGATCGGCGATGATCGGGAAAGGGATTGCGACGCCGAACTTCTCCTCGATGTTCCGCATCCAGGCGATGTGGGCGTAGTGGCTGTCGATGGACAGCCCCAGCAACTCGCAGTTCAACGCGGCGAACTGGTCGGCCTTCTGCGCGAACGCGATGAACTCGGTCGTGCAGGTCGGCGTGAAGTCTGCCGGGTGCGAGAACAGCACCAGCCACTTGCCGCGATAGTCGGTCAGCGTGCGGCGGCCGTCGGTGGTCAGCGCGTCGAAGTCGGGCGCGGTCTCGTTCAGGCGCGGCAGGCGGGGGGCGTCGGTCATGGCGGGTCTCCCATATCCCTTGGACGCCGTAGGTAGGCGTTGTGATCCATCGACAGAAACGAATTGTCTTGGCCTCTGTGACCGGATATTCCGATCAGCCATGCGCACCGCAGTCACGCTCCGCCAGCTCGAGTTTCTCGTAGCCCTCGACGACACAGGGCATTTCACCCGGGCGGCCGAGCGCGCTCATGTCACCCAATCCACCCTCAGCGCCGGCCTGAAAGAGTTGGAGGGCGCGCTCGGCGCCACGGTCGCCGAGCGCGACCGCCGCCATGTGGCCATGACGCCCCTCGGCGCCGCGCTGGCGGCGCGGGCGCGGGCGGTCCTGCGCGACGTCGAGGCGCTGGTCGAGCACGCCGCGTCCGAGGCCGATCCGCTTGCCGGCGCGCTGAGGCTCGGCGCCGCCGTGACCATCGGGCCCTATGTCTTTCCCGCCCTGGTCGGCGGGCTGAGCAAGCGCTTTCCCGGCCTGCGTCTGGAGTTGCACGAGGGGCTCAGCGACGCCCTGCGCGAAGATCTGCGCGACGGCAGGCTCGACGCCGCGCTGATCGCGCTGCCCTACGAGATGGGCGATGTCGAGGCGCGGGTGCTGATCGAGGACGGCTATCTGCTCGCCTGTCGCAAGGACCACCCACTCGCCAACCGCGCCGAGGTGGATGGCGCGGACCTGACCGGCAGGCCGCTGCTGCTGCTGGAGCCCGGTCATTGCCTCCAACGCCATGCGCTGTCGGCCTTCGGCGAGGACGTGCTTCGGCAGGACCCGGCCTACGAAGCCACCAGCCTGCCGACCCTCGCCGCGATGGTCGCGGCCGGCGCGGGCGTGACGCTGTTGCCCGACATCGCCGTGCGGGCCGGGGTTGCGCAGGGCCACAGCCTCGCGCTCGTCCCGATCCGCGGCGCCAACGCCCGGCGTATCGCATTGGTATGGCGACGAGGCTCGTCGCGGAGCGCCGCATTCGGCGTCTTGGCGGACGCGTGCGCCACCATCTTGCGCGAGGCGCGAGACCTCTGAGCTTTCCGGCGACCATGGCGCTGCTCGGCGGTTCGCATCCCGCGGCCGCTCCCGCCTGCCAGAGCGAGACCACTCAAGGCCGATGCGCCCGCGAACACGACCGGGCCGCGCCGCGCGCGCAAGCCGGTGTCAGACCTCCTCTTCGTCCCTGTCGTTCTCTTCGTCGTTCTCCTCGATCACGGCGACGAATACAAAGCCGTCGTGGAAATCATCCTCGGCGGAGTGGACCAGCGTAGTCGGCGAATTTTCGATACCCCAGTTGGACCCGATGGCGGTGTTCAGGTCTTTGGAATTGCGGCCGGCCCCAATAGGACCATCCTTGAGCTTGGGGATATTGTGCAAGGGTTCCAACAGAACAGCGCTGTCGCTGGCTGCGACCTTGTGTTCGATCACAGAGTCGAGGACGAGGTCGTCCCAGGCGAGCGGCGTCGTGACGGCGTCAAGATGTGAGGGCGCCACCTTTGGGGCCGCGGCGAGCGTCTCCGACCGCGCCCACAGGTCGCGATCAGCGTGAAGCGCCGCCGTGTCGATGGTGATTGCGGTCTCCGTCTCTGCAAAGAAAATGTCCAAGGTCCGGTCCTCCGACACCGGGCCGCCGAGCGACCCTCGTTTGATGTTCACCCGTCAGATCCGCCGGGCGAAAAGTCGCCCGACCACACCGTCAGTCAGATGTCGCTGCTGATCGCGTTCATGCAGGCTCCCGCCACGCGTCCTCGGCCTCGGCGCTGTCCTCGACGTGCTTCCACGCGATCTCCGCGACCGCGACGCCGAGCGGGTCCGTCAGGCCATCGCCATCCGAGGCTTCGCGGCGCGCCGACCCGAGCGGCTCGAAGACGAAGGCGTCGTCGGGGAAACCGGCCATCGGCGCCGGTTCGTGCGGCGTGGGCGGGACGAACGCGATCCCGAGGTCCAGTCCCAGCGCCGCGTGATCCACAGCGGGGAGCGTCATGTCCGTCGCGCCGGTCGCCCAGGGGTCGGGCCTGATCTCGATGGATGCGATCAGCAAAGCGGCGACGTCGAGTTCTTCGATCATGAAATCCATGCTGGCGATCTCCGTTTCCGGGCCGTCGGCCCTCGATTGAAACGGAAGATGTCGAATCGGCGTGGGACGCGCCGTGACGAAACGCACAGCCGCAGCGTCTCTGGCGTGCAGCCCAGCTTCCGAGCGATCGACTGAGTTGGCCCCCGTTTCCTTGGACATCCATTTGTCGAAGGACGCCTGAGGATGGATGCTTCCGAGATGCCGCAGCGAGACGGTCGGTCGGAGGATATCGTCGACATCGGCGACTAGCGGTTCATGCCTGCCTTCCGTTGAGACTCGACTCGCAACCTATTGACCACTTTACCCCTGCGCGGATGCGAAACAGTCTCAACAGCCGTTGATTTCATTGGCTACGGCTGCGGATTGTGGATCTTGGGGTCCCCCGTTCGAGCCGGGGCGTCGGCACCATGCTCCTCCAGACAAGCCGCCCTTCGACGCCAGGAAGCGTCGCGTCACGACAAAGGGTTGGCGATGGGGCCGCGGCGGCTGGCGTGGACTGGCTCACGCAGCACGCCGCGATCAGCCCGACCTCCCCGCGCCTCTCGTTCTCGTGGCGGAGGAGTTCGGCGTCGCCGGCGCATGAGCGGGCTATCCCGTCAGCGACAGGCGGCGCGGGCTTGAGCGGCGCGCGACGGACCCGCCCCCCTGGTCGACGGGATTGCGATGCATCGGAGCCCGACGCAAGCCGACCCCGCGCCGACCAACGCGCTTGTCTCGGAACGCGACGCGCCGGAGAGCGTTTCATCGGGTGACCTTTCTGCGAAGGTCGCCATCCGGACTGGACCTGTTTCATGAAGACCGAAGGCCTGATCGGGGTCGCGCTTGTCGGCTGCGTCGCAATCGAGAGCGCCGACGAGAACATTGAGAGCGGCAGGGCGGTCATCGCCGCCTGCGGCGTCGACCCGACGAAACAGTCGGCCACGTGAGCCCGGCGGCGAACCAGCCGCGAGGCCGCAGCCGCCGTCGCCGCCACGCCGCGTGGGACGACGGGACGCCGGTGCGCGCGGCCCTGTTCAGCGTCGAACGGCTGGAGCAACACGCCCAGAGCCTCGCCGCGGCGCAGACGACGGCGCCGCGGCCGCCGCACGCGCCGCCCCTTTCGCGGCGGCTGGCCGCCAACGCGACAGCCATCGCAGCGGTTCGCACCGCCTGCGCGCGCGCGGTGGCGCTCGGCGTCGACGTGGCGCCCGCCGCCGCCTGGCTGCTCGACAACCACCACAGCGTCGCCGAGCAGATCCGCGAGATCGGCCGCGACCTGCCGCCGGGCTACTATCGCCAGTTGCCCAAGCTGGCGGAGGGCGTGTTCGCCGGCTATCCGCGCGTGTTCGGCATCGCCTGGGCCTTCGTCGCGCACACCGACAGCCGCTTCGACCCGGAGGCGCTGCGCCGATTCGTCGTGGCCTATCAGCGCGTGGCCCCGCTCGCCATCGGCGAACTGTGGGCCGTCGCCATCACCTTGCGCATCGTCCTGGTGGAGAACCTGCGCCGCCTTTCCGACGGGATCGCGCGGGCGCGCGCGCTCAGCGACGCCGCCGACGCGGCGGCCGACCGGATGCTCGGGCCCGACGCCGAACCGCCCGAGCGCGCGGTCTCGGAACTGGCCGGCGCGCCGCTGCCCGACGCCTTCGCCAGCCAGCTCGCCCGCCGGCTGCGCGACTGCGACCCGCGCGAGACGCCGGCGCGGGCCTGGCTCGACGTGCGCCTCGCCGAGCAGGGAGCCGACCTCGACGACGTCGTGCGCGCGTCGCAGGACCGGCAGGGCGCGTCGAACGTCACCATGCGCAACGTCATCACCAGCATGCGCGCCATCTCCGACGCCGACTGGGCGGCGTGGGTCGAGGCGGTCAGCCTCGTGGACGCGCGGCTGCGCGACGGGCTGACCTACGCCGCGATGGATTTCGCCACCCGCAACCTCTACCGCACCGCCGTCGAGGATCTCGCCCGCGGCTCCGGGCTGGGCGAGATCGCCGTCGCCGACGCCGCGATGACCCTGGCCGCGGCGGCGGCCGACGGCGCGGACGCCGCGCGACGGCGCGATCCGGGGTTCTTTCTGATCGGCGACGGCCGCGCGGCGCTGGAGCGCGCGATCAGCTTCCGTCCTGCGCCCGCGCGCAGGCTCGCGCGCGCGGCGCTGCGGCTCGGCATCGGCGGCTATGTCGCCGCGGTGATCGTCCTCACGGCGCTCGTGCTGTCCGCCGGTCTTGCCGCCCTGGGGGACGTCGGCCCCGCCGCCATGGCGATGCTGGCCGCGACGGGCGTGCTGCCGGCTATGCAGGCCGCCGTCGCCCTTACGGACCGGCTCGCGTCGATGGCGGTCGGCGCGCGCGCGCTGCCCGGCCTCGCCCTGCCGGACGGCCCGCCGCCCGCGATGCGCACGCTGGTGGCGGTGCCGACGCTGCTGGGCGATCCGGCCGACATCGCCGCGCAGATCGAGGCGCTGGAGGTGCTGCATCTGTCCAACGGCGGCGGCGAGATCGGCTTCGCGATGGTCACGGACTGGCCCGACGCCGCGACCGAGACGACGCCGGCCGACGCGCCCGCGCTGGCGGCGGCCGAGCGTGGAATCGCCGCGCTCAACGCCCGCCATGGCCCGGGACCGTCCGGCCCGCTGTTCATGCTGCTGCACCGCCGCCGCATCTTCGCGCCGCTGCAGGGCTGCTGGATGGGCTGGGAGCGCAAGCGCGGCAAGTTGCACGAGCTCAACCGGATGCTGCGCGGGGCGCGGGACACCAGCTTCATCGTCGGCCGCGCGCCGGAGGGCGTCGCTTACGTGCTGACGCTCGACGCCGACACGCGCCTGCCGCGCGACGCGGCGCGACGGCTGATCGGCAAGATGGCCCATCCGCTGAACCGCCCCCGCGTCGACCCCGACCTCGGCCGGGTCGTCGAGGGCCATGGCGTGATGCAGCCGCGCGTGACGCCCGCCCTGCCGATGGCGGGCGAAGGCTCGGCGTTCCAGCGCATCTTCTCCTCCCCCGGCGGCATGGACGCCTACGCCACCACCACGGCCGACGTCTGGCAGGACCTGTTCGGCGTCGGCGCCTTCTCGGGCAAGGGCCTCTACGACGTGGACGCCTTCGAGGCCGCCATGGCGGGCCGCGTGCCGAGCGACGCCGTCCTCAGCCACGACCTGTTCGAGGGCGTCTTCGCGCGCGCCGGCTTCGCCTCGGACGTCGAGGTGATCGAGGACCACCCGGCCCGCTACGACGTGGCCGCGCGTCGCGCCCACCGATGGGCGCGCGGCGACTGGCAGCTCGCGCCGTGGCTGTTCGGCGGCCCGCGCCATGTCGGCGGCGGCGTGCCGCGCGTCGGCCGCGTCCGGATGGCGGACACGCTGCGCCGCTCGGCGCTGCCGCCGCTGACGCTCTTCGCGCTGAGCGTCGGCTGGACGCAGCCGCCGCCCGTCGCCGCGGCTTGGACGGGCTTCGTGCTCGCCGCGATGGCGACGCCGGCGCTGATGCCGATCCCCTTCGCGGCGCTCGCCCCGCTGAACGGCGCCACGCTGCGCAGCCGGCTGGTCGGACTGGGCGGCGACCTGCGGGACGCGCTCGCCCGCACGGCGCTGGAGCTGGCCTTTCTGCCCGACTACGCCTGGCGCATGGGCGACGCCATCCTGCGCACGGCGGCGCGGCTGCGCAGTCGGCGTCGCCTGCTGGAATGGGTCAGCGCCGCCGAGGCGCAGCGCGCGGCGCAGCTCGGATGGCGCGGCTTTCACCGTCGCATGGCCGGCGGCCTCGCGCTCGGCGTCGCCGCCCCGGCGGCGGCGCTCGCCGTCTCGCCCGGCGCGTGGCCCGTCGCGGCGCCGTTCGCGCTGCTCTGGCTGGCCGCCCCGACGCTGGCGTGGCGCATCAGCCGGCCGATGCGCGACGCGCCTCACGCAGCCGCCACGGGGCGCGACGTCCGCGCCCTGCGCCTGATCGCCCGCCGGACCTGGCGCTACTTCGAGACCTTCGCGACGCCGGCCGACGGCATGCTGCCGCCCGACAACATGCAGGAGGACCCGCGCGAGGTGATCGCGCGGCGCACCTCGCCGACCAACATCGGGCTGGGCCTTCTGTCGGCCGTCGCCGCACGGGACTTCGGCTGGGCGAGCTCCGCGGACACGCTGGCGCGCATCGAGGCGACGCTGGCCACCATGGCCCGCATGCAGCGTTTCAGGGGCCACTTCCTCAACTGGTGCGACACGCGCGACCTGCGCGTGCTCGACCCGCCCTACGTCTCCACGGTGGACAGCGGCAACCTCGCCGGGCACCTGATCGCGGTGGCCCGCGCCTGCGACGAGGCCGCGACCACGCCCGTCGCCCCGGCGATGCGGGCCCAGGGCGCAGCCGACGCCGCGGCGCTCGCGGCTGAGGCGCCCGACGATCCGTTCTGGGCGACGGCGGCCGCTGCGCCCGAGGACGGCGCCGACCTGTCCGCGCGCTGGCGCGCCGCCGCCGCGACCGCGCGGCGCTTCGCCATGAAGATGGATTTCGCCTTCCTCATGGACCCCGAGCGCAAGCTGTTCTCCATCGGCTTCTCGATCGCCGACAACGCCCGCGACGCCGGCTGCTACGACCTGCTCGCCTCCGAGGCCCGTCTCGCGAGCCTGATCGCCATCGCCAAGGGCGACGCGCCGACGAAGCACTGGTTCCGCCTCGGCCGCGCCGCGACCCCCGTGGGCGCCGGCGCCGCGCTGATGTCCTGGTCGGGCTCGATGTTCGAGTACCTGATGCCCTCGCTGGTGATGCGAGCCCCGGCCGGCGCGCTGATCGAGACCTCCAACCGCCGGGCGGTCGCGCGCCAGCAGGCCTATGGCCGCGAAATGGGCCTCCCCTGGGGCGTATCGGAGTCCGCCTACAACGCGCGCGACATCGAATTCACCTACCAGTATTCGAACTTCGGCGTCCCGGGGCTGGGCCTCAAGCGCGGGCTCGGCGACAGCGCCGTGGTGGCGCCCTACGCGACCGGGCTGGCGGCGATGGTGGACCCGCACGGCGCGGCAGCCAACTTCGCCGCGCTCGCGGCGCTGGGCGGGCTCGGCCGCTACGGCTTCTACGAGGCGCTCGACTTCACCCCGGCTCGCCTGCCGGCGGGCGCGCGCGTCGCGGTGGTGAAGGCGCACATGGCCCACCATCAGGGCATGACCATCGTCGCCATCGCCAACACGCTTCTCGACGGGATCATGCGGCGGCGCTTCCATGAGGAGCCGATGATCCGCTCCGTTGAGTTGCTGCTTCAGGAGCGCGCGCCGCGCGCCGTGTCGCCCGCCCCCGCCAGCGACGCCGCCGCCGACGCCGACCCGCCCCCCGAGGAGGCCGATGGCGGGCGCCGCATCGCGCTGCCTTCGGGCGATCCGCTGGCGACCCACCTCATGTCCAACGGCGGCTACGGCGTGATGATCACCGCCGCGGGCGGCGGCTGGAGCCGCTGGCGCGGCAACGCCGTAACGCGCTGGCGCGAGGACGCAACGCGCGACGCGGACGGCCCCGCCGTTCACCTGCGCGACGTGGCGGGCGGCGCGACATGGCGGGCGGGCTGGCGACGGGACGATCTGCGCCCCGCGAGCTACGAGGCGTTGTTCGACGAGACCGGCGCGGCGATCGTGCGCGCCGACGGCAGGCTGACCACCATGCTCGAGGCGATGGTGTCGCCCGAGGACGACGCCGAGGTGCGCCGCGTCTCGCTGCTCAACCGCAGCCGCCGCGCGCGCGAGATCGAGCTCACCTCCTGCCTCGAACTGGCGCTGGCCCCGATGGCGTCGGATGCGGCCCATCCGGCGTTCTCGAAGCTGTTCGTGCAGACATCGCTGGACGAGGACGGCGCGACGCTGATCGCCACCCGCCGCCGCCGCAGCCCCGAGGAGCCCGAAATCTGGGCGGCGCACCTCGCCGTGGTCGAAGGCGCCGAGACCGCGCCGGGTCAGTGGGAGACCGACCGCGCGCGCCTGATCGCGCGCGATGGGGTCGGGCCGGACCCGGCCGGGATGGCGGCGCCGTTGTCGGGGGCGCTCGGGACCGTTCTCGACCCCGCCTTCGCGCTGCGGCGGCGGGTGCGCGTGCCGGCGGGGGGCGTGGCGCGCGTCGCCTTCTGGACGATGGCCGCGGAGTCGCGCGCAGCGCTGGATGCGCTCATCGACCGCCACCGCGACCCCAGCGCCTTTGGCCGCGCGCAGACGCTGGCCTGGACCCAGAGCCGCCTGCAGCTGCGCCATCTCGGCGTCACCACGGCCGAGGCCGCGGATTTCCAGCGCCTCGCGGGCCATGTCGTCACAGCCAGCCGGGCGCTGCGGCCGGCGTCCGCCGCGATCCTGCGCGGGGCGGGGCCGCAGTCCGGCCTCTGGCGCTTCAGCATCTCCGGCGATCTGCCCATCGTCCTGCTGCGCATCGAGGACGTCGAGGACATGGCCCAGGTCGCGCAGCTGCTGCGCGCCCATGAGTATTGGCGGACGAAGCGGTTGTCGGTCGATCTGGTGATCCTGAACGAGCGTGTCGCCTCCTACGCGCAGGATCTCCAGACCGCCATCGAGACCGCCGTGCGCAGTGGGCGACCCCGCCTCGCCGTAGGGCCGGCGGGGCCGCTGGGCTCGGTCTTCGCCCTGCGCGCCGATCTGGCGGGACCGGAGGCCTGCGGCCTCCTGCGCTCGGTGGCGCGCGTGGAGCTGGCGGCGCGACGCGGGCCCCTCAGGAAACAGCTCGAACGACTGGTCACCCGCGCGCCGGCGCCGGCGGCGCCGAGGGCTGCGGTCGCGGCGCCCGCAGCCCTCACGGCCCCGCCGCCCCTTGCGCTCGAGTTCTTCAACGGGACGGGCGGCTTCGACCGCGACGGGCGCGAGTACGTCGTCGTCCTCGGCCCGGATGGCGCGACGCCCGCGCCCTGGATCAACGTGATCGCCAATCCGGGCTTCGGCTTTCACGTCTCGGCGACCGGCGCGGGCGCGACTTGGTCGGTCAACAGCCGCGAGAACCAGCTCACCCCATGGTCGAACGACCCCGTGGCCGACCCGGCGGGCGAGGCGCTCTACCTGCGCGACGAGGACAGCGGCGCGCTGGTCAGCCCGACCGCCGCGCCTCTGCGCGACGGCGGCGCCTATATCGCGCGCCACGGCTTCGGCTACAGCCGCTTCGAGCACGAGGCCGCGGGCCTCGCCATGGCGCTGACGCTGTTCGTCCCCGTCGACGCCCCCGTCAAGGTGATGCGCCTGACGGTGCGCAACCTGACGGCGCAGCCGCGGCGCCTGTCGCTGACCGGTTACGCCGAGTGGGTGATGGGTCGCTCGCGCGCCGAGACGGCGCCGTTCCTGACCACCGGGATCGACCCCGAGACCGGCGCCATGCTGGCGCGCAACCCCTGGAGCCGGGCCTTTCCCGGCCGCGTCGCCTTCGCCGATCTCGCCGGGCGGCAGACGGCCTGGACGGCCGACCGCACGGCCTTCCTCGGTCCCGGCGGCGCCATGGCGGACCCCGTGGCGCTGCGCCCCGGCGCGCGGCTGGACGGCGCGACCGGCGCGGGGCTCGACCCCTGCGCGGCGCTGCAGGGGCCGCTGACGCTGGCGCCCGGCGAGACTGCCGAGGCGGCGTTCCTGATCGGCGAGGCGGCGAGCGTCGAGGAGGCGCGCGCGCTCGTGCTGGCGTGGCGCGGCGCCGACCTCGACGCGGCGCAGGCGGCGGTGGGCGCGCAGTGGTCGGCGGCGCTTGGCGCCGTGCAGGTCCGCACGCCGGACCGCGCGATGGACGTGATGCTGAACGGATGGCTGCTCTATCAGACGCTCGCCTGCCGGGTCTGGGCGCGGGCCGGGTTCTACCAGGCGAGCGGCGCCTACGGCTTTCGCGACCAGGTGCAGGACGGCATGGCGCTGACCTTCGCGCGGCCCGACCTGACCCGCGCCCACCTGCTGCGCGCCGCCGGACGGCAGTTCCCGGAGGGCGACGTGCAGCACTGGTGGCTGCCGCATTCCGGCGAGGGCGTGCGCACCCGAATCTCCGACGACCGGGTCTGGCTCGCCTACGCCGCCGCGACCTATGTCCGCGCCACCGGCGACGCCGCTCTCCTGGATGAGAGCGTTCCCTTCCTTGAAGGCCCCGCCCTGCGCGACGACCAGCACGAAGCGCTGTTCCTGCCGGAGACGACCGGGGACGGCGCGACGGTCCTTGAGCACTGCGCGCGGGGTCTCGACCAGTGCGTGGCGCTGACCGGCGCCGACGGCATGCCGCTGATCGGCGGCGGCGACTGGAACGACGGCATGAACCGCGTCGGGATCGAGGGCAAAGGCACCAGCGTCTGGCTTGGCTGGCTGTTCATCGCCGCCGTGGACATCTTCGCGCCGCTAGCCGAGGCGCGCGAACCCGACCGTTGCGCGCGCTGGCGCGCCCATGCGGGCGCGGTGCGCGACGCGATCGAGGCGCAGGGCTGGGACGGGGCGTGGTATCGCCGCGGCGCCTATGACGACGGCGCGCCGCTCGGCGTCGCGGCCAGCGACGAGTGCCGCATCGACAGCATCGCCCAGTCGTGGGCCGTGCTTTCCGGGGCCGGCGAACCGTCGCGCGCCGCGCTCGCCATGCAGTCGGTGGCCTCGCGGCTGATCCGGCCCGACCCCGGCCTCGCGCTGCTGTTCGACCCGCCCTTCGACAAGACCGAGCGCGACCCCGGCTACATCAAGGGCTATCCGCCGGGGGTGCGCGAGAACGGGGGCCAGTACAGCCATGCCGCGATGTGGGCGGTCATGGCCTACGCGCGACTTGGCGACGGCGATCAGGCCGGCGCGCTGTTCGCCCTGCTGAACCCGATCAACCATGCGCGCAACGGGGGCGACGCGGCGCGCTATCGCGTCGAGCCCTATGTCGTCGCGGCCGACGTCTATTCCGTCGCGCCGCATGCGGGCCGGGGGGGATGGAGCTGGTACACGGGCTCCGCGGGCTGGATGCAGCGCGCCGGCGTCGAGAGCATCCTCGGGGTCTCGCGCCGCGGCGGGACGCTGCGGGTCGCGCCCTGCATCCCTGCCGCCTGGCCAGGCTTCGACGTGGTGCTGACGCTGGCGGGGCTGCGCTGGAGCATCGCGGTCGAGAACCCGGACCGCGCCGGTCGCGGGGTCGTCTCGGCGTGGCTGGACGGACGGCCCGTTCCGTGCGCGGGCGACGCCGTGGAGCTGCCGTTCGAAGCGGGCGACCATACGCTGCGGGTCGTGCTGGGGCGGTCGTCGGGGTGATCCTTGAAGGGCGTGGCCCGGTATCGCGCGCCGAGCCGCCGCGAGAAGCCGCCGGTCGCGGCAGAGGCGGCCGCGCATGGATCGCTCGTCTTCTCCTCAGGCTCGAAGAACCACTCTTTATGGGGCGCGCCGGACTGTTTAGCGTGCCGCGCAGATGCCCGTTCCCGGCGGCCCTGAGCGCTGCGCCGCTCCTGCGCCGGCCGACACGAGGCGAGAACGCGCGGTGCTGAAGGTCGGCATGTTCGCCACGGAGACCGAAGACAAGGCTTTCCCCGAAGCTGCGCGCGCCCCCTTCGCGCGGCCGCTGGCGTTTCCCGACGCGCTGGCGGCGAGCCGTCGGGCGCTCGGCGCCGACACCGCACCGTCCGCGGTCGCGCGCGCCACGCGGGCCGGCGTCGCGGCGCACGGCGCGCCGCCGCGTCCCGTGACGGCCTGAGCCCGTGGCGCTGGCCCTGCTCGCCGCCACGCCCGTCGCGGCGGTTCTGGTCGCGATGGCTGCGCTGCGCCTGTCGGCGGCGGTCTCCGGGGCGATCGGCCTTGCGGTCGCGGTCGCGCTGGTCGCCGTCGCGTTCCCGCTGCCGCAGGGCGTGGCGCCGAGCGCAGCCGCCGCGGGGCTCGGCGTGGCGGCCGAGGCCGGCCATGCGACGCTGACCATCCTGTGGATCATCCTGCCCGCGCTGACGCTCTACGAGTATCAGAGCCGCTCGGGCGGTCTGGAGCGGATGCGCGACGCGCTCGCCGGGCTGACCGGCGACCGGCGGCTTCAGGCGCTGCTGATCGCCTGGTTCTTCGGCCTTTTCATGGAGGGCGCCGCAGGCTTCGGGACGCCCGTGGCGCTTGCGGCGCCGCTGCTGGTCGGGCTCGGCTTCCCGCCCGTGACCGCGGTCGCCCTTGCGCTGCTCGGCCATGCGCTCGGGGTCACATTCGGGGCTGTCGGCGCGCCGCCTCTTGCGCAGATCGAGATCGCCGGATTGCCGCCGGTCGCCCTCGCCGGGGCCACGGCGGCCGTCGCGGCGCTGCCGGGGCTGGTCATGCTCGCCGCCGTCACCCTGCTGGCCGACCCGCAGCCGGGCGGCGCGACAGCCGCAGCATGGCGGCCGATCGGGTGGCGCGCGGTCGGCTGGGCGTTGCTGGCCGGCGTCTGTTTCCTTGCGCCATACGGCCTTGTGGCGGCGTTCGCCGGACCCGAGTTGCCGACGCTGACCGGCGCGCTGGTGGGCTTCGGCCTGTTCCTCGGGGCCTTGCGTCTCGCCGGCGCTGCGGGCGCGATACGAGGAGAAGGCCTGGCCAGCGACCTTCTGCCCTACGGCGCGCTGGTCGCGGTCGTCCTGATCAGCCGGTTGGCGCCGCCGGTCGCGGAGAGGCTCAACACCATGACGATCGGCTGGAGCCTCTACGACGTCTACGGCGCGCGCGTCGCGCCGCTGGCGCATCCCGGAACGGCCATCGCCGCCTGCGTGATCGTCGCGGCTGTGGCGACCGGGCGGGCGGGTCTGGCCGTGGCCGCGCTGGGGGCGGCGCTGCGCCGGCTGCTGCCGGTCGCGCTGGCGCTGCTGATCATGCTGCTGCTGTCGCGTCTGATGGTGCGCGCGGGCCTCGTCGAGGCGCTCGCCGAGGCGGCGGCCGGCGCTGGCGGCGGCTGGCCGTGGCTCGCGCCGTGGGTCGGGGCGCTGGGCACCTTCGTCACCGGCTCCGCGACCGCGTCGAGCGTGTTGTTCACGCAGCTGCAGATGTCTACCGCCGCCCAGCTCGGGCTGTCCCAGACCGTGATGGCCGCCGCCCAGGGCGCGGGCGGGGCCATCGGCAACGTGATCGCGCCGCACAACATCATCGCCGGCTGCGCCACGGTCGGACTGGCCCGACGCGAGAGCGACATCCTGCGCCATACCGCCGGGCCGGCGGCGCTGGCTCTGGTCGTCGCCGGGGCGGTCACGGCGGCGTTGGCGGGGTGACGTCCGAGCGGGGTCGTCTCACGACCTCAGAACCAGCGTTCATGGCGCTTTTGCGCAGGAGTTGCTCGAGACAATCCGTCCGTCCTCGAGTGTCAGTATCCGGTCGGCGCGGTCGAGGATGCGGTTGTCATGGGTCACCAGCAATGTGGTCGTGCCGCGCTCGGCGCCCAGCCGCTTGAGCAGATCGACCACGTCGGCCGCGCTGTCCTTGTCCAGCGCCGCCGTGGGCTCGTCGGCGAGCACCATGTCCGGGTTGCCGACAAGGGCCCGCGCGACGGCGACGCGCTGCTTCTGGCCGCCGGAGAGGTTGGCGGGCAGATAGTCGATGCGGTCGGACAGCCCGACAAGGTCGAGCGCCCGGGCGGCGGCTCGGCGCGCGAGATCGTCCGGCACGCCGGGGCGGACCTGCACGCCCATGATGACGTTCTGCCGCGCCGTCAGGCTCTCGTGCAGGTTGTGGGACTGGAAGATGAAGCCGAGCCGCCGGCGCAGCGCGGTGAGTTCGGCCTCGCGCGCGCCGTGCAACTCATGCCCCATCAGCCGCACCGAGCCGTCCTGCACCGCGCGCAGGCAGCCGACAAGGGTCAGCACCGTGGTCTTGCCGGACCCGGACGGCCCCATCAGCACGGTGAGCCCGCCGCGCGGCAAAGCGAGGTCGATGTCGTACAGCGCCTGCTTGCGGGCCTCGCCCGTCCCGAACCAGTGGTTCAGCCCGCGCGCCTCGACGATCATGCCGTTGTCCATGGCCGCGCCGTCAGAACAGGTCGGCCGGGTCGGCCGCAGCCAGCCGCCGCGTGGCGATCACGCCCGACAGCACCGAGAACACGACCGTGCCGACGAAGACCGTGGCGGCCATGGCCGGCGTCATCGCCAGCGGCAGGGTGGTGACCTGGCCCATCAGCGTCAGGATCGCCGTGCCCACGACCAGCCCCGGCAGGAATCCCAGCAGCCCCAGCACCAGCGCCTCCTCGACGACGATGCCGAGGAAGAAGCGCGGGCCGTAGCCCATCGCCTTGAAGGTGGCGTATTCGCGCAGGTGGTCCGCCACGTCGGCCGACAGCACCTGATAGACGATCACCAGCCCCACCAGCACGCCGATCAGCACGCCGAAGCCGAAGATGACGCCGGTGGGCCGGCGGGTCTGCTGGTAGCGCAGATCCTCCTGCGCCGCGTCGGCGTAGCTGCGGATGCGCAAGGTGTCGTCCGAGATCAGCGCGCGCAGCCGCGCGACCGCATCCGCCACGTCCGCGCCCCGGCGCAACTGAAGCAGGATGTGGTCGGGCGCGGCGGAGCTGCGCTTCGGAAACAGCGACAGAAACGTCTGGTCGGACAGGACCATGTAACCGTCGCCGCCGAACCCCCCGCCGCCGGCGAAGGTGGTCATCGCCGTCAGCGTGCGCCCCTCGGTCTCGAACGACAGCGGCGTCTGCGGCCGGATCGCGGCCGCCTCGTCACGCGGCAGGCCGCGCGCCAGCCGGTCGAGCATCGCCGCCCCCCGGACCTCGAGGAACGTGATGTCCGCGGCGATGTCCGGCGCGACGAAGCCGGGTTGCGCCGGGTCGACGCCGAAGGTGGTGAAGCTGATGGCGTTGTCGCCACGGTTCCACGGCGTCAAGCCGACGAACAGCCCCATGCCGGCGGCCACGTCGGGGTCGGCGAACGCCTGCAGCATCCACTGCCGGGCGACGTTGCCGCCCTCGGCCATCGCGTTCGCATCGCCCGCCGAGATCATGACGTCGGCGTTGAAGAAGGCGTAGGGGCGCAGCGTCGCCGCGGCCATGGAGTTCATGATGCCGAGCTGCACGAAGACCAAAACGTTGGCGAAGGCCACGCCCGCCAGCGCGGCGAAGAAGCGCCCGCGCTTGTGGGTCAGCTGCAGCCAGCCGATCGGCAGGCGGCCGAACAGCGCCTGCAACAGGCCGCTCATGGCGCCGCCCGCGCCAGTGCGCCGGTGTCGATGCGGGCGACAGCCTCAAGCCCGACGAGGCGCGCGGCGCGTTGCGACGATTCCGCGTCCAGCGCGACCAGCACCCGCACCACCCGCGCGTCGGAGTTGGCCGCCGCGTCGTCCGAGATCAGACCCTGACGACCGACGGTCAGGCCGATGCGCTCGACCGCGCCGCGCAGGGAACGCTCGAGCGCCCCAGCCGCGAGGTCCACCGGCTGGCCGACCGCGACGGCGCCGATGCGGTCCTGCCAGACCTCGACCTCGGCCATCATCGCGCTCGTGTCGCCCATATCCATGACGCCCTCCGCCGGCGGTCGCTGGCCGGGCGTCGCGTGGATGTCGAGGATGACGCCGTCTATGGGCGCGCGCACCTCGGACTGCGCCATGTCCAGCCGCGCCCGCCTCAGCTCCGCCTCTGCGGCGGCGACGTTGCGGGCGGCGACCACCACATCGGGCTGCTCATCCAGCGCGCCGGCGGTGAAGCGCGCCAGCGTCGCCTCGGCCCGCAGGATCGACAGCGCCGCGTCCTCCGCCGCCGCGCGCGCCGTGTCGAGCAGGGCGCCGGTGGCGACGCCGCGCTGGGCGAGGCTCTCGGTCCGCGCAAGTTCAACCCCCGCCTCGCGCGCGGCGGCGCGCGCCTGGTCGAGCGTCGCCTGCGCCTCGGCGCGGCTGGCCGCGACGGCGCTGCGGGTCTGCGCGAGCGTCGCCTGCTTCACGGCGAGGTTGGCCTCGGCGGTCAGCACCGCGCCCTCCAGCGCCTCCGCGTTGTCCAGTTCCGCGACCGTCTGGCCGCGGGTCACGCGGTCGCCCACGGACACCATGATCGCCGCGACCCGAGCGTCGCCCGCGCCGAAGGGCGCCGCCACGACGGCGACGTCGCCGCGCGGCATCAGGCGCGCCAGCCCCACGACGTCCGAGGGCAGCAGCGTCTCCGCCATCGCCGGAGGCACCGATATCTCGGGCGGCAGCGCGATGGGGTTGGACGCGCCGCCGCCGGGCTGCAGGCCGGTCAGCGCGTAGAACGTCCGGAGCGCCGGCGGCTGGAAATACAGGCCGATCACGGCGCCGGAAAACATGAACACCGGGATCAGCAGGACGAGCAGATACCGCGCGCGAAACCGCCGCGGACGACGGGACGCCGCAGGCCCGGCCGGGTCGGGGGTCCGCTCAAGGTCCAGCGGCAAGCCTCCGTCATCTGTGGCGATCATGGCTATCGTCCCTCAACGCATCAGGAAACGTCGAAACCCCGGCGCTTGAGCCGCCATGGCGCGATATGGTCGCGAGCCACCTTCCCCTCGCGTCCTGGTCGCGGCCCCCGAGCCGATCATCGGCGCGGACGCGAGAGAGGTTGCGGCGGACCTGCCGGCGGCATGCGCCATCTGCGCCGGCGCGCCCCGGGCCCGCAAGTGCGCCGGCGTCCTACCTAGCGCCCAGCGTGCGGGAACCGGACCTGTCCGCCGGCGCGCACCAGGCTTCGCCCGAACTCCCGCGGGCTTGCGGCGAGGGAGGATGGCGAAGCGACGGCCGCCTGTGCGACGACCCGAGCGTCCCGCCAGTCGCGAACGGCCCGGCGCTGCGCCGCATCCTCTCTTGCGCGCCGGGTGATCGCGCGTGGTCGTGAAAGAGCGGCGCCGCCTGCGAAGGGCTGTCCGCATTGCGGCCCCTCCGCGCGCCGCAGGGGCTTTGGATGCGGTCGGCGATTGTGTAGAGATGATCGCGCATACAGACGTGGAGCGACCATGCCGCCATCTCTTGCCGCGACGCTGGCCATGGCCCTGATCGCGGCGCCGACCGCCCTGCGCGCGCAGGAGGCGGAATCCTTCGTCGGCGCCCACGGCGCCATGGCCCCCGCAACCTATGCGGGCGATCATGCGGGCTCGGCGTGGCGTCTGGACCTGTGGCCCGACCAGGCCTTCCACCTCCTCCGCACGCCGGAGGCAGGCGACGCGGCGGCGAACCATGCCGGGCGTTGGCATGCCGCCGGCGGCGCGCTGATCCTCGATCTCGGCGGAGAGCGCCTCGTTCTCACGGTGCGCAACGCCCAGCGCCTGCGCCCGGAAGGCGCGCCCGAGGACGCGAGCGGCGATCTCGTGACCGAGGGCGAACTCGACCCCGCGCAGATCACGTTGCCGGTCGCCGGCATGCTCACCTATTTCGCCGACGCCGCGATCCTGCTGCACTGCGCGACCGGACGCAGCCACCCGGTGGCGCTCGAAGGCGACTGGCTCGCCGCGGAGCGGGCCTATCTCGCCGACCGCCCTGGCCCCGCCGAGCCGCTGTTCGTCACGCTCGACGCCACGATCGCGACGCGCGAGCAGATGGAGGGACCGTCGCGGCCGACGGTCGTCGTGAACCGCTTCGGCGCGACATGGCCGGGCGAGGACTGCGCCCGCGCGGCGTCGGCCCCTGCGCTCGTCGGCACGGTCTGGCGCATCCGCTCCGTCGGCGGCGAGCCGCTGGCATGGGCGCCGCCGCGCAACGAGCCCTATCTCCTGCTGCACGGGGACGAGGGTCGCTTCAACGCGTCGGTCGGGTGCAACACGATGCGCGGCGGCTTCGAGACGGAGGGGGACGGCCTGTCCTTCGGCGCGGCGGCCAGCACCATGATGGCGTGCCACGAGGATCTCGCCGCGGCCGAGGCGGCGCTGGCCGACGCCCTCGGCGCCGCCGCGGCGCACGCTGTCGGCGGCCGGACGTTGCGGCTGCTCGACGCTGACGGCGCCGTGCGGGCGGAGCTGGAGGCGGTCTATCTGCCATGACGACACGACGCGCCATGCGGGACGTCCACGCTTGCGCAAGGGTCTGGCGTCGCTTGCGAGCCACGGTGCTGGCGCTGGCCGCCGGCGTCACGCTCTCCGGCGCGGTCGGGGTTCACGAGGCGCTGGCCTGCACGCGGGCCGTCTATCTCGGGCCGCAGGACCGCGTGCTGACCGGGCGCACCTTCGACTGGAGCCTCCCGATCACGTCCAACCTCTGGGTGTTCCCGCGGGGCATGGCGCGCGACGGCGCCGCCGGGCCGCGCTCGGTCGAATGGACCTCCCGCTACGGAAGCCTGATCGTCTCCGGCTACGACATCTCGACAGTCGACGGCATGAACGAGGCCGGTCTGGTCGCGAACCTGCTGTGGCAGGTCGATGCAGGCTATCCGGAGGAGGACGGAACGACGCCCCGGATCTCCCTCTCGGTCTGGGCTCAGTACTTCCTCGACAACTTCGCCGACGTGGCCGAGGCGGTTGCGCATCTGCGCGCGACCCCCTTGCACGCAGCCACCGGCGAGGTGCCGGGCCAGCCGGGGCGGCTGACGACCGTGCACCTGTCGCTGTCGGATGCGACCGGCGACAGCGCGATCCTCGAGTGGATCGACGGCGAACTCGTGATCCACCATGCGCGCGACCACCGGGTGATGACCAACGAGCCGCGCTACGAGGATCAGATCGCCGTCACCCGCTACTGGCGCGGCGTGGACGGCCGCCAGTTCCTGCCCGGAACCAACCGGGCGACCGACCGCTTCGTCCGCGCGCTCTATTACATCGACACCGTGCGCCAGAGCGACGATCCGCGCATCGCCGCCGCCGCCGTGTTCAGCGTCATCCGCAACGTCTCCGTGCCCTACGGGATCAGCCTGGAGGACGCGCCCAACCTGTCGACAACCCGCTGGCGCGTCGTGGCGGACCAGAAGGATCGGATCTTCTACGTGGAATCCGCCGTGTCCCCGAACGTCTTCTGGATTGACCTCGACGCGCTGGACTTTTCGGCGGGGGCGCCGGTGCGGTCGCTCGACCTCGGGGTGGACATGACAGCCGTGCACGCCGGCGAGGTCTCGGCGAAGTTCACGGCGTCAGAGCCCTTCCGTTTCGAGCCCGCGATGTGAAGCGTCTTCCGGACGCCGCGCCCCGCCATCTGGCGCGACGCCATTCGGCGCGCTGCACGCACAGACTCCCATCACGCCTCCCCGGCGATATGTTTCAGCAGCCCAATCGGATGACGCCGCGCGCGAGCAGTCGACCGATCCCCTTGGCGCGAACGCTTTGATCGCCCACAGTCCTGTCCCATGACCCGCGCCGTCGCCAAGCCGCCCACGCCGCCCGGCCTGCGCATCCGCCTCGTCTTCGACGACGGCGCGATGATCGGTCCCGGCAAGGCCGACCTGATGGAGTTGATCCGCGAGACCGGCAGCATCGCCGCAGCCGGTCGGCGCCTCGGCATGAGCTACAAGCGCGCGTGGATGCTGGTGGAGACGCTCAACGACACCTTCGCCGCGCCGTTGGTCGAGAGCCACCGCGGCGGCCCCGGCTTCGGCGGCGCCGTGCTGACCGAGGCGGGCGAGCAGGCGCTGGCGCTCTATCGCCGGCTGCAGGCGAAGGCCGCCCAGGCGACGGCGGGCGAAGCCGCGGCCCTGAAGCGGATGCGCAGGGACATGGCCGGGCAGGAATAACGCTTGCCCTCACGCCGCCGCCGATGAATGGTTCTGGCAACCATATCGCCGGGGACGCAACCATGCGCCTGCGCCATCTGCTCGCCGTCGCCCTGATCGCCGCTGCGCCCGTCGCCCACGCCCGACAACTCGTGGTGTTCGCCGCGGCGAGCCTCGCCAACGCGCTGGACGAGATCGTCGCGGGCTGGGAGGGGGACGTCGTGGTGGCCTATGCGGCGAGTTCCGCGCTTGCGCGGCAGATCGAGCAGGGCGCGCCGGCGGATCTGTTCATCTCGGCCGACGCGCCGTGGATGGACTATCTGGCCGGGCGTGGCCTGATCCGGCCCGAGACGCGCACCGACCTGCTGGGCAACCGCATCGTGCTGATCGCCCATGGTCAGGCGGGCGCGCAGGTCGAGATCGGGCCCGACACCGACCTCGCAGGCATGCTCGGCGACGGTCGTCTCGCGATGGCGGATGTGGAGGCCGTGCCGGCGGGCCGCTACGGCAAGGCGGCGCTGGAGCACTTCGGGCTGCTGGACAGCGTCGCCGGCAGCCTCGCTCAGTCCGAGAACGTGCGCGCCGCGCTGGCTTTGGTCTCGCGCGGCGAGGCGCCGATGGGCATCGTCTACGCCACCGACGCCGCCGCCGACGACGCCGTCACCGTGGTCGCCACCTTCCCGCGCGAAAGTCACCCGCCCATCATCTACCCCGTGGCGGTGCTGACCGAAAGCGCCAACCCCTCGGCGGCCGCCTTCGCCGCGCACCTGACGTCCGACGCGGCGCGCGCCGCCTTCGAGGGGCAGGGTTTCACGGTGCTCGACTGATCCGATGTGGGAGCTGTCCCCAGCGGAGTGGGCCGCCCTGCGCCTGTCGCTGCAGGTGTCCTTCTGGGCGACGGTCATCAGCCTGCCGCCGGGGGTCGCGGTCGCCTACCTGCTGGCCCGGGGCGAATTCTGGGGCAGGCAGCTGCTGAACGGGGTCGTGCATCTGCCGCTGATCCTGCCGCCGGTCGTCACCGGCTATCTGCTGCTGCTTTTCTTCGGGCGGCGCGGCGTGGGCGGCCAGCTTCTGGAGCAGGTCTTCGGGCTGGTGCTGGCCTTCCGCTGGACCGGCGCCGTGCTGGCGGCGGCGGTGATGGCCTTCCCGCTGATGGTGCGGGCGATCCGACTGTCCATCGAGGCGGTGGACCCGCGACTGGAGGAGGCGGCGGGCACGCTGGGCGCCAACCGAGCCTGGACGTTCCTCGTCGTCACCCTGCCGCTGATCGCGCCCGGCATCGTCGCAGGGGCCATCCTCGCCTTCGCCAAGGCGATGGGCGAGTTCGGGGCGACGATCACGTTCGTCTCCAACATTCCCGGCCAGACCCAGACGCTGCCGTCCGCGATCTACACCTTCACGCAAGTGCCCGGCGGCGACGCAGGCGCGATGCGGCTTACGCTGGTCGCCGTCGCGGTCGCCATGACGGCGCTGATCGCCTCGGAATTCGTCGCCCGCCGCGTCGCCGCCCGCGTCGCGGCATGAGTCTTTCGGTCGCCATCCGCCACGCCTTTCCCGGCTTCCGGCTGGAGGCCGCCTTCGAGGCGCCGCCGGGCGTGACCGCGCTGTTCGGCCGCTCGGGGTCGGGCAAGACGACGGTGGTCAACGCCGTGGCGGGGCTGCTGCGGCCCGAGGCGGGACGGATCGCGGCGGACGGCGCGACGCTGTTCGACAGCGACGCCCGCGTGTTCCTGCCGCCGCACCGCAGGCGCGTCGGCTACGTCTTCCAGGATGCGCGCCTGTTTCCGCATCTGACGGTGCGCCAGAACCTGGGTTTCGGCCGCTGGTTCGCGCCCAGGGAGGCCGCCGGTCCGGCCTTCGGCCACGTCGTCGATCTGCTCGGGATCGGCCGCCTGCTCGACCGCCGCCCCGGTCGGCTGTCGGGCGGGGAGAAGCAGCGCGTCGCCATCGGCCGCGCCCTGCTGGCTGCGCCCCGCGTCCTGCTGCTCGACGAGCCGCTCGCCGCGCTGGACGAGGCGCGCAGGGCCGAGATCCTGCCCTATCTGGAGCAGTTGCGCGACGACACGCGGATCCCGATCCTTTTCGTGAGCCATTCCGTCGCCGAGGTCGCGCGCCTCGCCACCACCGTCGTCGCCATCGCCGACGGCCGCGTCGAGCGTGTCGGCCCGCCCGCCGACCTGATGGCCGACCCCGACGCCTTCCCGCTGATGGGCCGACAGGAGGCCGGCGCCTTGCTCGACGCCCGCGTGGTCCGCCACGCCGCGGACGGGCTCAGCGAGTTGTCCGTCTCCGGCGGCACGCTCTGGGCGGCGAACGTCGACGCCGCCCCCGGCGCGGCGTTGCGCGTCCGCATCCGCGCCCGCGACGTGATGCTCGCCGACCGTCCGCCGAAGGGCCTGAGCGCGCTCAACGTCCTGGCCTGCACGGTGGACCGGATCGGCGAGGGCGGCCCCATCGTGGATGTCGGCCTGATCTGCGGCGCGGACCGCCTGCTCGCCCGCGTGACCCGCCGCAGCCTGGAAGCGCTCGGCCTCACGGTTGGCGGCTCCTGCTTCGCGGTGGCCAAATCCATCGCTGTCGGTCGGAGGGACCTCGCGCCGGCGGCCACGGAGCGGATCGCCCCGTAGCTCCACGATCGCCGGCGGGCGAATGGCCGACGCGAACAGCTCTGCTCCGCCGTCCTTCGACGGCCCTGCCCGCTCAGTGGGGCCCGACGCTCCCTGCGCTCCACGGCATTGACGGCGGCGGGGTCAGCGCCGGCGCAGCCTCAGCCCGCCTCCGCCACCGGGTCCACATCGACAGCGATGGCGATGCTGTGCCCGCCGCCGCCCAGCACCACGCCGGCCACGGGGCCGACGTCGCCGTAGTCGCGGCCCCAGGCGCAGGTGACGTGCTCGAGGCCGGGGATGACGTCGTTGGTGGGGTCGAAGTCCACCCAGCCCGCCACTGGACACCAGAGGCCGACCCAGGCGTGGCTGGCGTCGGCGCCGATCATCTTCTCCTGACCCTCGGGCGGGCGGGTCAGCAGATAGCCCGAGACATAGCGCGCCGGCACGCCCAGCGCGCGCACGGCGGCGAGAAACACATGCGCGAAGTCCTGACAGACGCCGCGCTTCTCGGCGAAGCTGTCCACGGCGAGCGTCGAGGCGTGGGTGGCTTCGGGATCGTACTTGAAGTCGCGGAAGATGCGCGCGGTCAGTTCCCGCCCCGCCTCCAGCACCGGGCGGCCCTGCGTGAAGCTCTCCCTCGCGTAGTCCTCCAGCCCGTCGTCGGCGGCGGTGTAGGGCGAGGGGAAGGCGAACTGCGCCGCCTCCAGTTGTTTCGGCCCCGCCGGCCGCCGCGCCGCCTCCACCGCCGCCTCCCATGGCGTGAAGCCGAGTTCGGGGTCCTCGGCGGTCACCTCGACGGTGGAGCGCGCCTCAACGGTCAGGGTGCTGTGGCTCTCGCGGATGTCGAGCAGGTGGGTGGCGTTGCCGAAGCTGTCGCGCTCGGCGACCAGCGTGTGGTTGGTGGGGCTCACGTCGATGGCGAAGCGGCGCACGCGCTGGCGGGCCGTGTTGCGCGGGCTGAGCCGCAGCCGGTGCGAAGACAGCGTCACCGGGTCGGCGTAGTGGTAGGTCGTGGCGTGGCGGACGGCGTAGATCATGCCTGCTCTCCCCAGCGCGAGGCCATCACCTCGGTCAGCGCCGGCTCGGCATGGGCGAAATACGCCTTGGCCACCAGGTCGGAGATGCGCTGCAGCTTGTCGTCGGCCTCGTCGAGCATGGCCTCCAGCGCCACGCGCCGGCCCTCTGCGTCCACCGCGCCCAGTTCGCTGGCGTCGCTGATGCGCAGGTCGGTCAGCAGGCGCAGCGCCATGCGGTGCTCGGAGTTGCGGTAGGGGCTGGGGCGCGGCAGCTCCGACAGCACCGTCTCCATGGCGGCGAGTTGGAAGGCGAGGCTGCGCGGGTTGCTCTCGTCGAGGATCAGGAGGTCGATGGCCGGGGTCGCCTCGGGCGTGGTCAGATAGCGTGCGCGGTACGCGAAGAAGCTGTCGCACAGCAGCAGCAGCGCATAGAGCGCCACCGGCTCGTCCTCGCGCGGCTTGGTCGCCAGCGCGCGGAACATCGCGGTGATGCTGATGCCGCGCTGCAGCCGCCGGCCCAGTTCGAGAAAGCGCCAGGCGAAGTTGCGCGTCATGTTCTCGTGGCTGGCGCCGTGGAAGGCGGCGAGGTGGCGCACCGCCTCCTCCACCGCGCCCGACAGCGCCAGCGCCCGCGCCGGATCGGGCCCCGCGCGCCAGACCGGGTTGGCGTGCAGCGCGCCCACGTCGCGCCACGCGTCGCGGGAGAGGTGCGCGCGGGTGCGGTTGGCGTTCCAGTAGATCGTCTCGATCGATTGCGGCACCGAGGCGGGCTCGGCCGGGTCGAGCGCGAGGCGCACGATGCGCGCCCGCAGGCCGGCGATGCTGAGATCGGGCTCGCCGGTCTCCTCGTCGTCGAGGCGCAGCGCCAGCAGGTCGTGCAGGAGTTGCGGCTCGCCCTCGCGCCGCGGCGCGTCCACGATGCGCTCCAACACCACCTTGAGCACGCGCAGCGAGAGATCGCAGCGCTCCACGCCGCGGCCGAGCCAGAACAGATCGTCCGCGACGCGGCTGAGCAGATCGCGCCCGGTGCGGCGCAGATGCGCGGTCCGGCGACGCTGGTTCAGCCGCTGAGTGGCGGCGCCCTTGGGCTGGCGGGCGGCCTCGTCGACCACCCAGACGTCCTTGGCGGCGCCGCTCCACGGCAGGCCGGTGACCTCGGCGTCCGCTCCGGCGAAGGCCAGGCCGCCGGGCATGCAGCGGAAGCCGTCGGGGCCGCCGACGACGAACAGCCGCATGGCCCAGGGCGCGCCCTCCAGCCGCCCGTCGCGCCAGCATGGGGTCGTGGCGCAGGCGACGGGGCGGCGGGCGACCATGCGCCAGCCCTCGCGCTCGATCAGCCGCGCCGCCGCGTCGGGCTTCAGCTCGGCCAGCGGCGAATGGGCCGGGGCGCCGGGACGGGCGGCGGCGCGCATGGCGGTCACGCGCCAGGCTTCTGGCTCGGCCAGATAGGCGGTCCGCTGGTCCGGGTCGCCGAGCCAGAGACAGGGGGCCTCGGCCAGCATCGGCTCCTCGCCGGTCAGCCGGCGGATCAGCGCGGCGGAGAAGGGCGCCAGCGTGCGTCCGTCCAGCACCCCCGCCCCCACCGCATTGGCGAAGGTCAGCCGACCGAGCCGCGCCGCGCGCAGGATCGCCGGCGGCGCGATGGCGCCGAGGCCGGGCGAATAGAGCGGGTCGATGCCGACGCTGCTCGCGCCGCGCAGCAGCACGTCGACCCGGCGCAGGCCCTCCAGCGTCTTGACGTGCGCCTCGCCGTCGCGCACCGCCAGATCGCCGGGCTCCACCAGCGTCAGGCCGAGATAGCGCGCGAGATAGGCGTGGCTGAAGTAGGCCGCGTCCGAGGGGCCGGGGGTGACATAGGCGATGCGTCCCTCGGTCCCGGTCTCCGCCTCCAGCGCCTCCTGCAGCAGATCGAAGTGTCCGACCAGCCGCCGCGCCCCGCTCTCCACGAACAGCTCCGAGGCCGCCTGCCCCAGCGCGACGCGGATCGCCAGCGCCCAGCCGTCGCCGTCGGGGCGGTCGATGTGATCGTCCAGCACCACCCATTCGCCGCCCGCCGTGCGGGCGACGTCGACGGCGTAGCGGAACAGCCGCCGCCGCGGCGGGCGGTCCCAGCGCGCGGCGTCGCGGATGAAGGCGGGTCCGCCGTAGAGCGCCGCCGGCGGCAGCACGCCCGCCGAGACCAGCGTCTGCGCGCCGTAGACGTCGTTCAGCGCCAGCTCGATGGTGCGGGCGCGCTGTTCGACGCCGCGGCTCAGGGTCCGCCAGTCGTCGCCGGTCATCATCACCGGCACTGGGTCTAGCCGCCAGCCGGTCGCCGCCTGCGCCCGGGCGGTGTCGAGGAAGGGGTTGAAGGAGAGGCCCGCCTCGTCAAGCAGCCGCCGGGCGTCGGCCGCGAGCGCGTCGCCCGCGCCGAGCTTCAGCCACGCGTCGAGGAAGGGCCGCCAGCCGGCGCGCACCGCGCCGTCGGCGTCGACCATCTCGTCATGCACGCCCGCGCGCTGGGAGTAGCGCGCCGCCCCCAGCCGCGCCCCGAGTTGCGCCGCGTCGTTCATCGCCGACCCCGCCGCACGGGCGCGGCCCGGCCGAGGGGCCGGCGGCGGGAATGGAGGCTATGCGGCATGAATCAAGGTCTCTTCAGCGCTGGAGCCGCAGGTCGAGCGTGCGCCGGGCCCCCGGTTGCATGCGGGGCGTCAGCGGCGCCGAGCGGCCGGTAGTATGGCCCATGGTCTCGAATCGCGCCAGCCGCCGTCCCTGAGCCTCCAGCAGGTTGATCGGTCGGGTCTCGTAGGCGCGCCCGCCGGGGTGCATGACGTGGTGCGTGCAGCCGCCCAGAGACCGTCCCATCGCCAGATCGTAGACCTCGATCGTGAGCGGTGAATGAATGCCGATGGTGGGGTGCAGACAGGCCGCCGGCCGCCAGGCCCGGAACCGCACCCCGGCCACGAGATCCTGCGGCCCGTCCGCCTCGGCCAGCGGCAGGGTGTAGCCGTTGCACGCCACGGCGTATCTCCCGCCCAGATCGCCGCGGACGCGCACCTGCACCCGCTCCAGCGAACTGTCGACATAGCGCGCCGTGCCGCCGATCACCCCCTCCTCGCCGAGAACATGCCAGGGCTCCAGAGCCGTGCGCACCTCCACCTCGACGCCGGCCTGCGAGAACGTCCCCGCCAGCGGGAACCGGAACTCGTAGTGAGGGATGAACCAGTCGGCCTCGATGCCGAAGCCCGCGCGGTTGAGATCGTCCAGAACCATCAGAAAATCGGCCCATATCGCGTGCGGCAGCATGTAGTCGTCCCGCAGCCGGTCGCCGTGATCGACGAGCGGGGCGGTCCACGGCCGCTCCCAGAACCACGCGATCAGGGCGCGCAGGACCAGTTGCTGCGCCAGCGCCATGCGCGGGTGCGGCGGCATCTCGAAGGCGCGGAACTCCACCAGCCCCAGCCGCCCGGTCGGCCCGTCGGGGGAATAGAGCTTGTCGATGCAGATCTCGGCGCGGTGGGTGTTGCCGGTGCTGTCCACCAGCAGGTTGCGCAGGATGCGGTCCACCATCCACGGCGGGCAGAAGCCGCCCGCCGAGGGGTCGGGGATCTGCGCCAGCGCGATCTCCATCTCGAACAGCTGGTCGTCGCGCGCCTCGTCGATCCGCGGCGCCTGCGAGGTCGGGCCGATGAACAGCCCCGAGAACAGGTAGCTGAGCGAGGGGCGCCGCTGCCAGTAGCGCACGATCGAGCCGAGCAGGTCGGGCCGGCGCAGGAAGGGGCTGTCGGGCGGCGTCGCGCCGCCCATCACCACATGGTTGCCGCCGCCGGTGCCCGACGGGCGGCCGTCGAGCTGGAAGGTGGAGCTGTCGAGACCGAGCTGGCGCGCCTCCTCGTAGAGCGTCTCGGTGATGGCCACCTGCTCGTCCCAGCTCGCCGAGGGGTGGATGTTCACCTCGATCACGCCGGGGTCGGGGGTGACCTTGATCAGGCGCAGCCGCATGTCGTCGGGCGGGGGATAGCCCTCGACGTGCACCGGCTGGCGCAGGTCGGCGGCGGCGTCCTCGATCGCGGCGCAGAGGTCGACGTATTCCTCCGCGTCGCGCGTCGGCGGCAGGAAGACGCAGAGCTTGCCGTCGCGCGGCTCCACGGCCAGCGCGGTGCGCACGGCCCCGCCGCCGGTCAGCCGGGCGCCGGGGGGGATCGGGGCCCCGCCCTCCCGCGTCGCGCGGCGCTGGGCGATCTCGCGCACGCGCTCCCAGAAGGCGTCGTAGTCCTCTACCGCCGCGTCCGGCGCGACCGGGGCGTCGGGATGGGCCGAGGCGCCGCCGGCGGGCTGCAGCGCGATGGTGCGCATCGGCCGGCCCGGCAGCGCGCGCTGGGCCTCGGGCGAGAACGGATCGGTCTCGTTGAAGTAGGGATACTCGCCCTCGGCGAGGAAGGGCAGCGCGCCCAGCGGCAGGCGGAAGCCCGCCGGGCTGTCGCCGGGGATGAGGATCAGCTTGCGCGACCGCGTCGCCCAGATCTCCGACATCCAGCGGAACCGCCGCCCCCGCCGCGCCGCCGCGCCCTGCGCCGCCTGCACCGGCAGCACGAAGCTGCGCGGCCGGCCCAGACCCTCGGAGAACACGCGCGCCAGCCGCATCCGCGCCAGCGGGTCGTCGAGGCGGTTGGTGGCGGGTTCGAGGTTGATCGGCAGCAGGCTCTCCTGTTTCAGGAAGGCCGCGGGGTCCTCGTAGGCGGCGTGGACGAAGTCGCCGTCGACGCCCAGCTGCTCGGCGATCCGCACCGCCAGCCGCTCCGCGGCCTCCGCGTCGGCGCCGGTGTCGGCCTCCGGGGCGATCAGGTCGGGGTTCAGCCACAGCGGCTCGTTGTCGGCGCGCCAGTGCAGCGAGAAGGACCAGCGCGGCAACTGCTCGCCCGGATACCACTTGCCCTGCCCATAGTGCAGAAGCCCGCCGGGGGCGAAGCGCTCGCGCAGGCGGCGGATCAGCCTGTCGGCGTAGCCGCGCTTGGTGGGGCCCACGGCCTCGGTGTTCCACTCGCCCCCGTCGCGGTCGTAGGCGGCGAGGAAGGTCGGCTCGCCGCCGACCGTCAGCCGCACGTCGCCGGCCGCGAGGCGCGCGTCGATGCGCCGGCCCACGGCGTCTATGCCGGCCCACTGGCGGATCGTGTAGGGAGCCGAGACGCGCGGGGTCTCGCGGATGCGCTCGATCTTCATGTCGAAGCCGAATGTCACCTCGCATGGCTCCACGGCGCCGGAGATCGCCGCGGCCGTAGCGGGCTCGGGCGTGGCGGCCAGCGGGATGTGGCCCTCGGCGGTCAGCAGGCCCGAGGTGGGGTCGAGGCCCACCCACCCGGCGCCCGGCAGGAACACCTCCGCCCAGGCGTGCAGGTCGGTGAAGTCGGCGGACGGCCCCCCCGCCCCGCCGTCGATGGGCGCAAGGTCGGCGGTGAGCTGGATGAGATAGCCCGAGACGAAACGCGCCGCGAAGCCGTGATGGCGCAGGACGTGGCACATCAGCCACGCGCTGTCGCGGCAGGAGCCGGACGCCTTCTCCAGCGTCTCCTCCGGCGTCTGCACGCCCGGCTCCATGCGGATGAGGTAGCCGATCATCGACTGAAGCGTCTGGTTGACCGCCACCACCCAGTTCAGCGTGTCGTCGGCCTCGGTCGGCCGTGTCTCGGCGATGAGCTTGCTCAGCAGCGGCCCCGGCGTCTCCGTCTCGAGATACGGGCCGAGGTCCTTCTTCAGCGACGCCTCGTAGCGGAAGGTCGGCGTGCGCGCCTCCTCCTCGATGAAGAAGTCGAAGGGGTTTATCGCGATCATGTCGGCGATCAGGTCGACGCTGACGTGGAAGTGGTCCACTTTCTCGGGGAACACCAGCCGCGCCTGCCAGTTGCCGAAGGGGTCCTGCTGCCAGTTGGTGAAGCGCTTTTCCGGGCTGATCTTCAGGCTGTAGCTCAACACCGGCGTGCGCGCATGCGGCGCCGGGCGCAGGCGCACCACTTGGGGGAAAAGCTGCACCGGCCGCTCGTAGTCGTAGGTCGTGCGGTGGGTCAGGGCGACCTGAAGCGTCATGCGGCGAGCCTCTCGGAGGGGTGCGCGCCACGTTAAGGGCGCCGTCGCCGCGCCGTAAAGCGCCCGCAGCGGTCGGCGCGGCCGGCTACAACGGCCGGATGGACAACCTTTCGCAATCCGGATCGCCCAGAACCTCGCGCGCGACCGAGGGGTGGGAAACCGCCACCGCGAAGCCGCGCAACGGGCCGCCGACCGCCTGCCCCGGAGGAATGAGCTGCAGGAGCGGCTCCGCCAGCGGTCCGGAACCGGCCGCCAGCAGCGCGCCCAGCGGCGGCAGGGCCGCGAGGTCCTCGTGCGACACGCGAACCGAAGTCGGCGCCACATCGCCGAAATCGGGCGGCGCGACCAGGAGGGGCCCGTCCGCGTGACCGCAGAACGCCCGGTCGGGCCGCGGGCGCGGCGTCGCGTTCGCGCGGGGACCCGGCCAGTCCGGCATGGGCGCAGGCGAGAGGTCGGCGAGCGCCACGATCGGCCGGCCGCTGGCGAACAGCGGATCGAATGCGGCGTCGTC
>DAINOD010000023.1:0-37826 GCA_036735545.1 Rubrimonas sp. | reverse complement strand
GGAACCCGGATGACGTGGTCAACCTGGAACGGTCCGTTGGCGGCGTGCGCCTGGACCTCTCCGGGCGGCGGCGCTCCCGCGCCTTCAATCGAGACGCGATCAAGCTCAGGGCCGAAAGCTTCGCGCTGTCGGCGCAGCGCGCCCGGCTCCGCCGTCGCAGGAGGGCTTGCCTATCCGGCGCCGTTCATATGACCATGCGCCGCAGACGGCAGCGGCGCGGCGCAGGTCGCGCCCGCCAGGGACCACGGACCGGCGAAACGCCGGCCGGAACACGACCGAGGCCGCCGCAGACGCGGTCCGCATGGGAGGACGCATGAGCCAGCACGAACCCGCACCCCTGTTGGAGGCGCGCAATCTTGAAAAGCGCTTCGGCGGCGTGCGCGCTCTGCAGGGCGTATCGCTCGCGATCCGCGAGGGCGAGACGCTGGCGCTGGTCGGTGACAACGGCGCCGGCAAGTCGACGCTGGTCAAGGCCTTCGCCGGCCTGCAAGCGCCCGATTCGGGCGAAATCCTGCTCCGCGGCCGCCCGGTGACGATCCCCTCGCCCAAGGCGGCCGGCAAGCTCGGGATCGAGGTGGTCTACCAGGACCTCGCGCTGGCCAACACCATCGACGTCGCCGGCAACGTCTTTCTCGGCGACGAGCCGCTGCGTCTGCGACTCGGCTGGTTCTCGGTGCCCGACTTCGGCCGCATGGAGCGCGAGACAAAGGCCACGCTCGACCGGTTGCGCATCAAGATCCCCGATCCGCGCCGGCCCGTGGGCCAGCTTTCCGGCGGCCAGCGCCAGGCGGTCGCCATCGGCCGCTCGATCCGCAAGGGGGCGGTTGCGCTGCTGATCCTCGACGAGCCCACCGCCGCGCTGGGGGTGGAGGAGGTGCGCAAGGTGCTGGAGCTGATCCGCGCGCTGCGCTCGCAGGGCCAGACCATGCTGATCGTCTCCCACGACCTGGAGCACGTCTTCCAGGTCTCCGACCGCATCGCGGTCATGCGCGCCGGCCGGGTCCACGCGGTGCGCGAGACGGCGCGCTCCACCAAGGTCGAGATCGTCCGCCTGATCGTCGGCGATATCGAGGAGCATGCGGCATGAGCGAACAGACCACGGAGGCGCCGCTTACCGCGCCGCGCCTGTCGCCCGGCGACGCCTTCCGCCGCGCCGCGTCGCTGCCATGGTTCAACGTGCTGATCGCCTCGATCATCATGTTCTGCGTGTTCTGGTATCTGGCCCCGGACACCTACCCGACCGCCAACAACCAGATAACCATCCTGCGCGCGGCCGCGGTGTTCATGATCCTCGCCGTCGGCCAGACGCTGGTGATGACGACGGGGGGTATCGACATCTCCACCGGCTCGATGGTCGGCGTCGTCGGCGCGATCATCGGCTCCGGGCTTCAGGCGGGTTCGATCGACCCCGTGCTCGCGATCCCCTTCGCCATCCTGCTCGGGGCCGGACTGGGGGCGGTGAACGGTTTCAACATCACCGTCCTGGGCGTGCCGCCGCTGCTGGCGACGCTCGGCACCTTCGTGGCCTATCGCGGCTTCACCCAGCACTACATGGGCGTCAACCTTGTCACCGGCCTGCCGGACGTGGTCGTCAGCATCGGGCGCTCCACCTATTTTGGCGTCCCGATCGCGGTCTACGCCGCCTTTGCGATCATGGCGCTGGGCTGGTTCGTGCTGGAGCGCACGCTCTATGGCCGCTACATCACCGCCATCGGCGCCAACCCGCGCGCTGCCGAGGCCACCCGCATCGACGTGAAGCTCATCACCGCCTCCACCTACGCCATCCAGGGCGGGCTGGCCGGGTTGGCCGCGCTGGTGATCATGGGGCGGCTCAACTCCTCCTCCGCCGCCATGGGCGAGGGGCTTGAGCTGCACGTCATCGCCGCGGTGGTGCTGGGCGGCACGTATCTGTTCGGCGGACGCTCGACGATGGTGGGGGCCGCGCTCGGCGTCTACCTGATCGGCATGCTGGAGAACGGGCTGATCCAGACCGGAGCCGGCTTCTTCGTGCAGCGCATGATCCTCGGCGCGCTGATCATCGCCGCGGTCGCCCTGCAGATCCGCCAGAAGGGCGTACGCTGAGAGACCCCCGCGCCGGGGACATGGCGCGCAATCAACACCGGGAGGACAGACCATGATCGCACTCACCCGCCGGGCCGCCCTGGCCCTGACCGTCGCGGCGCTCGCCGTTCCCGCCGCCGCGCAGGAACGGCCGCTGCGCATCGGCTTCGTGTCGCACCAGCACGACATCACCGACCTGTTCGGCCAGCTTGAGATCGGCTTCCGCCAGCGGCTGGAGGCGGAAGGCATCCAGTACGAGATGTTCCAGGCTGCGCCTACCGCCTCCAGCCGCCATGACGAGATGCTGAACATCCTCGAGAACATGGCCAACCTGCGCCTCGACTACATGGTGTTCGGCCCCTCCAGCCTCGACCAGAACACCCCCGGGCTGGTGATGGTCGCGGACGCCGGGACCAGGCTTCTGATGGTGGACTACGAGCCGAAGGAAGGCGCCAGCTTTCCCTTCGAGGATGCGGTGCTGAACTGGTCGGTCTACAACCATTACCAGATGGGCGAGACCACCGGCCGCTGGATCGGCGAACACTTCAAGGCGCAGGGCAAGGACAGCGCCAAGGTCATCATGATGTGGGGCCCGGTCGCCTCCGAGATCAGCCAGGATCGCGGCAACGGCGTCATCGCGGGCATGCAGTCGGTCGAGGGCTTCGAGCCGGAGATCATCTACGAGGCCTACGCCGACTTCCAGCGCGAGCGCGCCTACGCCGAGACCGAACGTGCGCTGATCGCCTTCCCGCAGGTCGAGGCCATCGTCGCCATGAACTCGGTCATGGGCCTTGGCACGATGTCGGCGCTGGAGGCGGACGGCAAGCTCGACGGCGTGCTGGTCACCGGCATGGGCGGCCAGCCGGACGAGTTGGAGATGGTGGCCCGCGGCAAGATCGGGCTGGCGGTGTTCCGCGACCCGCGCAGCATGGGGGCGAACTCGGCCGACGCGCTGATCAAGCACCATCGTGGCCAGGAGGACCAGATCGAGCGCATCGTCTACACCGACCTGCGCACCCTCGACAGCGTCGACACGATCCGCGCCTACGTCCCGAAGGAGATGCTCGACATCGACGCCAAGCTGGCGAACTGAGCGGGGGTCCCGGGCTTCGGCCCGGGACCGCCCCCCCCCGGCGGCGCTTCTATCCGGGTCGTGGGCGCCCTAAGGCTGCGGGTCCGCGCCCAAGCCACCGGAGCCCCCCATGCGCATCGTCGAAGTCCGCGAGCGGGTCGACACGATCTCCTCGAACATCGCGAACGCCTACATCGACTTCTCGAAGATGACCTGTTCGGTCGTGGCCGTCGTCACCGACGTCATTCGCGACGGAAAGCCGGTCATCGGCTACGGCTACCACTCCAACGGGCGCTACGACGCCAGCGGCGTCCTGCGCGCGCGCATCCTGCCCCGGCTCGCCGCCGCCGAGCCCGACAGCCTGCTCGACGACAGCGGCGAGAACCTCGACCCGTTCCGCATCTGGGCGACCATGATGCGCAACGAGAAGCCGGGCGGCCACGGCGAGCGCTCGGTCGCGGTCGGAGCAGTGGACATGGCGGTGTGGGACGCCACCGCCAAGATCGCGGGCGTGCCGCTCTGGCGGCTGCTGGCCGACCGCTATCGCGGGGGCGTCGCCGACGACAAGGTGTGGATCTACGCCGCCGGCGGCTACTACTACCCCGGCAAGGACCATGGCGCGCTGCAGGACGAGATGCGCAGCTACCTCGACCGCGGCTATCGCGTCGTGAAGATGAAGATCGGCGGCGCGCCGCTGGACGAGGATCTGCGCCGCATCGACGCCGTCCTGAAGATCGTGGGCGAGGGTTGCAATCTCTGCGTGGACGCCAACGGGCGCTTCGATCTGGAGACCGCGACCGCCTACGCCCGCGCGCTCGAGCCCTACGGCCTGTTCTGGTACGAGGAGGCGGGCGATCCGCTCGACTATGCGCTGCAGGCCGAGCTGGGCCAGCGCTACGACGGAGCCATGGCGACGGGCGAGAACCTGTTCTCGCACCAGGACGCGCGCAACCTGCTGCGCCACGGCGGAATGCGGCCGGACCGCGACTGGCTGCAGTTCGACTGCTCGCTGAGCTACGGGCTCGTCGAGTATCTGCGCACCCTGGCGATCGTGGAGGAGATGGGCTGGTCGCCGCGCCGGATCGTGCCCCATGGCGGGCACCAGCTGTCGCTGAACATGGCCGCCGGTCTGCACCTGGGCGGCAACGAGTCCTATCCGGACGTCTTCCACCCCTACAACGGCTTCGCCGACGACATTCCCGTCGAGGATGGCCATGTCCGGCTGCCGGACTGCCCGGGCGTCGGCTTCGAGCGCCGGCGCGACCTGCTGGCGGCGATGCGGCGGCTTCTGGATTGAGGCGCCGCCGCCCGGGTTGTCGGGCGGCGGCCGTTTCTCAGGCCGCGTGGGGGGCGGCGGCGCGGACGTCCTCGCCCACATGGGCCTCGTATTGCGCGAAGTTGTCGACGAACATCTTCACCAGCTTGGCCGCCTGCGCGTCGTAGGCGGCCGGGTCGGCCCAGGTGCGCCGCGGATCGAGCAGCGCCTCGTCGACCCCGGGAACCGAAACCGGCACGTCGAAGCCGAAGTTGACGTCGCGCCGGAACGGCGCGTCGGCCAGCGAGCCGTCGAGCGCGGCGGACAGCAGCGCGCGCGTCGCCTTGATCGGCATCCGCCGCCCGGTCCCGTAGGCGCCGCCAGTCCAGCCGGTGTTCACCAGCCAGCAGGTCGCGCCGCCGCGGACGATGCGCTCGCGCAGCAGGGCGCCGTAGACCTCGGGCCGGCGCGGCATGAAGGGCGCGCCGAAACAGGTGGAGAAGGTCGGCTCGGGCTCGGTCACGCCCTTCTCGGTGCCTGCGACCTTCGAGGTGAAGCCCGACAGGAAATGATACATCGCCTGCGCCGGGGTCAGCCGCGCGATCGGCGGCAGCACCCCGAAGGCGTCGCAGGTCAGCATGACCACGTTGCGCGGCGCGCCAGCGCGACCGGTGCCCGAGGCGTTCGGGATGAAGTCCAGCGGATAGGCCGCGCGCATGTTCGGCGTCAGCGAGGGGTCGGCGAAGTCCACCGCGCGGGTCTGCGGGTCGTAGATCATGTTCTCGATGACGGTGGAGAACATGGTCGTCGTCGCGTAGATCTCGGGCTCCGCCTCGGGCGACAGATGGATGGTCTTGGCGTAGCAGCCGCCCTCGAAGTTGAAAACGCCATCGTCGGACCAGCCGTGCTCGTCGTCGCCGATCAGCGTGCGCGACGGGTCGGCCGACAGCGTGGTCTTGCCCGTGCCCGACAACCCGAAGAAGATCGCGCAGTCGTCGGGGTCGTCGACGGCGTGGTTCGCCGAGCAGTGCATCGGCGTGACGCCCTTCTCCGGCAGCAGGTAGTTCAGCAGCGAGAACACCGATTTCTTGTTCTCGCCGGCGTAGGAGGTGCCGCCGATCAGGATCATCCGGCGCTCGAAGCTCATCGCGATGACGGTTTCGGTGCGGCAGCCGTGACGCGCGGGATCGGCCTTGAAGCTCGGACAGTTGATGATGGTGAACTGGGGCGCGAACTCGGCGAGTTCCGCCGTCTCGGGCCGGCGCAGCAGGTGGCGGATGAAGAGCGCATGCCAGGCCAGCTCCGTCACGAGGCGGACGTTCAGCCGGTGCGCGGGATCGGCGCCGCCGAACAGGTCCTGCACGAACACCTCGCCGCCCTTCAGATGCGCGGTCATGTCGGCGCGCAGGGTCTCGAAGGCCTCCGGCGTCATCCGGCGATTGTTCTCCCACCAGATATGCGGCTCGACCGAGGGCTCGGCCACGATATGCTTGTCGTTGGGGCTGCGACCGGTGTGCTGGCCGGTGGAGACCAGGAGCGCGCCGCCGCGGCCCAGCACGCCCTCGTTGCGCTGCAGCGCAGCTTCGACCAGCGCCGCCTCGCCCATGTTGTAGTGCGCGGCCCGCAGTCCCACGAGGCCCGCGGCCTCCAGCGTCTGGTCCGGATTGAACACGCCTGTGCGCATGAAACGCCCCCTAAACCCTCAGCGAGGTCGCGCCCGCCGAATCTTCCCTGCGTCACCCGTATGCGCGGCGCAGCATTCCGAACCACATGCGCCAGTCCTTGGCAACCTTCTTGCTTTCGCACCGCAGCACGAGACCGCCCGTTCTGGCGGGTGGGGCCGCAATGCGGCGGGAGACGCCGCCGACCGGCCGGATTGCCGCGCTTTACCCGCGGTCTTAGGGTAGAGTGACGCAGGGAGGCGCAGATGTCGACGATCGCTTTGGTTGACGATGACCGAAACATCCTTACCAGCGTCGCGATCGCGCTGGAAGCGGAGGGTTTCGAGGTGCGCGCCTTCACCGACGGGGTGGCTGCGCTGACCGAGTTCTCGCGCAATCCGCCCGACCTCGCCGTGCTGGACATCAAGATGCCGCGCCTCGACGGCATGGAGCTGCTGCGGCGGCTGCGCCTGAAGTCGGACCTGCCGGTGATCTTCCTCACCAGCAAGGACGAGGAGATCGACGAAGTGCTGGGCCTGCGCATGGGCGCGGACGACTACATGCGCAAGCCCTTCAGCCAGCGCCTGCTGATCGAGCGCATCCGCGCCGTGCTGCGCCGGCGCGAGGCGCTGGGCGACGGCGAGCGCGCCGAGGAAGACCGCCCCATCAGCCGCGGGCCGCTGGCCATGGACCCGTTGCGCCACGCCGTCACCTGGCGGGGCGAGCCGGTGACGCTGACAGTCACCGAATTCCTGATCCTGAAGGCGCTGGCGCTGCGGCCTGGCGTGGTCAAGAGCCGCGATCAGTTGATGGACGTCGCCTATCAGGACGAGACCTACGTCGACGACCGCACCATCGACAGCCACATCAAGCGCATCCGCAAGAAGTTCCGCGCCACCGATGACGGCTTCGCCTCGATCGAGACGCTCTACGGCGTGGGCTACAAGTTCCGGGAGGTCTGACAGGAGCGCGATGCGCGACTTCGCCGACCCAGCGCGCGCGACCCCGCCTCCGACGGTCGAGGCGGCGCCGCGCCGGCGCCTGCGCCTCTCGCCCGTCTCATCGCTGACGCGCCGGATCGTCGTCATCAACCTGATCGGGCTCGGGCTGATGGTGGGCGGCGTGCTCTACCTCAACCAGTTCCGCGCCGGGCTGATCGAGTTGCGCGCTCAGGCGCTGCGCACCCAGGGCGAGATCATCGCCATCGCGGTGGCCGAGGCCGCCGGCGCGCGCGGCGATCAGGTCGGCTACGACCCGATCCGCGCCAACGCGGTCCTGCGCCGGCTGGCCGAGCCCACCGGCGTGCGGGTGCGCATGTTCGACCGGCTGGGCCGGCTCACCGGCGACACCCGCAGTTTCGCCGCTCCAGCCGCGCCCGTGCAGGTGCTGCCCCTGCCGCCGCCGGGCGAGAGCCTGCCCAGGGGGGTGCTCCAGCGGCTGGAGGCGCTCTACGACACCGCGCTGGCCGTATTCGTCACCCCGCCCGAGCTCTATCGCGAGACGGCCGTGGAGGGCATCACGACCGAGGGCGAGGTCTACGGCGCGCTCGCCGGCCAGTCGGTGAGCGTGGTGCGCGCCAACAGCGAGGGCGAGTTGATCGTCTCTGTCGCGCTGCCGGTGCAGCGCTTCAAGGCGGTGATGGGCGCGGTTGTGCTGTCGACCCAGGGCGGCGACATCGACGCCATCGTGCGCGCCGAGCGTTTCGCCATCTTGCGCGTCTTTCTCGTCGCGCTCGCCGTGTCGGTGGTGCTGTCGCTCATGCTGGCGTCGGGGATCGCGCGCCCGCTGCGGCGGCTGGCGGAGGCGGCGCAGCGCTCGGGCGCGCTGGACCGCCGGCCTGCGGACCCCGAGCAGGTGCGCATCCCGGACATGACGCGCCGCAGCGACGAGATCGGCTATCTGTCGGGCGCCCTGCGCGAGATGACCCGCGCGCTCTACGCCCGCATCGAGGCCATCGAGCGTTTCGCGGCGGATGTGGCGCACGAGATCAAGAACCCGCTCACCTCGCTGCGTTCCGCCGTCGAGACGCTGCGCCGGGCCGAGGCGCCGGCGGCGCGGGAGCGGCTGCTCAAGGTGATCGAACATGACGTGCGCCGGCTCGACCGGCTGGTCACGGACATCTCCAACGCCTCGCGGCTGGACGCGGAGCTGTCGCGAGAGGCGATGGGCCCGGTCGACCTCGGCGCGCTGCTCGGCGCCGTGGCCGAGGTCGCCGACCAGCGCCGGGCGCGCCTGCGCGTCGATCTGGGACCCGGGCCGCTGACCTGCCACGGCCTCGACGGCCGGCTGGGGCAGGTGTTCCGCAACCTGATGGAGAACGCGGCCTCCTTCTCGCCCGAGGCCGGCGAGGTGCGCGCGGCCGCCTGGCGCGCGGGCGACCGCGTGGTCGTGACGGTCGACGACGACGGCCCCGGCCTGCCGCCCGATAACACCGAGCGCATCTTCGAGCGCTTCTACTCCGACCGCCCCGGCCATGAGGAGTACGGCGACCATTCCGGCCTCGGCCTGTCGATCTCGCGGCAGATCGTCGAGGCCCACGGCGGGCGCATCAGCGCCGAGAACCGCCACGGCCCCGACGGGTCCGTCGCCGGGGCGCGCTTCACCGTGGAGCTTCCGGCGGCGTGAGCGAGACGCTGCATGCGAGTTGCGTGACGTGGCGCGGCAGGGGGCTGCTGATCCTCGGCGCGGCCGGCTCCGGCAAGTCTACGCTGGCGCTCGAGTTGATGGCGCTGGGTTGCGCGCTGGTCGCCGACGACCGGACAGCGGTGCGCCGGGTGGGCCGCGCGCTGATCGCGGAGCCCCCGCCCGCGCTGGCGGGGATCGTGGAGGCGCGCGGGATCGGGCTCTTGCGCGCGCCGTTCCGGCCGCGGGCCGCGCTGACGCTGGCGCTCGATCTCGACCGCTGCGAAACGTCGCGCCTGCCGCCGCGGCGGACATGGACGTTGCACGGGCTCGACCTGCCGCTCATCCTGCGGCCCGAGCCGCTGCACCCCGCCGCGGCGCTGGCCGCGCTGCAGCACGGCCCGCCGCTCGAGCCGGATTGAAGACCGATGGACCCGGCCGCGTCGCATTCCCCTTCCGCGCTCGACGTCGCCATCGTCACCGGGCTCTCCGGCGCCGGCCGCAGCACGGCCATCCGCGCGCTGGAGGATCTGGGCTGGGAGGCGGTGGACAACCTGCCGCTGGCGCTGATCCCGCGCCTCGCCGAGGGCGGCGGGCGGCCGCTGGCGCTGGGCGTGGACACGCGCACGCGCGGCTTCTCCGCCGAGGCGCTGGCCGAGACGGTCGCCGGGCTGCGCGCGAGCCCCGGCGTCGCGCCGGTGCTGGTGTTTCTCGACGCCGCCGACGACGCGCTGATCGCACGCTACGCCGAGACGCGCCGCCGCCACCCGATGGCGCCGGAGGAGGACGTTGGCATCGGCGTGCGGCGAGAGCGCGACGCGCTGTGGGGCCTGCGCGAGCGGGCCGATCTGGTCATCGACACCTCCGCCATGACGCCCCACGAGCTGAAGGCGGCGGTGCAGGAGCGCCTGGCGCAGGGCTCAGGCCACGGGCTCAGCGTCTCGATCCAGTCCTTCAGCGTGAAGCGCGGCGCGCCGCGCGAGGCCGACATGGTCATCGACTGCCGCTTCCTGCGCAATCCGCACTGGGAGCCCGCGCTGCGGCCGCTCGACGGGCGCGACGCGGCGGTTGACGCCCATGTCGCGGCGGACCCGATGTTCGCGCCGTTCTTCGAGCGTCTGGCGGAACTGGCGGCACTCCTGCTGCCTGCCTATAAGAGCGAAGGAAAGGCCTACTTCTGCCTGGGCCTCGGCTGCACGGGGGGCAGGCATCGGTCGGTGGCGCTGGCCGAGCGGCTGGCCCGGCGGATCGCCTCGGAGGGATGGCGCGTGAGCGTGCGACACCGCGAACTGGAACGGCCCCGCGGCCCGGAGACCGACGGCCGATGATCGGCATCGTCGTCGTCGCCCATGGCGGGCTCGCCCGTGAACTGCTTGCCGCGACCGAGCATGTGGTCGGGCCGCAGGCCTGCGCCGTCGCCGTCTCGACCGCGCCGGCGGACGACCTGCGCGCCAAGCAGGCCGAGATCAACGCGGCGGTGGCGGCGGTGGACGCCGGCGACGGCGTGGTGCTGGTCACCGACATGTTCGGCGGCACGCCCTGCAACCTCGCCATCGGCGCCATGGCGTCGGAGACGGTCGAGGTGCTCTACGGCGCCAACCTGCCGCTGCTGGTCAAGCTCGCCAAGAACCGCGACCGCCCGCTGGCCGAGGCGATCGACGCCGCGCTGGAGGCGGGGCGGAAATACATCGACGGGGCCAAGCGGATGCTCGCGCCCGGGCCCCGCTAGGCCGGGACCGCGCCTCGTGAGACCATGCCCCGCGCCCCTGCGGCGCGAGATGACCATCCGGAACCGCCGTGGCCTGCACGCCCGCGCCTCCGCCCGCTTCGTCGAGACGGTCGAGCGCTTCGACGCCCGCGCGACGGTGGAGAAGGACGGGATGCGGGTGGACGGCCGCTCGATCATGGGGCTGCTGATGCTCGCGGCCGCGCAGGGCTCCAGCATCGCCGTCGAGACCACGGGGGCGCAGGCCGAGGCGCTGATGGCCGCGCTCGACGCGCTGGTGGCCGACTTCTTCGGCGAGGGCGGCTGAGGGTTGACCCCGCAGGCCCCGCCGCCATCTGAGCGTCCATGACCATCTCCCGCCGAACCCTCCTGACCGGCGCCGCCTGCGCCGCCGCCGTGCCCGCCCGCGGCCTCGACGGCCCCGCGCTCGCCGAGGTCGCCCGACGCGCCGCGGCGATGGAGCAGCTCCACGCCCTCGTCGTCGCCCGCGACGGCGAGGTTGTCTTCGCCGAGGCCTTCCGCGGCCCCGCGCCCGAGCGGCCGGTGAACGTCAAGTCGGTCTCCAAGACGCTGGTCGCCGCGCTGACCGGCGCCGCCATCGACCGCGGCGTCCTGGCGGGCCCGGAGGCGCCGCTGCTGGCGCATGTCGCAGCGCCGCCCGGCGCCGACCCCCGGGTGGCGCAGATCACGATCGACCACCTGCTGACGATGCGCGCGGGCCTCGACCGGACCTCCGGCCGCAACTACGGCGCCTGGGTCCAGAGCCGCAACTGGGTCGCCCATGCGCTCGGCCGGCCCTTCGTCGACGCGCCGGGCGGGCGGTTCCTCTACTCCACCGGCAGCTATCACCTGCTGGGCGTGGCGCTGGCGCGCGCCTCGGGGCGCAGCCTGCTGGCTCTGGCGCGCGACTGGCTGGGCGAGCCGCTGGGCGCGGAGTTCCCCGCCTGGACCCGGGACCCCCAGGGCTACTTCATGGGCGGCAACGAGATGGCGCTGTCGCCGATGGACCTCGTCCGCTTCGGCGAAATGGTCCGGCTGGGCGGGTTGTGGCAGGGCCGCCGCGTGCTGTCGGCGGACTGGATCGAGACCTCTTGGGTCCCGCGCACCCGTTCGCCCTTCAGCAACCACGACTACGGCTACGGCTGGTTTCTCGCCCGCGTCGGAGACGCCCGCGTCGCCTACGCCCGAGGCTATGGCGGCCAGATGCTTTATGTCGTGCCCGACCGCGGTCTGACAGTCGCCGTCACCTCCGACCCCATGCGCCCGGCGCGCTCGGACGGCCATGTGGGCGCGCTGAACGCGCTGCTGGCCGAGGCGATCATCCCCGCCGCCGGCTGAGCGGCGCCGATCCGTGAGCGGCGCGGGCTCGACGGACGCGGTTGCGGCGCCGATAGTGCGGCGCGCCCCCTGCCCCGAGGAATCCCATGGACGACGCAGGCTACACCCCCCCCGAGGTCTGGACCTGGACCGAGGAGAACGGCGGCAAGTTCTCCAAGACCAACCGCCCCATCGCCGGCCCCACGCACGACAGGGAGCTGCCGGTCGGCCGCCACCCGTTCCAGCTCTATTCGCTCGGCACTCCCAACGGGGTGAAGGTGACGGTGATGCTGGAGGAACTGCTGGCGCTGGGCCATGCGGGGGCCGAATACGACGCCTGGCCGATCCGCATCGGCGAGGGCGACCAGTTTGGCTCGGGCTTCGTCGCGGTCAACCCCAACTCGAAGATCCCCGCGATGGTGGACCGTTCGGGGGCGGAGCCGGTCCGCGTGTTCGAATCGGGGGCCATGCTGATGCATCTGGCCGAGAAGTTCGGGGAGTTCCTGCCCCAGGGCGGCGCTGCGCGGGCGGAGTGCCTGTCGTGGCTGTTCTGGCAGATGGGCTCGGCGCCGTTTCTCGGCGGCGGCTTTGGCCATTTCTACGCCTATGCGCCCTGGAAGATGAAGTATCCCATCGACCGCTACGCCATGGAGGCCAAGCGCCAGATGGACGTTCTGGACCGCCGCCTCGCCGAGAGCCCCTTCGTCGCCGGCCCCGACTACACCATCGCCGACATGGCGATCTGGCCCTGGTATGGTCAGCTCGCGCTGGGGCGGCTCTACGAGGCGGGCGCGTTCCTCGACGTCGCGAGCTACCGCCATGTCGTGTCCTGGGCCGAGAAGCTCGACGCGCGCCCGGCGGTGAAGCGCGGGCGGATGGTCAACAAGCTGAACGGCGACCCGGCCTTGCAGCTTCACGAGCGCCACGACGCCGCCGACTTCGACACCCGCACCCAGGACAAGCTGCAGCCGCAGGGCTGAGGCGGTCGCCCCTGCCCCGTGGCCGGCCGCCGCCGGCTACGGGGTGATGGTGTATGAGCCCGTGTCGCAAAGGTTGATCGTGTCTTCCAGAGCCGATCCGTCGGCGAACACCATCCGCAGATCGTATCCGCATTGCGCGCGACCATCGGCGATGACGATGGGCAGACGGTAGCCGGACAACAGGACGTCCGCGCCGAGAATGTCCTCCTCCCAGACGTCTACGTCGGTGGGAGAGGCGTAGAACTCGACCAGCGTCGCGCCGCTCTGGTTGATGAGCTGGAAGACCAGATCCTGGGCCGTCGCCGCCCCGGCCCCGAGCATCGAAGTCAGCGCCGCCGCGATCGCCGAACGCCTCCACATGGCCCCACCCCTCGTTCCGCGCTCCGATGCGCTTGCCGAGCATGCGCCCGGCGTTGCTGCATGCAAAGCTGCATGCTCAGAGTGTCGTGTGTTTTTTCGCCGCGGCGCTCCTTGCGCGCCGGCGTCGCTTCACCACATCCGTGAATGTGAATAACATTCACATGGAGAGGAACTTGTCCAAGATCGCTGACTGGCTCGGCCGCGCCGAGCGCAAGCTGGACGAGCACGGCAAACCCGCGTGGATCGCGGCGATGGTGCTCGGCTTCGTTCTCGTCTGGCCGGTGGGCCTGGCGATCCTCGGCTACATGATCTGGAGCGGACGCATGGGATGCAGGTGGAAGCGCGGGCAGGACTGGCGCGCGCGCGACGGCAGCGGCAACACGGCCTTCGACGACTACCGCGCCGCGACGCTGCGGCGTCTGGAGGAGGAGCAGGCGGCCTTCGCCGACTATCTCGACCGCCTGCGCCGCGCCAAGGACAAGGCCGAGTTCGACGGCTTCATGGGCGAGCGCGACCGCCCCGTCGCCCCCGGCCCCCAGCCCGCCTGAAGCACGGGCCGGCCCCGCCCGTCCGGGGCCGGCTCGCCCGCGCCAGCGACCTTCGGCCCTCTCGACGCGACAACGGCCGTGCCCCAGCGTGGCGACGATGCTGGACCGCCTTCCCTCCGTCTGGGCGCCGCCCCTGCGCGACGACCCCGCCCCTCGGCGCCTCTGCACCGATTGCGGCGTGTCGCGCATGGCCAACCCAAAGGCCTGCGCGACCGCCTGCCAGTTCATCGCCCCCGACTATCCCGCCGCCGAGCGCGCCGTCCACGGCCGCGCCCGCGACGCCGCCAACCCCGACGAGCTGCGCTTCGGCCCGTTCCGCGCCATGCTGCGGGCCCGCCTGCGCCCGGCGCTCGACGGCGCCCAGTGGACCGGGATCGCCACCCGCCTCGGCGAGCGGCTGCTGGAGACCGGCCAGGTCGAGGCGGTGCTCACCGTCGCGCCCGACCCCGCCGACCGCTGGCGCCCCGTTCCGGTCATCGTCACCACGCCCGAGGGCATGGCCCAGGCGCGGGGGATGCGCATGGGCTACGCGCCGACGCTGGCGCTGCTGGAGCCGGCGCGGGCGGCGGGCTTCACGCGCGTCGCCATGATCGGCATTCCCTGCCAGGTGCACGCGCTGCGCAAGCTGCAGGCCGATCTCGGCTTCGAGCGCGTCGACGTCATCGGCACGCCCTGTTCCGACAACACCACCACCGAGCGGTTTCACCAGTTCCTGCAGTTGCTCGACGAGGCGCCGGAGACGATCACCTACCTTGAGTTCCGCGCCGACTTTCGCGTCGAGCTGCGCTACGCCTCGGGCCGCGTGCGGCTGATACCGTTCCTGAAACTGCCGATCTCGAAGCTGCCGGCGGATTTCTTCCCGCTGACCTGCCGCACCTGCGTGGACTACGCCAACGCGCTGGCCGATCTGACCGTGGGCTACATGGGTGGGCAGGGCGCGCAGTGGCTGATCGTGCGCAACGCCCGTGGGCAGGAGCTGGTGGACCTGCTGGGCGCAGAGTTGGAGGCCGGCCCGGTCGGGACCGGCGGACGGCGCAAGGGCGCGGTGACCGGCTTCATCGAGAACACCCGCCGCGCCGCCGGTGGGCTGCCGCTGCGCGCCATGCCCGACTGGCTGCGCCCGGTCATGGGCTGGCTGATGCCGCGGCTGGGGCCGAAGGGTCTGGAGTTCGCCCGCGCGCGGCTGGAGATGAAGGCGGCCGATACGGTGCTGCACCTGCGCCGGGCCGCGCCGCGGCGGATGAAGCGCATGGTCCCCGCCCATGTCTGGGCCATGGTCGCGCCCTATGGCCTGGCGCCTGAGCCCGACGAGACGCCGCCGCCCGACCCTTGACCCCCCACACCGGCCGGTGAGGATGGCCGGGGGAGGACGAGCGCCGTGAAGATCGCCGTGGTTGATCCGAACGCCTGGTTCGTCCAGGGGCTCGACGCGGTGCTGCGCGAGCGCGACGACCGTTTCTCCATCGCCTTCGCCGATCCGACCGGGGATCGGCTGATGCGCGAGGCCCGCATCGCGGGCGTGGAGCTGGCCGTGGTCTGCGCCCGGCTCGGCGGTGAGGGTCTGGTTCCCTATCTGGAGAAGCTGCGCCGACGCCAGCCGGCGCTGCGCGCCATCGCCCGCCTGCGCGCCGCGACGCCCGCCCGGGTGCGCGACGCCATGCAGGCCGGCGCGCGCGGTTGCGTCGCCGAGGCGGACCCGCCCGAGACGTTGCTCGAGGCGATCCGCGCGGTCGCCGCGGGCCGCGCGTCGTTCCCTTACGTCGATTTCGAGATGCTTCGGCGCGACCCCTTCGAGCGGCTGACGGCGCGCGAACGCGACGTGCTTGGCGCGCTGTCGCAAGGCTGGACCAACGAGCAGATCTCGGCGCGCCTCGGCATCTCTCCCAACACCGTCAAGCATCACCTGAAGGTGCTGTTCTCCAAGCTCGAAGTGCCCAATCGCGCCGCGGCGGTCGCGCGCTGGCTGACCGAGCGCGCGCTGTGACATAGCGCCGGCGCGCGCCCGTCCGCCTTCAGCGCGTCCGCAGGCTCAGCGTCGCGGCGAGGATGATCGCCGCGCCCGTCAGCATCGCCCAGGTCGGCGTCTCGGCGAAGACCGCGTAGCCGACCCCCGCGGACAGCGGCAGGCTCAGATAGCCCAGAGGCGCCAGCACGCCCGCCGCGCCCCAGTAGTGCGCGCGCAGAAAGCAGGCCTGCGCCGCCTGCGCGAACACGCCCACCGCCAGAACCTGCGGCCAGAGCGCGCCGGGGTCCCGCCAGACCAGCGCCGCGGGCGCCATGCTCACCAGCGCCAGACCGCCCGTGTACCACAGCATCAGCGCCAGCAGCGGCTGGTCCCGCATCCGCCGGGTCACGATGACCGCGCCGGAGCCCGCCAACACCGTCAGCGCCAGCGCGGCCACGCCGAGGCTGATCCCGCCCTCCATCGGCTGTACGGCGACGATCACCCCCACGAGGCCCGCCAGCCCCGCGAGGCCCTGCCGCCCGGTGATCCGCTCGCTCAGGAACAGCGCCGCCATCGCCATCGTGACCAGCGGGCGGGTGAACCCGATCGCGGTGAAGAGCGCGAAGGGCGTCTGGGCGATGGCGTAGAAGCTTGTTCCCAGGGCCGTCGCCGACAGGCCCACCCGCGCCAGATGCAGCCCCAGCGGCCCGGCTCGCAAACCGGCCCGGCCCGCCCACAGCCATGGGGCCAGCACGACCAGTCCCACGACCGCGCGCAGAAAGACCATCTGCGCCGCCGGGACGTCTCCGCCCGAGAGCTTCACGAGGCTCAGCGCCCAGACGTTGAGCGACATGTCGGCCAGAAGCCAGGCCGCGCCGCGCGCGTCGTCGCGCGCGGGGCCGGCTTCGGCGCCGGGCTCGCGCACGCTCATCCCGCGGGGGCGATCAGGTTGGCCAGCAGTCGGAACGCCCCGGGCACGAGGTGCTCGGCCTGATGGTGCAGGATAAGCGCGCAATGGGTGTGCCGCCCGGCCCCGAAGCGCCCCGACAGCAGCGCGCCGCGATGCGGCGGCTCATCCGGATCGGCCATCGACAGCAGAGCCGCATAGGCGGGGTCCCAGGCCATGGCGAAGTAGAGCCCGCGCTCCTTCACCCAGCCCGCCCAGTCGTCGGGGCCGATCGTGTTCGGCGTGGTCAGCAGCGGGTGATCTGGCTCCAGATGCGCGACGGCCGCCGTCTCGTCGGTGACGCGGAACCGCAGCGAGGGTTTGCCGATCTCGAGCCGGGCGAGCGGCGTCCGCGCCGCGCTCCAGGCGTCCCAGGGTCTGTGGTAGAGCGTGACGAGGTTGCCGCCTGCGCGCACCCAGTCGTGGAGCGCAGGCAGGCAGGCGCGCAGCGCGGGCCGCGTGCGCATGGCGAACAGCCCCACCACCACCGTGTCGAGACCGGCGAGGCCCGCGGGCAGGGCGTCGTCGGTCAGCGGCGCGACCGCCGCGCCCATCGCGGCCAGCCAGTGATCCACCCGGTCGGCGCCGCCGCCGACATAGCCGACGCGGGCGGGCGCCAGCGCGACGTCCGTCACGCGCAGTCGAAGCGCCGCAGGGCGACACAGCAGGCGCCGCCCGACATGGGCGTGATCGATCGAGACCGCCGACTGCGCCGACAGGCCGTCGCGGGTGACGGGCATCGTGAAAAGGCCGGGCGCGACGTCGTCCGGCGGGCGAAGGACGTCGCCGCTCCTGCGCCAGCCGGCGGGCAGATCCAGCGCGCAATCCTGCGCCAGCGCCACCGGACAGGGCCGCGGCGCAAGACGATTGAGCAGGATCGCCTCGGGCGCGACGCGGCCCTCGGCGGCGGGCAGGACCAGCGCGGGGGTCTCGGGCGGCAGGTCCAGACGCGCCTCCGCCCCATCGACCCGCAGGGTCACCGTCACCGCCACCAGGCCGGTCGGCCCATGCGCGGCGTGCGTCATGGCGTAGGCGTCGAAGGGGGCCGCATCGGGCGCGACGCGGATGGCGCCGGGCTCGGCCTTCCAGCCCGCCGGCAGGCGCCAAGCGGCCGTGACGCTCACCGGGCCGTGGGGCGCGTGCGCCGCCAGTTCCGCCTCGACGCGGTCGCCGGGGCGCATCTCGGCCGTCGCGAAGCGGGCCGTCAGACGCACGCCGCTCGCCAGCATCAGCGCCCGCGCCAGCCGCCTCTCCGCCCGGTCCAGCCTGTGCGCCTGCGCCCAGTCCGCGCCGAGGGCCGACCGCGCGGCTGCGAGCGCCCTCAGGGCCTCGCCGGCCGTCCCCGCCACGGCGGCCGTATCGGGCCACGCCGCCGGCACGGCCGCGACGGCGGCGTCGAGCGCCGCGAGCGCCGGGTCCGGCGCAAGGTCGGCGAAGCGGCGCGGCAGGTTGTCGGCGACCGCCTCCTGGTCGGGCCCCACCGCCGACCAGGCCAGATGCAGCGGCCAGCCAGCCCCCTCCGCCGGACCGACCCAGCGGCCCATGCCCTGCGTGGCGTGGAAAGCGCGGCTGTGCTGGCCGATCTCCTCCCACGTCCAGCCCGAGGGCGCCTCGCGCCCCGCGCCGGGCACGCGCACCGTTTCGGGCGGCGGGGGCAGGTCGTCGTCATAGGCGTCGCCCGCCCCGGACCAGGCGGGCAGGTAGAGCTTGGACACCCGCCACGGCAGGCCCGCCGCGGCGAAGCCGGGATCGGCTGCGGCCCGCACCGCGACGGGCGCAAGCTCGGTCATGGCGCGGTGGTGGCCGTGCTGGCCGGGGATGTCGAGGAAGGTCGGGCACAGGATGTCGGGCCGGTCGGCGCGGATCGCCTCGACGAAGCGGCGGAGCGTGCGCTCGCGACCCCAGCGGGCGAGCGTGTCGGCGCCGGACTTGGAGAAGCCGAAATCGGTGATCGGGTCGTCCGGGCCGTCACCCAGCCAGCGCAGATCGAGCCCCAGCACATCGGCGGCCTGCGCCATCTCGGCGGTGCGCAGCGCGCCAAGCGCGGCCCCCGCCTCGCGCCCGATGTCGTTCTGACCGCCCTCGCCCCGGGTGGCGCAGACATAGGACAGGCTCAGACCGTCGCGATAGGCGAGGGCCGCCAGCATCCCGGACTGCTCGTCGTCGGGGTGGGCGCCGGAGGACATGAAGCGCGCCAGTCCGCGGAGGGGCTGCAGCGTCCGCCACAGCGTCAGCAGGGCTGGCTCGGCGCGCTGCGCCTCGATCCGGGCGCGGTCGGAGACGGGCATTTCGGGCCTTTCTTCAGCGTATCAGGGGGCGGCGGCGAGGGGCGGGGTCACGCTGTGATGGATCACGAGCGCCGCGCCGCCCAGCGCCGCCGACATCCGCCCCAGCGCGCCGCGCAGAACGCGCGGCGACTTTCGATCTGCGCGGCGCGCCACCGATCCGGGCGGCAGCGGCATCCGGGCGATCAGGGCGTCCAGCACGACGTCGGGAAACGCCCCGCCGAGGATCACAGTCTGCGGGTCGAACAGGTTCTCCAGCATGCCGACCGCCTGACCGAGGGCGACCGCGGCCACGTCGACCCACTGCGCCAGCGCAGGGCTTTCCTTCCGGTGCAACGCGGCCACTGCGGCGACATCCGTGGCCTCGACCCCGACGGCGGCGAGGTCGCGCGCCAGAGCCATGCGGCTGGCGTACTGCTCCAGACAGCCGCTGTTGCCGCAGGCGCAGGCGCGCCCGCCGGGGGCGACGACCACATGGCCGATCTCGCCCGCGTTGCCGAAGGCGCCGCGCTGCACGGCGCCCCCGGACATGACGGCGAGCCCGATGCCGGCGCCGAAATAGACGTAGCAGAAGGCGTCGAGCCCCTGCGCCACCCCCGTCAGGCGCTCGCCCAGCGCCGCCGCGTTGGCGTCCTTGTCCATGAGCACCGGCACACCCAGCGCCGCGCCGGCAAGCGCGCGGAGATCCGGCGCGTCCCAGCCGTCGAGCACGGTCTCTCCCGCCGCCGACAGGCCCTCCACCCCGAATGGGCCGGGGATCACCAGGCCGCAGCCCAGCAGACGCTCCCGCGGAACCCTGCGCCGCCGACAGGCCTCGGCGATCAGCGGCGCCAGCGCGGGCAGCACCGCCTCGGGTCGGTGGGACGCCAGCCGATGCGTGTCGGCGTGCAACACCGCGCCGGCGAAGTTGGTCAGGACGAAATGCAGCCGGTCCGGGCGCACCTCGACGCCGACCGCCGCCGCGCCGTCGGGGTTGACGGCGAACTGCACCGGCGGCTGGCCGCGCTCGGACCGGCGACGACCCTCGGCGAGCACCAGTCCCTCCCGCTGCAATTGCGCGATGATGTTCGAGACGGCCTGGGTCGAGAGCCCGCTTGAGCGCGCAAGCTCGGCCCGTCCGGCGCTGGCGCGCCGTTGCAGCAGGCCGAGAATGACCCGGCGGTTGTGCGCGAGACCGGTCTCGGCGTTGCGGCCGAGCGGGGTGGGCATGACGGACATGGCTTCGCTTAACTCAAGCTGATTGAATTAAGTATTGAACTTTTTGCGCAACCCGTCGAGATGGTCGGCGAAGGGTTCGACGAGGGCGCCAAGCCCCATGCCACATCCCGCGCGGCGCCCCGCGCGGCCCAACGGAGAGGATGAGAATGACCCGTCTGAAGCACCTTGCCGCAGCGGCGGCGACCATTCTGCTTGGGCTTGGCGCGGCGAGCCCGTCGAAGGCTGTTGAGATCGAATACTGGCAGTATATCTTCGATACGCGCGTGACCGCCATGGATCAGCTGATCGAAAGGTTCGAGGCGGCGAACCCAGGCGTCACGGTGCGTCACCAGACGTTCCCCTATGCCGACTACCGAACCCGGGTCGCCGCGGCGATACCCGCGGGCCAGGGGCCGGACGTGGTGCAGCTTTTCTATGGATGGCTCAACGATTACATCGAGGCCGGGCTGGTCCAGCCGCTGCCGACCGACGCCTTTCCCCCCGACCGGATCGAGGCCGACTTCTTTCCGATGGTGTCGGCGATGAAGGTGGACGGCGCCTACGTCGCGCTGCCCACCGCGGTGCGGTCGCTGGCGCTGTTCTACAACAAGAACCTGATGGAGCGGGCGGGCCTCTCCGCGCCGCCCACGACGCTGGACGAACTGGTGGCGGCGGCGAAGGCGATGACCACGACCGACGCCTCGGGCAACATCACTCAGGTCGGCCTGACGACGGGCATGAACGCCCAGGATCATCACTGGTTCCGCGAGGTGCTGCTGCGGCAGTTCGGGGCCGCGCCCTACGATGACGACAGCCGGAATGTGACCTACGACACGCCCGAGGGCGTGGCGGCGCTCGAATGGTACATCGGCCTCCAGGACGAGCACCGCGTGACGGCCGCGGGCTTCATGGACGAGCCGCAGGCCGCCTTCCGCGCCGGACGCGCGGGCCTGCACATCGACGGCTCGTTCCGCATCGGCGCGCTGCAGGGCACCCGTGGGCTGAACTGGGGCGTGGCGCCGCTGCCGGCGGGGCCGGACGGCGAACGCTCCAACTACGCAAGCTACTGGGTGAACGCGATCACCTCCAAGGCCGAGGGCGAGAAGTTCGAGGCGGCGGTCAAGTTCATGGAATTCATCACCTCGGAGGAGGCGATGCAGCTCTGGCTGGAGGTCGTGGGCGAGCTTCCCGCCAAGCCGGCGGCGGCGCTGACCGACGCCAACCTCGCCGATCCGGTCTTCGGGCCCTTCATCGAGGGGCTGAGCTACGCCCGCACGACCCTGTTCGCCGACGAGACCGCGCAGCGTCAGGTGCTGATGGACGCCGTTCAGCGGGTGCTGCTGGAGGGCCAGAGCCCGGCCGACAGCCTCGCCGTGGCCGCGCAGGCCGAGCAGGCGATCCTCGACCGCTACCACGGGCAGTGACGCCGCGCGCCCCCGGCGCCGCCGCGCTGCGGCCCGGGGGCCGAGACCGCGTCCCGTGACCCGACCCCGCCCCAGTGAGGTGCGCATGCGTCTCTATCGCGATCTGTCCATCAAGCAGAAGCAGGTGGTCTGGGCCTGGGGCTTTCTGGCCCTGCCCGTCCTTTTCTACGTGGTGATCCGCTTCTACCCCACGGCGGACGCGATGCTGCTGAGCTTCCAGCGGTGGAACCTGCTCGGGCAGCGAAGCTGGGTCGGGATGGACAACTATGTCAGGCTCTGGAGCGACCCGGTCTTCTGGAAGGTTTTCGGCAATACCTTCACCTACCTGATCCTCGGCACGCCGATCTCGCTGCTGATCAGCTTCGTGATCGCCTACCACCTCGAGAAGACGCGCTTTCTGCACGGCACGCTGCGGGCGCTCTACTTCCTCCCGTTCCTGACCACGGCGGTCGCGATGGCCTGGGTCTGGCGATGGTTCTATCAGCCGGTGCCCATCGGACTTTTCAACAACATCCTGTCTTCGCTGGGCTTCGCGCAGGTTCGCTTCCTGAACTCCACCTCCAACGCCCTGCCCGCGGTGCTGGCGCCGGCGATATGGGCGGGCCTCGGCTTTCAGATCATCATCTTCATGGCCGGGCTCCGGGCGATCCCGCAGACCTACTACGAGGCCGCGCGGATCGACGGCGTGTCGAACTGGACCATCCTGCACCAGATCACGCTGCCGCTGCTGAAGCCGACCATCGTGTTCCTCGTGGTGTTCTCGTCCATCGGCTTCCTGCGCATTTTCGATCAGGTCTTCAACATGACGACGAACGACCCCGGCGGGCCGCTGAATGCGACGATGCCTCTGGTGCTGATGATCTATCAGACAGGCTTTTCGAGCTTCGAGATGGGCTACGCCGCCGCGCAGACCGTCGTGCTGTTCGTGATCCTGCTGATCGTCAGCCTGATCCAGCTGCGCATCCTGAGGGACCGCTGATGAGCGACGCGTCGATCCGCGCCAGCGCAGACGCCCTGCTGAAGGCGCAGTCCAGCTATCGGCCCCCGCGCGACCCGGCGCAGATCGTGCGCTGGACGCTGCTGGCGCTGGGCGGGATCGTCATGGTCATGCCCTTCGTCTACATGATCTCGGCCTCGCTCAAGTATCCCTACGAGATGTTTGATCTGAACATCATCCCGCGTGAACCGACGCTGGAGAACTACGTCTACGTCCTGTCCGATGGGCGATTTCTGCGATGGTTCGTCAATTCGCTGGTGATCGCCACCGCCGTCACCGTCTCGGCGGTCTTCTTCGACAGCCTCGTCGGCTACACGCTGTGCAAGTTCAAGTTCCGCGGGCGCTATCTGGTCTTCATCGCGATACTTTCCACGCTGATGATCCCGACCGAGATGCTGATCCTGCCGTGGTACATGATGTCCCGCAACTTCGGCTGGCTGGACACCTATTGGGGAATCATGTTCCCGGGGGTGATGACGGCCTTCGGCACCTTCCTGATGAAGCAGTTCTTCGAGACGGTGCCGGACGACTTTCTCGAGGCGGCGCGGATCGACGGGCTCAACGAGTTCCAGATCTGGTGGTCGGTCGCGATGCCGCTGGTCACGCCGGCGCTGTCGGCGCTCGCGATCTTCATCTTCCTCGGTAACTGGACCGCGTTCATCTGGCCGCTGATCGTGACCACCCGGACCGAACTCTACACGCTGCCGGTCGGCCTCACGACGTTTTCGGTCGAGCAGTCGATCCAGTGGGAGCTGATCATGACCGGCGCGGCGCTGGCGACCTTTCCGACGCTGATCGTGTTCCTCGTGCTGCAGCGCTACATCATCCGCGGCATCGCCATGGCGGGGCTGAAAGGGTGAGCGGAACCGGCGCCTTTCCGCACCCGGTCTACGCCGAGACGGTGCTCGCCCCGTTGTTCGAAGGGGTCAAGACGCACTATGCGGGTCACATGCGGGCGATCAACCGCGCGCATCTGACGATGCTGGCCGAGACCGCCGTGCTCCCGGCGGCGACCGTCTCCGCCGTCGCGCGCGCGCTGCGGTCCATCGACGCCGAGGTGGACGTCGCCGCCCTGCGCTACACCGGAGAGCATGAGGACTACTTCTTTCTGATCGAGGCCGAGTTGCGCCGGCGCCTGGGCCCCGATCTTGGCGGAGCGCTGCACACCGCGCGCTCGCGCAACGACATGGACCACACGGTGTTCAAGATGGCGCTGCGCGAGCGCGCCGCCGGACTGGCGGCGGCCGCGCTGGACCTGGCGGAGACGCTGACGGCCACGGCAAGGCGGGAGCGCGACACGATCATCGTGGCCTACACCCACGGCCAGCCCGCCCAGCCGACCACCTGGGGTCACTATCTCGGCGCCGCGATCGAGGTGCTGCTGCGCGATCTGGACCGGCTGGCGCTGGCGCAGGACGGGCTGGAGCGCTGCCCGATGGGCGCGGCGGCGATCACCACCACGGGCTTTCCCATCGACCGCCATCGCATGGCGGCGCTGCTGGGGTTCGAGGGACCGCTGCGCAACAGCTACGGCTGCATCGCGGCGGTGGACTATGTGACCGGCCTCTACGCCGCGCTGCGGCTGATGGCGCTGCATCTGGGCCGGGTCGTGCAGGATCTGCAGTTCTGGACCGCGTTCGAGGTCGGCCAGCTTCACGTCCCCGACGCGCTCGTGCAGATCAGCTCGATCATGCCGCAGAAGCGCAACCCTGTCCCGATCGAGCATCTGCGTCACCTGCTCAGCATGGCTGGAGGGCGGGCCGAAGCGGTGGTCGCGACCATGCACAACACGCCCTTCACCGACATGAACGACAGCGAGGGCGAAGTGCAGGCCCAGGGCTACGGCGCGTTCGCCGCGATGGATCGCGCGCTGCGCCTGCTCGCGGCGCTCGCGCCCGCCTGCCGGGTGCGCGCGGACCGGGTCGCCGCCAACCTCGACGCGGCCTGCGTGACGGTGACCGAACTGGCCGACACGCTGGTGCGGACCGAAGGGTTGAGCTTTCGCGTCGCCCACGAGATCGCGGGGGCGACCGCGCGCGCGGTGATCGCCCGGGGGGTCGCGCTGGGGCAGGGACACGCGGCCTTCGCGCAGGCGTTCGAGGCCGCGACGAGACGGCCGCCGGCGCTCGACCCCGCCGGCTTCGCCGAGGCCGTCGGGCCCGCGCGGTTCGTAGCCGTCCGCGACCGCTTCGGCGGGCCGGCGCCCGCGCAGATGGATGCTGCCCTCGACGCCTACGCCGAGGCCGCCGCCGCCCTGCGCGCCCGTCTGACCGCCCGCCTCAGCCGATACGCCGACGCCGAGGCCGCGCGCGACGCGGCCTTCGCGAGCCTGTAGAGAGCCGGAGGGGCCATGGCCACAGTCACGCTGCGCAACCTCGTCAAGACCTTCGGCAGGACCGAAGTGCTGCACGCGATCAACCTCGACGTCCGCGACGGAGAGTTCGTCGTCTTCGTCGGCCCCTCGGGCTGCGGCAAGTCCACCACGCTGCGGATGATCGCCGGGCTGGAGGAAGTCACCTCGGGCGAGGTCCTGATCGGCGGCAAAGTGGTGAACCACCTCGAGCCGAAGCAGCGCAACATCGCGATGGTGTTCCAGAACTACGCCATCTATCCGCACATGACCGTGCGCAAGAACATCGCCTTCGGCCTGCGCTCCTCCCGCCTGCCAGGACCCGAGAAGGCGGCGCGCGTGACAGAGGTGGCGGGCGTCCTCGGAATGACCGACCTGCTGGAGCGCAAGCCCGCGCAACTGTCGGGCGGTCAGCGGCAGCGGGTGGCCATCGGGCGCGCCATGGTCCGCGATCCGGCGGTCTTCCTGTTCGACGAGCCGCTCTCGAACCTCGACGCGCAGTTGCGCACCCAGATGCGGCTCGAGATCAAGAAGCTGCACCAGAGGGTCGGCACGACGATCATCTTCGTGACCCACGACCAGGTCGAGGCCATGACGCTGGCGGACCGTATCGTCATCATGAAGGATGGCCGCATCCAGCAGCTTGGCGCCCCGGCCGAGGTGTATCACAAGCCCGCCAACACCTTCGTCGCGCAGTTCATCGGGGCGCCGAGCATGAACATGATCCCGGCCCGCAGGGTGAACGGCCATCTGCAGGCCGCCGGCGCGACCATCGCCATCGCGCCGGCGGTGCAGGACGGGACGGCGGTGACGCTGGGCATCCGGCCCGATGCGCTGCGGGTCGCAGCGCCGGGGGCCGCGACGCTGTTCGCCGGCCGGGTGAGCGTGCTGGAGCCGCTGGGCCCCGAGACGCTGGTCTATGTCGACATCGGCGGGCAGGAGGTCATCGCCCGCGCCGACGGCCGCAACCCGCCTCCCATCGGGGCCGAGGTGGCGCTGAGCGCCGCCGTCGCGGAGATGCATGTGTTCGGCGCCGACGGCGAGGCGTTGGGATGAGACCGGGATCCTCGGGCGCGGTGCTGTGCGCCGGGCGGCTCTACTGCGATCTGGTGTTCTCCGGGGTGGCGGCGCCGCCCCGTCCCGGGGCGGAGGTCTACGCCTCGGGGCTGACCGTCGCGGCGGGCGGCGGGGCCTACATCACGGCCGCCTATCTGGCCGCGCTGGGGCGGTCGGTCAGCCTCGCCGCCGAGCGGCCGGCGGGCGTCGCCGGCGCTGCGCTGGACGCCGAGTTGCGCGACAGCGGCGTGGATCTGAGCCCGATGAGCGAGGCCGCCCCGGGAACCGATCCGCAGGTGACCGTCGCGATCGTGACCGCCGCGGACCGCGCCTTCCTGACGCGCCGCGACGGGGCCTCCGTCCCGCCGACCTTGCCGGGCGCCCTGCGGCGCCGCGGCTGGCGGCATCTGCACATCGGCGAACTGGCGACGCTGGCGGAACATCCCGACCTCGCCCGCTCCGCCAAAGCCGCCGGAATGACCGTATCGCTCGACTGCTCGTGGGATGCGGCGGTGCTGGCGCGGGCGGACCTGCCGCGCCTGACCGTCGGGGTGGACGTGTTCCTGCCCAACCGGCTGGAGGCCGCCGCCCTCGAGGTTCACGCGCCGCTGTCGGCCTACGCGCCCTGCGTGGTGGTCAAGGACGGCGACCGCGGGGCGGAGGTCGTGATCGGCGGCCGCCGCCTGAGCCATCCCGCCGAGGCGGTGGAGGTCGTGGACACGATCGGCGCGGGCGACGCCTTCAACGCCGGTTTCCTGCACGCCTGGCTGGACGGGCTGCAGATCGCGTCCTGCCTCGCCGCGGGCGTGCGCGTGGCCTCGATCGCGCTCGGCCGGGCGGGCGGCGCCGGGCGGCTGCCCTGTCTGGCGCATATCCTCAGCACCGTGAAAGTGGCCAACGGATGACCGTTCTTGCACAGACGCCTGTCACCCAGATGCGTTCGGCGATCGAGGAGATACCGCAGGCGGCGCGCCGCCTGACGGCGGACCACGCCGCGGCGCGCTCGGCGGCGGCGCGTCTTCGCGCGCTGGATCCCAGCGTGCTGGTGACCGTCGCCCGCGGGTCGTCGGACCATGCGGCGCTCTATCTGAAATATGCGGTCGAGTTGACCCTCGGCCTGCCCGTCGCCTCGCTGGGGCCGTCGGTGGCCTCCGTCTACGGCCGATCGGTCGGCGGGCCGCGCGCGGCGGCGCTGATGATCTCCCAGTCGGGGCAGAGCGCGGACCTGATCGCGGTGGCGCAGGCGCTGGGCCGGTCGGGCGCCTGGCGGCTGACGCTGACCAACTCCGCCGGCAGCCCGCTGGCGCAGGAGGCGGAGGCGACGTTCGACATCCTCGCCGGACCCGAAACCGCGGTCGCCGCGACCAAGAGCTTCGTCTCCTCGGTGGTGGCAGGTCTTCTGGTGGTGGCGCACTGGGCGGGCGACGACGCTCTGCTGGGCGCGCTCGATGTTCTGCCCGACGCCATGGCGAAGGCGCTGGCCTGCGACTGGTCGGCGGCGATCGGCCCCGTCCTGCAGGGTGGGCGGGCGATGGTCCTCGGCCGGGGGCCGATGCTGGCCATCGCCGAGGAGACCGCGCTGAAGCTGATCGAATGTTGCGCGCTGCCCGCCGTGGCCTATTCGACGGCCGAGGTGCTGCACGGTCCTGCGGCTGTCCTGACGGACGGCTTTCCCGTCCTGCTGCTGTCGGCCCCGGGGTCGGTGACGGCTGCGGGCGACCAGGCGGCGCTGACGCGCCTCGCCGCGCAGGGCGCGCGTCTGATCTCGCCGGTCGAGGGCGCCGAGGTGCGTCTGCCGCCGACGCCCGAGGGGGGCCACCCTCTGCTGACCCCGCTGCTGTCCATTCTGCCGGTCTACGCGCTGATCGAGACGGCGGCGCGTCGTCTGGGGCTCAATCCCGACCGGCCCGCGCATCTTAGCAAGGTCACGAACACGCGCTGAACGCCCTGCGGGGGTCCAGCGGCGTCGACCACGGACCATGCCCCGAAAGAGCCCGCGGCGGCGCTCGGGCGGAGGGCCAGAGGCGCCCGGACCAGTCGGAGGCGCAGACGGGGCGGGATCGTCTCCGCTCGAACGCCGGCGGTCAGTCGTCGTAGCGGCCGAGGCGCTTCTCCACCGAGAACAGCGCCTTGCGCGCCGCCTTGCCCAGCCGGTTGCGCAGCGACGAGGGGCGGTGCGGGTCGGTGGCGGCGCGCTGGTCCTGCTGGCCGATCTCGCGGCAGCGCCCCTCGGCGAGGAACGCCATGCGAAAACCCGCGCGCTTCATGGCGTAGCTGAGGTCCCACTCGCGGCCGTAGCGCGCGAAGGGGCCGAAGCGCCGCCACTCGGCCAGCCGCCGCATGCCGGGGGTGAAGCTGTAGCCGAACCAGCCGGGGTGCAGCGTGCGCGGGATGCGGTGATAGGCGACCTCGCCCAGCCGCTCGACCGGGGGCAGCGGGCCGGGAAAGACGAAATTGTCGAAGAAGCGGCCCGACACCATGCTTGTCTCGGGGTGCGCGGCCAGGATCGCGGCGCCGTCCTCGACGATGCCGCCGCGCGAGAACTCCCAGTCGTCCTCCAGGTGCATCACCAGCGGCGTCTCGACCATGGCGTAGGCGCGGTCGATGGCAGTATGCTGGCCGAGGCGGCGCGGGTTCACCACCACCTCGACGCCGGGATCGATGGCCGCGACGACATCGCGCGCGGCCCCGTCGCCGCTGTCCTCGATCACGATGAAGCGCGTCAGCGGCGCGGCGTTGGTCGCAAGAAAGCTCCGGAGCGTGCGCTCCAGCAGCGCGAAACGACCGCAACTGGTGAGCACCGCGGTCACCGCGCCTTCCGCCATGCGGGTCGAACTCCGTCCGGTCGCCATGCCGCGCCCGCCGGGCTACCTCTTGACGCGCCGCACCGCAAGGTCTTGAAGGCGGGCGGCGGCCGGATGGACGCACGGGCGGCGGGGCGCGAGACGATGGGCGAACAGAAGAACCTCATCATGGCGGCTGCGCTCAGCTTCCTGGTGATCGTGCTGTGGCAGGTCTTCCTCGCGCCCCCGCCGCCGGAGCCCGCGCCCCAGGGCGTGGTCCGCGAGGAGAGCGTGGACGGCGCCCCCGCGCCCGCCGGGCCCATAGCCGGGGCGCCGGTCGCGGTCAGCCGGGCGGATGCGCTGGCGCGCAGCGAGCGCGTCGTCATCGACACCCCCAAGCTCACCGGCTCGCTCTCGCTGCGCGGCGGCCGGATCGACCATCTCGACCTGCTGGCCCACCGCCAGACCGTCGAGCCCGGCAGCCCGGCGGTCGAACTGATGGAGCCGACGGGCGCCGCAAACCCGTTCTACGCCGTCTTCGGCTGGACGCCCGCCCGCGGCGCGCAGACCGGACCGACCCCGGACGCGGAAACGCCGTGGACGGTGGCGGAGGGCGTGCGCCTGACTGTCGGCGCGCCCGTGACGCTGGAGTGGGACAACGGTTCGGACCTCATGTTCCGCCAGCAGATCACGGTGGACGCCGACTACATGTTCACCGTCGTCCAGTCGGTCGAGAACCGCTCTGAACAGACGCAGACCCTCGCGCCCTACGGCATCATAGCCCGCCACGGCCTGCCACCCGATCTGGTGAACTTCTACATCCTGCATGAGGGCGCCATCGGGGCCTTCGACGGCACGCTGCGCGAGATCGACTACAGCGAGATGCTCGACTTCGCGCCGGACCCGGTGGAAGGCGGACCCGCCGACCGTGTCGGCGTGAACGGCAACGGCTGGCTCGGCTTCACCGACAAGTACTGGATGGCGGCGCTCGCCGGCGGGCCCGAGACGCCCTTCACCGCCGTCTTCAAGGCCTCCCAGACCCCGGCCGGCCCCATCTTCCAGACCGACCTGCGCCACCCCACCCTGACCGTCGAGCCGGGCGAGACCCGGAGCGCGCGCACGCTGGTCTTCGCCGGCGCCAAGGAGACGCGGCTGCTGCAGGCCTACCAGCGCGACCTCAGCATCGACCGCTTCGAGGACGCCGTGGACTGGGGCTGGTTCTTCTTCCTCACCAAGCCGCTGTTCTGGCTGCTGATGGCGATCAACGACCTGGTCGGCAACATGGGCTGGGCGATCATCCTGCTGACCGTGGTGGTCAAGACCATCCTGTTCCCGCTCGCCTGGAAATCCTTCGTCGCCATGTCGCGCATGAAGATGCTCCAGCCCGAGATGGAGAAGATCAAGGAGCGTGTCGGCGACGACAAGATGAAGATGCAGCAGGAGATGATCGCGCTCTACAAGCGCGAGAAGGTCAATCCGGCCAGCGGCTGCCTGCCGATCCTGGTGCAGATCCCGATCTTCTTCTCGCTCTACAAGGTGATCTTCGTCACGCTGGAGTTGCGCCACGCGCCGTTCATCGGCTGGATCCGCGACCTGTCGGCGCCGGATCCGACCTCGTGGTTCAACCTGTTCGGGCTTCTGCCGTTCTCGGTCGAGGGACTGCCCTTCATCCTCACGGTGTTCTCGATCGGCGTCTATCCGATCGTGATGGGGATCACGATGTGGATGCAGCAGAAGCTGAATCCGGCCCCGACCGACCCGGTGCAGGCGCAGATCTTCGCCATCCTGCCGTTCATGTTCATGTTCATGCTGGGGACCTTCGCTTCGGGACTGGTGATCTACTGGATCGCCAACAACGTCCTGACCTTCACGCAGCAATACCTGATCATGCGCAGCCAGGGCGTGGACGTGGACTTCCTCGGCAACGTCAAGAGCACCTTCAAGCGAAAGAAGCCGGCGTCGTGAGCCTGACGCTGGCGCGGCTCTGGCGTCATCCGGTCAAGAGCCTGGGCCACGAGGCGCTGCAGCGGGTGGCGCTGACGGCCGGCGCCGCCCTGCCGTTCGACCGGACGTGGGCGCTGGCCCATGCGGCCTCGGCCTTCGACTTCGCCGCGCCGGCATGGGCGCACTGCCGCAACTTCCTGCGCGTCACCCATGCGCCGGCGCTGGCGCAGGTCGCGGCGGCCTGGGACGGGGCGCGGCTTACGCTGAGCGGGCCGGGCGTCGCGCCGCTGACCGCCGATCCCGAGACGCCGGAGGGCGCGGCCGCCATCGCCGCCTGGGCCGGGGCCTTCGCCGAGGGCGGGCGGCCGGGACCCTATCGGCTCGCCCGCGCCCCGCAGGCGATGACCGACAGCGATTTCCCGTCGGTGGCCGTGCTGTCGCTGGCGTCGCTGCGCGCGCTGTCGCAGCGCGTCGGGGTCGACCTCGACCCGCGCCGCTTCCGCGGCAATCTCTGGATCGAGGGCGCCGCGCCGTGGGAGGAGGCCGAGTGGGTCGGCCGCACGCTCGCCATAGGCCCGGCGCGGCTGCGGGTGCGCGAGCCGATCTGGCGCTGTGTCGCCACCGAGGCCAGCCCCGCCACCGGCCGCCGCGACGCGGCCGTGATGGAGACGCTGCGCACGGCCACCGGCGACACCGCCTTCGGCCTCTACGCCGAGGTCGTCGGGGGGGGCGAGATCGCCGTCGGCGACGCCGTGGCGCTGTGAGCCTGCCCGACCCCCTCGCCCGCGCGCCGATCCCTCAGCACCCGCGCGTGGGCTTTCTGAGACCCTTCGCCGAGGGTCGCACCAATGTCTCGGTCGGCGAGTGGACCTATGCCGACGACCCGGCGGGGCTGGACGACTTCTTCGTGCGCCGTGTGCTCTACCACTTCGACTTCATGGGCGACCGGCTGGAGATCGGGCGCTTCTGCGCCATCGCCGAGGGCGCGCGATTCGTGATGGCTGGCGGCGAGCACGCCATGGGCGGCTTTACGACCTACCCCTTCGACATCTTCGGCGTGGAGACCCCCGGCGCCGTCCCCTATCCGGCGGCCCGCGACACGGTGGTCGGCCACGACGTGTGGATCGGGCGCGAGGCGATGCTCCTGTCGGGCGCCACCATCGGCCATGGCGCGGTGATCGGCGCCGGCGCGGTGGTGTCGGGCGCGGTGCGTCCCTACGCCGTGGTCGCCGGCAACCCCGCGCGCGAACTGCGCCGCCGCTTCGACGACGACACCGTCGCGGCGCTTCTGTCGCTCGCGTGGTGGGACTGGCCGGCGGAGGCGGTCGCACGCGCCGCCGGCGCCATCCGCGGCGCCGACCTCGCCCGACTGAAGGCGCTCGCGCCATGAGCGGCCACGACGAGGCGGCGCTGGAGGCCGCGCGGAAGCTGTTCGCCGGGCCCTGCGACTTCGCCAAGGGCGTCGTGGCGCTGGACGGGCTGCCGGAGGCCGACCGCACCGAGGTGTGCTTCGCCGGGCGCTCGAACGTGGGCAAGTCCTCGCTGATCAACGCCCTGACCGGCCGCAAGGGGCTGGCGCGCGCCTCCAACACCCCCGGTCGGACGCAGGAGATCAATTACTTCGCCCTCGGGACGGCGCTTTGGCTGGTGGACCTGCCGGGCTACGGCTTCGCCGAGGCGCCCAAGGCGACGGTTGAGCGGTGGCAGGCGCTTCTGCGCGCCTATCTGGCCGGCCGGCCCACCCTGCGGCGCGCCTTCGTGCTGATCGACGGGCGGCACGGGCTGAAGAAGGCGGACGGCGAGATCCTCGACCTGCTCGACGCCTCGGCCGTCAGCTATCAGGCGGTGTTGACCAAGGCCGACAAGCCCTCCGGCGCCGCGCTGGCCGCCACGTCGGCCGCTGTCGCGGCTGCGCTGGCGCGGCGCCCGGCGGCGCATCCGGAAGTGCTGGTCACCTCGTCGGACACCGGCGCCGGGCTGCCGGAGTTGCGCGCCGAGATCGCCTCGCTGATCGGCTGAGCGGCGCCCGCGTCAGCCGGCGGGCGGGCGCGGCGCGTCGCAGGGCCAGGCCGCCTCGGCCCCGAACGCCGCGTGGCGGGTCCGCGCGCCCACGCGCAGGCCGACCTCCGAGGCCAGTCCGCCATGCACCTCCAGCACCGCCAGCGCGTCGCAGCCCGAGGGGCGCGGATCCAGCGAGAAGGGCGTGGCGCGCTCGATCAGGCCGCAGACGCGGCCGTCCGCGCCGATGAACAGCATGTCGAGGCTGAGCGGCGTGTTCTTCATCCAGAAGGTCTGGGGCGCGGGGCGCTCGAACAGGAACAGCATCCCTGCGTCGCGCTCGAGGTCGGTCCGGAACATCAGCCCCGTCGCGCGCGCTTCGGGCGTGTCGGCGATCTCGACGGAAAAGGCCGCGACGCCTGCGGTGGTCTCGATCTCGATGCGGTCCACAGGACAGGCCGCCTGCGCCTGCGTCGCGAGCAGCGCGGCGACGGCCGCCGCGCGCGCCGACTTCACAGTTCCGGCTCGGAGTCCGGCGGATGCCGCGTCTCGTCCGGGGACGTGTCGCCCGCGGCCGCTTCGCCGCCTTCCTGCTCCGCCGCCGCCTCCCACTGGAAGACCTCGGCGGCCATGAGCCCCCGGGGGCCCTGGGCGGTGCGCACCGCCACAGCCTCGCCCGGGGCGAGGTCGGACAAGCCGCTGCGCCGCAGCACCTCCATGTGGACGAAGACGTCCTCGGCGCGGCCGAACACGTTAACGAAGCCGAAGCCCTTGCCGCGGTCGAACCACTTGACCCGCGCCGGCACCAACGGGTCGCTCGACTCGACGGCGCGGGCGAAGTCGCTCGGGCGCTCGCCCATCCCGGGGGCGTCGGTCATTTTCACCGACTTGATCTGCACCGCTTGCCACCCCCGTTCGAAAAGAGCCGCCTCGATCTCCACCTCCGCGCCCTCCGGCAACGCGCTGCGACCGGAGGCGCGAACGCAATTGGCGTGCGCCAGAATGTCGCCTTCGATATCGTCGGACACGATAAAGCCGTAGCCTCGCACTGCGTCATACCATTTGACGCGGCCCGTCACCACCACTGCGCTGATATCCACAGACGCGTCCACCCGATACTCCAGCAGGGCTGAATGGCCCATCGCGCCGCCGCAGAGGCACCTCCTATGCATACCGTGACAATACCGCGAAAATCCAGCGCGCCGTACTGCTCTTTGGCGCCAATTTTGACGGTGTTCGCCATCCTTTCCGTGTTGATGACCGCCTGCGCTCGTCCCGGCGGCGAGCGGGAGGCCGGCGCATTCAACCGCACCTTGCTTGCGAGAGCCGAGGTTCCGCCAATCCTTGCGCGCAGCTCGACCGAGGCGGACGAGGCGGCGATTCGGGCCGCCGGCGCGGCCGGGGCCGCCGCCGCGAGCCCCGCGCGCGTCGAGGCGGCCGAGGCCCCGTTCCTCTACGCCGCGCCGGTGGGCCGCCGCTTCCTCGCTACCGCAGGCCCCCGCGCGCTCGCCCGCGGCGAGCCGCCTGAGCGCTGCCCGGCGGCGGCGGCGGCGAGCGGCGCGAGCGCCGCGGAGGCCGCCCGCTCGGCGGCGCGGCAATGCCTCGGCGCGCTTCCCGTCGGGGCCGCTGGCTGCGCCTGCCGGCTGCTCGCCGTGGACGACACGCTGCTGGCCGAGCCGGACGCCTTCGTCTACGCCCCCGGCGTCGGCGGGCGGCTCGTCGGGCTGGGCCAGGGGGCGCGCCCCCTGACGGTGGAGGAGCGCGGCACGGACGATCCCGACCGCACGGTGATCGCCTTCTTCGACGCGGGCGGGCCCGTCGCGCTCGCCGAGCTCGACGCCGACGGCGACGCGCGGCTCGTCATGCTGGAAAGCGGCGCGCTGTTCGAAGGCGCGCGCGAGCCGCGCGGCTGGCGCCGGGGCCGGCTGCTGGAGCGGCTGCTGCTGACCGGCGCGGGCGGCAAGCGGTTGATCGCGCTGGTGGGCTTCGAGCCGGCCGACATCGCCGAGGAGGGTCCTTCGCTGGCGGCCTGGCCGCGCGGCTGAGGCCCCGGCGCGAGAAGTCGTCGCACGCTCTGCGCTTGCACGCCCGGCGGAATTGTTGCCTGCTGCCCGCAGTCGATCCCTGCCCGAGCGCTCCCCCGCGATGTTCCAGAGCTTCGAGACCGGCGAGGGCGCGAGCGCTGTGGCCGCGCGTCTGGCCTCGCTGCGCGAGCGGCTGGCGGCGGATGGGCTGGACGGCTTCCTCGTGCCGCGCGCCGACGCCCATCAGGGCGAGAACGTCGCGCCCTGCGACGCGCGGCTGGCGTGGCTGAGCGGCTTCACCGGCTCGGCCGGGCTCTGCGTGGTCCTGCGCGACCGGGCGGCGCTGTTCGTGGACGGGCGCTACACGCTGCAAGCGCGCGCCCAGACCGACACGACCCTCGTCGAGGTGGTCTCGACCGTGACGCGCAGCCCCGAGGACTGGCTCGCCGCCGCCCTCGGGCGCGGGGCGCGCGTGGGGCTCGACGCGATGCTGCACACCGCCGCCGCGGTGGAGCGGCTGCGCGTCGCGCTGGAGCGGTCTGGCGCCGCGCTGCGCCTGCTCGACGCCAATCCGCTCGACGCGGTCTGGGCCGATCGGCCGCCCGCGCCGACCGCCGCGATCCGGCCCCACCCGGTGCGCCATGCCGGCGAGGACGCCGCAGCGAAACGCGCCCGCGTCGGCGCGGCCGTCGCCGCCGCGGGCGCGGAGGCCGCGGCGCTGACACTGCCCGACTCCATCGCCTGGCTGCTGAACGTCCGCGGCGACGACGTGCCCCGAACCCCCGCGCCGCACGCCTTCGCCCTGTTGCGCGCCGATGGCGCCGTCACCCTGTTCGCCCACCCCGACAAGATCGACGCCGAGACCGCCGCGCATCTGGGCGGCGCGGTCACGGTGGCTCCGCCGGGCGACTTCGGCCCGGCGCTCGATGCGCTGGCGAGCGCGCGCGTGCTGGTTGATCGCGACAGCGCCCCGGCCTGGGTCGGCGCGCGGCTGGAGAATGCGGGCGCGAAGGTCGTCTGGGGGCGCGACCCCTGCATCCTGCCCAAGGCGGTCAAGAACGCGGTCGAACTGGACGGCGCCCGCGCCGCCCACCGCCGCGACGGCGCGGCGATGGCCGAGTTCCTGCGCTGGCTGGCCGAGACCGCGCCCGCAGGCGCTCTGACCGAGATCGCGGTGGTTCGCCGGCTGGAGGCGTTGCGCGCCCGCGACCCGCTGATGCGCGACATCGCCTTCGACACGATCTGCGGCGCCGGCGAGCACGGGGCCATCGTGCATTACCGCGTCACCGAGCGGACCGACCGCGCCGTGCGGCCGGGCGAGCCGCTGCTGGTGGACAGCGGCGCGCAGTATCTCGACGGCACCACCGACGTCACCCGCACGGTGGCCGTGGGCGATGTCGGGCCGGAGGCGCGGCGGCTGGCCACGCTGGTGCTCAAGGGCATGATCGCGGTCGCCACGGCGCGCTTTCCGGCCGGCACGACGGGGCGCGAGCTTGACCCGCTGGCGCGCGCGGCGTTGTGGCGGGCCGGGCACGACTACGACCACGGCACGGGACACGGTGTCGGCGCCTATCTGGGCGTGCACGAGGGGCCCCAGGGCCTGTCGCGCCGCTCGTCGGAGCCCCTGCTGGCCGGCATGATCGTGTCCGACGAGCCCGGCTGCTATCTGGAGGGCCGTTTCGGCGTCCGGATCGAGAACCTGCTGGCCGTGACTGCGGCGGCGCCCGTGGACGGCGGCGCGCGGCCGATGCTGGGTTTCGAGACGCTGACGCTGGCGCCGATCGACCGCGCCATGATCGACCCTCGGCTGCTGGAGCCGGCGGAGCGCGCATGGCTCGACGCCTACCACGCCCGGGTGCTGGCGGAGATCGGCCCCCTGGTCGAGGACGCGACGCGCGCGTGGCTGGAGACGGCCTGCGCGCCGATCTGACAAGGCCGGCCGCGGGCCGGCGCAGTGGGGGAGACGGACATGGCGATCACGATCGAGCCGGCCGGCGGCGTCGTCGTCGTGCGCGCCGGCGGGGCGGTGGTGGGGGAGACGCGCAACGCGCTGGTGCTGCGCGAGGACGGCTATGAGCCGGTCTTCTATGTTCCGCGCGAGGACTTCGTCGTCGCGTTCCTGGAGCCTTCGGACAAGCGCACCCGTTGCCCGCACAAGGGAGAAGCGCGCTATTGGCACATCGCAGCCAAGAGCGGGCCGATCCGCGACGCCGTGTGGTCCTACGAGGCCCCGCCGCCCGACGTCGCGGCCATCGCCGGCCATCTGGCCTTCGGCGACGAGCGCGTCACGGTGGAACGGCTCTAGCGCCGCGGCGGGCGCATCACAGCGCGCGGGCGAAGTCGGACTCGAGCCCGCGGACCCGGTTGCGTGTGTAGAACTGCTCGAGGAAGACCGTGAAGTCGCCCGAGAAGCGCGGCCGGACCCGCGGCGCGTCGGCGTCGAGCAGGAAGAAGGCGTCGCCCTCGATCTCGGTCAGCCCGATCTCGAAGCAGCCCATCGACCAGTCGGCGAAGGCGCGGCGCAGGATGCGCTCGGTCGAGAGCCGGGTGACCCACTGGTTGCGCGCGTCGGCCGCGATGGTCTCGAACAGCGTCTCGACGGCCGCGCCGGGTCCCTCGATCACCTGCAGGAAGTCGCCCTCGACATAGAGCAGCAGCCCGGTAAGCCCGCGGGCCCGGTTGTGACGCTGGGCGCTCTCGGCGATCGCGCGCAGGTCGTCGCGCGTCAGCCAGTCGACGGCGCGGCTCGCATAGGTCAGCCGCAGCAGGCGCGGGTCGAAGCTCGTCAGGTCCAAGAACGCCGTCCTCCGGCGCGGGCCACGCGCCCCGCCTCGCAAGCCAAGCTGGGGGCTGGGCCGCTGCGACGCGAGGCGGCGCGCCGCCGCTGCGGCGTCCGGTCACCCGCCGCGTCGGGCGCGCAGGGCGGCGAAGCGGGCCAGCCGCGCGCCCAACTCGGCCTCCATGCCGCGGTCGGTCGGCGCATAGAAGACCGGGCGCGGCATGTCCTGGGGAAAATAGTCCTGCCCCGAGAAGGCGTCCTCGGCGTCGTGGTCGTAGGCGTAGCCGGCGCCGTAGCCGATGTCCTTCATGAGGCGAGTCGGCGCGTTCAGGATGTGGGGCGGCGGCGGCAGGGCCGCGCTGTCGCGCGCCGCCGCCTGCGCGGCCTTGTAGGCGGTGTACACCGCGTTCGACTTGGGCGCGAGCGCGAGGTCGACGGCCGCCTGCGCCAGCGCCAGCTCGCCCTCCGGGCTGCCGAGCGCCTCGTAGGCGTCGCG
>DAINOD010000022.1:13314-38300 GCA_036735545.1 Rubrimonas sp. | reverse complement strand
GCCGAGTGGCGCATCCGGTCGATCTGCTCGTTGATCTGGCTTTCCTTCTCGATGTAGGTGTCGGAGCGCGGGACGTAAGCCTCCGGTTGGTAATAGTCATAATAGCTGACGAAATACTCGACGGCGTTGTTTGGAAAGAAGGACTTGAATTCGCCGTACAGCTGCGCCGCCAGCGTCTTGTTCGGCGCGAGGATGATGGCGGGGCGCTGCGTCGCCTCGATGACCTTGGCCATGGTGTAGGTCTTGCCGGTGCCGGTGGCGCCCAGCAGCACCTGGTCGCGCTCGCCCGCCTCGACGCCTTCGGCCAGTTCCGCGATGGCGCGGGGCTGGTCGCCGGCGGGCGAGAATTCGCTGACCATCTCCAGCCGGCGCCCGCCCTCCAGTTTCTCGCGGCGGACGGGGCGCTGCGGGTCGGTAACCAGAACGTCGACGGTCATCGCGGGCTCCGTGCTGAACGCCGCAGGATAGGCGGCGGGCCTGCGCTGTCCAGCGCGCTTGAACCGCGGCGCAGGCGGCGGCATAGGAGAGCGTCAGGTGGAGAGCCGCAATGTTCGCAAAAATCTACCAGCCGGCGCGCAGCGCCATGACCTCGGGTCAGGCCAATACCCATGACTGGGTGCTGGAGTTCGCGCCCGAGCAGCCCCGCAGGCGCGACCCGCTGATGGGCTGGACGTCGAGCGCCGACATGGCGCAACAGGTCCGCCTAAACTTCGAGACGCGCGAGGCCGCCGAGGAATACGCCCGCCGGCACGGGCTCGCCTGTCAGGTGGTCGAGCCGAAGAAGCGCGGCGCCAATGTCAGGCCGCGCGGCTACGGCCAGAACTTCGCCACGGACCGGCGCGTCGCCTGGACCCACTGAGCTGTCCGCGGCGCCGTCACGCGGCGACGGGCTGGGCGGTCCTGTCCGAGACGAGCTCGACGACATAGCGGTCCCCGCGCCGTCCCGTGGTGAGCGTGGCGCGTAGCTGACGGGCGAAACCCTCCATGAGCTTGCCGCCGAGGGCGCCTTCGGCGGCGTCGGCTGCGGCGCTGACGGCGTCGTTCTCGATGCGCAGGGTGAAGGCGCCGTGGGGGCCGGCGCGGAAGGAGAGCGCGATCTCCGCCTCTCCCGACGGATGGGCCGCGTTCTCCATGGCGTTGAGCAGCGCCTCGTTGGCGAACAGCGCCAGCGGCGTGGCCCGCTCCGGGCTTTCGACGGCTGGCGCGACATCGGCGCTCAGCCGGACGCGCATCCCGGCGCCCTTGGCGGCGCGCGGCGCGCCGGTTTCTACCAGCGTGCGCGCGATGGCCTCCAGCAGCGCGCCGAGGTCGAGGCGATCCACGGTGTCGGCCTCGTAGAGTTTCTCGTGCACCAGCGCGAGGCTGTGCACGCGCAGCCTCGCCCGCTCCAGCGTCAGCCGCTCCGCTGCGCCGCCGGCGCGGCGCATCTGCAGGTTCAGCAGGCTTTCGATCAGTTGCAGGTTGTTGCGGACCCGGTGGTAGACCTCCATCAGCAGCACCCGGTTGGTCTCGGCGCTCTCGCGCAACTCGCCCTCGCGCACGGCGAGGTTCTCGGCCATGGCGGTCATGCTTTCGGCGAGGCTCGCGATCTCCTGCGGCGCGGTCTCGGCGGCCTTCGGGCGCAGGTCGAACTTGCCGCGGCCGTAGGCGCGCGCAAGCCGCGAGAGATAGACCAGATGGCGCACGACGAGCTGGTCGAGGGCGAAATAGGCCACCCCAACCGCGATCGCGAGCATCAGCAGCGGCGCCACGATCGCCGGCATCGAGCGCAGCACCGCGTCGTCGGTCACCGCCGAGCGCTCGCCCCCGGCCAGCAGCCAAGCCCGGTCGCGCACGAAGGGCGCCACGCCGTAGACCCGTGTTTCGCCGTCGAGGCTCTGGGACACGAAGGTCCGCGTCTCGGGTCCCAGATTGTCGGGCAGGCCTTCGGCCGGCAGCCAGCCCTCCGCGTCGCCGTAGGCGCCGGTGTTCACCAGCGCCTCGCCCCGCGCGTTCACGACAGCGCGCAGCGGACGCGCCGCAGCGTCCTGACCCTGGCTGGCGAGGAAGCGCAGCGAGGCGACGTTGACAGAGATCGACACGACGCCGGCGAAGGTCGCGGCGTCGCCCTCGCCGCGCAAGATCGGCGCCGCGCCGACCAGCACCTCCTGTCCCGTGATGCGACCGTGCGCGCGGACCGACAAGGCGAAGCGCGGGTCGGCCGCCATGCGCTGGAAGTCGGGATCGTCGGCGAGGCTCGCCTCTCCGGGCAGGTCCACGGACGAGCAGCGGATCGATCCCGCCGCGTCCAGCGCGACGACGAGCTGGAACGACGGCTCGCTCCGCGCTGCGCGCGCGAGCGCCGCATCGCAGAACGGCTGGCTGAAATCGGCGACGTCGGGATTGACGCTGAGGATCTGCGCCGCGGTCTGCAAGGCCACGAAGGCGTCGCGCGCGCCCTGCGCCTCGACCGACGCGCTCTGAAAGAACGCGGCGTCGCGCTCGGCCACGACCCGGTGATAGCGACGCACGCCGTCGGCGATCGAGAAGATCACCGCCGGCATCACGGCGAAGGCCAGCATCGTCGCCAGTTGCCGCCGCACCGTCGGCCGACCCGCCAGCGACGGATCGGGCCGAAGATCGGGCCGCGCGCCCGGCCCGGGCTCCGGCGTCTCGCGGCGGCGGTGAGGCAAGCTCAGGCGGCCGCGTCGATGGTCGCCACGGCCATGGCCGCGTCCATGCGGTGGTCTGACACGAGGTCGGCGCCGTCGCTGGCGGACAGCATCTCGCCAAGACGCGCGCGGGCCCGGCTGACGCGGCTCTTGATCGTGCCGACCGCCACGCCGCAGACCGCCGCAGCCTCCTCGTAGGCCATGCCCGCCGCGCCGACGAGCACAAGCGCCTCGCGCTGGTCGTCGGGCAGCAGCGCCAGGGCCGCCTCGAACTCCTTGACCGCCATCGCATGCTCCTGCGTCGGCCGGGTCGCGAGCTTTGCGGCGTGCTTGCCGTCGGCGTCCTCGACCTCGCGGCGGCGCTTGCGGCAGGTGGAGTAGAACGTGTTGCGCAGGATGGTGAACAGCCAGGCGCGCAGGTTGGTGCCGGGCTGGAAGCTGTCGCGCTTGGCCCAGGCCTTCAGCAGCGCCTCCTGCGCGAGATCGTCGGCCAGCGCCGCGTCGCGGGTCAGCGTGCGTGCGAACGCGCGAAGCGCCGGAGCCTCGGCGCCCAGCTGGCTGTGGAAGGCGTGGCCCTCGCCGGCGTCCGTCTCTGTGGTGCTGGACACGGTCATTTCGAACGGTCCTCCTCGGCGAGCTGCCGCAGCAGCGCCTTGAAGCGGTCCGGCAGCTCCTCCTGCTCCACAGCGCCGAAAAGACGCCGCAGGTTGGCGCCGATCAGATCGGCGTCGTCGTCGGTGACCGGAGCGGCGGGTTTCCGCGGCGGCTTCGACGGGGCGGCCGCGCCATGCGGCGCCGCGCCGCGCGGGCGGCCGGGATGTTCGGGGTCGGACATCGTTCCCACGTCGACAAAGGCCGGCGCAACTGCCGGGATGGCGGCTGGCATCGCTTCCCCACTTCCTACCATGATGCGCATCGCGCACGAAACACGGAACCAACGCTGCCTTTGCGCGTTGGTTCCGCGACTGATCGACATTTTTCCGGAGCCTCGCCCATGAGCCCTGCCGCCGCGCCCGCCTCCACGCACTCCGGCCCCGCCGCATCGTCCCTCGCCGACCGCATCGCGCCCCACATCCCGCTTCTGCGCCGTTACGCGCGCGCGCTGACCGGCTCCCAGGGCGCGGGCGACAGCTACGTGGCCGCCGCGCTGGAGGCCATCATCGAGGACCGCGGCGCGCTCGACGGCGCGGCGGACCTGCGCGTCGCCCTCTACACCGCGTTCCAGCGCATCTGGCAGGCCATCGAACTGGCCCTTCCCGACGAGCCCGACGAGCCCGTCAGCCTTGACGAGCGCGTCGCCCGCACCCGCCTCGGCAAGCTCTCGCCCCTTTCCCAGCAGGCGCTCCTGCTCACCGCGGTCGAGGGCTTCACACCGGCCGAGGCCGCCACCGTGCTCGGCGTGCCGGTCGGTGAAGCGGCGCGCCTCGCCGAGGACGCCGTGGCGGAACTCAAGCGCCAGACCGCCGCGCGCGTGATGATCATCGAGGACGAGCCCATCATCGCCATGGATCTCGAGGCCATCGTCACCGATCTCGGCCACAGCGTCGTCGGGGTCGCCGACACGCGGGACCGCGCCGTCGAACTCGCGCTGGCCGAGCGTCCGGACCTCGTGCTCGCCGACATCCAGCTCGCGGACGGCTCCTCCGGCGTGGACGCGGTGCGCGACATCCTCGCCGTCATGTCCGCCCCGGTCATCTTCATCACCGCCTATCCCGACCGGCTGCTCACCGGCGCGCGGCCCGAGCCGACCTTCCTGATCGCCAAGCCCTTCCAGACCCGGACCGTCCAGGCCGCCGTCACGCAGGCGCTGTTCTTCCGGGCGGTGGAGGGCGGCTGAGACGCCGCGGGCGCGCGGCGCCTGCCGACATGGAGACGACAGGCCCGACGGTCGCGCCGCACCCGCCCGTCGCCGCCGCGTCGCCCGCCGGGCTGATCCGCCCCGACGGGCTGACCGGCGTGGCGTCGCCGCGTCGCGCGCCGCTCGCCCCGCCGCGCCCGGACGTCGAGCGCGCGCTGGACGTGCTCGCCCTGAGCGCGGCCGTCATCGCGCTCGTGATCCTGCTGGCCGCGCTCAAGGCGGGGGCGCTGATCGCGATACCGACAGTGCTTGCGGCGCTGGTCGCGGTCGGCCTCGCCCCTGTCGCGCGATGGATGGAGCGCCGCGGCGTGCCGCGGGGACTGTCGGCGGGCGTGCTCGTCTTCGGGTCGGTCGCGGCGCTGGGCTCGCTGCTCTACTGGCTCGCCCCCAGCGCCGAGGCGCTGACCCGCGAGCTGCCGGGGGTTGCGCGCCGCATCGAGGCGCTCGCCCGCGAACTGGAGGCGGACGTCGCCGCCCTCGGCGGCGAGGTGGTGGTGGTCGTGGAGGAGCCGGTCCGGGAAGTCTTCCCGACCGGTCCCGTCGGGAACGCCGAACCCGAGCCCGCTGAAGACGAGGACGAGGAGGCCGATCCCATCGTCGCCTCGGGGCGGCGCCTGCTGACGGACAGCGCGCTGGCGGCGCCGGCGATGCTCGGCGCCTTCGCCTATGGCGTGTTCCTCGCGTTCTTCCTGCTGTCCGACCGCGCCCGCGTCGCCCGTTCGGTGATGACGCTCGCGCGGACGCGCGACACGCGGATGGCGTTGATGCGCGCCATGCGCGACGTGCGCCTGCAGGTCTCGACCTACCTTCTCACAGTGACGCTGATCAACATCGGCTTCGGGGTCGCGGCGGGCGGCGCTCTGTTCGCCCTTGGCACGCCGAACGCCGCCGCCTGGGGCGTCGCGGTCGCGCTGATGAACTACATGCCCTATATCGGGATCGCGCTGGTCAATCTCGCGCTGCTGGCGACCGGCATGGCGACCCATGGCGACCTTCAACTCGCGCTGACGCCGGTGGCCGCGCTTTTCGTCATGAACATCATCGAAGGCAACGTCGTGACCCCCGCCCTCGTCGGTCGGCGCGTCGAGGCGAGCGCGCTCGCGGTCTTTCTCGCCATCGCCTTCGGCGCCTGGCTGTGGGGGGCGGCGGGGGCGATCATCGCCACGCCGGCGCTCATCTTCCTGCGCGCCTTCGCGCTTCGGCTGATCGGGGACCGCTGGACGCCCCGCGCCGCCGCGCGCTGAAGCGACCGGCGGCGCGTCAGGCCGGGGCGACGCGCCGCCAGACCTGCACCCGCGCCGCGCCGTGGCGGCGGTCGTCCTCGACCTCCCAGCCCGGCGGCGGCGCACAGGGCTCCTCGGCGGCGCATTCCGCCACGGCGAGCGCTGCGGGCGCAAGCCATCCGCCCGCCTCGGCTCCCGCCAGCGCCCGAACGCAGAACCCTGAGCCGTAGGGCGGGTCGAGGAAGGCGAGATCGTAGGGCGCGCCGCGGCAGGGGCCGAGCGACAGCGCGTCGCGGCGATAGATCTTGCTCTCGCCGATCAGCCCCAGCCGCTCGACGTTCTCGCGGATCAGCGCGCGCGACGGGGCGTGGTCGTCGACGAACAGGCAATGCGCCGCCCCGCGCGACAGCGCCTCCAGCCCCAGCGCCCCGGTTCCGGCGAAGAGGTCCAGCACCCGCATCCCCGCCGGCGCGGGGGGCGTCGCATAGCCGCCATGGGAGAGGTGGTCGAACAGCGCCTGCCGCGCGCGGTCCGACGTCGGGCGCAGATGCGCCGCCCCGCCGCCCGCGGCCCCCGGCGCGGCGAGGGGCCGGCCGCCCAACCGCCCGCCGACGATCCGCACCGCCTCAGAGCACCGCGTCGAGGCCGGCGATCAGCTGCGCGATGTCGGCCTCGGAGGTGTAGTGCAGGAACGACACGCGCAGCGCCCCGTGCTGCTCGTCCACTCCCATCGCCTCGATCAGCCGGCGGGAATAGAAATGTCCGCCGCCGCACATGACCTTGTGCGCCGCCAGCTCGGCCGCCAGCGCCGCGCCGGGACGGTCGCAGACCATGGCGACCGTGGGCGCGCGGCGCTCGGGGTCGGTGGACCCCAGCACCCGCAGGTCGTTGCGCCCGCGCAGGAAGTCCATCAGCGGCGCGGTCAGGGCGATTTCGCGCGCACGCATCAGGTCGTGCACCCGCCGGGCGCGCTCGACCGGCGCGGCGTCGCCGTCGAAGTGGTGCGCGTGCAGCGCGTCGATGTAGTCGGCCACGCCAGCCATCGCGGCGACCTGCGCGTGGTCGGGACCGGCGGGGACCAGCTTCTTGCGGATCACATCGGCGTTGAACCAGTGGCTCTGGTTCGGCAGCCGATCGGCCAGCGCGCGGCGGACCACCATGACGCCCTGATGGGGCCCCCAGGTCTTGTAGGCGGAGAACAGGTAGATGTCCGCCCCGAGCGCGCCGAGGTCCGGCAGGCCGTGGCCCGCGTAGCTGACGCCGTCGACGCAGACCACCGCGCCGGCGGCGTGGGCCTTCGCGGCGATCTCGGCCACCGGGTTGATCTCGGCGACGATGTTGGAGGCGTGGGGGAAGGCCACCAGCCGCGTGCGGTCCGACATCAGCGTGTCGAGGTCGTCGGGGTTCAGCGCGCCGGTGTCGCGGTCCACCTTCCACTCGCGCACCACGATCCCGAACTCCTCCAGCCGCCGCCAGGGGCCGGAGTTGGCCTCGTGGTCCTGCTCGGTGACGATGATCTCGTCGCCCGGCGTCCACAGCGCGCGGAAGGCCTGCGCCAGCACATAGGCGTTCTGGGTGGTGGAAGGGCCGAAATGCACCTCGTCCTCGCCGACCCCCAGCAGCGCCGCGATGCGCGCATAGCTCTCGTCCATCGCCGCGCCGGCCTTCTGGCTGACCGGATAGGCGCCATAGGGCTGCACCTTGGTGCGCGCATAGAAGCGATGCAGCCGGTCGATGGTCGCCTGCGCCGGATAGCTGCCGCCCGCGTTCTCGAAGAAGGCCCAGCCCTCGAGGTCGGGGTCGGAGAAGGCGGGAAAGCGCGCGCGGACGAAGGCGAGGTCGAGGGCGGGCATCGGGCGTCCTTTCATCGTGACGCCCGATGCATAAGCGCTGGCGCGGCCGCGGGCCAGCCTCGGCCGCGATCAGGCGGCGGACCGGGCGCGCGGCTCGCTGGTCAGCCCCCAAAGCGTCGCGCCGCACAGGCCCAGCAGGACCACCGTGAACGGGAACCCGGTGGAGACCGCCATCGCCTGCAGCGCGGCGAGGCCCCCGCCCAGCAGCAGCGCGACCGCCACCGCGCCCTCCAGCACGCACCAGAACACCCGCTGCGGAACCGGCGCGTCGACCTTGCCGCCCGCGGTGATGGTGTCGATAACCAGCGAGCCCGAGTCCGACGAGGTGACGAAGAACACGATCACCAGCACGATGCCGACGAAGGAGGTGATCTGGGTCAGCGGCAGATTTTCAAGCATCGTGAAGAGCGCCAGCTCCAGCGGCGCCTCGGCCACGGCGCTGAGGCCGAGATCGGCGACCTGACCGATGGCGACGCCGCCGAAGGCGCTCATCCACAGCACGCTGACCAGCGTCGGGATGATCAGCACGCAGATCAGGAACTCGCGCACGGTGCGGCCGCGGCTGACGCGGGCGATGAACATGCCGACGAAAGGCGACCACGAGATCCACCACGCCCAGTAGAAGGCGGTCCAGCCCTGGCTGAAGTTGGCGTCCTCGCGCCCGAAGGGCATCGACAGCGCGGGCAGATGCTGGGCGTAGGCCCCGAGGTTGGACACGAAGCCGGACAGGATCGCGACGGTCGGACCGGCGAGGATGACGAACAGCATCAGCACCACGGCCAGCGCCATGTTCACCTCGCTGAGCCGCTTCACGCCGCGGTCGAGCCCCGCCAGCACCGAGACGGTGGCGACCAGTGTGATCGCGCCGATCAGCAGCACCTTGAAGGCGCCGGTGGCGGGCACGCCGAACAGGAACTCGATGCCGGCGCTGGCCTGCTCGGCCCCGAATCCCAGCGAGGTGGCCAGCCCGAACAGCGTGGCGAAAACGGCGAGAATGTCGATCACATGGCCCGGCCAGCCCCAGACGCGCTCGCCCAGCAGCGGATAGAACGCGGAGCGGATCGTCAGCGGCAGGCCCTTGTTGTAGCTGAACAGCGCCAGCGACAGCGCGACCACGGCGTAGATCGCCCAGGGGTGCAGGCCCCAGTGGAAGATCGTCGCCGCCATGCCCAGCCGTCGCGCGGCCTCCGTGTCGCCCGCCGCGCCGGCGAGCGGCGCCCAGCTGTCCGGCCCGCCGGCCCCCTCGGCCACCGCGGCGGAGAAGTGCGAGATCGGCTCCGACACGCCGTAGAACATCAGCCCGATGCCCATCCCGGCGGCGAAAAGCATCGAGAACCAGCCGACATAGCCGTAGTCCGGCGTCGCATCCGGCCCGCCGAGCCGCACCTTGCCGAACGGCGAGACGATGAGCGCGAGGCAGAATATCACGAAGACGTTGGCGGCGAGCAGAAAGAACCAGTCCAGAGACGCGGTCAGGAAATCGCGCAGCCCGACGAAGACCGGCTCGGCCTGCGCCTGAAAGACGATGGCGATGGCGAGAAACAGCAACACGGCCCCGGCCGATACGACGAAGACCGGATTGTGGACGTCGAACGGGAAGGGTCCCAGCGCTGCGGCGACGTTGTTTTCGCCGATCTCATGATCGGTCTCGATCACGCTTTGCGACGGCGCGTCGAAGGTCGAATGGTCTGTCATGGCGCTTCTGCCTCGTGTCGAGCGCGCCGCCCAAGTTTCGGCCGGCTTGACGCAAGTGAGGCCTAGGTGACCCAGAACCGCCGCAATTGCAAATCGCGACGATTCACAGGACGAAGGGCAGGTCGGTGTCCCCGGTCCGTGCGCCGAAGCCGCCGAGCAGGGCGTGGACCTGCCCGCGGTGGTGGGTCTGGTGATTGAAGACGTGGGCGATCACCAGCGCCCGCGGGGTCGCCATGTCGCGCCGCATGGCGCCGCTGAACCAGACCAGATCGCCCGAAAGGTCGGCCTCGGTCAGCCCCGCCGCCCACGCGGCGAGGCGCGCGTCGGTCACACCGCGCTCTGCGACCAGCGCAGGCCACGCGTCGATCCAGCCCGCGCTGTCGGCGAGCCGCACGCCCGGGTCCTCGCCCGCGCCGAAGCGCGACAGCCACAGCCGGTCCGCCCAGAGGACATGGGCGAGCGTGCCGTGGATCGAGCGCCAGAAGGCGCCCCGGTCCTCGCGCCGCTGCGCCTCCGACAGCGTCGCGGCGGCGGCGTAGACGCGCCGGTTCATCTCGGCGTTGTAGGCCGCCATCGTGCGGGCGTAGGCCGGCGCGATCATGGGTTCAGGCGCGGACATCGACCACGACCCGGCCCTGCACCTGGCCCTTCAGGATCGCGCGGCCGAGGTCGGGAACCTCCGCCAGCGTCGCCGGCCGCACCATGGCTTCCAGGCTGGCGGGGTCGAGGTCGGCGGCGAGCCGCGCCCAGGCGGCGATGCGGTCGGGGATCGGGCGCATCACGCTGTCGACGCCCAGCAGGTTCACGCCCCGCAGCAGGAAGGGGATCACCGTGAAGGGCGCCGCCGCCCCGCCGGCGAGCCCCACCGCGGCGACCGACGCGCGATACTTCATCTGCGTCAGCACCCGCGCCAGCATCGACCCGCCCACGGCGTCGACGCAGCCGGCCCAGGTCTCGCGGTCGAGCGGCTTGGCGGGGGCCTCGGCGATCTCGGCGCGGGGCAGGATGCGCGCGGCGCCAAGGCCGCGCAGATAGTCCTCGGTCTCGGGCCGGCCGGTGACGGCGACCACCTCGTGGCCGAGCTTCGCCAGCACCGCCACCGCCACCGAGCCGACGCCCCCCGCCGCGCCGGTCACCAGCACCGGGCCGTCGCCGGGCCTCAGCCCGTGCGCCTCGAGGTCCATCACGGCCAGCATGGCGGTGAAGCCGGCGGTGCCCAGCGCCATGCACTGGCGGATGTCGAGGCCCGCGGGCGGCGCCACCAGCCAGTCGCCCTTGACGCGGGCGCGCTCCGCGTAGCCGCCCCACCAGGCCTCGCCGACGCGCCAGCCGGTCAGCACCACGTCGTCGCCGGGCTTCCAGCGCGGATCGGCGCTTTCGACGACGACGCCCGAGAAATCGACGCCGGGAACATGGGGATAGGTCCGCACGAGCCCGCCGCCGCCGGTCAGGCACAGCCCGTCCTTGTAGTTGACCGTCGAGTGCCGGACGTCGACCAGCACGTCGCCTTCGGGCAGCCGCGCCTCCTCCAGCGTCTGCACGTCCGCCGTGACCGCGCCGTCGGCGGCCTTGTCGACAACGATCGCCCTGAACATCCGCTTCCCCCCACCCAGACCCGCGCACCAAACGCCGGCGCGCGCCGCCGTTCAACCCCCGGCGGTCAGCCCGCGCGCCCCGCGAGATGGGCGTCGAGCATGTCGAGCCTGTCCTGGCCCCAGAACATCGCCCCATCGTCCACGACGTAGAACGGCGCGCCGAACACGCCGCGCGCCAGCGCCGCCGGCCCGTTGGCGCGGAACTCCTCCATGCCCCGCTCCAGCGGCAGCGCGGCGAGGTCGACGCCGAGCCCGTTCGCGATCTCGGCGAGCGTCGCCGCGTCGGCGATGTCGCGCCTCTCCGCCCACACCGCGCGGCTGACGGCGCGTTGCAGCGCCCCCGCGTCGCCGCCGGCCGCCGCCAGCGCGGCGATGGCCGCCGAGGCTGGCGCGGCGTCGGCGGGAAAGAACGGCGGGTGCAGCACGAAGGGCATGTCGAGCGCCTTCGCCCAGCGGGTCAGCTCCTGCGTGCGGTAGGCGACCCGCGCCGGGTGACGGCGGGGCAGGGGGGTGAAGCCGGCGGCCTCGAAGTTCTGGTCCAGCGCCATCGGCTTGTAGCCGATGGTCGCGCCGCGGGCCGCCGCGATGCGCTCCAGCCGGTCGCCGGCGAGATAGACCCAAGGGGAGTTGACGGTGAAGTAGTAGTCGACATGCGCCACGGCGGGCTCTCCTGACGGGGCGTGCTGCTATGCAACACCGGGGTGGGCTGATAAGACGCGCCCATGACAGCGGCCGGGGGGCGCAGGGTGAAGTCTGACACCAGCATCAAGATTCTCTCCGGCAACGGCAACCGCCCTCTGGCGGACGCCATCGCCCGGCGCATCTCGGTCTATCGCGGCGGCTCCGTGGCCGTGGCCGACGCGCGGGTCGAACGCTTTTCCGACAAGGAGATCTTCGTCGAGATATTCGAGAACGTCCGCGGCGAGGACGTGTTCGTCGTGCAGTCGACCTCGAACCCCGCCAACGACAACCTGATGGAGTTGCTGATCATGACCGACGCGCTGCGCCGCGCGTCGGCCCGGCGCGTCACCGCGGTGATCCCCTATTTCGGCTACGCCCGTCAGGACCGGAAGACCTCGGCCCGCACGCCGATCACGGCCAAGCTGGTCGCCAACCTGATCGAGAAGGCCGGCGTCGACCGCGTGCTGACGATGGACCTGCACGCGGGCCAGATCCAGGGCTTCTTCGACATGCCGGTGGACAACCTCTACGCCGCGCCGGTGTTCGCGCTCGACATCCGACACCACTTCCCGCAGCCGGAGCACATCCAGGTCGTCTCGCCCGACGTGGGCGGCGTGATCCGCGCGCGCGACCTCGCCAAGCGCATCGGCGCGGGGCTCGCGGTGGTGGACAAGCGCCGCGGCGCGCCGGGCGAGATCGAATCGATGACCGTGATCGGCGAGGTGGCGGGGCGCACCTGCCTGATCGTGGACGACATCTGCGACACGGCCGGCACCCTTTGCGCCGCCGCCAAGCTGCTGCGCGACGAGGGCGCCTCGGCCGTCCACGCCTACATCAGCCACGGCGTGCTGTCGGGTCCGGCGGTGGAGCGCATCGAGAAGTCCGATCTCGAGAGCCTCGTCATCACCGATTCCATCGAACAGCCCGAACTCGTGCGCAAGGCGCGCAACATCCGCATGGTCTCGGTGGCGCCGATGTTCGCTCAGGCGATCCTGAACGTCGGCAACGACACCTCCGTCTCCTCGCTGTTCAGCGAGAAGACGCTGGCCCCCATCTACGAAGCCTTCTACCGCTTCGCGTGATCGACCGTTTTCTTTACCCGCCCGTCGCCCGCCTGCTGCGCCCGGTCGCGTCGCGGCTGGCGGCGGCGGGGGTGGGGGCGGATCACGTCACGCTGGCGGGCTTCGCCGTGGGGCTGCTGGCCGTGCCGGCGCTGGCGGCGGGGTGGTTCCTGATCGCGCTCGCCTGCATCGCGCTCAATCGCGTCGCGGACGGACTCGACGGCGCGGTGGCGCGGCTGAGCGGGCCGACCGAGCGCGGCGCCTTCCTCGACATCGCGCTCGACTTCTTCTTCTACGCCGCCGTCCCCCTCGGCTTCGCGCTGGCGGACCCGGCGGCCAACGCGCTGCCGGCGGCGGCGCTGCTGCTGGGCTTCGTCGGGACCGGCTCCAGCTTCCTCGCCTTCGCCTCCATCGCCGCGAAGAAGGGTCTGCGCGCCGAAGACTATCCGACCAAGGGCGTCTTCTACCTCGGCGGGCTCACCGAGGGCTTCGAGACCATAGCCGTCTTCGTCGCCATGTGCGTCTTTCCCGCGGCGTTCCCGTGGCTGGCGTGGATCTTCGCCGCGGCCTGCCTCGTGACGACGCTCACGCGCTGGCTTGCCGGCTGGCGCGCCTTCGGCGAAGGCTGACCGCCCCACATCAGGAGAGCCGCCATGCGCATCGGTCCCGACACCCCCGCCCTCGTCACCGGCGCGGCCTCGGGCCTCGGCGAGGCGACAGCGCGGATGCTGGCGGGCCTCGGCGCCAGGGTCGCCGTGCTCGACCGCGACGCCGCGCGCGGGGCGGCGGTGGCGGCCGAGATCGGCGGGCTGTTCTGCGAGACCGACGTGACCGACGACGCCTCGGTCGCCGCAGCGCTCGCCGCGGCGCGGGCGGCGCACGGGGTGGCGCGCATCGCGGTCAATTGCGCCGGCATAGCGCCCGCCGCCCGCGTGGTGGGGCGCGACGGCGCGCACGACATGGCGCTGTTCGCCCGCGTCGTCGGCGTCAACCTCATCGGCACGATGCGCGTCATGGCGCTGGCCGCCGCCGACATGGCCGAGGCCGCGCCCCTGCCCGGTCCGCCCCTCGAAGGCGGCGGGCGCGGCGTGGTGGTCAACACGGCCTCGGTCGCCGCCTTCGAGGGGCAGATCGGGCAGGCGGCCTACGCCGCCTCCAAGGGCGGGGTGGCGGCGCTGACGCTGCCGGCGGCGCGCGATCTGGCGAAGCTGGGCGTGCGGGTCTGCGCCATCGCGCCGGGCCTTTTCGCCACGCCGATGCTGAAGGGGCTGCCGCAGGAGGTGCAGGACAGCCTCGGCCAGCAGGTGCCAAACCCGGCGCGGCTGGGCGAGCCGGACGAATATGCGGCGCTGGCGCGGTTCCTGATCGAGAACGACTACATGAACGGCGAGGTGGTGCGCATCGACGGCGCGCTGCGGATGGGGCCGAAGTGACGCCGCCGACGCTGCAGACCCCGCGGCTGATCCTGCGCCCCCACCGCGCCGGCGACATCGCGCCGATGCGCGCCCTGTGGACCGATCCCGAGGCGACGCGCTTCATCGGCGGCCCGGAGAACGAGGAGGAGATCTGGAAGCGCCTGCTGCGTTACGCCGGTTGCTGGCCGCTGCTAGGCTACGGCTGGTGGGCGGTCACGGCGCGCGAGGGCGGAGACTATCTGGGCGATGCCGGTCTAGCGGACTGGCGCCGCGACATGCGACCGCCGCTCGGGAAGCGTCCGGAGGTCGGCTGGATGCTGGCGCGCAAGGCCCACGGCGCCGGCTACGCGACCGAGGCGGGCGGGGCGGTGCTCGGCTGGGCGGACGCGACGCTGGAGTCGGCCGAGACGGTCGCGATCTTCCATCCGGAGAACGCGCCATCGATGCGCGTGGCGGCGAAGCTGGGCTTCGCCGCCACGGCGGACGCCGCCTACAAGGGCTACGCCATGCGTGTCATGGAGCGCCCGCGCGGGGCGGCCAGCCTCAGTTCGGCAGGATGACGCGGTCGATGACGTGGATCACGCCGTTCGAGGCCTCGATGTCGGCCGTCGTCACGGTCGCGCCGTCCACCATCACGCCGGAGGTGGCGTTGATGTCGACCGTCGAGCCCTGCAGCGTCTCCACGGCCAGCGTCTGGCCGGCGATGTCGGCCGACATGACCTTGCCCGGGATGACGTGGTAGGTCAGCACCGCGACCAGCTGGTCCTTGTTCTCGGGCAGCAGCAGGTTCTCGACCGTGCCGTCGGGCAGCGCGGCGAAGGCGGCGTCGGTCGGCGCGAAGACGGTGAAGGGGCCCTCGCCCTTCAGCGCATCGACCAGGTCGGCGGCCTGCACCGCGGCGACGAGGGTGTTGAAGGAGCCGGCGCCGACGGCGACGTCGACGATGTCGTCGGCCGAGGCGACCGCGGCGGTCATGGTCAGGCCGGCGACGGCGGCCGCGAAGGTGCGAAGCATCTGAGTTCTCCTCCTCATGCGCCCGGTTTCGGGCGATGCGCCGCACTTAGCGCCGAGGCGCGGGCGTCGAGGGCGTTTTCAGAAAAAGATCGTGATATCATAAGGGCTTGATATCGTCAGGCCGCGCGTTAGGCCCCAATTTCGTCATGTTTCCCCCGGCGCGCGCCGGATGGCTGACGGGCCGGGCGAAGCGGGCTATACGTGCGCCGTCGCCCTCGATGCGGCCCACTGGAAAGGAATTCCCCATGACCATCGCCGTCGGCGACACGCTGCCCTCCGCCGCCTTCAAGACCAAGACCGCCGACGGCCTGCAGGACGTATCCGGCGCCGATCTGTTCGGCGCGGGCCGTGTCGCGCTGTTCGCCGTGCCCGGGGCCTTCACGCCGACCTGTCACGCCAAGCATGTCCCCAGCTTCATCGAGAACATGGACGCGCTGAAGGCCAAGGGCGTCGACAGGGTGGTCTGCGTCAGCGTCAACGACCCCTTCGTGATGGGCGCCTGGGGCGAGGCGACCGGGGCCGCCGCCGCCGGCATCACCATGCTGGCCGATCCCACGGGCGCCTTCGCGCAGGCGCTGGGCCTGACCTTCGACGGCGCGGGCGCGGGCCTCGGCGTGCGCTCCCAGCGCTATTCCATGCTGGTCGAGAACGGCGTGGTGAAGGCGCTCAACGTCGAGGACGCGCCGGGTCAGGCGACAGTCTCCACCGGCGGCGCGCTGCTGGCGCAGATCTGAGCTAGCCTGCCAACAGGCGCGCCAGCGCCCGGAACGGGCACCGCAGCTCGTCCGGGCATCGCGCGCAGGGCTCGGGCCGACGCGCGCCGCAGGCCGGCGGCGCCGGCGACGCCAGGGCCGGCGGCTCCGGGGTCAGCGGCTCCGGGGCCGGCTCGGCGGCGCGGAGGTCGAAGCGTTCAAGTCTGCTCATGGCGCGCTCCGGTCGGGCGTGCAAAAAGTAGACTTAAACACTCGGGTTTGTCGAGCGTCAGACCGCCAGCGGCGGCAGCAGGCGTTCGATCTCGGCGCGGTGAGGGGCGTGCTGCTTCGGCAGGCGCAAGGCTGCGCCGAGGCTCTCGCGGGGTTCGTCGGCGGTGAAGCCGGGCTCCTCGGTCGCCACCTCGAACAGCACGCCGCCGGGCGTCCGCGCGTAGATCGCCCAGAAATAGTCCCGGTCGATCGAAGGCGTCACGCGCAGCCCCGCCGCCTGCATCCGCTCCCGCACGCGCGCTTGCGCCGCGCGGTCCGCCACTGCGAAGGCGACGTGGTGGACAGCGCCCGCCCCTTCGGTCCCCGGCTCGGCGGCGGGGTCGACGTCGAGGTCGACCACGCCCGAGGGCGCGTCGCCCAGCCTCCAGCGGGTCAGCCCGCCCTCCTCGCCCGCCGGCGCGTAGCCGAAGGCGTCGCGCAGCACGGCGGCGACGCCGGCCCCGTCGCGCAGCCGCAGCGTCACGCCGCGGAACCCGCGCAAGGCGACCTCGGCGCCGATCCCCGGCGTCGTCCAGGGCGCGCGGGGGTCGTCGACGGCCACGATCGCGAAAACCAGTCCGTCGGGGTCGGCGAAGCGCAGTCGTTCCTCGCCCATGACCGTCTCGCGGCCCAGCAGCGTCGCGCCGTGGGCGGGGAGGCGGGCGGCCCAGAAGTCCAGCGAGCCCATCGGCGCGGCGAATTGGGTCACGCTCACCTGACCGGCCCCGACGCGGCCGCCGCGCACGTTGGTCCAGGCGAAGAAGGTCATCACCGTGCCGGCGGCCCCGCTCTCGTCGCCGTAGTAGAGGTGATATGCGGTCGGGTCGTCGAAATTCACCGTGCGCTTGACGAAGCGCAGCCCCAGCGCGCCGGCGTAGAAGTCGTGGTTGGCCTGCGCCGAGTCCGTGATGGCGGTGACGTGGTGCAGGCCGAGGATGTCCGTGCCCATGGCGTTCTCCCGCTGCGGCGCCGAGGTGGCGCCTGTCGAGGCACCATGTCAGAAAGCACGCTTCGGATACAATCTGCCGAACCGGCACAGATTGTTCGCAGAATCGGCGCAATCAAGCGGGCGGCCCGCCGATCACCGCGGGCGCCTGCTACGGCGCCGGCGCTGCCGCCAGCGCCTCGCCCACCGCGCTGATCGCGAAGCCGCCGAGCGCAGCGAACGCGAAGCCTCCCGACATGCGCGACTTCGGAGAGTCCCGCCCGATTCGGCCCGGATCAGCCCGCGGCCTCCAGCCGCGCGCTCTCCCACGCCAGCATGGCGCGCTTGACGCCGAGGCCCCAGTGATAGCCGCCCAGCGCGCCCGTCGACCGCAGCGCGCGGTGGCAGGGGATCAGCCAGCTGATCGGGTTGCGCCCCACCGCCGTGCCGACGGCCCGCACGGCGCGGGGCTGGCCGATGGCGCGTGCAATCTCGCCGTAGGTGACCACATGGCCCGAGGGCACGCGCATCAGCGCCTCCCACACCTTGATCTGGAACGGCGCGCCCAGCGGCGCGAGCGGCGCGCGCCCGCCGTCGAAGGCCGCGTCCACCCAGGGCGCGAGCCGCGCCGGGTCTTCCTCGAAGCGTGCGGCGGGCCAGCGGGATCGCAGGTCCTCCATGGCCGGGTCGGCGCCTGTCTCTGCGGCGAAGGCGAGGCCGCAGAGGCCGCGGTCGGTTCCCATCGCCAGCGCCGGGCCGAAGGGGCTGTCGAACCAGCCCCAGGCGATGCGCAGCCCCGCGCCGCGGCGGGCGAAGTCGCCGGGCGTCATGGCCTCCCACCGCACGAACAGGTCGTGCAGCCGGCCGGGGCTGGAGAGCCCGGCGTCGAAGGTCGCGTCCAGCACCGTTGCGCGCTCGGCCAGCAGCCGCCGCGCGTGGTCCAGCGTGAGATACTGCAGATAGCGCTTGGGGCTGACGCCGACCCACTGGCTGAAGGCGCGCTGGAAATGCGCCGGCGACAGGCCGACATGGGCGGCCACGGCCTCCAGCGACGGCTGCGCCTCGCGCCCCGCCTCGATGAAGCGCAGCGCGTCGGCCATCAGGGCGTAGTGGTCGGCCTGCGGTCTCGTGATCGCGGTCATGCTTGGCGTCTCCGTCGTCATGGTCCAAGCATGGCGGCCACGGGGGCGCTTCGCCACCCGGTTCCTGCGGCGGAGCGGACGATGGGCAAGCTGGACGGCAAGGTTGCGCTGGTGACGGGCGCCAGTCGCGGCATCGGGGCGGAGGCGGCGCGGGCGCTGGCGTCCGAGGGGGCCGCGGTGACGCTGTGCGCCCGCGACGGCGCCGCCTGCGAGGCGCTGGCGCAGGAGATCGGGGCGGCGGGCGGACAGGCCCTCGCGCTGGCCTGCGACGTCGCCGACTGGACGGCGGTCGAGGCCGCGGTGGCCGGGACCCGCGCTCGGTTCGGCCGGCTGGACGTGCTGGTGAACAACGCCGGCGTCGTCGAGCCCATCGCGCCGCTGGCCGAGGCCGACCCGACCGCCTGGGGCGCGCTGATGGACGTCAACGTCAAGGGCGTGTTCCACGGCCTGCGCGCCGCCCTGCCGGGCATGATCGCGCAGGGCTCGGGCGTGGTGGTCAACATCTCCAGCGGCGCCGCGACCAACGCGCTGGAGGGCTGGAGCGCCTACTGCGCCTCCAAGGCCGCGGTGCTGATGCTGACGCGCGCCGCGCAGCGCGAGGTGGCGGGCCGCGGCGTGCGCGTCGTGGGCCTCAGCCCCGGCACCGTGGCCACCGACATGCAGCGGGCGATCAAGGCCTCGGGCGTGAACCCGGTCAGCCAGCTCGACTGGTCGGCGCATATCCCGGCCGAATGGGCAGGGCGGGCGGTTGCGTGGCTCGCAAGCGAAGACGCCGCCGAGTTCGGCGGCGTCGACGTCAGCTTGCGGGAGGAGGCGATCAGGCGGCGCGTCGGCCTGATCGCCTGAGGGCCGCTCAGGCCGCGGCGCGGCGGCGGCGCGACAGGACGCCGAGACCGCCGAGACCGGCGAGCAGGAGCCACGCGGCCGCCGGCAGGGGCACGGGCGCCGGCGGCGTCGGGATGTCGGCCTCGCCGCGGGTCTGGGCGCCGTTGAAGGTGGTCGAGCCGCGGAACACGATGTTGCCCGAGGCGCTGTTGAAGGTGAACAGGAGCGCCGAGGCGAGGTTGCCGTTCGTCGCGCTGGACGTCAGGAAAGACGCGCCGGTGAAGGGGGCGAACAGATCGCCCGCATAGTCGAGGTTGTCGGACTGGAAGCCGTTGAACACGCCGAGGATGGCGCTGGCGTTCGAGGTGACGGTGGCGAAGAACGCGTCCGCCGTGAAATCGTCGCCGGCGTCCCAGCTCACGTTCGGGTTGCCGCCGCTGCGGACGCGGAAGAAGCCGATGCGGTCGGCGTCCGGCGTGCCGAGAAAGGCGGCCTGGCCCGCGCTCAGCGTGAACACGCCGTCGTTGGTGGTGCGGCCGAAGCCGGCGATGGTGGCGGCGTCGGCGGCGACAGCCCCGAGGCCCATGGCGAGACCGACGAGGCCGGCGGCGAGAGTGCGGAACATGATCAACTCCGTGACTGGAACGCAACGTGCGGTCGGGGTACGGGCAGATCGCCTAAAATACAACCGATGAAAGTGGTTAAGCGCACGGTTCACCATCATTTCCAGCGGCCAGCGCCCCTTGCGCCGGGGCGGGGCGCCGGGCAAGCATCCGCGCGATGCCCGATCCGCTGTCCTACGCGACCACCCGCGAGATCTTCCGCCGCCTGCACGCGCTGAACCCGGCGCCGCTGGGCGAGCTCGAGCACGTCAACGCCTTCACGTTGCTGGTGGCCGTGGCGCTGTCCGCGCAGGCGACCGACAAGGGCGTCAACAGGGCCACGCGCGCCCTGTTCGCCGTCGCCGAGACGCCGCAGGCCATGCTGGCGCTGGGCGAGGAAGGCCTGATCGCCCACATCCGCACCATCGGGCTCTACCGCAACAAGGCGAAGAACGTCCTGAAACTCAGCCGCATCCTGATCGAGGAGCACGGCGGCGAGGTGCCGTCCTCCCGCGCCGCGCTGGCCGCGCTGCCGGGAGTGGGGCGCAAGACGGCCAACGTGGTGCTGAACATGTGGTGGCGCGTCCCGGCGCAGGCGGTGGACACGCATATCCTGCGCGTCGGCAACCGCACCCGCCTCGCGCCGGGAAAGACCCCCGAACAGGTCGAACGCGCGCTTGAAGACAACGTGCCCGCCGAGTATGCGCTCCATGCGCACCACTGGCTGATCCTTCACGGCCGCTACGTCTGCAAGGCGCGCAAGCCCGACTGCCCCGACTGCCCCATCGCCGACCTCTGCCCCTTCGAGGACAAGACCGCATGACCAAGCGCTTCCACGTCACCGGCATCGGCAATGCGATGGTGGACATCCTCGCCCGCGTCGAGGACCCCTTCCTGACCGACAACGGGGTCCAGAAGGGCATCATGCAGCTGATCGACGCCGGGCGCGCCATCGAACTCTACGGCCGCATGGGGCCGGCGACCGAGGTCTCCGGCGGCTCGGCCGCCAACACCATCGCGGGGCTGGGGATGCTGGGGGCGCGCGCGGCCTATGTCGGCAAGGTGCGCGACGATCAGCTCGGCGCGATCTTCGCCCATGACATCCGCTCGCTGGGGGTCGCCTTCGAGACGCCGATGGCCCCAAAGGCGCTGGAGGGCGAGGAGACCGGGCGCTGCATGGTGCTGGTCACCCCCGACGGCGAGCGGTCGATGAACACCTATCTCGGCGTCTCGGCCCAGCTCTCCCCGGCCGACATCGACCCCGCCGCCATGGCCGACACCGAGTGGGTCTATCTGGAGGGCTACCGCTTCGACGGCTTCGACAGCCAGGAGGCGTTCCACAAGGCCATCGCCGCCGCCAAGGGCGCGGGCGGGCGCGTCTCGATCACGCTGTCGGACCCGTTCTGCATCGAGCGCCACCGCGACGCCTTCCGCCGCATGGTGCGCGAGGACATCGACCTGCTGTTCGCCAACGAGCACGAGATCGTCGCGCTCTATCAGACCGACACGCTGGAGGCCGCCATCGCCGAGGCGCAGAAGGAGGTGGCGCTGACGGCCTGCACCATCGGCCCGCGCGGCGTGCATGTCGTCGACGCCGACGGCGTCCGCACCATCCCGGCCGCGCCGATGGCGCGCGTGGATGCGACGGGCGCGGGCGACCTGTTCGCCGCGGGCTTTCTCTACGGCCTGACCCACGGGCGCGATCTGGACGTCTGCGGCCGCATGGGCTGCCTCGCCGCGGGCGAGGTCATCAGCCACATCGGCGCCCGGCCCGAGCAGGACCTGCGCGCGCTGTTCCGCGAGCACGGGCTCATCTGACCCAGGGCGCGGGGCGCTTGTCGAAGAAGGCGGCGATCCCCTCGTCGGCCTCCGGCGCCTCCCAGGCGTCGGCCAACGCTTCGGCGGTCATGGCGATCACGGCGTCGTCGATGCGGGGCCCCAGGGCGCGCGCCAGAGCCTTGGCCCGCGCCACCGCCCCCGGCGCCGTGGCGAAGTAGGGCGCGACCTCCGCCTCCGTCGCCGCGTCCAGCGCCGCAGGCGCGCAGACCCGGGCGAGAAGGCCCAGCGCCGCCGCCTCCGCGGCGTCGAACGGACGGGCCGACATGAACACGCGCCGCGCCGGCCCCTCGCCCATGCGGGCGATCACGTAGGGCGAGATGGTGGCGGGGATCAGTCCCAGCCGCGTCTCGGTCAGCCCAAAGCGCGCGCCCTCGGCGCCGACGCAGACGTCGCAGACGGCCATGAGGCCGACCCCACCGCCATAGGCCTGGCCGTTCACGCGGCCGATCAGGGGCTTCGGCATCTCGTTGAGCGCGCGCAGCATCTGCGCGAGCTTTGTCGCCCCCGCGATCCGCGTGGCGCGGTCGGCGTCCATCTGCGCGCGCATCCAGCCGAGATCGCCGCCGGCGCAGAAGCTGTCGCCCGCGCCCGTCAGCACCACTACGCGCACCGCATGGTCGGCGCCCAGCGTCGCGGCCGCCTCGGTCAGTTCGGCGATCATCGCCGCCGACAGAGCGTTGCGCTTGTCGGGGCGGTTCAGCGTCAGCGTCGCCACCCCGCGCGCGTCGGTGGAGAGCGCCAGCGTATCCATCAATCGCTCCACGGGTCGTCGGGCGCGTCGGCCTCGCGCCAGCCGAAAGTGGACCAGGTGCGCGCCATGTGCTCGGGCAGCGGGGCCTCGACTGTCAGCAGCCGGTCCTCGGTCGGGTGGGGGATGGTCAGGCGGCGGGCGTGCAGGTGCAGCTTGCGGCTGATCGCGCCGCCGAGCTGCGCGCCCCAGCCCTGCCCGTCGTTGGTCTGGCGGTTGGTGCCGTACTTGCCGTCGCCCACCACCGGGCAGCCGATCTCGGCCATGTGCGCCCGCAACTGGTGCGTGCGACCCGTCACCGGGCGCAGCGCCACCCAGCTGGCCCGGCCGGCGGCGGACTCGAGCACGGCGTAGTCGGTGGTGGCGCGCTTGGCGCCCTCGGTGTCGGGCACGGCGTCGGGCGGCACGCAGCGCATCTTCTCCGCGCCCCGCGCGCCGAGCTTGACGAGCCCGAAGCGGATCGTGCCCCGCGGCGGGCTGGGGCGGCCGGCGACCGCGGCCCAGTAGAGCTTTTGCGTCGTGCGGCCGTGGAAGGCGCGCGACAGGGCGGCGGCGGCGGGCGCGGTGCGGGCCATCACCAGCACGCCCGAGGTGTCGCGGTCGAGACGGTGGACCAGCCGCGGCGCCTGCGAGCGCTCGAACTTCAGCGCCTCCTCGAACATGCCCAGATGCTTGATCGCCCCCGAGCCGCCCTGCGCCGCGAGGCCCGCGGGCTTGTTCAGCACCAGCACGTCGCGGTCGCGGTAGAGCACGCAGGCGCGAATGAAGTCGGCGTCCGGTTCAGCCGTCTCCCTTTCGGGCGCCGGCTTCTCCGCGACCGGCGCGGGCTCGTCGGGCAGGGGCGGCACGCGCACGGTCTGGCCCGGCGCGACGCGGGTGGCGGCGTCGGCGCGGCGGCCGTCTACGCGCACCTCGCCCTTGCGCAGCAGCTTCTCGAGCCGCCCGTGGGTGAGTTGGGGGAAGTGGCGGCGGAACCAGCGGTCGAGCCGCAGCTCGCCGTCGTCCGTGCTGACCGTCAGCGTCTGCACGCCGGGCATCAGAGCGCCCGCCCGATGCTCAGGCCCGCCCAGCAGCCGCCTACCGTCAGGCACAGCGAGGCGAGGGCGTAGGCCGCGGCGCGCGCCGGCTCGCCCCCCTCGACGAGGCGCAGGGTCTCCAGCGAGAAGGTCGAATAGGTGGTGAAGCCGCCCAGCACGCCGCTCATCAGGAACAGCGAGGCGCGGGACAGGCCGTGCCGGTCGAGAAGCAGGGCGGCGACGAGCCCCATGGCGAGCGAGCCTGCGACGTTGATCCCGAGCGTGCCCCACGGGAACGCCGCGCCGAAGGCGCGCACCGCCAGCACCTGCGTGACGTGCCGGCACAAGGCGCCGGCCGCGCCGCCGAGGGCGACGAGGCCGAGCACGGACGGAGAGAGCAGCGGGACCATGCGCCCAGTGGCCCCGGCGGCCCGCCCGCGTCAAGTCTCGCCGGTCAGGCCTGCGGCAGCGCGTCCATGGGCAGAACGGCGCCGGCGTCCGCCTCGGCCCCGCCTGCAACGGCGTCCATGCGCTGGGCCAGCGCGACGTCCAGCGCCGTCAGCCCGCCGGCGTCGTGGGTGGCCAGCGTGACGTCCACCGTGCGGTAGACGTTGAACCACTCGGGGTGGTGGTCGAGCTTCTCCGCCTCCAGCGCCGCGCGGGCCATGAAGCCGAAGGCCTCGGAGAAGTCGCGGAAGCGGAACACCTTGCGGATCGCCTCGCGCCCCGTCGCGGCGCCCCAGCCGCTTGCGGCCAGCGCGGGCAGGGTCTCGGCGCGCTCCTCGGCGGTCAGGCGTCGGGGTCGGGACATGACGGATCGGCCTTCCTGAAGGGGCCGCGGTCGAGCAGGAAGGCGATCTCCTCGCCCACCGCCGCCCGCTCGCGGCGCAGATAGTCGGCGACCGCGTTGCGGAAGCCCGCGTCGGCGATCCAGTGCAGCGAATAGGTCGGCGTCGGCAGATAGCCGCGGGCCAGCTTGTGCGAACCCTGCGCGCCGGCCTCGACGCGGGTCAGCCCCAGGTCGAGCGCCGCGTCGATTGCCTGATAGTAGCAGCACTCGAAATGCAGGAAGGCGCGTTCCTCGGCGCAGCCCCAGTAGCGGCCAAAGAGCGTGTCGCGGCCGATGAAGTTCAGCGCGCCCGCGACCCAGCGCCCATCGCGGCGCGCGAGCACCATCAGCGTGTCGTGGCGCAGCCGCTCCTGCGCCAGCCGGAAGAAGGCGCGCGTCAGGTAGGGCCGGCCCCATTTGCGCGCGCCGGTGTCCTGGTAGAAGCCCCAGAAGGCGTCCCAGTGCTCCTCGCGCAGGGCGTCGCCGGTCAGGCGAAGGATCTCCACGCCCGCCTGGGCCTGCTCGCGCTCCTTGCGGAGCTGCTTGCGCTTGCGGCTGGCGAGGTCGGCGAGGAAGTCGTCGAAGCCTGCGTAGCCCCGGCTCTCCCAGTGGAACTGCTGGTCCTGCCGTTTCAGCAGGCCCAGCGCGGCGCCGCGCTCCCACTCGCCCGGGGTGCAGAAGGTGATGTGGAGCGAGGACAGCCCCGTCTGCGCCGCGAAGGCCACCGCCCCCTGCATCAGCGCCGCCTCGGTCGCCGGGTCGTCGCCACGGGTCAGGAAACGCCGGCCGGTGGCGGGGGTGAAGGGCACGGCGACCTGCGCCTTGGGGTAGTAGTCCCCGCCGGCGCGCTCCCACGCATGGGCCCAGGCGTGGTCGAACACGTATTCGCCCTGGCTGTGGGACTTCAGATAGAGCGGGACCACGCCGACCAGCCGTCCGGCGGCGTCGCGCGCGCTGAGGTGCCGCGCCGCCCAGCCGGCGCCGCGGCCGACGGAGCCGGATTCCTCCAGCGCGAGCAGGAAGCGGTGGGTGGTGAAGGGGTCGCGCGGCCG
>DAINOD010000022.1:0-13214 GCA_036735545.1 Rubrimonas sp. | reverse complement strand
CCTTATCTGATCGGCGTGGACGGCGGGACCGAGAGCCTGCGCGCCTTCGTCTTCGACCTCGACGGCCGCCCACGCGCCTCCCACGCCGCGGCCTATCCGACGCGCTTTCCGGGCCCGGCCATGGCCGAGCAGGACCCCGAGGACTGGTGGCGCGCGCTGGGCGAGGCCGTGCGCGGGGCGGTCGCGCAGGCCGACGTCGATCCGGCGGCGGCGCTGGGGTTGGGGCTGGACACCACCTGCTGCTCGGTCGTGGCGCTGGACGCCGAGGGCCGCGCGCTGCGCCCCTGCCTGCTGTGGATGGATGTGCGCGCCTCGGCCGAGGCGGCGGAGGTCGCCGCGACCGGCGACGCGGCGCTGATGGTCAACGGCGCCGGGCGCGACCCGGTGTCGGCGGAGTGGATGATCCCCAAGGCGCTCTGGCTCAAGCGCCACGAGCCGGGCCTGTTCGACCGCGCCGCGATGGTCTGCGAGTTCCAGGAGTTCCTGAACTTCCGCCTGACCGGCCGCTACGTCGCCTCGGCGCTGTCGGCGTCGGTGCGCTGGCACTGGCGCGACGGGCAGGGCTGGGCGGACGGGATCCTCGCCGCGCTGGACCTCGAGGCGCTGCGCGAGAAGTGGCCTGCCGAGACGCTGCCCGCCGGCGCCGCCGTCGGCGGTCTCACGCCCGCGGCGGCCGGGCATCTCGGGCTGAGGCCGGGCCTCGTCGTCGGCATGGGCGGCGCCGACGCGATGGTGGGCATGGTGGGCCTGGGCGTCGCGCGCGCGGGCGAGATGGCGCTGATCACCGGCTCGTCGCACCTGCATCTCGGGCTGACCGACGCCATGGCGCACCGCAAGGGCATGTTCGGCGCCTACCGCAACGCGGTCTATCCCGGGTTGAACCTCGTCGAGGGCGGGCAGACCTCCACCGGCTCGGTGGTGGCGTGGTTCAAGCGCCACTTCGCGCCCGACACGTCGTGGGAGGCGCTGAACGACGCCGCCGCCGCGATCCCGCCCGGCTGCGAGGGCGTGCGCGCGCTCGACCACTTCCAGGGCAACCGCACGCCGTGGGTGGACGCGCAGGCGCGCGGGGCCTTCGTGGGGCTCTCGCTGGTCCACGAGCCGGCGCATCTCTACCGGGCCGTTCTGGAGAGCGTCTGCCTCGGCACGCGGGAGATCGTGCGCAACTTCGGCGACGCGCTGGCGCTGAGCCGCATCGTGGTGGCCGGCGGCGCGACGCGATCGCCGCTGTGGCTGCAGATCCACGCCGACGCGCTGCAGGCGCCCATCGTCGTGACGGAGGTTCCCGACGCCCCGGCGCTGGGCGCGGCGATCCTGGGCGGCGTCGCCGCGGGCCGCTTCGCCGACGCGCAGGAAGGCATCGCCGCCATGGTGCGCCCGGCCGGCGTGATCGAGCCCGACCCCGCCAAGGGGGCGGTCTACGACGACCTCGGGGCGGACTATGTGCGTCTCTACGAGGCTCTCCGGGCGTGGCGTCAGTAGCCGGTCATCTCCAGATAGCCCGCGCCCTCGTGGCTGCCCTCTAGGAACACCGGCCCCTCCCAGTAGGGGATCAGCAGCGCGTTCCACGCCTGCGCGTTCAGGGGCCGGGTCTGCACGTCGAAGCCCATCGACGACACCCGCAGCCGCCAGCGCACGGGCGTGCGTCTGCCGGCGACGCTCTCCCAGCCCGAGGGCGTCATCGCCACGTCGTTCTGCGACAGCGCGCGCGCGGCGCCGTCCGGCGTGATCCAGGTTCCGGCGAAGGCGTCGCCGCCGGTCTGGCGGAAGCGGTAGAGCATCACCTTCTCGCCCGAGGCCAGCGTCAGCGCGAACCAGTCCCAGCCGGTCTGGTCCGCCTCCATGGGCTGGCTCGACCACTCCCGGTCGAGCCACGCCGAGCCCGTGACGGGTATCGCGCGACCGTCGAGGGTGAGGGTGCCCTCGGCCGTCAGGAAGGGCAGGGCGTAATACCAGCTCGCCGTGCCGCGCTCGGACTTCTGGCTGTAGCCGTCCTCGCCGTGGGCGACGCGGGGGCCGTGGGCGCCGAGGCGCAGGGCGTAGGAGAAGCCGTCCCCCGCCGCGGCCATGTCGAAGCTCTCGAAGCGGTCGTCGGGTGAGGCGAGGCGCCAGTCGTCGATCCACGCCTCGAAGGGCGAGAGCGTGACCCCCGCCTGACCGACGCCGCCGCGCCCGAAGCGCTCGGCGGCGCGGTGGGCGTCGGCCGAGGTGGCGGCGGCGTGGCCCATCCAGAACTGGGCGCTGTCCCAGCCCTCGCCGCGGTCGCCGGGCGCCAGCGCCTGACGGAACAGCGTCCACTGCACGCCGTAGTCGGCGCCGTCGGGGCCCTTGATGTTGGCGGTGACGTACCACCACTCGATGCGGAAGTCCGGGTGCGGCCCGTGGTCGGCGGGAAAGGCCAGCGGCCGCCCCCGAACCACGGCGGCGAAGCCCTGCGCGTCCGAGGCGAGCCCCGCGAAGCCCTGCGCCGCCGCCCGCGACCCCGCGAGCGCGGCGAGGCCGCCGAGGAAAAGCCGCCTAGCGATCATGGCCGAAAGCCGCCAGCAGCCGCGCCGGCGCCATGCGCGAGAGCCGCCACGCCGGCAGGGCCGCCGCCAGCGCCGCCGTCGCCAGCGCCAGCGCGACGAGCCCCGCCCAGCGCGACGGGAAGACGTGCAGCGGCAGCCGCCAGCCGAACGCCTGCACGTTCACCACCGCCACCAGCGCCCAGGCCAGCAGCAGCCCCATCGGCACCGCCAGCAGCGCGACGCCCCCCGCAAGCGCCAGCATCCGCAACAGCTCCAGCCGCGCCAGCCGCCGCCGGGTCAGGCCCATGGCCCAGAGCGGCGCAAGCTGGGTCAGCCGCGTGTCCGACAGCGTGACGAGGCTCGCGAACAGCGCCGCGCCCGCGACCGCCAGCGTGAGCGCGTTCAGTGCGGCGGTGATGGCGAAGGTGCGGTCGAACAGGCCGAGCGAGAGCCGCTTGACCGCGCTCTGGTCGACCGCCTCCACCGCCTCGGTTCCCGGCGCGGCGGCCAGGGCCGCCAGCACCGCGGCCACGTCCTGCGGCGCTGTGCGCAGGCCATAGGCCCCGCGGGCGGCCTCGGGGATGCGCGCGGCCAGCGCCTCGACGCCCACCACCACCTGACCCTTCGGATTGCCGTAGTCGGGATGCACGCCCATCACCCGCAGCGCCCAGGGCCCCTGCGCGGTCGGCAGGCTCAGCGTCTGGCCGGGCGACAGGCGCAGGCGGCGGGCGAGCTGCTCGCTGACGCTGGCGCCGGTCCCGGCCGCCACGGCGTCCCACAGGCCGGGCTCGGCGGCGAGCGTCGGCCAGCGGTCGCGATAGGTTGCGTGGTCGGCGACGCCCAGCGCCTCGACGGGGAAGCCGCCGAGGCGAAGCTCGGCGCTGCGCGTGGGCAGCAGCGCGGCGACGCGGGGCTCGCCGGCGGCGAAGGCCTCCAGCGCCGCGGCCGTGGCGGCGTCGGGCGCGCGGGCGTAGATTTCGGCCGCCAGCCGCTGGTCGAGCCAGCCGGCGAAGCTCAGGCGGAACCCGCCCACCATCGTGCCGACGCCGACATTGGCCGACAGCGCAAGCAGCAGCGCCATGAGCGCCAGCGACAGACCGCCGAGGCCCGCCCGCGCGTCCGCCCAGAGCCAGCGCATGAGCGGCCCTGTCGCGCGCCGCTCGGCGAAGCGCAGCGCCATGGCCAGCAGGACGGGCGCTCCCAGCGCCGCGCCCAGCAGCAGCGCGGCCAGCAGCGCGAAGCCCGCCACCAGCCCCTCGCCGGCGCGGGCGATCATGGCGGCGAGCATCAGCAGCGCCACCGCCGCGCCGCCCTGCCAGCGCAGCCGCTGCTCCTGCGCGCCGAGCCATGCGGCGGGCTGGGCCGGCGCGAGCACCGGCAGTCGCGCGGCGCGCCATATCCCCGCGCCCGCCGCCGCCAGCGCCCCGGCCAGCGTCATGCCCAGCCCCGAGAGCCACCACCACAGCCCCGTCGCCAGCCCGCCGCCGGCCGGCGCCCCGTAGAGCCCGCGCAGCGTCGCGGCCACGTCCGGCGCCAGCGCGCCCGCCAGCAGCCGCCCGCCCAGCATCCCCGCCGCCCCCGCCACCAGCGCGAGGACGGCCAGTTCCGCCACCAGCGCCAGCCCGACGTCGCGCGCCGGCGCGCCGCAGGCGCGCAGCGTGCGCACGAGGCCGAGGCGCTGCTCGAAGGCGAGGCCGATGGCGGCGTGGGCGATGAACAGGCCGACGACGAAGGAAAGAAAGCCGAACGCCGTCAGGTTCAGGTGGAAACTGTCTGTCAGCCGCCCGAGGTCGGCGTCCGGGCTGACCTGAAGCTGCGCCAGCGCCCCGCCGGTCAGCGCCGCCAGCGTCGCCGGGTCGCGCCCGTGGTCCGCCGGCGCGATCAGCCGCGACACCGAGCCCGCCGCGCCCAGCGCCGCCTGCGCCACGCCGATGTCCACCACCAGCGTCCCCGGCGCCAGCCCCTCCCGCGCCGCCAGAGCGGGCAGGGCTGTCCCGTCCGCGGTCGTCGGCCGGTCGCCCGCCGCAAGCCCCAGCGCCGCCAGCGTCTCCGGCGCCGCCAGCGTGACGCGCGGAGGCGCGGCGAGGCGCTGCGCGTCGTCGCCCTCGGGCGCGCCGATCACCGCGACCGCGCCGCCCGGGGGCAGCGTCACGGGCTCCACGCCGACAAGGCGCAGCGGCGTCCCGCCCACCCGCACGCGCCCCTCCAGCACCGGCGAGACCGGCCAGCCGGCGCGGCGCAGCGACACCCAGAGCGCCTGGTCGAACAGCCCGCCCTCCGGCCGCGCGACGGTGACGGTCGCCGCCCCGCCCAGCAGGCGCGCGGCCCGGTCGTAGCCGTCGCGCGCCGTCAGGTTGAGCGCCTGAACGCCGCTCCACAGCGCGGTGGCCAGCGCGAGGCCCAGCAGAAGCGCCGCGAGCTGCGCCGGCCGGCGGCGCCAGTGGCTCAGCAACGCCCGCAGCACCCACAGGCGGCGGCTCATTCGGCCGCGGCCCGCACGGCGTCTTCGGCCAGCCGGCCGCCGCTCAGGCGCGCGACGCGGCCCATGCGGGCCGCCATGCGTTCGCTGTGGGTGGCCATCACGAAGGCCGCGCCGGCGGCGGCGGCCGTCTCGAGCGCCAACGCCATCACGGCGTCGGCCGTCGCCTCGTCGAGCGCGCCTGTCGGCTCGTCGGCCAGCAGCAGCGCGGGCCGCGGCGCCAGCGCCCGGCCGAGGGCGACGCGCTGCTGCTGGCCCCCCGAGAGCTGCTCGGGATAGCGGTCGAGCAGGCCGTCCAGCCCCAGCCGCGCCGCGAGCGTCGCGGTCCAGCGCGGGTCCTCGCGCCCGGCGAGCCGCGCCTGGAAGACGAGGTTGTCGGCGACGCTGAGCGAGGGCACGAGGTTGAACTGCTGGAACACGAGGCCAAGCCGGTCGCGCCGCAGCGCCGCGCGGCCCGCGTCGTCGAGGCCCGTCGCCTCGACCTCGCCGACGCGGATCGAGCCGGCGTCGGCGTCGTCGAGACCGGCGACGAGGTGCAGCAGCGTGCTCTTGCCCGAGCCCGACTCGCCCATGAGCGCCAGCGTCTCGCCGGCTCCCACCGCCAGCGACACGCCGTCGAGCACCGTCAGCGGCCCCTGCGGCGTGGCGTAGACCTTGCGCAGTCCCTCGATCCGCAGCATCGCCCGATCCCCTGTTCCGGCCGTGGAGCTAGCGCTCCGCGCGGCCGGGGGAAACCCGCTGCGGCCTCAGAGCAGCTTGCTGCGCGTCACCCCGATCAGCGGCGTCGCCCGCAGCGAGGCCACCGGGTAGTCGGGGCTGGCCATCAGGTCGAGCGAGAAGTCGGGCTCCAGCGCCTTCAGCTTGCCCAGCGCCGACGCCGCCCCGGGCGTGTCGTCGAGGTGGAAGCACAGCGCCGCGAGGAAGCGCAGCGGCGGCTTGAAGGTGGGCGACAGCTCGTGGGCCGTGCGCGCGAAGCGCAGCGCGTCGCGGTAGAGCCCGCGCCGCACCGCGGTGACGCAGCAGCGCATGTGCCACGAGGCGATGCGCGGATGGCCCGCGGCGAGCTTCAGAGCCGTCAGCGCCTCGGTGTGCGCGCGCCGCGTCTCGCCGCGGAAGGCCAGCGCCTGGGCGTAGTTCGAGCGGATCAGCGGGTTGGCGGGGTCGCGCTCCACGGCCGCCGCGGCCAGCGTCATCGCCTTTTCCGGCCGGCCCTCGATATGCAGCGCCACCTCGGCGGCTATCGAGGCGATCATGGGGTTGGAGGGGTCGTCGCGCAGCGCGCCCTCGATCAGCGCTACCGCCTCCTCGGCCGCATGGTCCTGCACGCCCGGCATCCGTTCGAGGATCGCCACGACGCGCACCTGCGCGCGGTAGGCGCGCAGCACCGCGGAGGGGTTCACCTCGCAGGCGCGCGCGAGCAGGCGGTCGCATTCCAGCGCGCTCTCTGCGCTGTCGAACATGGGCAGGCCGCTCATGGCGCGGTGGGCCGCGGCCTCCGGGTCGTCCGCGCCCGCGCGGCGTGCGCGCTTGCCGAGCTCCAGGATGCCGGCGGTGGTCACTTCGGCGACGAGCAGATCGACGGGGCCCGCCTCGCCGCGCCGGCCGGCCGCGCGGCGCACGAGCCGGCGCAGCGTGCTCAGCACCGAACCGCGGGCCGGGTCGCGCCATTGCGCCTGCAGCAGCGCGCCGTCGCGGTCGATCACGCCGGTCACATGCAGCGACAGCGCGGCCTGCGCGCGGATGACCGGATCCTGGGCCCCGAACACCGCCTCGGTCGCGGCGACCGCGGTCATCCGCTCCGCGATCTCGGCGGCGACCATGTCCGCGAGCGTCCGCAACGGGCCGTCGTCGGCCTCGGCTGGCGCGATCAGCACAACGGTGCGCGTGAGGCCCGCGACGGCGTGGACGGGCGCGCTCGGCCGCTCCGACATCCGCGCGTCGTAGGCGGCGCGCAGGTCGCGCAGCCAGTCCTCGAATTCGGGGTCCGGCACGTCGAGGCCGGCGGCGAATTCGGGCGGCTCGCCGGTGAGCTCCCAGTCGTCCGGCTCGGGGTCGAGCGCCACCTCCACCCGGTCCTCGGCGAGGCCGATCCAGCCGGCCTCCGTCAGCAGGCAGTCGCGGAACTGGCCCAGCGCGTCGCGCAACTCGGTCAGCAGCTGGCGCAGGCTGCCGGCGCCCTGGGCGGCGGGCCGGTCGCTCCACAGCTTGTCCTGCACCCAGGGGCGCGGCCGCCGGCGGCCCGGCGAGACGCCCAGCATCGCCAGCAGCGCCTTGGCCCGCGCCGGCCGTGGCGTCAGGTCGACGCCGCCCGGCCCGAACAGGCGGACCGGGCCGGCGAGCTTCAGCCGCAGCGGAGGCTGCTGCGTCATTCGGTTGCACCCATGGAAAGGAGGCGCGCAGCGTGTCCCTCGCAGCGCGCGGAAATTTGACGTAAGGTTACCGGGCTCGTCCGCCGCGCACAAACATTTCGTCCGGAAGGGGTTTCGCGCCATGCCGTTCCTGTTCTCAGAGAACAGCCAGAACTCCCAGAACTCGCAGAACAGCCAGAATTCGCAGAACTCCCAGAACAGCCAGAACTCCCAGAACAGCCAGGGCGAGGCCGCCGGCGGCGCGTTGTCGGCGGCGCTGGTCGACAGCTTCGACGGGGTCGTCGCGGCCGAAGGGATCGAGCTCGCCCCGCTGGCGGGACGCATCGCTGCGCTGGACGGGCGCGCGGATCGCGCGGACCGTTTCCGCGCCCTGTCGCCCGCGTGGCGCAACGCCGTGATCGACGGCGCGCTGGCGGCCACCGTGCGGGTGGAGATGACGCCCGCCGTCGGGCCCGACGTCGAGTCAGACCCTGCGCCCGCCCTCGCGACGGTTCGCACCGCGGCGGGCGACGCGCTGTGCGTGATGCACCGGCCGACGGCGGCGCAACTCGCGCCCGGCCTGCCGCTGGTGCGCGGCTACGCCGACCTGCGCGGCGAGCGCCTGACGGAGATCGAGACCCAGCGGACCGAACTGATCGCCTTCTTCGCCGCGCTGGACTGGATCGACCCGGTGCGCACGCCCGCGACGCTGGCAGTGCTGAACGCGGCGCTGCGCTTCGCGAACCCGGTGACCCACCGCATCAAGTTCGCCTTCTCCTGCCCCCGGCCGGTGGTTTTCAGCCCGCTGATCCAGCCCTGCGTCCCCACGCCCACCCACATGACCCTGCCAAGCGGCCATGCGACCGAGGCGTTTTTGCTCGCAACGCTGATCGACCGGCTGGCCGGCGACGATCCGGCCGCGCAGATCGCCGCCTTCGCCCCGCGCTGGCGGCTGGCCGCGCGGATGGCCGTAAACCGCACCGTGGCGGGCCTGCACTTCGCCCACGACAGCGCCTGCGGCGCGGCGCTGGGCATGGCGCTGGGCGAGCACCTGGCCGCCTGCGGCGCCGTTAAGGCCTGCCCGGGCGGCTGGGAGATCGACACGCGCGGCTGGGGCGGGCGCGACTTCCACCACGGCGAGCTGGCCCGGATGCTGGGAGAATCGTGCGGGCCGCTGACGCGGCTGCCGGCGTCGGCGGAGCCCCTTGCGGTGGACGCGGTCTGGCCGATGCTGTGGAGTATGGCGCGCGCCGAGTGGGCGGCCCCGACGTCGAGCCCGGCGCCGTGAGCGCCGCCGACGCTCCGCGCTGGGAGGCCGGTCCACCGGTGGACCCGGCAGGGCCGCAGTCCCCTTATGTATTGTGGTCGCTGCAACGCCCCGACCTTCCCGCCGCGGCCTCGGATCGGGTGATCGCGTTCGACGCCGCCGCAGAAGACGCGCAGGTGACCAGGGCGGCCGCCTGCGGCGGCGTGGAGACCGCGCCGGCGCTGCTCGGCGACGAGGTCATGCGTTCCGGCGACGTGACTGGGGAGCCGGACGACGATCTCGGCCCCGCCATCGACGGCGCGCCGGTCTTCGTGGGCGTGGTCGACGACGCGCCCTGCTTCGCCCACGAGCGGCTGCGCGATGCGTCGGGGCGGACGCGGGTGGACTATCTCTGGCTGCAGGGTGCGCCCTGGGCTCCCGGCTGCGGAAATCCGCCCTTCGGCCGCGCCATGACCCGCCCGGCCATCGACGCGCTGATGGACGCCCATCGCGGCGTCGGCGGCCAGATCGACGAGGACGGCTTCTACCGCGCGGCGGGCCTGATCGACATGGGTCGCAACGGGGTCCAGACAGCCGCGCGCCGCTTCAGCCACGCCGCGGCGGTCGCCGATCTCGCCGGCGGCGGCCTCGGGGTGCAGGGCTATCCGCTGGCGCTGGTGGGCCTGCCGGCGGGGATCATCGCCGACACCTCCGGCGCCTTCGCCGCGCCTTTCGTCATCGCCGCCGTGGCCCGGATCCTGGGCCATGTCGCGCGGCGCGGGCGGCAGGCGGGACGGCCGATCCCCGCTGTGATCACCATTTCGCTGGGGTTGACCGGCGGGCCGAAGGACGGCTCCGGCGCCGTAGAGGCGGCGCTGGACCGGCTTGCGACGACGCCGCGGGAGGGTCTGGGGCCGGTGGTCATCGTGCTGCCGACCGGCAACCATCGCCAGTCGCGCACCCGCGCGCGGATGGCGCCGGGCGGCGGGCCGCTGTTCTGGCGGCTCGCCCCCGACGACCGCACGCCGAGCTTCCTCGAAGTCTGGGGCCCGCGCCTCGCCGTGGAGCCCGCAGGCCCCGGCTTCACGCTGGGCTTCGGCGGACCGGGCTGGCCGGCGCCGGTGTCCGCGGCGGTCGCGGGCTTCGGCCAGACGCGGGACCTGCGCGCGGCGGACGGCGGCTTTCTCGCGCGGCTCTGGACGCAGTGGCGGCCCGATCCGCGCGGGGGCGGGCGCGTCGTGCTGACCCTCGCCGTCCCGCCCACGCGTCCCGCCGCGCCCGGCGCGGCCTTCGTGACGCCCGGCGACTGGGCGCTGGCGGTGGTCCCGGATGCGGGCGCTCCGGAGGCGGTGGACCTGTTCGTGCAGCGCGACGACACGTTGCCGGGCTTCCGCCGCGGCGGGCGGCAATCGCGCCTGCACGACCCCGCCCACCGGCTGCGCGACGACAGCGGCTTCTGGTTGCGCAGCGACGCCGGCGCGGGGCTGACGCTACGCTCGGGCACGATCAACGCCTTCGCCGCCGGCGCGACCAGCCGCGTCGTGCAGGGGGTCTACGCCGTGGACGGTCGCGAGACGCCCTTCGGCGGCCTGCCGGTCGCGCCGGGCCATGAACCGCCCGTCGCGCGCGCGCCCACCGACGCGGCGCCCAGCGCGCACAGCCCGCTGAGGCCGTGGCGCGTGGTCGCGGGGTCGCGCAGCGGGGCGCGGGTGGGCGCGGCGGGCACCAGCCTCTCGGCGCCGGCCGTGGCGCGCCGGATCGCGGGGCTTGCCTGAGCGGCGCTCAGTCGACGGGCAGAAAGGCGCGCGCCTCCGGCGCATAGACGTGCAGGCGCCCCGCGGCGATGTCGATCCAGGCGCCGTGGAGCGTCATGAGGCCCGCCTCGACCGCCGCGCGCACGAAGGGAAATGTCTCGAGGTTGCGCAGCGAGACCAGCACGCTCTCCCGCTCCAGCGCCGCGAGCCGTTCCGCGCGGTCGGGCACGCTGGCGGCGACCGCCGCATGGGCGGGGGCGAGCATCGCCATCCACGGGCCGACGAAGGTGGTCTTCGGCGCGTGCTCGGGGTCCTCGCACAGCGCGCAACAGGCGGCGACGCCGCCGCAGTCCGAATGGCCCAGCACCAGCACATGGGCGACCTTCAGCGCGGTCACGGCGTATTCCAGCGCGGCCGAGGCGCCGTGCTTCTGGTCGTCGGGCTCGTAGGGCGGCACGAGGTTGGCCACGTTGCGCACCACGAACAGATCGCCCGGCTCGGCGCCGAACAGGTTGGCCACCTCGACCCGGCTGTCGCAGCAGGTCACGATCATGGCGCGCGGGTGCTGACCGCCCTCGGCCAGCCGCGCATACCACGCCCGGTTCTCGAGAAAGCGCAGCGCGCGCCACGCGCGATAGCGCTCGGAGAGGTAGGCGGGGAAGGGGCTCGCGACGCGGGGCATGGCTGAATTCCTTGTCCAAAAGGTGCTACCGCAGCGCAGCGTGGGTGTCGAGCGCCGCCCGGACACTTGGAACCGGCGGCTGCGGCGGCTAAGACCGGATCGTTGCAACGGGTGGGGCGGGTCTTTTGGCGGCCATACAGCTAGTGCAGGGCTTTCTCGCCTCCATCGGGCGCACGGTCATCGGGCTGTGCCGCACGACGGGTCAGCTTGCGATCTTCGCCGCCTCGGGCGTCATGCACGCGGTCACGCCGCCGTTCTACCTCGCCGAATTCGGCAGGCAGCTGCTGCGGATCGGCTATTTCTCGCTGCCGGTCGTTGGGCTGACGGCGCTGTTCACCGGCGCCGCGCTGGCCTTGCAGATCTACGCCGGCGGGGCGCGGTTCAACGCGGAATCGGTGGTGCCCTCGATCGTCGCCATCGGCATGACGCGCGAACTCGGCCCCGTGCTGGGGGGGTTGATGGTCGCGGGGCGCGTCTCGGCCTCCATCGCGGCGGAGCTTGGCACCATGCGGGTGACCGAGCAGATCGACGCGCTCACCACGCTCTCGACCAACCCGATGAAATACCTCGTCGCGCCCCGGCTGGCGGCGGCGACGCTGGCGCTGCCGTTGCTCGTCGCGGTCGGCGATCTCATCGGCGTGATGGGCGGCTTTCTGGTGGGCGTGGGGCGTCTCGGCTTCAATCCGGGCGCCTACATGGCCAACACCATCGACTTTCTCGAGGTCGGCGACGTCACCTCGGGCCTGATCAAGGCGGCGGTGTTCGGTTTCATCATCGCCCTGATGGGCTGCTGGCAGGGCTACAACTCGGGCCGGGGCGCGCAGGGCGTGGGCCGGGCGACGACGAATGCGGTGGTGTCGGCGTCGATCCTGATCCTGGCGTCGAACTACTTCCTGACCGAATTCTTCTTCGCGGGCCGGTGATGGGCGGCGAGCACGCCACGCGCCCGATGATCGCCATGAAGGGCGTCCGCAAGTCCTTCGGCGCCAACCACGTGTTGCGCGGCGTGGACATCGAGGTGGCCCGCGGCCGCTCGCTGGTGGTGATCGGCGGCTCGGGCACGGGCAAGTCGGTCACGATCAAGTGCGTCATCGGTCTGGTGACCCCGGATGCGGGGCAGGTGCTGGTGGACGGGGTCGACGTCACCCGCGCCCGGGGCCGCGCGCGCGAGACGCTGCTGGACCGCTTCGGGATGCTGTTCCAGGGCGGCGCGCTGTTCGACAGCCTGCCGGTCTGGCGCAACGTCGCCTTCCGCCTGCTGCAGGGCGCGCGCCGCCTGCCGCTGGCCGAGGCGCGCGCCGTCGCCATCGCGAAGCTGCGCCGGGTCGGGCTGACCGAGGCGGTGGCCGACCGCTTCCCCGCCGAGCTGTCGGGGGGGATGCAGAAGCGCGTCGGGCTGGCCCGCGCCATCGCCGCGGACCCCGAGATCATCTTCTTCGACGAGCCCACCACCGGGCTCGACCCGATCATGGCGGACGTGATCAACGATCTGATCCGCGAGATCGTGGTGGAAATGGGGGCCACCGCGGTCACCATCACCCACGACATGACGAGCGTGCGCAAGATCGCCGACGAAGTGGCGATGCTGCACGACGGCGTGGTGCAATGGCGCGGCCCGGTCGGGCGGCTGGAGGACAGCGGCGACCCTTACGTCGACCAGTTCATCCACGGCCGCGCCGAGGGGCCCATCGAGGCGGTGAGGTAGGAGGGCCGATGTCCGAGGAAGCGCTCTGGGCGGAGCTGCTGCGCGTCGCCGAAGACATGGGCAAGCGCGAGGCCCCCATCCCCTTCGACGTCGCCTACGCCGCCGTCGCGCGGTGCCTGTCGCTGTGCCACCGGCTCGGGGTGGAGCACCCCCAGGCCGACCTGATGACGAAGGAAGCCTTCGAGCACGAGGAGCTGCAGGCCTTCTTCAAGCGCACGTGGCGGCTGGGCGTGCTCCATGCCGAGCAGCGGCGCGTGGGCCAAATCGAGGCGCGCGGCGGGGTCGACGTGGACGCGGCCGACTTCCAGCGCTTGCGCGATCAGGTGGCCGACGTTCGGGCGATGGTGCTGTCCTTCGGCTGGCTGCACGACGGCGACAAGCGCCGCCAGCTCGACCGGCTGGAGGCGCTGCTGTCCGATCTGCAGCGCGCCCGCGACGATTTCGACGTCGCGCTGGGCGACATCGACGATCCGACCCGCGCCCGGACCGTGGA
>DAINOD010000021.1:0-39058 GCA_036735545.1 Rubrimonas sp. | reverse complement strand
TCAGTGGATCAACCCCAAGGCCTGGGCCATCGCGGTGTCGATCCCCGCCGCCTTCGTCACCGGCGCCGCGCCGTTGCGGGAGGCGGCGATCTGCGCCGGCGTGCTGGCGCTGGCGGGCCTGACCTCGGCCCATGGCTGGGCGGCATTCGGCGCGGCGCTGCGTCGGCTGTTATCCACCGACGCGCGCCTGCGCGCCTTCAACCTGTGCATGGGCGCGCTGATCGCAGTCAGCGCGCTCTACCTCGCCACCGCCGAACTTTAGACCGCAGCGCCCTTGCGGCCCGGGGCCGCCGCCAGCAACGCCGCCGTGTAGGGGTGGCGCGGCGCGGCGAAGAGCTCCCGGGTCGGGCCGGCCTCGACCACCTCGCCCTTGCTCATCACCATCACCCGGTCGCAGATGCGCGCCGCGACGCGCAGGTCATGGGTGATGAACAGCAGCGCCAGGTCGAACTCCTGCTTCACCGCCTCCAGCAGCTCGAGCACCTGCTTCTGCACCGACACATCGAGCGCCGAGACGGCCTCGTCGGCGATCAGCACGTCTGGCTCCATGGCGAGCGCGCGGGCGATGGCGATGCGCTGGCGCTGGCCGCCCGAGAACTGGTGCGGATAGCGCTCCAGCGCCTCGGCGGACAGGCCGACGAGGCCCATCAGGCGGCGGGCGCGCGCCTCGGCGTCGGCGCGGCTCAAGCCGAAGTTCAGCGGCCCCTCGGTCACCGAGGCGCCGACGGTGCGGCGCGGGTTCAGCGAGCGGAACGGGTCCTGGAACACGATCTGGATGCGGCGCCGCCAGGGGCGCAGGCCGCCGCGCGACAGCCGGGCGATGTCGGTTCCGCCGAGCCGGATGGCGCCCTCGCTGGGGTCGATCAGCCGCACGATGCAGCGCGCCACGGTGGACTTGCCGGAACCCGACTCGCCCACGACCCCGAGCGTCTCGCCCCGGCGCACGGCGAGGTCGACGCCCTTGACCGCGGTGACCCCCCGGCTGCGCGACAGCCAGCCGCCGCCGCCGTAGCGCTTCACAAGGCCCAGCGTCTCGACAGCCACGGGCCCCGTCGCGGGGGCGCGCTCGGGCGGCGTCAGCGACGGGACGCTCTCGATCAGCAGACGGGTATAGTCGCGGCGCGGGGCGCGCAGCACCTCGGCGGCCGAGCCCGTCTCCACCACCTGCCCCTCGCGCATCACGACAACGCGGTCGGCGATCTCCTCCACCACGCCGAAGTCGTGGGTGATGAACAGCACGCCCGTTCCACGCCGGCCCTGCAGCTCCCTGATCAGCTTCAGGATCTGCGCCTGCGTCGTGACGTCGAGCGCCGTCGTGGGCTCGTCGGCGATCAGCAGCGCGGGGTCGAGCGCCATGGCGGCGGCGATCATCACGCGCTGGCGCTGGCCGCCCGACATCTGGTGGGGATACTTGTCGTAGATGCCGGCCGGGTCTGGCAGATGCATGGCGTCGAGCAATTCCACCACCTTCGCGCGGCGTTCGGCGGGGGACATCGCGGTGTGGATGGTCAGCGTCTCGTCGATCTGCTGGCCTACCGTCTCCACCGGGTTCAGCGCGGTGGCCGGCTCCTGGAAGATCATCGCCATGCGCGCGCCGCGCAGTTCGCGCAGGCGGCGCGGCGAGACCTTCAGCACGTCCTCGCCCTGCAGGAGCGCCTGCCCGGCGGTGGGGACAAGCTCCCGCGCGAGCAGGCCCATGACGGTGAAGGCCGTCACCGACTTGCCCGAACCCGACTCGCCGACAACGCAGACGATCTCGCCGGGGTTCACGTCGAGGCTGACGTCGCGCACGGCGAAGCCGCGATCGGCGCCGGCGGGCAGGCGCACGCTGAGGCCCTGGACGGAAAGGACCGGTGGGGCGGGCTGGTTCACCGGCTCCCCACCCTCTTTGCGAGCTTGGGGTCGAGCCGGTCGCGCAGAGCGTCGCCGAGGATGTTCACCGACAGGATGGTGACGGCCAGCGCCACGCCGGGCCAGATCAGGTTCATGGGCGCGATCTGGAACAGCAGCCGCCCCTCCGCGACCATGTTGCCCCAGGAGGGGATGGTCGGCGGCGTGCCGGCCCCGAGAAAGGACAGGATCGCCTCCGTCAGCATCGCCGAGGCGGCGACGTAGGTGGCCTGCACGATCAGGGGCGGCACGCAGTTCGGCACGACATGGCGCCACAGGATCAGCCAGAGCGGCGTGCCGACCGAGACCGCGGCCTCGACATAGGGCTCCTCGCGCACCGACAACACCACGGCGCGCACGAGGCGGACGACGCGGGGTATCTCCGGCACGGTGATGGCGACGACCACGGTCATCAGGCTGGCGCCCGAGACCGAGACCAGCGCGATGGCCAGCAGGATGCCGGGGATGGCCATCAGGCCGTCCATGACGCGCATCACGATGGGGTCGAGCCACCGCAGGAAGCCGGTGAACAGGCCGACGAACAACCCGATGGCGACCGCGAGGATCGCCGCCGCCGCCCCCACCGTCACCGAGACGCGGGCGCCGTAGACCATGCGGCTCCAGATGTCGCGGCCGAGATGGTCGGTGCCGAGCCAGTTCGCCGCCGACGGCGGGCGCAGGCGCTGGGCGGGGGCCAGCGCCACCGGGTCCACCGTGCCCATGAGGGGCGCCAGCACCGCCCCAAGCACGATGGCCCCGAGCGCCGCGGCGGCCACGACGGCGACCGGGCTGCGCAGGAGCGCGGCGCCAAGCCCGCGCGGCGGCGCCGGCGCTGCGGCGGGGGCGTCCGGGGTCGCGCTCAATAGCGTATCCTCGGGTCGAGCACCGTGTAGGCTATGTCGATGAGCAGGTTCAGCGCCACGTAGATGAAGGCGAAGAACAGGATCAGCCCCTGGATGATCGGATAGTCGCGCCGGGTGATCGCATCCACCACCAGCCGCCCGAGGCCGGGGATGTTGTAGACGCTCTCGGTCACGACGACGCCGCCGATCAGCAGGGCGACGCCGAGGCCGATGACGGTCACGATGGGCACCGCCGCGTTCTTCAGCGCGTGGCGGAACAGCACGCGACGCTCAATCTGGCCCTTGGCGCGGGCGGTGCGGATGTAGTCCTCGTTCAGCGCCTCCATCACCGAGGCGCGGGTGATGCGGGCGATGAGCGCCACGTAGATGCAACTGAGCGTCAGCGTCGGCAGCAGGATCTGCGACAGGAAGGCGCCGAAATCGACGAAGGGCGAGGTGTAGCCCTGCACCGGCAGCCAGCGCAGGCTGATCGAGAAGACGTAGATGAACACGTAGCCCAGCACGAAGACGGGCACGGAAAAGCCCATCACCGCGAACACCATGACGGCGCGGTCGATCCAGCCGCCGGCCTTCCACGCAGCGAGCACCCCCAGCGGCACCGCGACCAGCACCGAGAAGACGATGGTGGTGAGCGCCAGCATGGCGGTCGGCTCGATGCGCTGGGCGATCAGCTGCGTGACCGGCAGGCCGGTGAACAGCGAGCGCCCGAGATCGCCCTGCAGCACCGCGCCGAACCACGTCAGGAACTGCTCCAGGATCGGCCGGTCGAAGCCGAACTGGACGCGCACCGCCTCGATCTGCGCCGAGGTCGCGGTGTCGCCGGCGAGGATCGCCGCCGGGTCGCCCGAGAGGCGCAACATGCCGAACACGGCCACCGCCACGACCAGCAGGACGGGGATGGTCGAGATCAGGCGTTGCAGGATCATCAGCGGCATGGGCGCCTCCCTCGGCGGGGCGCTGGGCCCCGCCGCAGCCTCGGCTCAGGCCTTGCGGATGTTCCAGAAGAACGGCGGCGCCTGCAGGATGCCCGATATGTTGTCGCGAAAGCCCGTCGGCACGAAGAACTGCCCCAGCATGGCGTGGAAGTTCTGGCCGAAGAAGGCCTCCTGGATCTGCGCCGCCAGCGCCTTCTGCTCGTCGAGCGAGGTCGCCTCGGCGAAGCGGGTGCGCATTTCCTCGATCGCCGCGTCCTCCGACCAGCCGACCCAGGCGCCGTCGCCGGCGGCGGACATGGCGAACTGCACCACCGGGTCGAGCAGGTCGGCGCCCTCCCACCACGTGACGAACATGTTCCAGCCGCCGTCCTCGACCGGATTGCGGCTGGCGCGGCGCTGCAGGACCGTCGCCCAGTCCATCGCCTGCGCGTCGACGTTGACCCCGAGCCGGCGCATCGTGTCGACGATGACCTGGATGTAGTTGGTCTGTACGGGGATGTCGGTGGTGGCGAGCACCACGAAACGCTCGCCGTTGTAGCCCGACTCGGCGAGGATGCGCTTGGCGTCCTCCAGGTCGGGCTCGGCGATGAACGCGGAGCCGGCGTCGTTGGCGAAGGTCGTGCCGCAGGGGAATACCGAGTAGCACTCCGAACCCCACTCCATCGAGCCGACCGCGGCCAGCAGCAGATCCTCCTGCCGCAGCGCGCGGGCGATGGCGCGGCGCACGCCGGGGTTGGCCGACGGGCCGACCAGGCTGTTGAAGCGGGCCATGCCCATGTTGCCCAGCGGGTTGAAGTTCTCGACCTTCACGCCGGGGAAGGAGCCCACGATGGGCGCGAGGTCCGCCGGCACCTGCTCCCAGTAGTCCACCTCGCCGGTGGCCAGCGCGTTGAGCTGGGTGTTGGGGTCGGGAAAGTTGATCCACTCCACCGCCTCGACATGGGCGACCTTGCCCCCGGCCGCGAGCGAGGGCGCCTCGTCGCGGGGGACGTAGTTGGGGTTGCGCTCGTAGACGACGCGCGCGCCGGGGCGGAACTCCGCGGCGTTGAAGGTGAAGGGTCCGGAGCCGATCACCTGATCGGCCGTGATGCGCTCGCTGGTCGGCAGCGAGGCGAACCGCTTCGGCATCATGAACGGCACGTTCGTGGAGAGCTTGCCGATCGACTGCAGGACCAGCCCGTAGGGCCGCGCGAGCTTCAGCACGATGGTGCTCGCGCCGTCGTGTTCGCAGGACTCGACGTAGGTGAACAGCCGCCGGCCCATGCCGTCCGCCTGGCCCCAGCGCACCAGCGACAGCGCGCAGTCCTCCGCCGTCACCGGCGAGCCGTCGTGCCACGCCAGCCCGTCGCGCAAGCCGATGCGGTAGGTCAGCCCGTCCGACGAGATCTCGACGCCGGAGGCCATCTGCGGCTGAATCTCGTAGCTGGCGTCCTGCGCGAACAGCGTGTCGTAGACGAGATAGCCATGGTTGCGCACGATGTAGCCGGTCGTCGCAACCGGATCGAGGATGGTCAGCGCCGAATGCGGGATCACCCGCAGCGTGCCCGAGGCGGCCTGCGCCCGGGCGGCGCCCATGGGCATGGCCGCGGCGCCGGCCATGGCGGCGGCCCCGGCGAGAAAGTCGCGGCGGCGCGTATGAGGTCCCATCATCTCGACCACTCCTGCTGTCGGTTTTTCGCGCCTTTACATGCGCATTGCCCAGCAGCCGACCATGCGCCCGCGCGCGGGTCAAGGAGTTTGCGCAAGCGTCCGGCGCCCGCCCACGGATGCGGCGGCGCGCGGCTCAGCCCTGCCGCGACCGCACCCTTTCGCGCCAGAAGGTGAAGAGCCCCGCCCCCACCACCAGCGCCGCGCCGAGCGCGAGCGCGAGGTCCAGCCGCTCGCCGAACAGCCCCACGCCCAGCGCCGAGGCGAAGACGAGCTGCAGGTAGGCGAAGGGCTGCACGGCGCTGGCCTCGGCGGTGTCGAGCGCGCTGATGAGCAGGTAGTGCCCGGTCATGCCCATGACGCAGAGCAGCCCCATCCAGCCCCAGTCCCAGCCGACCATCGGCGTCCAGAAGAACGGGCCCACCAGCGTCATCGCCACGGCCCCGCCGACGCCGGTGTAGAAGAAGCTCGTCGCCGCCCCGTCGCGCCGGTTCACGTAGCGCGTGGCGAGGTGGTAGAGCGCGAACATCACCGTCGCCAGCAGCGGGATCAGCGAGCGCACGTCCAGCACGCCGGCGCCCGGGCGCAGGATGATCAGAACGCCGGCGAAGCCCACCAGAACCGCGGTCCAGCGCCGCCAGCCGACGCGCTCGCCGAGCAGCGGGCCCGACAGCGCGGTGACGATCAGCGTGTAGCCGGCGAAGATCGCGTGGCTCTCGACCAGTCCAAGCAGCGCGAAGCCCGTGATCATCACCACGATCTCGAAGGCGAGCAGCGCGCCGCGGGTCCACTGCAGCAGCGGATGCGCGGTCGCCATCGCCGCCTTCAGCCCGCCTGCCCGGCGCGCCGTCAGCGCCACGACGAAGACGGCGAAGACGGCGAAGAACCAGTAGCGGATCATCGTGACGAAGAAGGGCGAATAGTGCGTCGCCAGATGCTTAGAGATGGCGTCCTGGCTGGCGAACACCACCATCGCCGAGACCATGAGCAGGATGCCCCGGCGATTGCCGGCGGCGGGGAGGGTCATGACCTGGAGGCTCCGGCGGCTTCATTCCTAGGATGAATGCGGAGCCGCGGGCGGTCAAGCGCGGCTATGGGACCGCCGAGGCCTCCACCGACAGGATGACCGGCAGGTGCTGCGCGATGGGCCCCCAGGTCTCGCCCTCGTCGCGGCTGGCGAACAGCGCCCCGGTGTTGAAGCCGAGATAGACCCCGACGGGCGTCAGCGGGTCCGCCGCCATCGCGCGGCGCAGGGGGGCGGCGTAGAAGTGGCTTTGGGGAAAGCCCTCGCGGCAGGCGGCCCACGTCCGCCCCGCGTCGCGGGTGCGCCAGACGGCGCCGGCGGCGTCGGGCATGAAGCGGCCGGCCTGATCGCCGTTCAGCGGCGCGAACCACGCCGTGTCGGGGTCGCGGGGATGGGCGGCGACGGGGAAGCCGAAGGCGGACGGCAGGCCCTCCTCGATGCTCCGCCACGTCGCGCCCGCGTCGTCGGAGCGATACATGCCGCAATGGTTCTGCTGGTAGAACCGCCGCCCCGGCCCCGCGGCGCGGGCCAGCGCATGCACGCACTGGCCGGTCTCGGGATAGCGGTCCTCGGGCGGATTGTAGTCGGCGCGCACGCCGGCGTTCCGCGCTGTCCAGGTCTCGCCGCCGTCGCCGGAGTGGAACACCCCGACCGAGGACGCGCCGACCCAGATGTCCGCGCCTTCGGCATGGATGGCGTGCAGGATCAGCCCGGCGCCGCCGCCATGCCAGCCGGGGCGCGAGGGGTGGCGCTGGAGACCCTCCAGATGCGTCCAGCTCTCGCCCCCGTCGCGGCTGACGAACAGCGCGGCCGGGGCGACGCCGGCGTAGAGCGCCCCCTGCCCGTCCGCGAACAGCGACCAGACCGACTTCACCGGCTCCCGCCCCTCGGCGAAGGCGGGCGAGCCGCCGGTGCGCGCCCACGTCGCGCCGCTGTCGCGGCTGACCCAGACGCCGGCGCCCAGCCAGCCGTCGCCGCCCCCGGCGTAAAGCGCGCCGTCCGCGGGGTCGGCGATGACGTGGCGGATCGGCCAGCAGTCGCAGAACGGGCCGCGCAACGCCCAGCGCGCGCGGGCCGCGTCGGCCTCCATGACGAAGGCGCCCTTGCTCGTTCCCAGAAGCAGCCGCACGCCGGACATGAACCCCTCCCCGCCCGTGGCGACCGCAGAGTAGCCGATGTGCTGCGGCGGCGGGAGGCGATTCCGGGCGGCGGGAACGCGCCCCCCTCGCGCCTTGCGCCATGGGCGCGATGCGGCGCCCTCTCGAGGGAGCAAGGGCGCCGCGGCCCGGACTGATCGCCTGCGCCAAGGGTGCGCACGGGAGGCGAGCGCGCCTGACCGGCCCGCTACGCCCCGTCGATCCCCGCCAGCCCCAACTCCCGCCGCAAATCCGCGACGCGGTCGCGGTCGGCGGGCAGCGTCATCGCGGCGTCGGACCGGGCGGCGCATTCGGCGCTGAGGGCGCGGGCGGCGGCGCCGAAGACGTGCGGGGCGACCGCCGCCAGCGCGGCCAGCGCCTTGTGCAGCTTCACCTGAACCTCGATCACGGCCGCCCCGTCGCGGCCGACGGCGCGGAAGGCGTCGCCCAGCAGGTCCGCCGCCGCGAGCGGCGGGGCGAAGAGACGGGGGTGCGGCGGCTCCGCCTCGGTCGCGGCGGCGGCGCTCCAGCCGGCGAGAAGGCGTGTCTGCGTCGCGATCACGTCGATGGCGGTGCCGGGGTCGTTCACCGCGGGCGACAGCGCGCGCGAGGCGATCTCGCTCAGGGCCAGCAGACCCCACCGGGGATCGTGCTCGAAGGTGCGCGCGTCGGCGATGACGAAGGCGCGGCGCAGCCCGTCCATGGTCGGCCGGTCGGGGTCGCCGACGATGCGGGCGAGTTCGCGCATCGGGTCGACCTGGGCCCCGACGCGCAGGGCGAGATGAACCGTCAGCCCATGCGCCTCGGCGAGGCTGCAGAGCCTGTTGGCGTCGATGAGCTGCACGGCGCCGAAGCGGTCAGCCGTCAGGGGAACGCCATGGGCGGGCGGCGCGCCCTCATGGCCGCCCGCGAAGGGGCGCCGCGCTAGCGCGTCCAGGGCCTGCTGGGTCGCGCGCTCCACGAGGTCCACCACCTCGCCGACGCCGCCCATGTTCGACAGCCGCCGGATCGAGCCCACCAGCGTCGCGACGACGATGGCGACCAGCAGGAGCCCGAGGCCGAACAGGAAAGCCCGGCCCCCCGGGCCGAACATGTTCATCGACAGGCCCGCGAGCCCCAGCACGCTGAACAGGAAGGCGCCGATGAAGGTGGAGATGGCGTTCTGCGCCGTGCCGTCCTGCGTCAGCAGCGGCCGGGTTCGGGGGGTGGCGGCCTGGGAGGCGGAGTCCAGCGCCGTGACCAGCGTGCCCAGCGAAAAGATCGCCACCGCGAGCATGGTGGAGGCGAGCACGCCGAGCAGGCGGTCCACGTCGTCGGCGTCGATGCGATCCGCAATGTCGGAGGGCACGACGTCGTCCAGCATCGGCGCGAGCGCGATGGCCGCCACGGCGGCCACCACATAAGCCGCCGGGCGGAACCAGAGCGAGCGCGCCGTCCGCCGTGCGATCAGCGCGAGCCGCGTCGGGTTCACCGCGGACGGGCGCCGCTGGAGAGCGCGGCGGTTCAGGCGTCCGCCGGCTCGTCCTTCTCGGAACGCGCGATCTCCTGGCCGGTGACCTGATCGACCACCTTCATGGAGAGCTTGGTCTTGCCGCGGTCGTCGAAGCCGACCAGCTTGACCTTCACTTCCTGGCCCTCCTTCACGAGGTCCTTCGGGTTCACGCCCCGCTCGGCCGACATCTGGGAGACGTGGACCAGCCCGTCGCGCTTGCCGAAGAAGTTCACGAAGGCGCCGAACTCCATGATCTTCACCACCTTGCCGGTGTAGATCTTGCCGATCTCGGGCTCGGCGGCGATCGACATGATCAGGTCGCGCGCCTTCTCGATGGCCTTGGGGTCGCTGGAGGCGATCTTGATGACGCCGTCGTCGCTGATGTCGACCTTGGCGCCCGACTCCTCGACGATGGAGCGGATCACCTTGCCGCCCGTGCCGATCACCTCGCGGATCTTGTCCTGCTTGATGGTGATGGTCTCGATGCGCGGCGCGTGCTGGCCCACCTCGCGGCGGCCCTCCTTCAGCGCCTTGCTCATCTCGCCGAGGATGTGCATGCGCCCGTCCTTCGCCTGGGCGAGCGCCTGCTTCATGATCTCGGGCGTGATGCCCGCCACCTTGATGTCCATCTGCAGCGAGGTGACGCCCGCGGCGGTGCCGGCCACCTTGAAGTCCATGTCGCCCAGCGCGTCCTCGTCGCCGAGGATGTCGGTCAGCACGGCGAACTTGCCGTCCTGCTCGAGGATAAGCCCCATGGCGACGCCGGCCACCGGCGCCTTCAGCGGCACGCCCGCGTCCATCATCGACAGCGACGCGCCGCAGACGGTCGCCATCGAGGACGAGCCGTTCGACTCGGTGATCTCGGAGACGATGCGGATGGTGTAGGGGAAGTCGGTCGGCGCCGGCAGCACCGCCTTCAGCGCGCGCCAGGCCAGCTTGCCGTGGCCGATCTCGCGCCTGCCGGGGCCGGCCATGCGGCCCGCCTCGCCCACCGAGTAGGGCGGGAAGTTGTAGTGGAGCATGAAGCGCTCCTTGTAGGTGCCCTCCAGCGCGTCGATGAACTGCTCGTCGTCGCCGGTGCCGAGCGTGGTGATCACCAGCGCCTGCGTCTCGCCGCGGGTGAACAGCGCCGAGCCGTGCGTGCGCGGCAGGAGGCTCGCCTCGCAGACGATCGGGCGAACGGTCACGAGGTCGCGGCCGTCGATGCGCGGCTTGCCGTCGAGGATGGCGCCGCGGACGATGCTCGCCTCCAGCTCCTTGAAGGCGCCCTTGACCGCGGTGCTGTCGGCGGCCTCGGCCTCGGACAGCCCGGCGGCCACGGCGTCGCGCGCCTCGCCCAGCAGCGCCACGCGCGCGACCTTGTCGGTGGTGGCGTAGGCGGCCTTCAGCTTGTCGGCCGCGAGTTCGGCCACGCGGGCGGCGATGCCGGCGGCGTCGGCGGGGGTGAAGTCGAACGGCTCCTTCGCCGCCTCCTCCGCCAGCCCCACGATCATGTCGATGACCGGCTGCATCTCCTTGTGCCCGAAGGTGACGGCGCCGAGCATGTCGTCCTCGGAAAGCTCGCTGGCCTCCGATTCCACCATCATCACCGCGTCGCGGGTGCCGGCGACGATGAGGTCGAGCTTGCTGTCGGGAAGATCGCCGATCCTGGGGTTCAGCACGAACGCGCCGTTGATCAGGCCGACGCGGGCCCCGGCGATCGGCCCCATGAAGGGCACGCCGGAGATGCACAGCGCCGCCGAGGTGGCCACCATCGCCACGATGTCGGGATCGTTCTCGAGGTCGTGGGACAGCACGGTGCAGATCACCTGCGTCTCATGCTTGAAGCCGGGCACGAACAGCGGGCGGATCGGGCGGTCGATGAGCCGCGAGGTCAGCGTCTCCTTCTCGGTCGGCCGCGCCTCGCGCTTGAAGAATCCGCCCGGGATCTTGCCGGCCGCATAGTATTTTTCCTGATAGTGCACCGAGAGCGGGAAGAAATCGAGGCCGGGCTTCGGCTTCTTCTCGAAAACGACGGTGGCCAGAACGCTGGTCTCGCCGTAAGTGGCGACGACGGCGCCGTCGGCCTGACGGGCGATCTTTCCCGTCTCGAGGGTCAGCGTCTCGCCGCCCCACTGGATCTGCTTGCGAACGATGTCGAACATGTCGGTCCCTTCAAGCGGCGACGACCCCCCTGGGCCGCCCCGCGGCGTCGCGCGTTCCCCGCGCGGGCTCCTGTCGGTTTCATCAGCCTTGCCGCGCCGTCTGGAGCCGGGGACGGGCGACACGGACGTGGTCCGCCTTTGGCGCGGTCGGCGCGCCGGGCGGCGGAGACCCGGAAAGACGACGGGCGCGCCCCCGAAAAAAGGCGGGGACGCGCCCGGTCGGGTCAGCGGCGCAGGCCGAGCCTGCCGATGAGGTCGCGGTAGCGCGCCTCGTCCTTCTTCTTCACGTAGTCCAGCAGCTTGCGGCGCGTGCTGACCATGGTGAGCAGGCCGCGGCGCGAGTGGACGTCCTTCTTGTGGATCTTGAAGTGCTCGGTCAGGTTGACGATCCGTTCGGTCAGGATCGCGACCTGCACCTCCGGCGAGCCGGTGTCGCCCTCCTTGCGGGCGTATTCCTTGACGACTTCGACCTTGCGGTCCGCTGCGATCGACATCGGGGGTCTCCCTTCAAAGGTTGAGCACCCGTTTCGGGTGGAAGAGCGCGCCCCGGACCTGCCCGATGGCCACAGGCGACCCGTCGAGGGACGCCCAGGCCTCGCAGCCGTCGGAGAGGTCTCCGCCCGAAACCGCGCGTCCCTGCCGCAGCAGGAACGCTTCGGGCGCGGAGACGGCCAGGGCCGGGATGTCGGCCAGCCCGGTCTCTACCGGCGCCAGATGCGTTTCAGTGCCGGGGCTATGACGGATTTCGTCGAGCTTGGCAAACGGCGTCGCGTCCTCGACGCGGAACGGCCCGCTCCAGAGCCGCCGCAGCGCCACGACATGGGCGAAGCAGCCCAGCGCCCGCCCCAGGTCGCGGGCGACGCTGCGGACGTAGCCGCCCTTGCCGCAGTCCATCTCGAACACCGCGTGGTCGGGGTCCGGCATGTCCGCGAGCGCAAGCCGCGCGACGTGCAGCGGCCGGGCGGCCAGCGCCACCGTCTCGCCGGCGCGCGCCAGCGCATAGGCGCGCGCGCCGTCCACCTTGACGGCCGAGAAGGCGGGCGGGGTCTGGAGGATGTCGCCACGGAAGGCGGGCAGCGCCGCCTCGATCGCGGCGCGGTCGGGGCGGGCGGCGGACGTGGCGACCGGCGCGCCCTCGGCGTCGTCGGTGGCGGTGGCGACCCCCCAGCGGACGGTGAAGCGGTAGCCCTTCCGCGCGTCGGTGACATGGGGAATGGTCTTCGTCGCCTCGCCGAAGGCCACCGCCAGCACCCCGGTCGCCAGCGGGTCGAGCGTGCCGGCGTGGCCCGCCTTTGCGGCGCGGAAGGCCCAGCGCGCCTTGGCCACCGCTTGCGCGCTGGTGATCCCGAGCGGCTTGTCGAGCACGAGCCAGCCGTCCACCGCGTTCTTCACCATGTTCCCCTCGCCGCGAGCCAGAGCAGCCGCGCGGAGCGGCGGAACGGCGCCGGCTCTGCCGGTCCGTGTGCGGGATCGTAGTCGGGGCGCAGCGTCGCGGCGAGGATCGCCGGCGCGACCCAGCCGGCGCGGAAGGCGGCGCGCGCCGCCGCCGGGGGCTGCGGGCGCGCGGCGTGGGCGCGCTTCAGGGCCGCCAGACCTTCGCGCGCCAGCGCCACCGCGGTCTCGCGCCCCCCCGGCAGGGCGCGCGCGCCCAACGCCTGCGCCGCGCGCAGCCAGTTCGCGGCGGCGAAGGCCAGCCCGGCGTCCTCGGTGGCGGCCCCCCCGCCCGAGGGGTCCAGCACGCAGGCGGCGAGGTCGAGCAGCGCCGCGCCGCCGTCGCGCAGATGCTCGCGCAGCGCGGCGAAGTCGGCGAAGGGCTCCGCGGCGACGTCGCGGGCGCGCGCGTCCAGCAGGCGCTCGACGGCCGTGCGCGGCAGACCCGCGGCGGCGACGGCCTGCGCCAGCGGGGCGGCGACCTCGTGGGCCGGCGCCGCACGGCCCTCGAAGACGGCCGCGACCGTGTCGCGCCACCATTGCAGGCGGATCAGGCCCAGCATCGGCTCGGAGACCACCGTGGGGATGCGGGCGAGCTCGAGGTTGAAGGCGTAGACCGCCATCAGCCGCTCGCGGGCGGCGGGCGGGGCGGTCATGGCGGACAGGAACCGCTCCGGGTCGCCGCGCCGGACCAGCGCGGCGCAGGGGCTCAGCGCGGGGGCGCTCATTCCGCGGCGGCTATGGCCCGCGTGGGGGCCGCGTCGCGCACCAGCTTCCAGACCACCGCATCCAGCAGCGCCTGCATCGAGGCGTCGACGATGTTGGGCGACACCCCCACGGTGGACCAGCGCGCGCCCTGCGCGTCGCGGTGCTCGATCAGCACGCGCGTCACCGCCTCGGCCCCGCCGGTCAGGATGCGCACCTTGAAGTCGGTCAGCGTCATGTCCTCGATGAAGGACTGGTATTTGCCCAGATCGCGCTTCAGCGCCCGCACCAGCGCGTTGACCGGGCCCTGGTCGGCCTTGCTCACCGGGTCGAGCGACTCCGAGGCGGAGATCATCCGCTCGCCGTCGACGTCCACCACCACCACCGCCTCGGACAGCGTGACCGAGCGGCCGCGGGCGTCGTGGCGGCGCTCGACGGTGACGCGGTAGCGCAGCACGTCGAAGAAGCGCGGAGTGAGGCCGAGATGGGCGCGGGCCAGCAGCTCGAAGCTCGCCTGCGCGCTGTCGTAGGCGAAGCCCTGATCCTCGCGCTCCTTCACCGACGCAAGCAGCGCGCCGAGGCGGGGGTCCCTGGGCTCGGCGGGGATGGCGGCCTCGGCGAGGCGGCGCAGCAGGTTCGACCGCCCCGCCTGGTTCGACATCGGCACGACGCGGACGTTGCCGACCACCTCGGGCGGCACGTGCTCATAGGTCGTCGGGTCCCTCGCGATGGCCGAGGCGTGCAGGCCCGCCTTGTGGGCGAAGGCGGCGGCGCCGACGTAGGGCGCCTGGCGGTTGGGCTGGCGGTTCAGGATCTCGTCCAGCAGGCGCGAGACGCGGGGCAGGCTGCGCAGGCCGTCCTCGGTGACGCCGGTCGCGAACAGGTCGCGGTAGGGCGCCTTGAGCGCCAGCGTCGGGATCAGCGTGACCAGGTTCGCGTTGCCGCAGCGCTCGCCCAGCCCGTTCAGCGTGCCCTGCAGGTGGCGCGCGCCGGCCTCCAGCGCGGCGAGCGAGACCGCCACCGCCTGCCCGGTGTCGTCGTGGGCGTGGATGCCGACGCGGTCGCCGATGCGGGCGCGCACCTGTTCGACCACGCGGGCGGCGGCCGGCGGCATGGTCCCGCCATTGGTGTCGCACAGCACGACCCACGCCGCGCCGGCCTCGGCGGCGGCCTCGGCGCAGGCCATGGCGTAGGCGGGATCGGCGGCCCAGCCGTCGAAGAAGTGCTCGGCGTCGAACACCGCCTCGCGGCCCAGCGCCACGAGCCTTTCCACGCTCTGACGGATGTTTGCGAGGTTATCCTCCAGCGGGATGTTCAGCGCGGTGGTCACATGGAACGGGTGGGTCTTGCCGACGAGGCAGACGACCGGCGTGCCGGCGTTGACCACCTCGGCCAGCGTCTCGTCGTTCTCGGCGGAGCGCCCGGCGCGCTTGGTCATGCCGAAGGCCGCGAGGCGTGCGCGCCTCAGCCGCGGCGCGGCGTCGAAGAAGGCGCTGTCGGTGGGGTTGGCGCCGGGCCAGCCGCCCTCGACGGTGTCGATGCCGAGCTGGTCCAGCGCGAGCGCGATGCGCCGCTTGTCCTCGGCGGAGAAGTCCACGCCCTGCGTCTGCTGCCCGTCGCGCAGGGTGGTGTCGTAGAGGTGCAGGGGGGCGGTCACGCCTCGATCCCGTCCAGCTTGGCGGGGTCAAAGCTGGGCCCCAGTTCCCATTCGGTCGGCGCGCCGGGCCTGTCCATGATGATCACCCCGGCCGCGTCCAGCGCGGCGCGGATGGCGTCGGCGCGGGCGAAGTCGCGGGCGGCGCGGGCGTCGGTGCGGCGGCTCAGCATGATCTCGATACGAACCCCAAGCGCATCGGCGTCAGTGAAGCCGACCTGATCGAATGCCCGCGAAACCGCGGCCTCAAGGGCCGATTTGCGGTGACCGCGGGGCGTGACGCCCAAGAGTTGAAGGGAGGCTTCAAAGGCAAGAACGGCGTCACGATCACGCGCCTCCGAAAGCCTTATCGCGGTCACTTGATCACGCATTGCTTTGAGGGCGGCAGGAGTGTTCAGATCATCGCAAAGTGCATCAACAACGGTGGAAGCAGGCTTGCGCACTCCCGCGCCTGCAGAATGATCCTGCTTATCGAGTTGAACAAGCAGACGCTCCCACTGGACCAACAGCGTTTGCGCCTCGTCCAACCGCTGCGCCGTCAAATCCAGCGGCTCGCGGTAGTGCGTCATCAGCAGCGCCAGCCGGATCACCTCGCCCGGCACGCCCTCGGCCAGTTTGTCCTGCACCGTGAAGAAGTTGCCCAGCGACTTCGACATCTTCTTCCCCTCCACCAGCACCATGCCGTTGTGCATCCAGAGGCCCGCGAACCCCTCCCCCGGATGGGCGCAGGCGCTCTGGGCGATCTCGTTCTCGTGGTGGGGGAACATCAGGTCGGCGCCGCCGCCGTGGATGTCGAAGTCCGGGCCCAGCAGGGCGCGGGCCATGGCGCTGCACTCGATGTGCCAGCCGGGGCGGCCGCGGCCCCAGGGGCTGTCCCAGCCGGGCTGCGTCGCGTCGGATGGCTTCCACAGCACGAAGTCCATCGGGTCGCGCTTGTAGGGGGCGACCTCGACGCGGGCGCCGGCGATCATGTCCTCGACCGACCGGCCCGACAGGCGGCCGTAGTCGGGATAGTCGCGGACCGAGAAAAGGACATGCCCCTCGGCGGCGTAGGCCGCGCCGCGGGCGATCAGGGCCTCGATCATCGCGACCATGCCGGGGACGTGCTCGGTGGCGCGGGGCTGGTGGGTCGGCGGCAGGCAGCCCAGCGCCGCCATGTCCTGCTGGAACCAGTCGTAGGTGCGCGCCGTCAGCGCCTCGATGGGCTCGCCGTTCTCGGCGGCGCGGGCGATGATCTTGTCCTCGATGTCGGTGACGTTGCGGACGTAGGTGACATGGCTCTCGCCGTAGACGTGGCGCAGCAGGCGGTAGAGCACGTCGAACACCACCACCGGGCGCGCGTTGCCGATATGGGCGCGGTCGTAGACGGTGGGGCCGCAGACGTACATGCGCACGTTCTCAGGGTCGCGCGGGGTGAACTCGCGCTTCGTGCGGGTCATGCTGTCGTGCAGCCGGATCGTTGTCATGCGTCGCTCGCGGTTCTGGCCCGCGGCGAGGTCCGGCATCTTGTGTCAAAGACGGGGCGCGCCGCGGACGATGTGTCAGCGGGTAATGCAGCAGCCGATGGTGATGGCGATGCGGCCCATGGGGCGTGTATGCGCCGAAGCTCACGGCTTTTCAAGCAGCGGCATGAGGGCCGCCATGTCGGGCCCGTGGTCGCGGCCCGTCAGCGCGCGGCGCAGCGGCAGGAACAGCGCACGGCCCTTGCGCCCCGTGGCGGCCTTCGCGGCGTCGGTCCATGAACGCCAGGTCGCCTCGTCCCACGGGCGGGGCGGCAACAGCGTCATGGCCTGCGCGACGAAGGCGGCGTCGTCCGGCGCGATGGCGGGCTCGGGGGCGTGGACCACGCGCCACCAGTCCGCCGCATCCTCCAGCCGGTCGAGGTTGGGGCGGACGGCCTGCCAGAACGCCTCGGCCTTGGGACCCGCGACGCCGAGCGCCGCAAGGCGGCTTGCAGCGGTGGAAAATTCCATGACGCGAACCACCTGCGCGCTCAGGCGCAGAAGCTGGTCGAGATCGAAGGCGACCGGCGCGGCGCCGAAGGCGGCAAGGTCGAACTCGGCGGCGAGCGTGGGCAGGTCCGCCAGCCCCAGGTCGTGCCGCGTGCCGAGGCGGGCGAGGAACGCGACCAACGCGCCGGGCTCGACGCCGCGGGCGCGCAGGTCCTCCGCCGAGAGCGCGCCCTCACGCTTGGAAAGCTTGGCTCCGCCGGGCGCCGTCAACATCGACAGGTGGCCGAAGCGGGGAGGCGCGGCGCCCAGCGCCTCGAAGATCTGGATCTGGACGGCGGTGTTCGTGACGTGATCGGCCCCGCGCACGACGTCGGTGACGCCGGTCTCGGCGTCGTCCACCACAGAGGCCAGAGTGTAGAGCGGCACGCCGTCCTCGCGGATCAGCACGGGGTCGGAGACGGTCGCGGCCTCGATGCGCTGCGGCCCCAGCACGGCGTCGTCCCAGACCATGGCGCGGTCGTCGAGCCGGAAGCGCCAGTGCGGCGGGCGCTCGGCTGTCAGGCGGGCGCGCTCGGCGTCGCTGAGGCGCAGGGCGGCGCGGTCGTAGACGGGCGGGCGGCCCTGGGCGCGCTGGAGGCGGCGGCGCAGGTCCAGCTCCTCGGGCGTCTCCCAGCACGGATAGAGCCGGCCCGCGGCGCGCAGGGCGTCGGCGGCGGCGGCGTAGCGGTCGAGGCGGTCGGACTGGGCGAACTCCGCGTCCCAGCCGAGGCCGAGCCAGCGCAGATCGGCGCGAATCGCATTGGTGAAGCGCGCCTCGCTGCGCGCGGCGTCGGTGTCGTCGAGCCGCAAGGCGAAACGCCCCCCTGCGGCGCGCGCCGCCAGCGCGTTCACGACCGCGACGCGCAGGTTGCCGACATGCAGCAACCCGGTGGGCGAAGGCGCGAAACGGGTCAGGGTCATGGCGTGGCGCTCCTGCGACAGAGGATGAGGTATCGCGGCCATGACCGTCCCGGGCAAGGGCGGCGGAAAGGTTGTCTTTAGAGAGGGCGGTCTCTAAACTCAAAGCGAGGAGCCGCGCGTAAGCTGCGGTGAACGTTGCGTCAGGCGCCCGGCTGCGGGGCGACTTCCAAGGGGGCCGCGGGGCGATGGCTGGCATACTGGCGCGTATCGGGGCCGCCGTGCTCGCCGTCTTCGCCGCGCTGGCGGCCATCGGACAGGAGCAGCGGTCGGTCGTCGTCAAGGAGTACGACGCCGGCGGCGTCTACGAGGGCGAGTTCCGCGACGGCACGCAGCACGGCGTCGGCACCTACCGCCTGCCCGGCGGCTACGAATACACCGGCGAGTGGGTCGAGGGCCGCATCGAGGGCCGGGGCGTCGCGCGCTATCCCAACGGGGCCGTCTACGAGGGCGAGTTCGTCGCCGGCGCGCCGCACGGGCGCGGCCGCATCGTCTACGCCGACGGCGCCGTCTACGAAGGCGAGTGGGCCGCGGGGATGATGGAGGGCGAAGGCCGGCTCGAACTCGCCGACGGCATGGTCTACGAGGGCGGCTTCAGCGCCTCGCAGTTCGAGGGCGTCGGGACCATGACCCGGCCCAACGGCTATCGCTACAGCGGAGAGTGGCGCGACAACCTGCCCCACGGCCAGGGCGAGGTCGGGTATCCGGACGGCGCGGTCTATGTCGGCGGCTTCGAGGGCGGGGTTCGCGCCGGCGACGGCCGCGTCACGCTGGCGGACGGCACGATCTACGACGGCGAATGGGCGGACGGCGAGATGAACGGCGTCGGCGTGACCACCTTCGCCAACGGCGACGTCCACGAGGGCGAGGTGGTCGCCGGCGCGCTGACCGGACGGGGCGTGATGCGCCATGCCGACGGCGCGGTCTACGAAGGCGACTTCGTCGCCGGGCGGCGCAGCGGCGAGGGCCGGCTGACGAGCCCCGACGGCAGCGTCTACGAGGGGCCCTTCGCGGACGGCGCCCCGAACGGCGAGGGCCGCGTGGCCACGCCGGGCGTGGGCGTCTATGTCGGCGGCTTCGTGGCCGGCAAGCCGCACGGGACCGGGGCCATCGATTACGAGGACGGCTCGCGCTACGAGGGCGAATGGGCCGAGGGCGCCATCAACGGCCGCGGGGTCTTCGCCACACCCGCCGGGCTGCGCTACGAGGGCGAGTTCCGCGACGGAGCCCGCCACGGCGCGGGCGTGCTGACCACGGCCGACGGCGCGGAGTATCGGGGCCGCTGGCGGGCCGGCAAGCTCCACGGCGAGGCGGTGGTCCGCTATGCGGACGGGGCGCTGTACGAGGGCGACTTCGTCGAAGGGCTCCGCGAGGGACGCGGCAAGCTCACTCTGCCGGAGGGGTTCGTCTTCGAGGGCGAGTGGAAGGGCGGCGAGATCGAGGGCGAGGGCGAGGCGCGCTACGCCAACGGCGACGTCTACCGCGGCGCCTTCCGAGCCGGGGTGCGCCACGGCTACGGGGTGATGACCTACGCCACCGGCGGCGAATACGCCGGATACTGGGTGAACGGCCAGCGCGGCGCCGGCCCGGTCAGCGCGACCGAGTAACGCTTCCCCTGCCCCGCACGCGACGTTATGCTGGCCCCCATGATTTCAGCGCGCGCCATCGCCGTCCTGCCCGACCGCCTTCCCGGCGGGCTGCTTCTGCTCGGCCTTAGCCGCCCCTGAGCGCGCCGGTCCCGCGGCGCGCGCGCTCGGGGGAGAAGCACTAGCGCGCCGCACCACCCCAGGGACCTAAGGCTGAAGGCCATGACCGACCAGACCACACCCGCCCGCGACCGCGTGCTCATCTTCGACACCACCCTGCGCGACGGCGAGCAGTCGCCCGGCGCCTCCATGACGCTGACCGAGAAACTGCGCATCGCGCATCTGCTCGCCGAGATGGGCGTCGACATCATCGAGGCGGGCTTTCCCATCGCCTCGGAGGGCGACTTCGAGGCCGTCAGCCGCATCGCCGAGGAGGTGCGCGCGCCGGTGATCTGCGGTCTCTCCCGCGCCAACCGCCGCGACATCGACCGGGCCTGGGAGGCGCTGCGCCATGCCGCGCGGCCGCGCATCCACACCTTCATCGGCACCTCGCCGCTGCACCGCGAGCACCAGCTGGCGATGTCGCGCGACCAGGTGCTGGCGCGCATCGAGGAGACCGTGCGCCACGCCCGCAGCCTCTGCGCCGATGTGCAGTGGTCGCCGATGGACGCGACGCGCACCGAGCCCGACTATCTGGTCGAGACCATCGACGTCGCCGTCGCCGCCGGCGCGACGACCGTCAACATCCCCGACACTGTCGGCTACACCGCGCCGGGCGAGAGCGCGCAGATCATCCGCATGATCCGCGAGAAGTGCCGCGGCCTGGAGGGCGTCACGCTGGCCACGCACTGCCACAACGATCTCGGCATGGCGACGGCCAATTCGCTCGCGGCGGTGGAGGCGGGCGCACGGCAGATCGAGTGCACGATTAACGGCCTCGGCGAGCGCGCCGGCAACACCGCGCTCGAGGAGGTCGTGATGGCGCTGAAGGTGCGCGGCGACATCATGCCTTACGAGACCGGCGTGGACACGACGAAGATCATGGCCGCCTCGCGGCTGGTGGCGGCGGTGTCGGGCTTTCCGGTCCAGTTCAACAAGGCCATCGTCGGCAAGAACGCCTTCGCCCACGAGAGCGGCATCCACCAGGACGGGATGCTGAAGCACGCCGGCACCTTCGAGATCATGCGCCCCGAAGACGTCGGCCTGAACGCCTCCAACCTCGTGATGGGCAAGCACTCCGGCCGCCACGCGTTCAGGACGCGGCTGCGCGAACTGGGCTACCAGCTGGGCGACAACGCGATCGAGGACGCCTTCGTGCGGTTCAAGGCGCTGGCCGACCGCAAGAAGGAGGTGCTCGACGACGACCTGCGCGCGCTGGTGGACGAGGCGGAGACGAGCCAGGCCAACGACCGCCTGCAGTTGCGCCGCCTGCGCGTGGTCTGCGGCACCGAGGGGCCGCAGACGGCGGAGATCGTGCTGGGCGTCGATGGTGTGGACAAGGCCCATGCCGCCGAGGGCGACGGGCCGGTCGATGCGGCGTTCAAGGCGGTGAAGGCGCTGTTTCCCAACGACGCGACGCTGAAGCTCTATCAGGTGCACGCAGTCACCGACGGCATGGACGCCCAGGCCACCGTAAGCGTGCGGCTGGAGGAGGCCGGCAAGATCGTCACCGGCCAGGCCGCCGACACCGACACCATCGTCGCCAGCGTGCGGGCCTATGTGAACGCCCTGAACAAGCTGCTGACGCGGCGGGAGAAATCGGCGCCGGCGGAGGGCGTGACGGCGGCGGAGTGAGGCCTCAGGTCCGCGAGCCTTCGAGGTTGCAGAAGGCGGCGATGGAGGCGATCACGGCGGCGGCGAGAATGAAGGTCATGGCGTCTGCTTCCTTTTTGCTGCGACGCAACGGAAGTGACCACGGCGCCGGTCAGGCGTAACCGGCGCCGCCTCAGCCCCGCCATGCAGCGTCTGCATGGCGGGGCCGCCCGTCACCAGAACGCGACGACGATCACCGCGGTGACGACCAGGACGGCGACGCCCTGAACGAACGGGCGCTTGAGGAACGGCAGATCCGCCTCGTCCGCCGTCATGCTGCGATCGTAGGTGAAGCCGTCGGTCCGGGCGCTTTCCGGATCGCCCTCGACGCGCGCGATGGCGAAGAAGACCGCCAGGCTGAGCGCCGTCATGATCCCGACGTTGATGGTGAAGTGCAGCGGGCTGAACAGGAACACGGCCACGCCGGCGACATGGCCGACGATCATCGTCCAGAACGCGCTGCGACCCCCGCCGCGCTTCGTGAAGACGCCGGTGAGGAAGATCGCCGCGACCGGCGGCACCAGGATCGAGAAAGCCTGCTGCAGATAGTCGAACAGCCCGCCGAAGTTGGCGATCTGCGGCGCCCAGACCGCCGCGACGACCATGAGCGCCAGGGTCGTGAGCCGGCCGTAGAGGCCGACCTTCTTCGGCTCCAGCTCCCGCCCCGGCCCCTCGACAAAATCCTTGATGACGAGGGTGGAGGAGCTGTTCAGCGTGCTGTCGATGCTGGACATGATCGCCGCCACCAGCCCCGCCAGCACCAGCCCGACCATGCCCGCCGGCAGCATCTGCGAAATCAGCGTCGGAAACACCGCGTCGCCGTCCGGCAGGTCGGGAAAGAGGCCGATGGCCATGGCGCCGGGCAGCACCATGATGAACAGCGGCAACAGCTTCAGCGCGCCGCCGAGATTGGCGCCCCATTGCGCGTCGCGCAGGCTGGCGGCGCCGAGAATGCGCTGGGTGATGTACTGATTGGTCGCCCAGTACCAGAAGCCGAGGATCGGCACGCCGATCAGCGTGCCGAGCCACGGCAGCGAATCGTCGCTCAGGGGCCGGATCAGCGACAGATGCCCGTCGGGGATCGCGGCCGAAGCCGCCGCCCAGCTGAAGTCGAACTCGGCGAAGACGTAGTAGGTGATCACGGTCGACCCCACGATCAGCACCACGGTCTGGATGACGTCGGTGTAGACCACGGCCGCCAGCCCGCCCGCGGCGGTGTAGAGGCCCGCGACCAGCGCGAGCGCGAAGCAGGTCTGCCAGAGCACCAGATCGGGAAAGAACGTCTGCAGCACGACCGAGCCGGCGTAGATGCCGCCGGCGGTGTCGACGATCACCGTCAACAGGATGGTTATCGCGGAGAAATAGAGCCGGGAGCGCCGGTCGAAGCGGAGTTCGAGGTATTGCGGGATCGTGGAGATTTTCGCCTTCAGGTAGATCGGGATGTAGAACACCGACATGAACACGAGGACGAGCCCGGCCATCCACTCGTAGTTCGAAACCGCGAGGCCGCTGGTGTAGGCGGCGCCGGCGAGACCTATGAGCGTCGTGCTCGAGATGTTGGAGGCGAACAGCGAGCCGCCCAGCGGCCCCCAGCGCAAACTGCGCCCGGCCAAGAACAAATCGTCCCCGGTCTCGACGGTGCGTGCAATGTAGAAGCCGATTACAAGCACCACGATAAAATATGCCGTGATTATCGCGTAGTCTATTCCGGTGATGACGGGCGCATCCATGGCGTGTCTCCTCCCTTCGAGTATTCCTTCTGTGATGGCCAACGTTTCCGCGCGCGGAAGGTTGCCGAGGTTTGTCTTGAGGGATTATTGGAGGTGCGGATCGGCCTGTCCAGCCGCGGCGCCATTCTCCGCGCCGCCGCACTCCCGCCGTTAACCTGAACGACACTTGAGCGCCTGCAATGCTGCCTGCGCAGCCGTGCGCGGGGGCCGCTTTCCGCAACCCTTGCGCGTGGCTATAAGGCGTGACTCGAAACAGGGCCGGCGCAGCGCCGGGCGGAGGCTAGAAGGCCCATGTTCAATGGTATTCTCGGCATGTTCAGTTCGGACATGGCGATCGACCTCGGCACCGCCAACACGCTGGTCTACGTCAAGGGCAAGGGGATCGTGCTGAACGAGCCCTCGGTCGTGGCCTACCACGTCAAGGACGGCAAGAAGGACGTGCTGGCCGTCGGCGAGGAGGCCAAGCTGATGCTGGGCCGCACGCCCGGCAGCATCCAGGCGATCCGCCCGATGCGCGACGGCGTGATCGCCGACTTCGAGGTCGCCGAGGCGATGATCAAGCACTTCATCAAGACCGTCCACAAGCGCGGCAGCTTCGCCGCGCCGCTGATCATCGTCTGCGTGCCCTACGGCGCGACGGCGGTGGAGGAGCGGGCGATCATGGAGTCGGTCATGGCCGCAGGCGCGCGGAAGGCGCTGCTGATCCCCGAACCCATCGCCGCGGCCATCGGCGCCGGCATGCCCTTCGGCGAGCCCACGGGGTCCATGGTCGTGGACATCGGCGGCGGCACCACCGAGGTCGCGGTCCTGAGCCTCGGCGACATCGTCTACGCCCGCTCCGTGCGCGTGGGCGGGGACAAGATGGACGAGGCGATCATCTCCTACCTCCGCCGCCAGCAGAACCTGCTGATCGGCGAGGCCACGGCGGAACGGATCAAGAAGCAGATCGGCACCGCGCGGATGCCCGACGACGGCCGCGGCCTGAGCATGGACATCCGCGGCCGCGACCTGCTGAACGGCGTGCCGAAGGAAATCGAGATCACCCAGGGCCAGATCGCCGAGGCGCTGGCCGAGCCGGTGCAGCAGATCGTCGAGGCGGTGATGGTGGCGCTGGAGGCGACGCCCCCCGACCTCGCCGCCGACATCGTGGACCGCGGCGTGATGCTGACCGGCGGCGGCGCGCTGCTGGGCGAGATCGACGTCGCGCTGCGCGAGCACACGGGCCTCGCCGTGACCATCGCGGACGAGCCGCTGAATTGCGTCGCGCTGGGCACCGGCAAGGCGCTGGAGCACAAGACAGCGCTGCGACATGTGCTCAAGGACAGCGTATAGTCGTTTTGCGACTCGCACACTCTATGGGTAGGGGTGGCAAGGAGTAGGGGTGGCCAGAGCCAAAGACGACGCGGCGGAGATGGCGCGGACCCTGCGCCGGATCGGGCTCGCCGGGCTCGCCCTGCTGGCCCTTACGCTGTTCGCGCTGTGGCGGGTCGACAATCCGCGCGTCGAGCGGCTGCGGATGCTGGCGGCCGACGCGCTGGCGCCCTCGATGGGCTCGGTCGCCGGCCCCACGGCGCGGCTGGCCGAACTGGTCGAGGACTGGGAGCGTTTCTCTGACGTCCACGCCCAGAACCGCGAGTTGCGCCGCGAGATCCAGCGCCTGCGCGCCTGGCGAGACGCCGCCCAGAGCCTCGAGCGCGAGAACGCCCAGCTGCGGGCGCTGAACAACGTCCGGCTGGCGCCGCGCATGGGCTTCGCGACCGGCGAGGTGATCGCCGATTCCGGCGGGCCCTTCGGGCGCAGCGTGCTGGTGAACATCGGCGCCCGCGACGGCGTGCGCGACGGGGCGGCCGTCGTGGACGGCGCGGGCCTCGTCGGCCGGGTGGTCGGCGTGGGCGAGGAGGTGAGCCGGGCGCTGCTGCTGACCGACTTCGACAGCCGCGTGCCGGTGAAGATCCTGCCCTCCGGCCGCCGCGCCATCCTGACCGGCGACGGCACCGGCGCGCCGCGGCTGAGCTTTCTGGCCGAGCCCGAAGCCATCGCGATCGGTCAGCAGATCCTCACCTCCGGCGACGGCGGCGTGTTCCCGCCCGACCTGCCGGTCGGCGTGGTCGCCGCGCTGGGCGAGCGCTCGGCGCGGGCCCATCTGGCGGCGGACTATGCGCGGCTGGAGTTCGTGCGCGTGCTGCGCTGGGCGCCGGACAGCCCCGGCGACGCGCCGGGAGACCTGATCATGCCGCCCGAGGCCGCCGCGCCGCTGGCTGGCGGGCCGGCGCGATGAGCCGGGCGGTTTCGCTCCTCGCGCTGGGCGCGGCGGCCTGGCTCGCGGTGGCGGTCGACATGGCGCCCGTCGGCGGCGCGCTGTCGGGGTGGGCGGGACCGGACATGTTGCTGTGCGTCGTCGCGCTGTGGGCCGTGCGGCGGCCTGCGCAGACGCCCGCGATCATCGTGTTCCTGCTCGGCGTCGCGCGCGACCTGCTGTCGGGCGGGCCGGTCGGAGCCGGGGCGCTCGGGCTGCTGGTCGCAGCCGAGGCGCTGCGCGGCCGCGGACGCGCCGCCTCCCGCGGCGGCTTTCCGGCCGAGTGGCTCGCGGTCGGGCTGGCCGCCGCGACGGCGCTGGGCGTGCAGTGGGCGCTGCTGACCGCGACGCTCGCGCCGACGCCGGCGACGGTGGATCTGATCGCGCGGCTGAGCGCCACCGTCGCGGCCTATCCGGTCGTCGCTCTGGCGCTGCGCTGGGCGGTGCGCCTCGGCCCCGCCCCGACCCCCGCCGAGGGCGCCACGGTCCTTTCCGGCCGCGCGCGCGCCGCCCAGAGAGCCGCCCAGAGAGCCATGTCATGAGCAGACCCGGAAACCGCCCGCGCCTTGGCGCCCGCAAGGGCGAGCCCGCCGCCCCCGCCGTCTCGCGCCGCGCGCTGGTGCTGTTCGGTCTGCAGGCCGGCGTGGCGGGGGCGCTGGGGTGGCGGCTGCGCAAGCTGCAGGTGGAGGACGGCGCGATCTATCATGCGCTGGCCGAGGAGAACCGCATCAACCTGCGTCTGATCCCGCCCGCCCGGGGCGAGATCTTCGACCGCGACGGCCGGCCGCTGGCGGTGAACCGGCAGAACCTGCGCGTCGCGGTGGTGCGCGAGCAGGCCGGCGACGTCGGCCGGGTGCTGGACCAGCTCGCCCGCATCATTCCGATCAGCGACGCCGACCGCGCGCGCATCGAACGCGAGTTCGCCCAGAAGAGCGCCTTCGTGCCGGTCATCGTCGCCGAGCACCTGAGCTGGGAGCAGTTCGCCCTGATCAACGCCAACGCCCCCTCCCTGCCCGGCGTGGCCCCCGACGTCGGCCTGTCGCGGCTATACCCGGAGGCGGAGGCGTTCTCCCACGTCATCGGCCATGTCGGCCGTGTGTCGGAGACCGATCTGGAGCAGGAGGTCCGCAACCCGCTGCTGCTGCTGCCCGACTTCCACATCGGCAAGAACGGCGTCGAGCGGATCGAGGAGGAGCGCCTGCGCGGCCGCGCCGGCGCCCAGCGCATCGAGGTCAACGCGGTCGGTCGTGTGATCCGCGAGATCGACCGCACCGAGGGCCAGAGCGGCCGCGACATGCGCCTCACCGTGCAGCGCGACCTGCAACGCTACGCCATGGAGCGAATGGGCGAGGAGAGCGCGGCGACCGTCGTCATGGACGTGCGCAACGGCGAGCTTCTCTGTCTGGCCTCGGCGCCGGGCTTCGACCCCAACAAGTTCGTCTTCGGCATCGGCCACGCCGACTGGAACGCCTATCTGGCCAACGACCACCGCCCGCTCGCCAACAAGACCGTCTCGGGACAGTACCCGCCGGGCTCCACCTTCAAGATGGTGGTGGCGTTGGCCGCGCTGGAGGCGGGGCTCATCGCGCCGGGCGAGCGGGTGTTCTGCAACGGCGGCTACCAGCTCGGCGACCGGCGCTTCCACTGCTGGAAGCGCGGCGGGCACGGCATGATGGACTGCCGCGACGCCATCAAGCAGTCCTGCGACGTCTATTTCTACGAGGTTGCGCGGCGCGTCGGGGTGGACGCGGTTTCGGCGATGGCGCGGCGGCTGGGCCTTGGCGAGCGGCACGACCTGCCGATGACCTCGGTCATGGCCGGGCTGACGCCGACGCGCGACTGGAAGCGCGCCGTGCACGGCGAGGCGTGGCAGCAGGGCGACACGCTGAACATCGGCATCGGTCAGGGCTTCATGCTGGCGACCCCTCTGCAGCTCGCGGTGATGACCGCGCGGCTGGCCGGCGGGACCGACGTGACGCCGCGGTTGATCGCCGATGACGCGGCCCCGGCGGCGGCGCCGCTGACTCTGCGCCCGGCATTCCTGTCGCTGATGCGCGACGCGATGAACGCGGTGGTCAACGAGCCCGGCGGCACCGCGCGGTCCTCGCGCATCTACGACCCCGCGACGGGCATGGCGGGCAAGACGGGCACCAGCCAGGTGCGCCGCATCACCATGGCCGAGCGGGCGCGCGGCGTGATCAACAACCGCGACCTGCCGTGGAACCGGCGCGACCACGCGCTGTTCGTGGGCTACGCGCCCGTCAACGACCCCCGCTACGCCATCGCGGTGGTGGTGGAGCATGGCGGCGGCGGCTCGGCGGCGGCGGCGCCGATCGCGCGCGACGTGATGTTGCGCGCGCTATACGGGCCAGAGCCGCCGCTGGTCGCCTACGCCCCGGCGCTCAGGCCAGAGATCGAGCGCCAGCGCACGCCCCCGCCCGCGCCGCCCCCCGCCGCCGAGGGCCAGCCGCGGAGCCGCGCGTGAGCCGCGCCGCGCCGATGGGGCTGGGCGCGAAGCTGCTGCGCTTCAACTGGCCGCTGGCGCTGCTGATGGTGGCGGTGGCCGGGGTCGGCTTTCTGATGCTCTACTCGGTGGCGGGCGGGCGGATGGACCCGTGGGCTTCGCGGCAGATGACGCGTTTCGCGTTCGGGCTGGTGGGCATGATGGTCGTGGCGCTGATCGACATCAGCGTCTGGCGGCGGCTGACGCCGCTCATCTATCTGGGCGCGCTGGGCCTGGTCGTGGCCGTGGAGTTCGTCGGCGTGACCGGCATGGGCGCCCAGCGCTGGATCCAGATCGGCCCCCTGCAGCTCCAGCCCTCCGAAGTCATGAAGATCGCGCTGGTGATGGCGCTGGCGGCCTATTTCGCGTGGCTGCCGGTGGAGAAGGTGTCGCGGCCGTTGTGGCTGGTAGCCCCGATGGCGATGATCCTTGCGCCCACGGCGCTGGTGCTGACCCAGCCCGACCTCGGAACCGCGCTCCTGCTGGTCGCGGGCGGGGGGGCGATGATCTTCCTGGCCGGGGCGCACTGGCTCTACTTCGCCGCAGGCGTCGGGGCGGTCGGCGGAGCGGTCTGGGCGGTGTTCGCCTCGCGCGGCACGGACTGGCAGTTGCTGAAGGACTACCAGTTCCGCCGGATCGAGACCTTTCTCGACCCCACCATCGACCCGCTGGGCGCCGGCTATCACATCACCCAGTCGCAGATCGCGCTGGGCTCTGGCGGTCTGCAGGGGCGCGGCTTCATGCAGGGCACGCAGAGCCGGCTGAACTTTCTGCCCGAGAAGCACACCGACTTCATCTTCACGTCGCTGGCCGAGGAGTTCGGCTACCTCGGCGCCATGGCGTTGCTGGCGCTCTACGTGCTGATCCTGATGTTCTGCGCGGCGGCGGCCTTCGCCAACCGCGACCGCTTCGGCGCGCTGGTGATCGGCGGCGTCTCGGCGACGTTCTTCCTCTACTTCGCGGTCAACGTCGCGATGGTGTCGGGGCTGGCCCCCGTGGTCGGCGTGCCGCTGCCGCTGGTCTCCTACGGCGGCTCTGCGATGCTGGTGCTGCTGTTCGGCTTCGGCCTCGTGCAGTCGGCTCACATCCACCGGCCGGTCCAATGAGCCTCACCGTCCTGTTGACCGTGGAGGAGACCGACCGCGCCCCGTGGCGAGAGGCTTTGCAGGCCGGCGCGGCGGCGGAGGGCGTGCGGTTCACGCTGCACGACGACCCCGCGGCCGTGGACCCGGGCGCGGTGGACGCGCTGGTCTTCGCCCACGCCGGGCCGGTGCGGGACTTCCGGCCCTACACCGGGCTGCGCGCGATCCTGAGCATCTGGGCAGGGGTGGAGAAGGCGCTGGCGCTGCCGGGCCTGCCGGCGGACGTGCCGCTGACGCGGATGGTCGAGCCGGGGCTGGTCTGGGGGATGCGCGATTATGTGGTCGGCCATGTGATGCGCCGCCATCTCGACCTGGACGCCGCGCTGGCCGGGCCGGGGCCGCTCTGGGGCGAGCCCGTGCCGCCGCTGGCGCGCGACCGCACGGTGGGCGTGCTGGGGATGGGCGAGCTGGGCGGGGTCGCGGCGCGGGCGCTGGCGGCGCTGGATTTTCGCGTCATGGGCTGGAGCCGCACGCCGAAGGCGATCCCGGGCGTGGACTGCCGCGCGGGGCCGGAAGGGCTGCGGGCGGTGCTGGCGGCGGCGGAGATTCTCGTGTGCCTTCTGCCCGCCACGCCCGAGACGGCGAACCTGATCGACGCCGCCGCGCTGGCGGCGATGCCCCGCGGCGCGTCGCTGATCAACGCCGGACGCGGCCAGCTGATCGACGACGCGGCGCTGCTCGCGGCGCTGGACGAGGGCCGGCTGGCCAATGCGACGCTCGACGTCTTCCGCATCGAACCCCTGCCCGCCGACCACCCCTTCCGCCGTCACCCCCGCGTGACGGTGACGCCGCACGTCGCCTCGGCCACGCGGCCCGAGACCGCGGCTCCGGCGATCCTGTCGCAAATCCGTCGCTTGGCGCGGGGCGAGCCCCTCGTGCATGTTGTCGATCGCCGACAAGGCTATTAGTTCTCGCAGGACGGCGGAGATCGCACACATGGACAAGGGCGGCGGCGCGCCTGCGGGCGACGGCGAGGACAAGGGCGGCCTGCGTCTAGCCGCCCGTTGGCGTGCGAACTTCTTCACCGGGTTGGTGGTGATCGCGCCGCTCTATCTGACGGTCTGGCTGATCTGGTCATTCGTCAGCGCGGTCGACTACAAGTTCGAGCAGCTGCTGCCCACCGGCTGGGCGCTGCATGACTATCTCGAGTTTCCGGGCTACGGCCTGCTGATCTTCGTCGTCTTCACATCGTTGATGGGAGCCTTGGCGAAGAACCTGTTCGCGGCGCAGGCGATCCTGTGGGGCGAGAGGATGCTGGCGCGGCTGCCTATCGTGCGGACGATCTACAACGGGATCAAGCAGATTGCGGAAACCGTTCTGGTGCAGTCCAAGAGCTCGTTCCAGAAGGCCTGCCTGATCGAATATCCACGACGGGGGATGTGGGCCATCGCCTTCATCTCGACGCCCGCACAGGGCGAGATCGCCCGGCGCGCTGCGGGCGAGGACCTGATCGGCGTGTTCATGCCGACGACGCCCAACCCCACGACCGGCTTTCTGATGTTCGTTCCGCGCAGGGACGTCATCGTGCTCGACATGACCGTCGAGGAGGCCGCGAAGCTCGTGATCTCCGCCGGCCTCGTGACGCCTGATGATTTTCACAGCCAGCCGAGCCTGCCACTGCCCGCCGCCGCGGAATAGCCCGTCGCCGCACGCCCGCGCAGCCTGCCAAGCACAGCCCCGACCCGGAAGGACAGCCCATGACCGACGCCGCTCTCGCCGACCGCGAGCGCCCAGCCGTCGCAGCGTCGCGCGGCCTCGTCTTTGCGAACGCCACGCTGGTCACGCCAGAGGGCGAGGCGCGCGGCTCGGTGCGCGTGGAGGACGGGCGCATCGTCGAGGTACTGCACGACCGCGCCGGCGAGGGCGTCGATCTGGGCGGCGACTATCTTCTGCCGGGCGTGGTGGATGTGCACACCGACCATCTGGAGAAGCACGTCTTCCCCCGCGCCCGGGTTCAGTGGGACTTCGCCAACGCCGTGATGGCGCACGACGCGCAGATGATCGGCGGGGGCACGACCACGGTGTTCGACGCGATCTGCGTCGGCGCCTCGCTGAAGCGGCCCGAACGGCGCGAGATTCTCGCCCCCTGCCTCGACGCTCTGGAGATGCTGGCGGCGGCTGACATGCTGCGCGCCGACCACAAGGTGCACCTGCGCTGCGAGGTCTCCGACCCCGACACGCCGGCGCTGGTGGCCGACAACATCGACCGGGCGCTGGTGGCGTTGGCCTCGGTGATGGACCACGCGCCCGGGGACCGGCAGAGCCCGGACGTCGAGCGCTACGTGCGATACATGGCGAGCGAGTTGGCGATCGATCTCGCCGAGGCGCGCGGGAAGACCGCGGAGTTGCAGGCGCGCTCGGCGCGCATCGCGAACGCGGTCCGCGCCGAGGTCGCCGCTCTCGTGCACGCCCGCGGGCTGAGGCTGATGAGCCACGACGACGCCTCCGAGGCCCATGTGGCGCAGGCCTGCGCCGAGGGGAGCACGGTGTCGGAGTTCCCCACCACGCTGGATGCGGCGCGGGCCGCGCGGGCGGCCGGCATGGCCATCGTGGCGGGCGCGCCGAACTTCCTGCGCGGCGGCTCCCAGTCGGGCAACGTCGCGGTGCGCGACCTGCTGGCGGAGGGGCTCGTGGACATGCTTTCGTCGGATTACGTGCCGCGCAGCCCGCTGGACGCCGTCTTCGCCATCGCCGACGATCCGGAGATGCCCCACGACCTGCACGCCGCGCTGGCGCTGGCGACGCGCAATCCCGCCGAGGCCGCGGGGCTGGCGGACCGCGGGGCGGTCGCCGTCGGGTTGCGGGCGGATCTGATCCGCGTGCGCCGCGCCGGCGGTCGGGTGCATCTGCGCGAGGCCTGGGTTGCGGGGCGGCGCGCGGCCTGATCGGTCACGAAACCTTCGCGGTTGCGCCGTTGCGGCGCGGCGCGGGCCGCCTTAGGGGTGTCTAGATAGCTTTCCTCACGTTGGTCGCCCCATGTCGCTCGCCCCCGGCCTTGGCTTCGCAGACCCGGTGCGGGACGCGGCGCATGGCTTTCGCGCCCTGCTCGACGCGATGGCGCGGCCGGGCGCGATCCGCCGCCTGCCCTGCCCGCCCCCGCCGCAGGGTCTCTCACCCGCCGCGGCGGCGGTGGCGCTGATGCTTGTGGACGGCGAAGCGCCGCTTTGGCTGGCGCCCGACCTTCGCAGCCCCGCCACCGAGGCCTTCCTGCGCTTTCACGCCTCGGCCGCCCCGGCGACCGACCCTGCTGCTGCGGCCTTTCTCCTCGGGTCCTGGACGGCGCTGCGCGATCTGTCGGGGCTTTCGATCGGCACCCCGGAATACCCCGACCGCTCCGTGACGTTGATCGTGGAGGTGGAGAGCCTCGCCGAGGGCGCCGGCGCGACGCTGGAGGGCCCGGGCGCGCCCGGCGGGCGTCGGCTGGCCGTGGGCGGGGTCGACGCCGCCTTCTGGGCGGTGAGCGCGCGCAACCGGCTGAGCTATCCCCTGGGCCTCGACATGATCCTGACCTGCGGCGAGGTCGTCGCCGCCCTGCCCCGCACGGTGGCCGCCCATGTTTGACCTCGACCGCGCGCCGGAGCCGCTGCTGGAGGCCAAGGGTCTCTGCGTCAGCTTCGGCGCCCGCATCGGTTGCGCCGACGTCAGCTTCGCGCTGCGCGAGGGCGAGGTGCTGGGCGTCGTGGGCGAGTCGGGCTCGGGCAAGACGACGCTGCTGCGCTGCGTCGGCGGACGGCTCGACGCGACGGCCGGGACCGTGCGCTACCGCACGCGCGAGGCCGGATGGCGCGCGCTGGCCGAGATGGGCGAGCCGGAGAAGCGACTGCTGATGCGCACCGACTGGGCCTTCGTCCACCAGAACCCCCGCGACGGGTTGCGCATGGGCGTCAGCGCCGGCGGCAATGTCGGCGAACGCCTGATGGCGGTGGGCTGGCGGCACTACGGGCGCATCCGCGAGTCGGCGGCCGACTGGCTGGGACGGGTCGAGATCGCCGCCGACCGGCTGGACGACCGGCCCACGGCCTTCTCGGGGGGCATGCAGCAGCGGCTGCAGATCGCGCGCAACCTCGCCACCCGGCCGCGGCTGGTGCTGATGGACGAGCCCACGGGGGGTCTCGACGTCAGCGTGCAGGCGCGGCTGCTGGACCTGCTGCGCCGGCTGGTGGGCGAGTTCGGGCTGTCGGCCATCGTCGTGACCCACGACCTCGCGGTGGCGCGGCTGCTGGCCGACCGGCTGATGGTGATGAAGGACGGCCGCGTGGTGGAGACGGGGCTCACCGATCAGGTGCTCGACGACCCGCAGCATCCCTACACACAACTTCTCGTCAGCTCGATCCTGCAGGTGTGAGCGCGGTGACGCGGGGCGTGCTGCATCTGGTGGTGGGGCCCTCCGGCGCCGGCAAGGACACGCTGATCGACGCTGTGCGTCCGCTGCGCCCTGACATCCTGTTCGCGCGCCGCAGCATCACCCGCCCGACCGGCGCCGGCGGCGAGGACCATCTGGCCGTCGACGAGGCGACCTTCTCCGCGACCGCCGCGGCCGGCGGCTATGCGCTTTGGTGGCGCGCCAACGGCCTCGGCTACGGGGTGGGACCGGAGGTGGAGGCGGCGCTGGCGGCCGGGCGGCATGTGGTGATGAACGGCTCGCGCGGCATGGTCGAGGCGGCGCGGGCGCGGTTCCGGCCGTTGCGGGTCCTGTTCGTCACCGCGGCGCCCGAGACGCTGGCGCTGCGCCTTGCGGAGCGGGGTCGCGAGAGCGCGGCCGAGATCGCGGGGCGGCTCGACCGCGCCGCGCTGAAGGCGCCGACCGGGCCGGACGTCCTGCGCATCGACAACAGCGGCGCGCTGGAGGCGGCGCGGCGCGCGATGCTGGGCGCGCTCGCGGCGTAGCGCTTTGGCAACGCCCGACGACGTCGCGCCGCATTCCCGCCATTATCCTTGACGCAAGGGCGCCCCCGCGCCGACCCTCTCTTTCGAATTCGGAGCAAATCCGGGCGAGGGATCATGAAAACTGTCTCCGTTGGCGCAATCGCGGCGCTTCTGCTCACCGTGGCGAACGTCGCCGTCGCGCAGACGGCGCCGGTGAGCGAGGCGCGGGCCAGGCAGAACGCGCTGTTCGAGGAGATGCGGCGCGATCCCGCGAACCTCGACCTGATGTTCGCCTACTCGGCCGCCGCGCTGGAGGCGGGCGATCTGGAGGCGGCCATCGCCACCTACGAGCGGATGCTGATCTTCAACCCGGACCTGCCGCGCGTGCAGCTGGAGCTGGCGGTCGCCTATTTCCGCCTCGGCTCCTACGAGGTGGCGCGCTTCTACTTCCAGCGCGCGCTGGCCGCCGAGCCGCCCGAGGAGGTGCGCGCCCGCGTCGCCCCTTTCCTCGCCGAGATCGACGAGCGCACCCGGACCAATCGCCTCTCGGGCTTCGCCAGCGTCGGCCTGGTCTACAGCACAAACGCCACGCTCGGGCCCAGCGACCGCGAGGTGCGGGTCGCCTTCTTCCCGGGCGGCTTCGGCCTTCTGGACCCTTCGGCGACGTCGGACGGCAGCTTCGGCTGGCGCCTCGCCGGAGGCGTCAACCATGTGGCGGATCTCGGCCGGCCGAACGACGACGTATGGATCACCAACGCAGCCTATACGGGCCTGAGGTATTTTTCGACGGATTCGGGCGATTTCGACGTCGTTGACATCATCACCGGGCCGCGGCTCTCGCTGGACGAGCGTCAGTTCGGCCCCAAGGCGCGGCCCTTCGTGCAGGGCGCGCACGTTCGTTCGGCGAACGAGTCGCTGTATTGGGCGGGCGGCGTCGGGGTCGAGCTGACCGACACCTATTCCGACCGGCTGAACCTGTTCGGGACCGCGCTGGCGCAGTATCGCGATTACCGCGACGCCGACAACTTCGACGGCCTGTATGGCGCGCTTTTCGCCGGCTTCGCCTATGCCGCGGATCGGGACACCGTGCTGCGCCTCGGCGTGGGCTACGAGACGGACCGCACGGACGCGGGCTTCCAGTCAAACAACGAACTGCTGCTGCGCGGCTCAGCCACGCACCAGTTCCGCGACACCGTGCCGACGCTTGCCGCGCCGCTGACCTTGACGGCCTTCGCCCAGGGCGGCCGGCGTTGGTTCGACGATCCCGACCCGGCCGTGGACCCGAACCAGAAGCGCCGCGACTGGGAAGGCCGTGTCGGCGCCAGGCTCTTCGCGCCGATCGACCGCAGCTACGGCGTGGCGGTCGACGCCACCTACTTCCAGCGCGACTCCAACATCCAGAATTTCGAACTCGACAGCTTCGAGGTGGGGGTGTCGTTCGTCCTGACCTTCTGAGGGAGGTGATCGCCGTGAGGGGCCAGCTCGCCGTCGCGATATCGTTGACCGCCGCGCCCTTCGGGGCGGCGGCCAGCGAGATCGGCAGCGTCGCTGCGGCGAATCAGGCCGTGATCGGCACGCCGCCGGGGGCCCAGCAGCGACAACTCCAGCTCGGAACGGGCGTGGTCACCGAGGAGCGGATCGAGACGGCGGCGATCGGGGCCGGGCAACTCGTGTTTCTCGAGCAGACCACCCTGACCGTCTGGCCCAACTCGGACATCGTGCTCGACCGCTACGTCTACGACCCGGACCGCGGTGTGGGCGAAATGGGCGCCACGATGACGCGCGGCGTGCTGCGCTTCATCGGCGGGCGGATTACGAAGACCACGGAGGCGACCGTGGCGACGCCTCATGGCATCGTCTCGATCCGCGGCGGGATAGCGCAGATCGAGGTTGGCGAGGAAAGCACGCGCGTCGTGCACATCGCCGGCGACTATACGCGCCTTGGCGGCGTGACGCTCTCGCGCCCAAACGCCGTCGCCGTCGCCACGCGGGACGCGAGCGGGACGCTGGTCGCCACGTTCGACGGTCTGCTGTCCGGCGAGCCTCTCGCCGTGCTGCTCGGGCTGGCGCCGGGGCGCGGGACGGGCGGGCTTGCGGCGGCGCCGGAGGCGGCGGTCGTGACAGAGCAGATCGTCCAGAGCGGTCTCGAGGCGCTCGGCTCGGGCGATGCGTCCGCGCCGACCGCTCCGCCGGTATCGACGCAAGGCGCGGTGCGGCGCGCGGCCGAAGACGAGGCCTCGCCCGAGGCGGTCGGCCGGCTGGCGCGGCAAGTCCTTGTGCTGACAGGGCTGGACCTGCGCGAGATAGCGACGGAGATCAACGGGGTCTCGCCGCCGCCCCCTCCGCCTCCGCCACCCCCGCCGCCTCCACCGCCGCCACCGCCAGGCGCGCTGCCAGACTTCCGCGGAATCCAGTTCACCGCCCTCGACACGCCGTTCGTGAACGAACATGTCGTCTTCGACGCTTCGAACTTCGAGCCGCTGTCGATGTTCCTGCGAGCCGAACTGACGCTGCCGGACGGGAGCACGGCGTTCGAGGTGCTGTCCGTCGCAGCGGACGGGAGCAGTGTGACCGCATTCCGGGAAAGCGACGGCTTCGCATCCGGCGACGGCTTCGTCGAGCCGATCGACGGCGTGTTCCGATCCTCGCTGCGCTTCGCCTTCGACGACCCCGGGGTGTTCTACATCGAGGCGTTCCGTCAGCCCGCCAACATCAGCAACCCGTTCCGCAAGCTGCGCTTCTTCGGCGAGCCGACACCCACGGCGCTGTGGACGCAGACGTCCGGCGACGACATCGCCGTGCGCTCCTACGACAGCTCCTACGAGGTGTTCCAGCGCTTCGGCGAGTTCGTCGAGACGCTGCCCCTGCCCGTCTCGGTCGCCAACCGGTTCGCGCTGCCGGACCCGGATGGCGGCGCGGGCTTCGCGTTGATCCCGGCGCCGAACACCCCGCTCCTGCAGCCCGAGGCGGCGGACGGCGGCGCGCGCTGGCTTTCGGCCTTCCTGCGCATCGACGGCGAGGGGCCGACGCAGGCCAGCGCGCTGGGCGTCTACACCGCCCGCGCCTTCCTCAACGACGCCGGCCAGCCCAATGCGAACTCCGCGACAATGCGCATCACCTCGCAGACGTCCGGTCCAGACGGGATCGGCTTCGCGAGGCTGCCCTACCAGCCGATCGACGCGGGCGCCGGCGAGACAGCCTTCGGCGCGCAGGGCGACTATCTCGTGTTCGGCCAGGCGGGACGGCGCGTCACGACCGGGCCGGGCGCCGAGCCCTTCGACGCGACGCCGGGGCGCTACAGCGAGCCCGGCTCGGCCGCGGCCGACATCCGCTACGGCGACACCCGGTTGGCGATTCTGGACGAGGTGGTCACCTTCCGCGGCGACGAGCGCATGGCGCTGGCCTTGCCGCGCGCCGCGCTGCCCCTCGACAGCGCCTTGCGGGACGCCGACCCCGGGATCACGCATTTTCTCACCGGCGGCTACGCGGCGGCGGCGACGGAGTTCGCGGCGGGCGATCCCTACCTGATCCAGACGCTGGACCCGAGCGACGTGCGCTTCGGCTTCGCTCCGGCGAGCAACTCGGCCGTGGCCGAGTTCGAGGCCCTGACGCCGGTCACGACCCCCCTGGGCGGAGAGGCGCTCGGCGGGACAAATCTCGCCTTCGGCTCGACGCGCGCCCACAGCGCGATGGCGACGGACCGCGAGTTCGCGACGCGGGAGACCAACACGCAGGTGGGCCTGCTGGAAGGCGTCGTGAGCGAAGCCGCCGAACGCGACGCCTTCGAGTTCCGCGGCGCGCTGGCGACCGAGGCGCTGGTGGGCGAACCGACCGTTCTCGAACCGGAGTTCCTGCGCTGGGGCTGGTGGGGCGGAGAGTTGCTGTCGGAGGGCTCGAGCGGCGTCGAGGCGGACCGCTTCCACCTCGGAAGCTGGGTCGCGGGCGTGCGCTCCGACATCGCGGACGTGCGCGCGCAGACCGGCTCGGCGACCTATGGCGGCCCCGCGGTGGGGCATGTCATCGAGCAGACGGCCATGGGTGCGGCCAGCTACGTGGAGCGCGGCGATTTCGCCATGAGCTACGACTTCGGGTCCGGCGAGGGGTCCATCTCGATCAGCGGAATTCTCGGCGACACCTATGCGGGCTCCATCTCCGACCGGGGCGTCCTCGCGGCGGGCGACCACTACGACGGCGGCCTCGCGGGGTCCCGCGGCTCCGGCGTGGTCAGCGGTTCGTTCTTCGCCGGCGCCGGCGACCCGGTTGCGGCGACCGCGGGGCGGTTCCAGGTCGGGGGCGAAGCGGCGAGCGGCGCGCCGGCTCAGGCGACCGGCATATTCATGGGCGACGCGCTCACCAGGACAGGCCCATGATACGGGCGACAATCCGTCTCGCGAACGGAGTTTGCGCGCGACGAGAGCTTTGAAAGGACGACCATGCGACTGACGACGGCGACGACGCTCGGGGCCCTGCTCGCGTCCACCGCGCTCCATGCCCAGCCGGTGCAGATCGGCAATGTGGCGGCCGCCAACCAGGCGGTTATCGGCACGCCGCCCGGGGCCAACCAGCGCCAGCTCCAGCTTGGCGTGGGCGTCGTGACCGAGGAGCGGATCGAGACCGCGGCCATCGGCGCGGGGCAGTTCATCTTCCTCGACCAGACCACGCTGAATGTCTGGCCGAACTCCGACATCGTGCTCGACCGCTACGTCTACGATCCAGACCGCGGCGTGGGCGAGATGGGCGTGAGCATGACGCGCGGCGTGCTGCGCTTCATCGGCGGGCGCATCTCCAAGACCACGGACGTCGAGGTGCGCACGCCGCAGGGCATCGTCGCGGTGCGCGGCGGCATCGCGCACATGGCGGTGGAGGAGGGCGTCACGCGCGCCACCCACATCGCGGGCGAGTTCACCCGGGTCGGCGGCATCACGCTGTCGCGCGAGAACGCGACCGCCGAACTGCGCTTCGGACCGGGCGGCGTCGTGGACGCCGTGTATCTCGGGGTGCTCACCCCCGCCGAGGTCGGCGCCATGATGGCGCTGCCGCTGGGCCAGGGCGGTGGCGGCGCCGCCGAAGCGCCGAGCGACGAGGCGTCGGCCGCCGCGCTCGCCGCGTCCGGCGCGGAGGCGCTCGGTTCGGGAGGCGCCAATCCGTCCGACGGGCCGATATCGACCCTCGGCGAGACCGTCATCGCGAGCAGCGACGAGCTCGGCGCCGAGGCGCCGAGTTTCCTCGATCGGCAGGTGAGCTTCGTCGAGACCGCGAGCGATCCCGACAACCTCACGCCCTCCGAGCCCGA
>DAINOD010000020.1:0-39656 GCA_036735545.1 Rubrimonas sp. | reverse complement strand
GCGTGGCAGTCGCCGAGATAGAGCAGCGCGCCCGGCGCGTTCACCGGCAGGTAGATCACCGCGCCGGGCGCCACGTCGGGCATGTCCATGTTGCCGCCATGGGTGTCGGGCTGCAGCGAGCTGATCGCCTCGATCTCCGGCGAGGTGCCGATGGTGCCGATGAAGGGCTCGTAGGGCAGCGTGATGCGGTCGGACCAGTAGACGCCGTTCTCGTCCACGCGGACCTTCTTCACCCTCTCGGGCAGGGCCGGGTTCAGCATGGCGGTGTCGGCGGTGCCCACCAGCCCGCCGAATTCCGGGATCAGGCAGGTTGTGCCCACGGGCTGGGGGCCGCGCGGCCGGATCGAGAGGATCCGCACCGCCAGCGCGTCGCCCTTCTCGGCCCCCGTCACGAAGATCGGGCCGGTCTGGGGGTTGAGGAAGGGGAAGTTCAGCAGGGCCGAGGGGCTGTCCGTCTCGTGCCGCACCTTGCCCTCGAAGGCGTCATGGGTCTCGACCGTCACCACGGCGCCGGGCGCGACCTCGAGCACTGGCGAGGCGTAGGGGCCGTAGACGTAGTGGAAGCGGCCCTGCTTCTCGATGGTCAGCGAGGAGGCGGCGCCGGGCCTGCCCCCGGCGACGCCCTTGCGGGCCATCAGCGATCTGTCGAACCAGCTCATGAACTTCTCCCTTTCCGTTCGGCGCGCCGGCCGGCCATGGCGCCGGCCCGCGGCGCACAAACCCTGTCCATCGCGAAGCCGCGTCGCGCCACCGACAGGATGAGGGCGGGAATCCTGCCCTGCCAGCGCCATCATGACCCCGTTCCCGACGTTCGCACGCCTCATGGTGCGGGCGTTCGCCAACACGGTCGAGAGCTGGATCCACACGGAAGGCATCCCGCCCGGCATCGGGGGCCGGTGGCGAGCGTCCGAGGCCGGCCGTCCGACCGGGCGCCCGCCGCCTGTCCCGCGCGCCTGCCGCGGATCGGCAGGAGGGCGTGGATGCGGCCGCAGCGCGCCCATCGCCGCAGAGCGCATGGGCCGGCGCGCGCGGCGGCGCCCAGCCCGCCCCGCGGCACGGGTTTCGGCGCCGTCGCGACCGCGCGGGGCCGAAGCCGGAGCCGACCGGCCGGACCCTCACGGTGCCGCAACCCCGTTTCCGGCGGCGGCGACGGGCGGTTGCCACGGCCGCGCGATCGCGCGTTCCCCCGCGCCCTCGCCTTGCGCCCCATCCGTGCCGCCAGGGCCCCATGCGATGCGGAGGCGGCGCATCGCGCCGGCGCCGCGGGTCCGGACGCGCACCCGGTCTGCGCTCCGCGCCATCGCGGCCGGGCGCGACCGCCGGTCCGCGGGGCCCGCGCGGGGCCGGCCCCGGACGCGTCCCGGCCTGTCCGCTCAATCGGGCCAGATGCGGCCCCAGTCCCGCGCCATGTCGACCACGGTCCAGCCCTCGGCCGCCGCGGCGTCGAGCGCGCGGTCCAGCCTGCCGACCCTGCTGTCGCGGTCGTAGGCCCATTCGCGCGCGGCGTCGGTGTGGTGGACGAGCATCACGAAACGCGGCCCGCCACCCGCGACGGCCCATTGCGCCATCTCCAGATCGCCGTCGGAATTGCCGGCGACGAACACGGGCCGTCGTCCGATGTGGCGCGCGATGCCCACCGGCTTGCCGCCCTTGTCCGTGAAGAACGACCGGCCGCCCTTGTTCAGCACCTCCGGAACGCCGCCGACCATCTCGAAGGCCATGTTCGTCTGCGATCCCACGATGTTCTGCGGCGGCACGCCGTAGGTTCGCCCGGCGAAGGCGCGGATGAAATCGGTGTCGCCCCCCGAGACGATGTAGGTCGCGAAGCCGTTGTCCCTCAGGTGCTCCAGCAACTCGACCATCGGCTGGTAGATCATCCGGTCGTACCGCCTGCCGGTCGCGGGGTGGCGCGCCGTCTCGAACCAGGCCTCGGCGGTCGCGACGTAATCCTCGACCGGCATGTCCGAATGCGTCGCGGCGACGATCTCGTCCTGCGCCGCCCAACCCAGCTTCAGGACGGCCTCGAGGTCGCCGGCCGCGGCCGCGGCGAGGGCCGGCGTGTCCGCCCAGCCCGGGTTCGCCTGCGCCAGTTCCGCCGCGCGATCCATCGTGGCGATGAACTGGAAGTAATAGGGGTTCTCGGCCCAGAGCGTGCCGTCGTTGTCGAACGTCGCGATGCGCTCGGCCTCCGGCACGAAGCCGTCCGAGTCCGGGTCCGTGGCCGCCGCGACGAAGGCGATGATCGCGGATCGCGTCGCGCCGTCGTTCCAGGACGGCAGGGGTTCGGCTGCGAGGGCCGCGAGGGGCGCAAGCAGGGCAAAGGCCCAGGCGAGACATTTCATGGCCGGCGATCCCCGAGACGTTCGGCGCGCCCCGGCCGGCGGCCGGCTGCCGGGCATGCGCGCGGTCAGGCCCCGGTCTTCCGCGTCGCGGCCCGATTTCCATGGCGCGCCCATGACGAAATTGCTAGGTTTTTGATCAATGTCAACGCGGGAGCGGGCCGATGGTCGAGGCGAACGAGATCCGGCGGCCCGCTCCGACCTATGTGATCCGGCGCTTGCCGGGCGAGAGTTCCTACTCGCTCTGGCGCATGGATCGCGCGGCGCCGGGGCTGTTCGTGCGGGTGCCGCTGGCAGCCGAGGCGCATTGCCCGCCTGACACGCGCCTGCTGGCCATCGGCGGCTATCTGCTCGCCTACTCCCTGGCGCCGCTCGGCGACGCCGATCCGACCGTGTCCTACAGGCTCGTCGCCGTCGGGCCGGACATGGGCGACCCCCTGAACGGAAGGGTCGTGCAGTCCGGCGCATGGGTCAAGAACAAGTTCTGGTGCGGCCGCAACAACTATACATGGAACGCCGCAGACACCGATTTCCTCCAGCTCATCCCGATTTCGGGCTATGTGCTGTGTTTCATGCCGACGGCTGCGCGCTCGTCATACCTTCTGTTCGACTTCGATCCGGCCCCGACCCGGCCGAACTCGGGGGCCGACCCGCTGCCGCGGTCGATGACGCCCCAGGACGCCTTTCCGGTCATCGGGGTGGGCAGCGCGCTGACGCCCATCGGCGACTATGTGCTCGAGCAGGTTGCGGACGCCGCGGCGTTCCGGCTGTGGAGCTTCGACCCGCAGGAGCCGCGCCCCCTGGCGATGCCCCCCGTGGCCGCGGGCGCGCGGGCCGATCTGGGGCCCGGCCACCGCCTGATGGCCCTGGGCGAGGACCTGTTGAACTGGGAGCCCGCGACAGGGGCCTACACGCTCTGGCGCTTCGACCCGCTCGCGGCGGATCCCTTCGTGGAGCCGCTCGCGGTGGGCACGCTGCCGGCAGAGTTCCGCGACGGCGCGGCGCTGACGGCGTTCCAGCCGGCGGCGCCGGTCGATGCCGCCGCCGCGTCCGTGCCCGGCACCATGGACTTCATGCGCGACAGGATCGAGCATGTGGTGGTCTACATGCTCGAGAGCCGCACCTTCGACAGCGTGCTCGGCTGGCTCTACGAGAAGGACGCGCCGACCCTGAACTTCGTCAACGCCGCGCCGCCTTTCGACGGCGCGAGCGCTACGAACGCGAACGAGGCCGGGGGGCGGAGCTATCCGGTCTACAAGTTCAACGACGGCGTCCTCAGCGCCGGCCTCGACCTCGTCGCGCCGTCGCTCGACCCGTTTCATGGCACGCCCGACGCGATCCGGCAGCAGTATTCGGGGGGCTTCCCAGCCTACTGGAGCGGGGCCGAGCCGGACATGGGCGGCTTCGTCGCGGGCAACGCCAGCGGCGCGGTGATGGCGAGCTTCACGCCCGAGCAGCTTCCGGTGATCAATGGGCTCGCGCGGGCCTTCGCCGTCAGCGACGCTTGGTTCAGCGCGCTGCCCGGGGGCACCGACGCCAACCGCGGCTTCGCCCTGTCGGGGTCGAGCTACAACATCACCACCACCTACGAGGGGCAGCCGGACTACACCAACTTCGCCGACGTGCGCCGGCGACCGCCGATCTGGAAGACGCTGTGGGGCGAGGGTCTCACCGACTGGAAGATCTACTATACCGTGCAATGGTATGGCGAGGTGTTCACCTACCATCTCTATCTGCGCAACCAGATCCCGAGCGTCGATGCGAACCCGTCCGCCTATGTGGGCACGATGGCCGAGTTCTTCATCAACGCGCGGACGGGCAAGCTGCCGAAGTTCTCGTTCCTCGAACCGGCCTGGATCGCGCCGACCGGCGCGACCTCCTACCATCCGGGCGCGGGGGCCGATCTGGTCCCCGGCGAGGTGCAGCTGAACATGATCTACGAGGCGCTGCGCGACGGCCCGAACTGGGACAGGACCGCGCTGGTCATCACCTTCTCAAAGGGCGGCGGCCTCTACGACCATGTCCCGCCGCCCGCGACGGTGAAGGGCTGGCCGAAGGACGCGGTCGACGGCTTCGCCTTCGACCGGCTCGGCCCGCGGGTGCCTGCCATCGTGGTCTCGCCGCTCGTCGAGCGAAACACGGTGTTCCGCAGCCCGTCGGAGACGCCCCTCTCGGCGACGTCGCTGGCGGCCACGCTGCTGGACTGGCACGGGGTTCCGCGCGCCCGCTGGGGGCTGGGCGATCGCGTCCCGCGCTCGCCCACCTTCGAGGCGGTGTTCACGCGCGCCGCGCCGCGCGCCGACAGGCCGGATTTCGCGGTCCCCTACGACAAGAGCTTTCCCCCCCGAGCAGGTGGGGACGACGCATGAGGCGGGAGGACTGGGCATGGCGACGGTCGAATATCCGCTGGGTCCGGTCGAACGGCTCGACGAGCTGTTTCCGCCGGCCGGTCTCGCGGACCCGTCCATCGGACTGAAAAGCCAGACCGACGTCATCGCCCACTACACGCGCCAGTCGCTCGAGGCCGACGGCCTGGGCGGCGCGTCGGTCGCGGTGGCGGAGCGGGACGGCGCCTATGTCGTCACGGCGACAGCCGAGGCGGCGGACGACACGATGGCCGCCTTCGCGGCGCGGCATCGGACGATCTTCGGCGACGCCGTGGCCGGGAAGGCGCTGGCGGGCTGCGCGCTGCTGCGGCGTCTCGGCGTCTGGAACCCGATGGAGGGGTTCCCGGTCAACGCCAACCCGGGCGACGGCGACTGCAAATGGCGCCTGTTCCTGCCCTTGGGCCTCAACGTCATCGGCCAGAAGGCCATCCTTCTCATGCATTATCCGCCCTGGGCGACGCTGCGCGCGGCCAGCTTCCTCGATTCGATGACCATGTCGCGCTGGAACCGCATCCTGCGCTGCAGCGGCGTGCCCGAGGCCGAGCTCGGCCGCTATCGCACCATCATCGACGTGAACCCGATCGCCGCCCCGGGCTCGGGCCAGAGCGAATACCCCAACGACTATTTCCCGATCATGATGGCGTCGGGCTTCTTCGACGGCGGTCCGGACCGCGACTACATCCGGTCCATGCTGCGGCTCTATCTCGACGGGCCGGAGGCGAAGGGGTCGCGCTACACGCTGCCGCTGCTGGTCTGCGGATCGCCCCTCTACGATCCGCAGGCGCCTGGCTGGTTCCGCGCCGCGTTCAAGGACCGGCTGCCGCTGGACGCCAACGGCACGCCGGCCGTCGATGTGCTCCAGACCGGGGCGATCCGGCTGTTCCCCGACAGCGCGCGCGAGACGCCCTACATGATCGCGAACCACATGATCGCCGCGGGCGTCACGGGGCGCTGCACCGCGGACCGCGCCGGCATTCCGGACATCCGGAAATACGAGGCGCAGGATCTCGTCGCGGCCTCCTTCGTGCGCCAGTACGACGCGAACCCCGATCTCGACCCCGCCGAGGCCAAGGCGCGGGCGTGCCGGCGCTGGTTCGGCGACGCGGATGGCGCGCCCCCGAACCCGCCGGACAGCGCCGACAGGCGGGTCCTCTGCGCGCTCGCGCAGATGGACCTGTTCTTCTCCTACGCGCCGAAGCCGCACCCGACCTACAGCTACGAGGAAGCCTGCGCCCGCTGCGCTGGCGCCGGGGACGATCCCTGCGCGCCGTCGATCCGCCCGCCGCCCCGGACAGGCTGAACCTCAGGGCCGATCCGCCCCCGGGAAGGGCGTCGCCGGCTCGCCCGGATCCTCCAGCCGCGCCGCGGCCCGGCGCAGCGCATCCAGCGCCGCGCGGCGCTCCTCCGGCGTCATCCGGGAGGGATCGAGCGACAGGGCCAGATGGGGCGTCCGCTCGTTCAGGGCTTCTGTCCCGTCGCCCGCCGCGGCGCGCAGCCCGACCACATCGAACACGCGCAGCGGATGCGCGATGCCGCGCGCCTGCAGCGAGCCGCGTTCCACGCAGTCGATCTCGTCCCGGACATGGGCGTAGGTTTCGTAGGAGATCAGGATGCGGTCGGGCTCGGCCGAGGATTCGAGCCGCGACGCGAGGTTCACCGTTCCGCCGATGATGGTGTAGTCCATCCGCATCTCGCCGCCGAAATTGCCGACGGTGCAGTAGCCGGTATGGATGCCGATGCGGCACTGCAACGGCTTCGAGATCCCCTGGGCGGCCCAGATCGCGCGCAACTCGGCAAGGCGTTCGCGCATCGCGATGGCCATGCGCACGCAGGCGGTCGCGTCGGCCGCCACCCCCCGCGTCTCGGGGTCGCCGAAGAACGCGACGATGCCGTCCCCCACGAACTTGTCGATGGTCGCCCCATGGGCGAGCGCGATCTCGGCCATCTCCGTCAGGTAGCGGTTCAGCAGCTGGGTCAGGTCCTCCGATTCCAGCCGGTCGGCGAGCTCGGTGAACCCGACCAGATCGGAGAAGAACACGGTCAGCCGCTTGCGCTCGCTGGTCAGCCGCACTTCCTTCCGCTGATCGAAGATCGAGCGGTAGAGCTGCGGCGCGAGATACTTCGACAGCTGGTTCGCGACCGCCTCGAGGGCGGTGGATTTCTGTGCGAGGGCCGCCGTGCGCTCGGCGACCTTCTGCTCGAGCTGGACATAGAAGCGCGCATTCTCGATCGAGATGGCGGCCTGCGCCGCGAGCAGTTCGACCAGGGCGACCCGGTCCTGCGTGAACGCGCCGCGGACAAGATCGTTCTCAAGATAGATCACGCCCTCGACCCGGTCGGACCGCACCACGGGCACGCACAGGACCGACCGCGCGCCATGCGCCGCGACATAGGGATCGGCCGCGTATCGCGGGTCGGCCGCCGCATCCTCCAGCACCACCGCGGACCCGGTGCGCAGCGCGTAGACCAGGATCGACAGGGGCGCCTGCAGCGCGATGTCCCGCTCGCCCGGCCCCCCGGTCCGCGGCGCGCCCTCGACGGCGCTCGCGATCTCGACGACCAGCCGGTCCCCGCCATCCCCGCCGGGCCGCGCGAACACGCCGCAGCGGGCCCCGGCGCTTTCCAGCATGATCTCCATGGTGCGCGAGAGCAGGCTGGACAGCACGCGTTCGCCCGAGATCGCCCGCGCCGCCTTCATCACCGTGGCGAGGTCCATCGCAGCGAGGGCCTCGCGCTCCTCGCCGTCCTCGCCCGCGCCGCCGGAACCCGCGGGCAGGGCCGCGGCGCGCGCCGCCTGCGCGGCGAGGTCGGGGCGGGCGGCGTCGATCATGGCCACCTTGCGGGCGGCGCCCCAGCGCGCATAGAGGGTCCGCGCCGCGGTCAGATAGGCCGAGGCGGCCGGCTCCAGGCCCAGCGACCCGAAGATCGCCGCGCATCGCTCGGTGATCATCGCCTCGTCGCGCAGGAACCCGTGCCTGCGCGCTTCCCGCGCGGCCTGCCCGAGCCGCGTCAGCGCGCCGAGCGCGTCGCCGTCCGCAAAGGCGAGCTGCCCCGCCATGGCCAGATGCAGATGGCCGAAATTCTCCGCGCAGTTCCCGGCCCAGACCGCCATCTGCGCGAGGTCGCGGTCGAGCCGCGCCCGCGTCGCCTGCCGCTCGGCCTCGGGCAGCGCCGGCAGGCGCATGGCGAGGGCGAGGAAGGACACGAAGCGGAAGCGCGCGAGCTGCGGCAGGGACATGACGCTGTCGACCAGCCGGTCCTGCGCCGCGACATGGGCGAGTGCGCCGTCGAGATCACCGTACAGAAAGTGAATCTCGAGCTTGTAGATGTGATGGTTGGCGATCCCGGTCATGAATCGCCGCCGCAGCATCTCTGCGCGGCATGCGCCCTCATCGAAGCTCTCATCGTTAAGGGAATACGGATCGGATGTATGGCCTGCGAAATTCAGAAGCATCTGTAGAAAAAGTGTTCCGGAATCGAGGGAATCCTGATATTTGCAGTCCCTCACGATGTCCAGGTATCTGCGCTGTTCGGCTATCGCCGTATCGACGTCCAGCCTCGGATCCCATATCACGCAATCCTGCGCGCTGTACGCCAGATAGAGCAGGTCTCCGGACTGGTAGCCCGCCTCGATCCCCCGGCGAAACCAGGCCGTCAATGTCGACCAGTGGTTGCTCCAGTGATGGATGAACATCCCGTAGACGTAGATGATCCGCGACTTGAGACCGATCTCGTCGAAGCGCTCGTTCATCGCCAGCGCGAGCTTTCCGAACTCGTAGCCCTGCCGCGGATCGTTCAGCGCGCCGCAGAGCAGCATCCCGTAGGTCGCATAGGCGAAGGCGGTCTCGGTGGAGTTGCCGTGGCGCAGCGACAGGTTCACCGAGCGCGCGATCAGGAAGCGGAACAGGCCGCCCGCGCCCGACAGGAACGCGGCGGGAAAGATCTCCATCAGCAGGCCGATGGCGGCGGCCGCGGTTTCGTCGGTCAGCCGGTCCTCCTCGATGAGGTCCGCGATCTTGCGGCTGGCGAGGTTCCGGTTCACCGCGGCCAGTTCGGCCGCCACGACCTCCTCGGTCAGGTCGTCCCCGATGTCGATGCCGAGCAGCGCCAGCCCCTGCAGCGCGGTCGCGATCGAGTCGGTCATGCGGCCGAGGGTCGAATAGTGCCGCGTGCGCATCGCAAGGATCTGCGCCTTCTCGAGCGGCGTCCGGACATGGGCGAGCGCCGTGTCGAGTTCCGCTTCGGAGGACTCGTGCAGGCCGTTGAGATAGGCCGTCTGCGCGTAGAGCCGCGAGATCTCGCGGCTCGTCCCGTAGACGCTGCGCCAGGCGTCCGCCGGCAGCAGGCCGCGCGCGATCTCGAGATAGTCCAGAGCGGCCGGATAGGCCGACGCGTCATGCGCCAGCCGCGCGGCCGCGAGGTTCAGCGCGACAAGCCGCGCGCGCTCGTCGGCGTCGTCGATCAGCGCCCGCGCCTCGTTCAGGTGGCGCACCACGCGGATGATCCCGTCGCCATCCGCCGCCGCGTCGAGCCCCCGCGCCAGCAGCCGCCCGATCCCGAGGTGGATGCGTCGGCGCTCGTCCTCGGCGCTCAGCTCGTAGGCGGCCTGGTGAAGCCGGTCGTGCTGGAAGCGGAACCGCGGGTTGGCGTCGCCGAAGGCCGTGCCCTCCTCCGCCCGCTCGAACACCTGATAGCTGTCGTCGAGCGGAAGAATGATGTTGCGTTGCAACGCCGGCATCAGCGCGGCGCCGACCTTCGCGAGCGATCGGCCGTGCACGGCGGCGAGGGTGCGCAGGTCGAACTCCGCGCCGATGCAGGCGCCGAGGCGCAGCGCATCCCGGGTCTCCCCGGGCAGCCTGCCGAGATTGCCGAGCAGGAACTCGACCACGCCGCCGGCGATCTCGGCGGCGCGGATCCGTTCCATGTCCCAGGTCCAGCGCCCGGCCTCGCGGTCGAAGCGGATCAGCGCTTCGTCCGCGAAGGCGTGCAGCAGCTCGCGGATGAAGAACGGGTTGCCCTCGGTCTTGCGGTAAAGCAGGTCGCTCAGCTCGGCGACATCCCCGGCATCGGCGCTCAGCGCGGCGGCCGCGATCCGGCCCACCGCCCGCCGGTCGAGCGGCCCGAGCGCGAGCTCGCGCATCGGGCGCGCCCGCGCGATCGCGTCGCGGACAAGCGTCAGCCCGTGCCCGGCGTCGACCTCGTTGCTGCGGTAGGCGCCCAGGATGAGAAGGTGCCCGACGTCGCGGGCGGTCGCGAGGTTCTCGATGAGGCTGAGCGTGGGCGCGTCGCTCCATTGCAGGTCGTCGAGGTACAGCAGGATCGGATGTCCGGGCCGCGCCGCCGCTCGGACGAAGTTGCGGAACACGATCTGGAGGCGGTTCTGCGATTCGGTCGGCGGCAGGGCGGCCAGCGGCGGCTGGGGGCCGACGATCCGCTCCAGTTCGGGCGCGAGGTCGACCAGCGCCCGAAGGTTCGCGCCCAGCGCGTCCGTCAGCGTGTCGCGCCAGAACGCCAGTCGCTCCGACGGCTCGGTCAGCCATTCGCGCACCAGCCCCGAGACCGCGGCCGAGATGGCCGCATAGGGTGTGGCGCGCTTGAACTGTTCGAACTTGCCTCGCAGGAAGTAGCCGCGGGCGCGCAGGACCGGATCCTGCAGCGCGTCGACCAGGGCCGACTTGCCGATCCCCGAATATCCAGAGATCAGGCAGATCTCGCTGGCCCCGCCCCGCACCCGCTCGAACAGGCGCAGCAGCTCCGCCTGCTCGGCGTCGCGCCCGACCAGCGCCTGGGGCACGCGGAAGGTCTCGGTCACGTCGTCCCGCGCGATGGGGAACGGCGCGATCCGGCCTGTCAGGGCGAGCTGGCGCTCGCATTCGCGCAGGTCGCGCAGCAGGCCGTAGGAGCTCTGGTAGCGGTCCTCGGGGTTCTTCGCGATCAGGCGCAGCACCATCTCGGCCAGCGGCCTCGGGACGGGCCGCCCCTCGGCCCCCGGCGGATGCGGCGTCCGGCCGATGTGGGCGTGCACCCATTCCAGCGTGCTCGACGCCTCGAACGGGTGACGGCCCGAGATCAGCTCGTAGATCACCATCCCGAGCGAGTAGAAATCGGATCGATGGTCGACGTCCTGCGATATCCGCCCGGTCTGTTCGGGCGAGATGTAGGGCAGGGAACCCTCCAGATAGCGCGATATGCGCCGTTCCTGCCGTTCGCGCGACAGCACCGTGGCGATCTCGAAGTTCAGCAGGCGGACCGACCAGTCCGCGGTGTCGACAGCGATGCTGCGCGGGGCGACGTTCTTGTGCGCCATCCCGTGCCCGTGGACCGCGTTGAGCGCCTCCGCGAGCCGGATCGCCAGCCGCACGATGCGATCGAGCGGCCATTCGAGATGCGCCCCGTCGGCGATCAGCCGCGACAGCAGCGCGCCCGAGGCCGGGCTGAGGATGGCCGGAACCCCGTGACCGTGGCGCAGCAGCGCGTGCACCGGCAGGACGCCGGCGCAGCCGTCGAAGTCGCGGAGCAGCCGGTACTCCCGTTCCATCCGCTGCACGTCGCGCGCGGGCGGATTGGCCCCCGGCAGGGTCTTGATCAGCACGCCGGGGCCGCCGCCCGGACCGCGCGCGGCGTAAAGGACGCTCGACGCGCGCTTTTCCAGCGCGGCCTCGATGCTATAGTCCGAGATGTGGATCGCCAAGGGTCCCCGCGAGCACGCGCATGACGAAGTTGTCGGCACGCGCCAGCCTGCCATGCGGCGATCCGCTTGCCAATGAAGGGCGCGCCCGGATGCCTGATTCCCCTCGATGATCGCCTATTTCGCCTATGGCTCGAACATGGACGCGCTGTCGTTGCGGGCGAAGGGCGCCACGACGGCGGGCTCGCGCCCCGCGGTCCTGCATGGATGGCGGCTGGTCTTCGACGTCGAGCATTTCTTCCGGCACGACGGCGGGATGGGCAACATCGCCCGAACGGGCTGCCCGGCCGACCGGACGCCGGGCGTCCTGCATCTGTGCGCCGACGCCGACCTCGCCGCGCTCGACCGGGCCGAGGCCTACGGGGTCGGCTATGATCGCATCGAGGTGGAGGTGGCCACAGGGCAGGGGCCGGTCCGCGCCCTGACCTATGTGGGCATGCCCGCCTTCCTCAATGCCGCCTGCTTGCCGACGCGCCGCTATCGCAACATCCTCGTGCGCGGGGCCAGGGCGGCGGGGCTCGACGCGGACCATGTCGCGTGGCTCGAGTCGATGCCGGTCATGCCGCCGTCCGAGACGGGGCCTTACCTTCCCCCGACGCCCCCGGGGCCGACGCTCCGCTGGGCAGATCTTGCGCGGCCCGGCCCGCTGACGGCGCTCGACGGGGCGGTGTTCAGCATGGCGCGGGCCCGGCCGCGTCACGAATACCTCAAGACCTGGTTCGCGGGGCGCGACGCGACGCTGTTCCTGCTGAGGCGGCTGGACACGAGCGACGGCGCAGAGACGATGCGCGACGTCGTCTCGGGGCGGCTCCGGCCCGACCAGCGCGCCTGCCTCGACGCCTATCTCCATGCCTTCGCCGACGAATACGACTATGTCGGCCGCCTCGACTATGCTTCGATGCCTGAGGACCGGCTGCGGGTTCCGACGCCGGCGCAGGAGGCCGATCCATGATGGCGACGAACGCAGGGCACGAAGCGGCCCTGCCCCACGGGGTCCTCGAGGAGGTGCTGCCCGACATCTTCTTCGTGACGGGAACCCGCCATTGGGACTTCATGGACCGGCGCTGGCAGTTCAGCCGCAACATGACGGTGGTGCGCGACGGTGGCGCGTTGACCCTGTTCAACGCCGTGCGCCTGTCGGACGAAGGCCTCGCCGCCCTCGATGCGCTCGGGCGCGTGGCGCATGTGGTGCAGCTGGGCGGCCTGCACGGGGTGGACGACGCCTTCTACCGCGACCGATACGGCGCGACCTACTGGGCCCAGCCCGGCGCCGGGCAGGCGGGCGTGACCGTCGACGCGGCCCTGACCGAGGACGCGGCGCTGCCGCTGCCCGATGCGGAGCTCTTCGTGTTCCGCACGACGAAGGTGCCCGAGTGCATCCTGCGGCTCGGACGCGACGGCGGCGTGCTCGTGGCCTGCGACGCCCTGCAGAATTACCTCGCTCCGGACCGCTTCTTCGACGACGGGACCGCGGCGCTTATGGACGGGATGGGCTTCTTCAGGCCGGCGAATGTCGGCGTGGCATGGATGCAGGCCGCCGCGCCCGGGGCGGAGGACTTTCGCCGTCTGGCGGCCTGGCGCTTCGAGCATGTCCTCTGCGCGCATGGCGCGCCGGTGGTCGGCGGCGCCCGGCCCGCCTTCGCCGCGACCTTCGAGGCGCTGTTCGGCATCTGAGCGCCCCGCGCCCGCCGCCGCAACGCGCCCGCGACGCAGGGCGACCGAGCCGGGACCGGGGCCGCCGCAGGGGGTCGCCCCGCGGCGCGGGCGAAACCGCTTCCGCGGCCCCGCAAGCGCCCTATTTGTAGGCGTCCTCCGCCACCAGCGCCACGCTCGCCACGCGCTCGCCCCCTGCGGTGTTCAGCACCCGCACGCCGCGCGCGGCGCGCGACATCACCGAGACGTCGGAGACCGGGCAGCGGATCGACTGGCCGGCATCGGTGACCAGCATGATCTGGTCGTCCTCGCCCACCGGCCAGGCCGCCACGACGCGCGCGGGCGCGCGGTCGGGGTCGTTCTTGCGGGGGCTGAGATCGGCCGCGATGATGCCCTGCCCGCCGCGGGCGGTGATGCGGTACTCGTGGCTCGAGGTCCGCTTGCCCAGGCCCCTCGAGGTGACGATCAGGATCATCTCCTCGGCGGCCGACATGGCGGCATAGCGCTCCTGCGGCAGCGCGATCTCGGGGATATCGCCGCCCGCGGCCTCGCCCTCCGCGGTCTCGGCGTCGTCGGCGACCGCCTCGTCCTCGCCGCCGCCGCTGACGGCGCGGCGCATCTTCAGATAGGCCTCGCGCTCGCCGGGCGTGGCCTCGAAATGGCGGATCACGGCCATCGACACCACCTCGTCGCCCTCGGCCAGCCGGATCCCGCGCACGCCGGTGCTGTCGCGGCCGGTGAACACGCGCACGTCGGTGGCCTCGAAGCGGATGGCGCGGCCGTTCGCCGTGTTCAGCAGCACGTCCGTCCCCGCCCCGCAGATCCGCGCGCCGACCAGCCGCACGCCTTCGGGCAGCTTCATGGCGATCTTGCCGTTGCGCATGACGTTGGTGAAGTCCGACAGCGCGTTGCGCCGCACGTCGCCCTCGGAGGTGGCGAACACGATCTGCAGCGTCTCCCAGTCGTCCTCCGGCGCGTCCACCGGCATCATCGCGGCGATCGACACGCCGGGCGACACCGGCAGCACGTTCACCACGGGACGCCCGCGGGCGTTGCGCGCGCCGATCGGCAGGCGCCAGCACTTCACCTTGTAGGCGATGCCGTCGGTGGTGAAGACGAGGATCGGCGTGTGGGTGTTGGCCACGAACAGGGTGGTGACGAAATCCTCGTCCTTGGTGGCCATGCCGGCCAGGCCCTTGCCGCCGCGGGCCTGCGCCCGGTAGTCGGCCAGCGGCGTGCGCTTGACGTAGCCGCCATGGGTGACGGTGACGACCATGTCCTCGCGCTCGATCAGGTCCTCGTCGTCGACCTCGCCTTCGTGCTCGACGATCTCGGTGCGCCGGGGCGTGGCGAACAGCCCGCGGATCTCGCGCAGCTCGTCGGCGACGATGGCGAGGATGCGCGGGCGCGAGCGCAGGATGTCGAGGAAATCGGCGATCTTCGCCGCCAGCGCCTCGAGTTCCTCCGTCACCTCCTGCACGCCGAGCTGCGTGAGGCGCTGCAGGCGCAGGTCGAGGATCGCGCGCGCCTGCGTCTCGGACAGGTTGTAGGTGCCGTCATCGTTGATCGGGTGGGCGGGGTCGTCGATCAGGCGCAGATAGCCGGCGATCGCGGCGGCGGGCCAGCGCCGGGTCATCAGCGCCTCGCGCGCGGCGGCCGCGTCGGCGCTGGCGCGGATCGTCGCCACCACCTCGTCCACGTTCTGCACCGCGACCGCGAGGCCGCACAGCACATGGGCGCGCTCGCGGGCCTTGCGCAGTTCGAAGGCGGTGCGCCTGGCGATCACCTCCTCGCGAAAGGACAGGAAGGCCGACAGGATGGTGCGCAGGTCCATCTGCTCGGGGCGGCCGCCGTTCAGCGCCAGCATGTTGCAGCCGAAGCTCGTCTGCATCGGCGTGAAGCGCCACAGCTGGTTCAGCACCACCTCGGGCGTGGCGTCGCGCTTCAGCTCGATGACGACGCGCACGCCGAAGCGGTCGCTTTCGTCCTGCACATGGGCGATGCCCTCGACCCTCTTCTCGCGGGCCAGTTCCGCGATCTTCTCGACCATGGTCGCCTTGTTGACCTGGTAGGGCACCTCCTCGACGATGATGGCGAAGCGGTCCTTGCGCAGCTCCTCGATCTTGACCTTCGCGCGCACCACGACCGAGCCGCGGCCCAGGTGATAGGCCGCGCGCGCCCCGGAGCGGCCGAGGATGACGCCGCCGGTGGGGAAATCGGGGGCGGGGACGTGCTCCATCAGCTCCGCCACCGACAGGTCGGGATTGTCGATCAGCGCGAGGCAGGCGTCGATCACCTCGCCCAGGTTGTGCGGCGGGATGTTGGTCGCCATGCCGACCGCGATGCCGCCCGCCCCGTTGACCAGCAGGTTGGGGAACCGCGCAGGCATGACGGTCGGCTCGCGGTCCTGCCCGTCGTAGTTGGGCTGGAAGTCCACCGTCTCCATGTCGAGATCGGCCAGCAGGAAGGAGGCCGGGCGCGCCATGCGCACCTCGGTGTAGCGCATCGCCGCCGGCGGGTCTGCGTCGAGCGAGCCGAAATTGCCCTGCCCGTCGAGCAGCGGCAGGCGCATCGAGAAATCCTGCGCCATGCGCACCAGCGCGTCGTAGACCGACTGGTCGCCGTGCGGGTGGTATTTGCCGATGACGTCGCCGACCACGCGCGCCGACTTGCGGTAGGGCTTGTCGTGGGTGAATCCGTTCTCGTGCATCGAGAACAGGATGCGCCGGTGCACCGGCTTCAGCCCGTCGCGCAGGTCGGGGATGGCGCGGCTCACGACCACGCTCATGGCGTAGTCGAGATAGCTGCGGCGCATCTCGTCCTCGACCGAGACGGTCGGCCCGGCGTGGAACATGCGCGGACCGGCCGGCGCGGACCCGTCGGGGATGTCGTCGTCGTCGATGGCCAAGGGACGCTCCTGCCCGGGGGCCTTGCGGCCTCTCTGCCGTCACCATAGGGCCCCGGGACGGGAGGGTGAAGGCCTCAGGGCTGGCGGAAGTGCTTGGACAGCCGCAACCCCTGCGCCTGGTAGTTCGAGCCCAGCGCATCGCCGTAAAGCGCCTCCGGGCGCTCGAGCATCGGCTCGTAGACCAGCCGTCCCACCGCCTGCCCATGCGCGAGCGCGAAGGGGGCCTCGTGGCAGCGCACCTCGAGCACCGCGCGCGCGCCCGCCCCGCCGGCGGGGCCATGGCCGAAGCCCGGGTCGAAGAAGCCCGCGTAGTGCACGCGGAACTCGCCCGCCACCGCCATGTAGGGGGCCATCTCGGCCGCCACGTCGGGGGGCACATGCACGCTCTCGCGGCTGGCGAGGATGTAGAAGGCCCCGGGGTCGAGGATCACGCCGCCCGCGACGCCGCGCGCGATCGGCTCCCAGAAATCGAGCGGATCGTAATGGTCGATGCGGTCGAGGTCGATCAGGCCGGAATGGGGTTTCGCGCGCCAGCCGAGCGGACCGGCGCGCGGCGCGAGGTCCACGCTGAAGGCCATGCCGCCATCCACCCGCGCCGCCCCGCCGATCAGCCCCGCATCGGCCTGAAGCCGCGCATGGGCCGCGTCGTCGAGCCGCGCCGCGCCGGTGCGGAAGCGCATCTGGGTCAGGCGCTGGCCGGGGCGCGCCAGCACGCTGAAGGTGCGCGGGCTGATCTCGGCCCAGAGCGGGCCGGCATAGCCGGGGCCGACGCGGTCGAACTCGGCGCCGCCATCGGCGATGACGCGCGTGAAGACGTCGAGCCGGCCGGTGGAGCTTTTGGCGTTCGCAGCCCCGGAGACATCGCAGGGCAGGGCCAGCCGCTCCATCAGCTCGACGACATAGACGCAGCCGGTCTCGAACACCGCGCCGGGCGCGAGGTCGATCTCGTGCATGGCGAAGGCGTCGAGACGGTCGAGCACGGTCATCGCGCCGGGCAGGAAGGAGGCCCGCACCCGCCAGGCGCGGCGGCCGAGGCGCAGGTCGAGGCTCGCGGGCTGGATCTGGTCCGGCGCGACCCCGCCTTCGGCCGCGATGGCGCCGGCCTCGACGAGGGCGCGGATCCGCTGGAGCGGAAGCACGCCGCCTGGAGGGCGGGCGTTCATTGCGCGCGACCGGGTTCGGGGGGGATGGTCGGGCCGGCGAGATTCGAACTCACGACCTCTTGCGCCCCATGCAAGCGCGCTACCAGACTGCGCTACGGCCCGACATCGCGAGCCTGATACGCGGCGGGGGCTTCCGGCGCAAGCCCCGCCCCCTGCCGGCGCGCGACCGCATGCGTCCGGACGCCGCTCCGGCGATCCGCGCGGGCAGGCGACCCCGGCGCCGCCCTGCGCCGGCAGGGGGCGGGTGTGCGGGCGGACCCGTTTCCGCAGCGCCGGTCCGGCCTACATCCGCGGCGCGCAGGTTCGGTGATCCGACCGGGCGCGGTCTGCGTATCCAGACCCAGAAACGAGCAGATCGGTACCGAGCATGGCCTCCGCCCACCCTACACTCGCGATGCTGGCGGGCTATGCCGCGGGCTCGGCCAGCGACGGCGTGTCGTTGCTGGTCGCCGCGCATCTGACATGGTGCGCGACCTGCCGGGCGCGGGTCGCGTCGCTCGAGGCGGTCGCGGCGACCGTGTTCGAGTCGGCGCAGGGTTGCGCCGCGCCGCCGTCGCTCGATGCGTGCCTCGCGCGGCTCGACGCGCCCGATGCGCCCCGCGCGCCCGATGCGCCCCGCGTCCGTCGGGAGACCGGCGGTCTCGCCCTGCCGCGGCCCATAGCCGAGGCAGCGGGCGTTCCCTTCTCCGAGATACGCTGGCGGTTCCTGATGCCGGGCGTGTCCGAGCACATCCTGCCCATGCGCAACGGCGCCGAGCGGGTGAGCCTTCTGCGCGTGCGGCCCGGCGCGGGCGTGCCGGCGCACACCCACACGGGCGAGGAGGCGACGCTGGTGCTGGGCGGGGCGCTGTGTGACCGCGACCGCACCTATCGGCCCGGCGATGTCGCCATCGCGACGCCCGAGGACGATCACCATCCGACCGCGGGCATGGGAGAGGATTGCGTCTGCCTCGCCGTGCTCGGCGGCGGCGTCCGGTTCACCGGGGCGTTCACGCGCGCCCTGAACCTGTTCGCCGAATGAGGGCTCCTGCGACACGGCGCGCGGTGCTGGCGGGGGGCCTGGCTGCGATGGCCCTGCCCGCGCAGGCGGCGACGAACGCCGGCCGGCGCTTCACCATCCTGCGTGGCGGCAGCGAGATCGGGCGCCACGACATCACCGTGACCCGGGACGGCGGGGACCTGCGCGTTGCGGTCGATGTCGAGATCGTGGTGCGGATCCTCGGGATCGCCGCCTACCGCTACGAGATGGCCAACCGCGAGCTCTGGCGCGGCGGCCTGCTGCAGTCGGTGGACAGCCGCGTGAACGACGACGGCCGCCGCAAGACGGTGCAGGTGTCGCGGACAGGGGACGGCCTGCAGGTGGCGTCCGACTTCTACACGGGCCCCGCGCCCGGCGATGCCGCGACCACCACCTATTTCACCGCCGATTTCCTGCGGCGACAGGCGTGGATCAGCACTGACAGCGGCGAGGTCTACGACATGACGGTGGCCCGGGCGGGCGAAGGCGCTGTGCAGACCGGAGCCGGGCCGGTGGAGGCGCGCAAGTGGCGGGCCGCGAACGGGTCCGATTTCGACGTGACGCTGGCCTATGACGCGCGCGGCGAATGGGCCTCGATCGCCTTCGACGCGCGCGGCGAACCGGCGGTCTATCGCCCCGCCTCGCTCGACGAACGGCTCGCGGCGCTCTGGTCTGCGGATTGATGGGCGTCTGGTCCCAGATCGCCAGGCCCGCCGACGGCGCGGCCTGGGTCACCGGCGCGTCGTCCGGCATCGGCCGCGCGCTGGCGCTCGAGCTCGCGGACCGGGGCTGGACGGTGCACGCGACGGCGCGCGACGCCGGTGCGCTGGCGGCGCTGGCGGCGGAGCGTCCTGGCCTGATCCGGCCCGCGCCGGCCGATGTCACCGATGCGGAGGCGATGGCGGCGCTGGTCGCGCGGCTCGAGGCCGAGGGGCCGCTGGCGCTCGCGGTGCTGAACGCCGGGATATACGAGCCGATGCGGGCGCAGGCCTTCGATGCGGGCTCGGTCGCGCGCACCTTCGCGGTGAATGTGCAGGGGGTCGCGAACGGGCTGGATCCGCTGCTGAAGGCCATGATCGCGCGTCGCCGGGGCGTGGTCGCGCTGGTGGCATCGGTCGCGGGCTTTCGCGGCCTGCCGCGCGCGGCGGCCTATGGCGCGACCAAGGCGGCTCTGATCTCGATGGCGGAATCGCTCGCCTACGACCTGATCGACCTCGGCGTGCGGATCTGCGTCGTCAATCCGGGCTTCGTCGCGACCAAGGCGACGGCGGTGAACGATTTCGAGATGCCGTTCCTGATGGACCCCGAGACCGCGGCCCGCCGCATCGCCGACGGGCTGGAACGCCCCGGCTTCGAGATCGCCTTTCCGCGCCGCTTCGCGTTGATCCTGCGCGCCATCGGGCTGCTGCCCAACCGCGCCTATTTCGCGGTCATGCGGAAGGCGATGGGCTGGGGGCCCGAGGTTACGTGACGGCCGCCCCGCCGCCGGTCGCGAGCGCGTCGCGGTTCCTTTCGCGGATCGCCGCCGCCGCCTCGTCATAGAGGAAGGGCAGATAGGCATAGCGCCGGCCGCGCGTGACCTTCGAGACGGCATGCAGCAGCGAGCACGAGAACACCACCGCCCCGCCCGGCGGCGGCTTGAAGCCGCGCGGTCCGTATTCGGGAAAGCTGACCTCGCCGCCGTCGAAATCGGCGTTGAGGTTGATCGACACGGCGAAGCGGCGATGCGCGGTGCCCGCCGTCGTGTTGTCGCGGTGGGCTCGGAAATGCCCGCCATCCTCGGCGTCGTAGCAGGCGACGATGTGGCGCTCCATCCGCGTCGCCAGGAACTGGTGCGCCCGCTGGATCTCTGGCACCACGCGGCGCAGGAAGCGCGCGCGCAGCGCGGCGATCAACGCTTCGTCCTCGATGACATGGTCCTTGCGGCGCTTGTGCGACGGGTCGTGCATGGGGACCGTCTTGCCGTCGACCTGGCGCATGAAGCCCGATTCCTCGCCGCCATGGCTTTCGTAGAGGGCGACGAGGCGCTCGCAGAGCGCGCGCTCGAACACGTTGGGCAGCAGCAGGATCGGCGCCTGCAGCTCGATCCCGGCATGGCGCTGCGGCGGAGGCTGGCGCTGGAGGAAATCGAGGACCGCCTCCGCCTCGCCCCCGTCGGCCGAGAAGGCGGCGACGCCGATCACCCGCAGCCGGGGGTCGAGCACGACCCAGAGATCGCGCGCGGCCCCGTCCCCGTCCAGCGCGCCATAGGCGCGCGAGATCGCGCCGTCGGCATCGATGAAGAAGCGATAGCCCGGGATCCGGTCCGCGATGCGGCCGGCCGCAGCGTCCTCGGGATCGCGGGTCACGCCGAAGAAGCAGGCGAAGGCGTCGTCGAACAGGATCGACCGCCGCGCGGCGGCGATCAGCGCCGCCTGCGCCCTCGGGTCGGCCGCACTGCCGAAGAAGCACAGCACGACGTAGCGCCCGGCCACGGTGTCGAAGGCGAAGCGCGGGTTGTTCAGGGCGCGGCCCTGGAACCAGGGCGCAGGATCCCCCGGCGAAAGCGTCGCGAAACCGGCCATGGGTCGGATTCCCTTGTCGTGGTCGTGGCCCTCACTGTGGCACGCGATGGCTTCCCGCGCCAACAAGCCCGGGCCGGGAACCGTCAGGCTTGCGCTTCGATGCGCGCGCGGAGCGCGTCATGGGCGGCGCGGTCGAGCGGGAAGCGCCACATCAGCGCCACGGCCGCGAGCTTCAGCGCCACCGGCGCCGCGGCATAGAGCAACCCCAGCGCCAGCAGCGCCTCCGGCCCGTTCGGGCCGCCCGCCGCGAAGCCCGCAGCCCCGAGCGCGGCCAGCGCGGCGCCGCCCGACGCCGCCAGCGCCGCCTTGGTCGCGACCGACCAGATGGCGAAGAACAGCCCGGTGCGCTGCGACCCGCTGGCGGCGGTGTCGAGATCCACGACATCGGCCTGGATCGCCGGGGGCAGCGACAGGTCCGCCCCGAGCGCCACGCCCGTCAGCGCGCAGACCGCCGCGAAGGCCCAGACATCGCCGGGCCCGAGGAAGGGGACGACCGCGAACACCGCGCAGGCCCACAGCATGGCCCAGCCCCAGACCCGGTGCTTGGGGTGGCGCGCGGCCAGCCGCGCCCAGAAGGGCGCGCCGGCGATGGCGCAGACGAAATAGAGCAGCAGCAGCCATCCCGCCCCCGGTTCCTGCAGCACGTCGCCGATGAAGAACAGGAACAGCCCCGCCGGCAGTCCGTTCGCCGCGCCGTTCAGCAGATAGGCGGCCAACAGCCGGCGGAAGGGCGCGTTGCCGCGCATGGCCCGCCAGCCCTCGCCCATCGACACCGAGGCGCGGCTGTGGTCGCGCGGCTCGGGCGCCAGCGCCAGCGCCGCGAGGGTGGCGAGCGGCAGCGCGACCGCGACGAACAGCGCGACCGCCCGCAGGCCGGCCGCGGCGTCCTCCGCGGCGTTGTAGAGGATCACCGCCACGACCGTGCCGACGAGGCCCGTCGTCTCGCGCCAGGCGGTGACGCGGGCGCGTCCGGCGTAGTCGCCGTCGAGCTCCGCGCCCCAGGCCATCCAGGGCGTCATCGCTATGGTCCAGGACAGGGTCAGCGCCGCGAGCCACAGCCCGGCATGGGCGAGGCCCGCGCCCGCGGGCGGGACCAGCAGCATCCACACGGATGCGATCACCAGCGGCGCGGCGAGCGCCAGCCACGGCTTGCGCCGGCCGAAGCGCGCGGGCGTGCGGTCCGACAGCCAGCCCATCAGAGGGTCGGTGACGGCGTCGAGAAGGCGCACCGCCAAGACCACCGCGCCGAGAGCGGCTAGCCCCACGCCCTGCTCGGCGGCGTAGAAGGGCGGGACATAGACGTAGACGGGGAAATACAGCGCGGCGAGCGGGGCGGCGGGCGCGGCGTAGGCTGCCACGGCGCGCAGCGAAGGTCGGAGGGACATGGCGGCTCCCGCAGCGGACGACGGGCAGATGGCGCGCGAGGCCGCGCTGTCGAGAGGCGGCGGCCGGTCGCTCAGAACGCGGCGACGCGGACCGCGACCTCGTGCTCGGCGCAGAGCGCGGCCACCCGCTCCGGGGGCGGGGCGTCGGTGTAGAGCGCGTCGAGATCGGGCAGGGCGGCGATGCGCACCGGCGCGCTGCGGGTGAACTTGGACGCGTCCGCGACCAGAAGCGCACGGCGCGCGTTCGATATGATCGCCTGCGCTACCCGGACCTCGCGGAAATCATAGTCGAGCAGGGCGCCGTCCTCGTCGATGGCCGAGGCCCCCACGATGGCGAAGTCGACCTTGAACTGTCGGATGAAATCGACCGTCGCCTCGCCCACAAGCCCGGAATCCGACCGGCGCAGCACGCCGCCGGCCACGATCACCTCGCAGTCGGCCCCCTTGGCCAGCGTGTTCGCGACGTTGAGATTGTTGGTGATCACCAGAAGGTTGCGGTGGCCGCACAGGGCGCGGGCCACGGCCTCGGTCGTGGTGCCGATGTTGATGAACAGGGAGCAGTCGTCGGGGATCTCGCTGGCGCAGAGACGGCCTATCGCCTCCTTCTGCGGGCCGGCGAAGGCGCTGCGCGCCTCGTAGCCGAGGTTGGAGACCCCCGAGCCGAACATCGCGCCGCCATGCGTCCGCGTGAGCATGCGCGCATCGCAAAGGTCGGTCAGGTCGCGTCTGATCGTCTGGCGCGTGACTCCGAACCGTTCGGCCAGGTCCTCGACGGTGACCTTGCGCTGGCGCCGCGCCATGTCGACGATCTCGCGTTGCCTGAAACTCAGCTCCATGGCCCCTGTCCCGCTGCGTTTTTCAGCATAAGCACCGGTCGCGGCCGGGGGCAAGCGGGCGCGCGCGCAGGATGCCCGAAAAAGCGGCGGCGGTTGCGGTGCGCGGATGTGCGCGTTTGCGCCAAAACGAAAGCCCCGCATGCGCGAACCCGCGCGATCTGCGCTTGCATCCGAACGCGATTCGCGCCACTGTCGCGGCCATGGACAGCGAAGCGATCCACGATCTGGCGATCATCGGCGGCGGCGTGAATGGCTGCGGCATCGCCCGCGACGCCGCCGGGCGGGGTCTGTCGGTCTTTCTCTGCGAGCAGGGAGACCTTGCGCAGGCGACCTCCTCGGCATCGACCAAGCTGTTCCATGGCGGCCTGCGCTATCTGGAATTCTACGAGTTCCGGCTGGTGCGCGAGGCGCTGGTCGAGCGCGAGACGCTGCTGCGCGCCATGCCCCACATATCGTGGCCGCTGCGCTTCGTGCTGCCGCACCACCCCGGGCTGCGCCCGGCCTGGCTCGTCCGGCTGGGGCTGTTCATCTACGACCATCTCGGCGGGCGGCGCATCCTGCCCGGCACGCGCACGCTGGACCTGCGGCGCGACCCGGCCGGCGCGGCACTGAAGCCCGAATTCGTCAAGGGCTTCGAGTATTCGGATTGCTGGGTCGAGGATTCGCGGCTCGTGGTGCTGAACGCGCGCGACGCCGCGGCGCGGGGCGCGGAGATCGCGGTGCGGACCCGCCTCGTCGGCGCGGCGCGGGAAGGCGCGCTCTGGCGGCTGACGCTCGAGGATGCCGAGACAGGCCGCCGCTTCGAGCGGCGGGCGCGGGCGGTCGTGAACGCGGGCGGCCCCTGGGTGGACGACATCCTGCGCGCGCGGGTGCGGCTCGAGACGAGCGACCGGATCAGGCTGGTGCGCGGCTCGCACATCGTCACCCGCCGCCTGTTCGACCACGACCGCGCCTACATCTTCCAGAACGCCGACGGGCGGATCGTCTTCGCGATCCCCTACGAGACGGACTTCACCCTGATCGGGACCACCGACCGCGACCATGACAGCGGTTTGGCGCGGGTGGAGTGCACGGACGAGGAGGCGGATTACCTGCGGGCCGCCGCGTCGGCGTACTTCGCCCGGCCGATCCCGGCCGAGGACGTGGTGTGGCGCTATGCCGGCGTGCGGCCGCTCTACGACGACGGCGCGAAGTCGGCCACCGCCGCGACGCGCGACTACGTGCTGCGCGTCGAGGGCGGCGGCGGCGACGCCCCGATCCTCAACGTGTTCGGCGGCAAGATCACCACCTATCGCCGGCTTGCGGAGGCCGCGCTGGAGAAGCTGCGGCCCTTCTTCCCGGCCATGGGTCGGGCCTGGACCGCCGGCGCGCCGATGCCCGGGGGCGACTTTCCTGTGGACGGCGCGGGCGCGCTGGCCGACGATCTGCGCACCCGCTGGCCTTTCCTCGATGCGGCCTGGGCGCAGAGGCTGGTGCGCGCCTACGGGACCGAGGCGCGCGCGATCCTCGGCGATGCGCGGCGGGCCGAGGATCTGGGCGAACGCTTCGGCTGGAACCTGACCGCGGCCGAGGTGCGCTGGCTGATGCGGAAGGAATGGGCCCGCGCCGCCGGCGATGTGCTGTGGCGGCGCGGCAAGCTGGGGCTGCGGCTGACCGCGGCGGAGGCCGCGCGGCTGGCCGAATGGATGGAGGCCGAACGGGGCGCGACGCGCGCATCCGACGCTGCGGCCTGACGGAAGACGAACGAACAAAAAACGACCGGGAGGATCGGCGCCCATGGCGCTTACGCTGGAAGGTGTCGGCAAGCGCGTCGGCGACCAGACTCATCTGCATCCGACGGACCTGACCCTCGAGACGGGCCGGCTGCATGTGCTGCTGGGCCGGACGCTGGCTGGCAAGACGACGCTGATGCGGCTGATGGCGGGGCTCGACCGGCCGAGCGCGGGCCGCGTGCTGTGGGACGGCCGCGATGTCACCGGCGTGCGGGTGCAGGACCGCGGCGTGGCCATGGTCTACCAGCAGTTCGTCAACTACCCCGCCCAGACGGTCTACGAGAACATCGCCTCTCCCCTGCGCCTGCGCCGGCTGCCGCGCGCCGAGGTCGACCGCCGGGTGCGTGCGGCCGCGGCCCTGGTGCGGCTGGACGACCGGCAGCTGGCGAAGCGGCCGCTCGAGCTGTCGGGCGGGCAGCAGCAGCGCTGCGCCATCGCGCGGGCCATCGTGCGCGACGCGAAGCTGGTGCTGCTGGACGAACCGCTGGCCAACCTCGACTACAAGCTGCGCGAGGAACTGCGCGAGGAATTGCCGCGGATCTTCGCCGAACAGGGCGCGGTGTTCGTCTACGCCACCACCGAGCCGCACGAGGCGCTGCTGTTGGGCGGATGGACGGCGACGCTGCACGAGGGGCGCGTGACCCAGTTCGGACCGACGGCCGAGGTCTATCGCCGGCCCGCCGACGCGGTGACGGCGCGGGTGTTCTCGGACCCGCCGATGAATTTCGCCGCTGCCGAGAAGGCCGGCGCGACGCTGAAGGTGGGCGAGGCAGCCGCCGTCGAGGCCGGAGCCTTCGGGTCGCTGCCCGACGGGCGCTACGTGGCGGGGTTCCGGCCCGACCGGCTGCGGTTGCGGCCGGACCGGCCGGACGCGATACCCTTCGCCGCGCGCGTCGCGATCACCGAGATCACGGGCTCGGAGAGCTACATCCATGTCGACCACGGCCCCGACCGCTGGGTGGCGCTGGTGCATGGCGTGGTCGAGCCGCCGGTGGGCGCGCAGGCGCGCGTGTTCGTCTCGCCCAGCCACATGTTCCTGTTCGACGCGCAGGGCCGGCTTGTCGCCGCGCCCGCTGCGCTTGCGGCCTGAAGGGGGCGGGGATGGCGCGCATCGACCTCGACAGCCTCGGCCACTGCTATGCGGGGCGGCCGCGCGACCGGGCCGACTATCAGCTGAAACCCATGGACCTGCGCTTCGACGATGGCGGCGCCTATGCGCTGCTCGGGCCGTCGGGCTGCGGCAAGACCACGCTGCTAAACGTGATCTCGGGGCTGCTGGTCCCGTCCGAGGGGCGGCTGGCCTTCGACGGCCGCGACGTGACCCGCGCCCCGACCGCGGCGCGCAACATCGCGCAGGTGTTCCAGTTCCCGGTCGTCTACGACACCATGAGCGTCTACGACAACCTCGCCTTCCCGCTGCGCAACCGCGGCCAGAAGCCGGCCGAGGTGGACCGCAGGGTGAAGGCGGTGGCCGAGATGATCGGCCTGTCGGACAGGCTGCGCGAGCGCGCCCGCGGCCTGACGGCGGACGCCAAGCAGAAGATCAGCCTGGGCCGCGGCATGGTGCGCGAGGATGTCGCCGCGATCCTGTTCGACGAACCGCTGACGGTGATCGACCCCCACCTGAAATGGGAGCTGCGCACGCAGCTCAAGGCCCTGCACCGCGAGTTCGGCCACACCATGATCTACGTCACCCATGACCAGACGGAGGCGCTGACCTTCGCAGACAAGGTGGTGGTCATGCATGACGGCGAGGTGGTGCAGGTCGGTTCGCCGGGCGACCTGTTCGCCCGGCCGGCGCATGTGTTCGTGGGTTATTTCATCGGCTCGCCCGGCATGAACGTGCTCGAGGCGCGGGTGGACGGAAGCGTGGCGCATGTGATGGACTGCGCCATCCCGCTTGGCCGCCGCTACGGCGCGCTGCCGCAGGGGCGCGTCGAGATCGGGGTGCGCCCCGAATTCGCCAGCCTGTCCGAGCGCGGACCCGGCCTGCCGGTGGCGGTCAGGCGCGTCGAGGACGTGGGCCGTCACCGCATCGTGCGCGCCGAGGTCGCGGGCCGCCCCGTCAACGCGCTGCTGGGCGAGGACGCGCCACTTCCGGACCACGCCGACTGGATGCGCTTCGACCCGAAGGCCGTGAACGTCTATGTCGACGGCTGGCTTGTCGACGGGGAGGCCGCCTGATGGACAAGACGCTCAACCACCGCGCCTGGTTCATGGTGCTGCCCGTCGTCGTCGTCGTGGCGTTCTCGGCCGTGATCCCGCTGATGACGGTGGTGAACTATTCCGTGCAGGACACGTTCGGGAACAACGTGTTCTTCTGGGCGGGCCTCGAATGGTTCGAGCAGACGCTGGGCTCGGCGCGGTTCTGGGACGCGTTCCAGCGCAACCTGCTGTTCTCGGCGATCATCCTCGCCATCGAGGTGCCGCTGGGCGTCGGCGTGGCGCTGTGCATGCCCAAGCGCGGGGTGTGGGCCAGCGTCTGCCTCGTGCTGATGGCCCTTCCCCTGCTGATCCCCTTCAACGTGGTGGGGACGATCTGGCAGATCTTCGCCCGCGTCGACATCGGGCTGCTGGGCCACACGGTCGCCGCGCTGGGGATCGACTTCAACTACACGCGCAATCCGCTGGACGCCTGGATCACGGTCGTGGCGATGGACGTCTGGCACTGGACCTCGCTGGTGGCGCTGCTGGCCTATGCCGGGCTGCGCGCGATCCCCGACGCCTATTACCAGGCGGCGCGCATCGACCAGGCCAGCCGCTGGGCGGTGTTCCGCCACATCGAACTGCCCAAGATGAAGGGCGTGCTGCTGATCGCTGTGCTGCTGCGCTTCATGGACAGCTTCATGATCTACACCGAGCCCTTCGTCGTCACCGGCGGCGGCCCCGGCAACGCCACCACCTTCCTGTCTATCGACCTGGTCAAGATGGCGACGGGGCAGTTCGACCTCGGGCCGGCGGCAGCCTATTCGCTGATCTACTTCCTGTTCATCCTGCTGCTGTCCTGGGTGTTCTACACCGTGATGACCGCGTCCGACGCCGCGGAGGGCAAGTGATGGCCGACGCCAGCCTGCCCGCCGCCGCGGTCCGCCGGGCCGCCCGTCCCGCCTCCACGCCCGCGCTCGCGCTCCGCGCGCCGCTGGCTGGCGTCGCGATGGTCCTCTACCTGCTGTTCCTCATGGCCCCGATCTACTGGCTCGTGACCATGAGCCTCAAGACAAACGCCGAGATCGTGGGGTCGTTCACCGCCTGGCCGCAGAACCCGACGCTCGACAATTACGTGAAGATCCTCACGGATCCGTCCTGGTACATGGGCTATGTGAACTCGATCATCTATGTGGCGCTGAACACCGCGATCAGCCTGGCGGTGGCGCTGCCGGCGGCCTATGCCTTCAGCCGCTATCGCTTCCTCGGCGACAAGCACCTGTTCTTCTGGCTGCTCACGAACCGCATGGCGCCGCCGGCGGTGTTCGCGCTGCCGTTCTTCCAGCTCTATTCCTCGATCGGCCTGTTCGACACCCACATCGCCGTGGCGCTGGCGCACACGCTGTTCAACGTGCCGCTGGCGGTCTGGATCCTCGAGGGCTTCATGCGCGGCGTGCCGAAGGAGATCGACGAGACCGCCTATGTCGACGGCTATTCCTGGCCGCGCTTCTTCGTGAAGATCTTCATGCCGCTGATCGCCAGCGGCATCGGGGTGGCGGCGTTCTTCTGCTTCATGTTCAGCTGGGTCGAGCTGCTGCTGTCGCGCACCCTGACCTCGGTGGCGGCCAAGCCCATCGCGGCGACCATGACCCGCACCGTCTCGGCCGCGGGCATGGACTGGGGCGTGCTGGCGGCGGCGGGCGTTCTGACCATCGTCCCGGGCGCGCTGGTGATCTGGTTCGTGCGCAACCACATCGCGCGCGGCTTCGCGCTGGGGAGGGTGTGATGGACCTGTCGGAATTTATTGCTATGACACTTAGCGAAATTGAAAAAGGCGTGCAGCGGGTTCGCCGAAATTCTTCAGGGCCCTGGATCGCCCTTGGTTCCGTCGACGAGACGCCGGTTTGGGCCCCAGAAAAAGTGAGTTTTGATATTGCTGTCACAGAAAAAACTGAGGGTGACGGCGGGATCAGCGTTGTAAATGTATTTCGAGTAGGCGCCAAATTTGATCGCGAAACTGTAAATAGAATACAATTCAGCGTGCCTGTATTTTTCAATTCAATCGCTGAGCCGAGGGGTTGAAGTTACAATGGCTGGACCGTGTATTGTTTTTGAGATCTACCAGTCGCGGCACTTGCAATGCAGGCACACGCGCAACCACATCGCGCGCGGCTTCGCGCTGGGGAGGGTGTGATGGACCTGTCCTGGATGGCCTGGACGCGCGAAACCGCGCTGTTCTTCGGGATCATCGCGGCCATGCTGGTCGCCATGACGGTCTGGGGATCGGTCGCGCCGCAGCAGCCGCGCCGGGGCGCGCTGCGCATCCTCACGACGCCGGGCGACCGGCTGTTCATCTCGCTTCTCGGCGCCGCCTTCATCCATCTCGGCTGGCTCGCCGCCTTCGGCGCGCCGCTGTGGGGCGCGCTCGCAGTCTCTCTCGTCTGGGCCGCGGCGGTGTTCCGCTGGGTCTGACGGGCCCGAGACCCCGGCAAACCGGGGCAATGCTCAAACCTCTAGGGGAGGAAAGACCATGGGATCATCGATGCGGTGCGGGGTCGCCCTCGCGGCGCTGCTCGCGGGGCTCGGCCAGGCGGCGCTCGCCAATGACGAGGCCATCGAGCGCTGGCTGCCCGAGTTCCAGCCCTCGGCGCTGTCGCCCGAGGAGCAGCGCGCGGAGCTGCAGTGGTACGCGGAGGCCGCGAAGCCCTTCGCGGGCATGACGATCAACGTCGTCTCCGAGACCATCACCACGCATGAATACGAGGCCCGCACGCTGGCCCGCGCCTTCTCCGAGATCACCGGGATCACGCTGGTCCACGACCTGATCGGCGAAGGCGACGTCGTCGAGAAGCTGCAGACCCAGATGCAGACCGGCGAGAACATCTATGACATGTACATCAACGACAGCGACCTGATCGGCACCCACTGGCGCTATCAGCAGGTCCGCAACCTGACCGACTGGATGGCGGGCGAGGGCGCCGACGTCACCAGCCCGACGCTGGACATCGACGATTTCGTCGGCATCAGCTTCACCACCGGGCCGGACGGCAAGATCTACCAGCTTCCGGTGCAGCAGTTCGCCAACCTCTACTGGTTCCGCTATGACTGGTTCGCCGACGAGAAGAACAAGGCGGATTTCGAGGCTCAGTACGGCTATCCGCTCGGGGTGCCGGTGAACTGGTCGGCCTACGAGGACATCGCGGCGTTCTTCACCGGCCGCGACCTCAGCCACATGGGCGTGAGCGGCCCCGTCTACGGCCACATGGACTACGGCAAGAAGGACCCGTCGCTCGGCTGGCGCTTCACCGACGCCTGGCTGTCGATGGCGGGCGCGGGCGATGCGGGCATCCCCAACGGCGTGCCGGTCGACGAATGGGGCATCCGGGTCGACGAGAACAGCCGTCCCGTCGGCTCCTGCGTCGCGCGCGGCGGGGCCACCAACGGCCCGGCCGCGGTCTATTCCGTGCAGAAATACATCGACTGGCTGACCGCCTACGCGCCGCCCACAGCCGCGGGCATGGTGTTCGGCGAGGCCGGGCCGGTGCCGGCGCAGGGCCAGATCGCCCAGCAGATCTTCTGGTACACCGCCTTCACCGCCGACATGGTGAAGGAGGGGCTGCCGGTGGTGAACGCCGACGGGACGCCGCGCTGGCGCATGGCCCCGTCGCCGCGGGGCTCGTACTGGGAGGAGGGCATGAAGCTCGGCTACCAGGACGCCGGCTCCGTCACGCTGATGACCTCGACCCCGGTCGACCGGGCCAAGGCGGCGTGGCTCTATGGCCAGTTCATCGTGTCCAAGACCGTGGACGCGAAGAAGTCGCACACCGGCCTGACCTTCGTGCGCGAGTCGACCATCCAGCACGACAGCTTCACCGAGCGCGCGCCGATGCTCGGCGGCCTCGTCGAGTTCTACCGCTCGCCGGCGCGGGTCCAGTGGACGCCGACCGGGACCAACGTGCCCGACTATCCGCGTCTGGCCCAGCTGTGGTGGCAGAACATCGGCGACGCCTCCTCCGGGGCGAAGTCGGCGCAGGAAGCCATGGACGCGCTGTGCGAGGCGCAGGAGGCGGTGCTGGAGCGGCTCGAGCGTTCGGGCGTGCAGGGCGACATCGGACCGAAGCTGAACGCGCCCGAGGACCCGGCCGTCTGGCTGGCCCGGGCGGGCTCGCCCAAGGCCAAGCTCGCCGACGAGAAGCCGCAGGGCGTGACCGTCGACTATGACGAGCTGATCAAGAGCTGGCAGGGCAGCAACTGAGACCGGGGGGCGCGGGTCGGCCGCGCCCATCCATCGCCTGCGCCCCCTCGCCCCGGCCCTCTCACCGGCGCGGGGAGAGGGGGCGACCGTCGAGACGCCCGCGGCCGCGCCGCGCCCATGCCGCGGGGTTCGCCCCGCTGCGCCGCCCCCATCGGGGGGCAGGGGCCGGGGCAGCGGGCTGCGCCATCCTGCCGCGAGGCTCCATGACCCACATCCTCGCCATCGACCAGGGCACCACCTCGACCCGCGCCATCGTGTTCGACGCCGCGCTGAACGCGGTGGCCAGCGCGCAGGAGGAATTCCCGCAGGCCTTCCCGCGCTCGGGCTGGGTCGAGCACGACCCGGCCGACCTGTGGTCGACCGCGGCCGGCACGGCGCGCTCGGCCATCGAGCGCGCGGGGCTGGGGCCGGGCGACATCGCGGCGCTGGGCGTGACCAACCAGCGCGAAACCGTCGTCGTGTGGGAGCGCGACACCGGACGGCCCGTCCACAACGCCATCGTCTGGCAGGATCGCCGCACCGCGGACCGCTGCCGCGCGCTGAAGGCGGCGGGCCATGAGCCGATGGTCGCCGCGCGCACCGGCCTGCTGCTCGACCCCTATTTCAGCGCCACCAAGATCGGCTGGATCCTCGACGCGGTGGAGGGCGCGCGGGCGCGGGCCGAACGGGGCGAGCTGCTGTTCGGCACCGTTGACAGCTGGCTGATCTGGCGGCTGACCGACGGGGCTGTGCACGCGACCGACGCCACCAACGCCGCGCGCACGCTTCTGTACGACATCCGCCGCAACCGCTGGGATGCGGAGCTGTGCGACCTGTTCGGCGTGCCCATGGCGATGCTGCCCGAGGTGCGCGACTGCGCCGCCGATTTCGGAACGGCGCGGGCTGACCTGTTCGGCGGGCCGGTGCCGATCCTGGGCGTGGCGGGCGACCAGCAGGCGGCGACCATCGGGCAGGCCTGCTTCGCGCCCGGCATGGTCAAGGCGACCTACGGGACCGGCTGCTTCGCGGTGCTGAACACCGGCGGAGAATTCGTGGCGTCGCGCAACCGCCTGCTGACGACCGTCGCCTATCGGCTCGACGGCCGCACGACCTATGCGCTCGAGGGCTCGATCTTCGTCGCGGGGGCCGTGGTCCAGTGGCTGCGCGACGGGCTGAAGGTCATCCGCGCCGCGCCCGAGACGCAGGCGCTCGCGGAGGCCGCGGATCCCGCGCAGCGCCTCTACATGGTGCCGGCCTTCACCGGCATGGGCGCGCCCTACTGGGACCCCGACTGCCGCGGCGCGATCTTCGGCATCACGCGCGCCAGCGGCCCGGCCGAGTTCGCCCGCGCCGCGCTCGAGAGCGTCGGCTACCAGACGCGCGACCTTCTCGAGGCGATGGCCGCCGACTGGCCCGGCGCGCGCGACGTGACGCTGCGGGTCGATGGCGGCATGACCGCCAGCGACTGGGCGCTGCAGTTCCTCGCCGACATCCTCGGCGCGCCGGTGGACCGGCCGCGGATGCCCGAGACCACGGCGCGGGGCGCGGCCTGGCTGGCGGGCTGGCGCGCGGGCCTGTGCCCGGGGCCGGACGAGATGGCCGCGGCCTGGGCGCTGGACCGCCGGTTCGAGCCGCGCATGGCGGCCGCGGACCGGGACGCCGCCTATGCGGGCTGGCGCGACGCGGTGCGCCGCACGCTGTCGGCATGAGGCCCTTCGGCCTGATCGCGGCCGGCCGGATCGCCTTCGGGCCGGGCGTCGCCCTTCAGGCGCTGGCCGCTGTGCCGGCTTTCGGCGACCGGGCGCTGGTGGTTACGGGCGCCGATCCGGCGCGGGCGGCCTGGCTGACCGAGGGGCTGGCGGCGCGCGGCGTCGCGGTCGGGACGCTCGCCGCGCCCGGCGAGCCATCGGTGGAGGACGCCGAGCGCGGCGTGGCGCAGGCCCGCGCGATGCGCGCGCAGGTCGTGGTCGGCATCGGCGGCGGGTCGGCGCTGGACCTCGCGAAGGCGGTGGCGGGGCTCGCGCCGGGGGCCGGGGCGGCGCTCGACCACCTCGAGGTGGTGGGGCGCGGCCTTCCGCTGGCCGCCCCGCCCCTGCCGGTGGTGGCGATCCCGACCACCGCCGGCACCGGGGCGGAGACGACGCGCAATGCCGTGCTGGCGGCGCCCGGGCATCGGCGCAAGGTGTCGTTGCGCGACGACCGTCTGCTGCCGCGGCTGGCGCTGGTCGACCCCGACCTGCTGGCGGGCCTGCCCGCATCCGTGGCGCTGGCCTCGGGCCTCGACGCGATCGTGCAGGTCGTCGAGCCGTACCTGTCGGCCTTCGCCAACCCGCTGACAGACGCGCTGTGCCGCGACGCCATTCCGCGGGGGATCGCCGCGCTGCCGCGGCTGCTCGACGACCCCGCCGATGCCGCGGCGCGGGCCGACATGGCGCTGGTGGCACTGAAGGGCGGGATCGCGCTGACCAATGCGGGGCTCGGCGTGGTGCACGGCCTCGCGGGACCGGTCGGCGGGCGGACCGGGGCCGCGCACGGCGCGATCTGCGGGCGGCTGCTGCCCGCGGCGCTGGCGGCGAACGGGGCCGCGCTAGCGGCCCGCGCGCCGGCGCATCCCGCCCGCGCCAGGCTGGCCGAGGTGCGGGGCTGGGTCGCCGCGGGCCTCGGCGGCGGGCCGGACGACGCCCCCGCGACCCTTGCCGCCTGGGCCGACGCGCGCGGCCTGCCGCGACTGGCGGCGATGGGGGTCGCGGCGGCGGACCATGCCGCCATCGCCGCGGACGCGGCGGCCTCGTCCTCCATGCGGGGCAACCCGGTCGCGCTGACGCCCGGCGAGATCGCGGCGGTGATGGCGGCATCCTGACGCGGCAGCCTTGGTTGCGGCGCACAAAGACACTTGCCGTAACGCACCCGCAATGTCATTCAACCGCAGCCCACGTTCCGCGCACGAATCTTGCGCGCCAATCGGAGGATTCCCATGGCCGCCCTCGACCTGTCCAAGGCTCCCGTCAAAGACCTGTACGCGGTCGGCGAGTTCCCTCCCCTCGGCCATGTGCCCAAGCAGATGCATGCCTGGGCGATCCGGCGCGAGCGGCACGGCAACCCCGACACCGCGATGCAGCTCGAGGTCGTGGACACGCCGGTGCTCGACAGCCACGAGGTGCTGGTGCTCGTGATGGCGGCGGGCGTGAACTACAACGGCGTCTGGGCGGCGCTCGGCCAGCCGATCTCGCCCTTCGACGGCCACAAGCAGCCCTTCCATGTCGCGGGGTCCGACGCCTCGGGCATCGTCTGGGCGGTCGGCGCGCGGGTGAAGAACTGGAAGGTGGGCGACGAGGTCGTGATCCACTGCAACCAGGACGACGGCGACGACGAGCATTGCAACGGCGGCGACCCGATGTTCTCGCCCAGCCAGCGCATCTGGGGCTACGAGACGCCCGACGGCAGCTTCGCGCAGTTCACGCGCGTGCAGGCCCAGCAGCTGATGCGCCGCCCCCAGCACCTGACCTGGGAGGAGTCGGCCTGCTACACGCTGACGCTCGCCACCGCCTACCGCATGCTGTTCGGCCACCACCCGCATGAGCTGAAGCCCGGCCAGAACGTGCTGGTCTGGGGCGCCTCCGGGGGCCTCGGCGTCTACGCGATCCAGCTCATCAACACCGCGGGCGCCAACGCCATCGGCGTGATCTCGGACGAGAGCAAGCGCGACTACGTCATGAGCCTCGGGGCGAAGGGCGTGATCAACCGCAAGGACTTCAAGTGCTGGGGGCAGCTGCCCACGGTCAACACGCCGGAATACAACGCCTGGCTGGCCGAGGCGCGCAAGTTCGGCAAGGCGATCTGGGACATCACCGGCAAGGGCGTGAACGTCGACATGGTGTTCGAGCACCCCGGCGAGACGACCTTCCCGGTCTCGACGCTGGTCTGCAAGAAGGGCGGCATGGTGGTGATCTGCGCCGGCACCACCGGCTTCAACTGCACCTTCGACGTGCGCTACATGTGGATGCACCAGAAGCGCCTGCAGGGCAGCCATTTCGCCCACCTCAAGCAGGCCTCGGCCGCCAACCAGCTGATGATCGAGCGCCGGCTCGACCCCTGCCTGTCGGACGTGTTCCCCTGGGCCCAGACGCCCGAGCCGCACATGAAGATGCTGCGCAACGAGCACAAGCCCGGCAACATGGCGGTGCTGGTCCAGGCCCCCGTCGCCGGCCTGCGCACCTTCGAGGACGCCGTCGAGGCCTCGATCCGCTGAAGACGGCCAGCGTTAACGCGCGCCCCCCGCGGCACGGGTCCCGTGGGGGGCAGATTCGGCCAGCGCCCGATGGCCCCCTTCCTTTACGCGAAGGACTTCAATGGCTTGGGGACCGCCCCCTCACAGTTTCCGTGGATACCGAAACCGCGAATATCGAAAGAAAATCAAATTCGCTAGCTTTAGGACACGGTTAACGATCTGGGCGGAGGCTGCAATGGCGGAGACGTGGATCCTGGAACTGCTCGGCAGCGCGCGCGACGCGGCCAGGGCTCACGCGATGCCGCGCCTCGCGGAGCATCTCGACGACGCCATGCTGCTGGCGGCGTCGGAGTTCCACGAGGCCGGCTTTGCGGCGGAGGTCGGGACGGTCGATGAGTTCGAAAGTGCAGGTGCTGCTCGAGGCGCTGCTCGACCGTGGGTCCATTGAGGACCTCGGGGTCGTCATCGACACCATCCGCGACGTCTACGAACTCGAGCATGTGGCCTATGTCGCGGTGTCGCTGGGCGAGCAGTACGCGATCGCATCCGCGGCGCGATCCGGTCCGCTGGCGCGCAACGTGGGCTTCTGGACCCGCGAGGCCCGGTCCCTCGGGGCGGTGACCTACCCGCTGGAATGGACCGCGCGCTACCGCGAGGCGGGCTACGAGCGAATCGATCCGGTGGTCGAGGGCGCTGCGCAGAGCTTCGTGCCGATCAACTGGAAGACGCTCGCCTGGGACACCCGGAAGCGCCAGCAGTTCCTGCGCGAGGCTGTCGACTGCGGCCTCGGCAATCAAGGCTACACCATTCCGCTCCACGGGCCGAACGGACAGTTCGCCTTCATGGCCTTGAACACGACCATGGCCGATGACGCGTGGGAGCGCTACCTGACAGAATACAGCCCGGACTTCCTTGTGATCTCGCACTACTTCCACCAGAAAGTACTGGAGATCGAGCGTATATTCGGCGGACCCACGAAGGTGACACTGTCCAACCGAGAAAAGGACGTATTAAGTTTCATCGCAGGCGGAAAGAGCCGCGCTCAGGTGGCCCATGATCTGAAAATTTCGGAAAATACGCTTAGAGTTTACCTTGACAGCGCCAGAACCAAGCTCGGCGCACTCAACATTACGCATGCCGTTGCCATCGGCGTGAATCGGGGCATAATCAATATTTAATTGAAATATAGTAAATTTACGAGTTATTCATCAAGACAGACGAAATAGTGGTGCATCCCCCGACATGGAGCGCCCGATGATCAAGATCGTCCACGCTGCCGACCTGTTCCGCCGTCCGATTCTCGCGGCCTCGATGTTCCGCGACCGTGCGGCCCAGTTCCATCATCGGCTGCGCTGGGATGCGATCCGTCTCGACGACCGCGGGCTCGAGTTCGACGACTACGACGACCTCAACCCGGTCTACATCATCATCGAGGACGAGAACGGCGAACATGCCGGCTCGGGCCGCCTGATGCCCACCACGGGCCGCACCATGATCGCCGAGCATTTTCCCGACCTGACCGGCGGCGTGGCGCTGCGCAGCCCGCTGATCTGGGAGGTGACGCGGCTGTGCGTGTCGCCCCGGTCGCGCAGCCGCGCCGAGGCGCGCAAGGCCCCGGCGGCGGTGCTGTGGGGCGCCTGCGACCTGGCGCTGCGCAGCGGCGTCGAGTTCATGGTCGCCGTCTACTACGCGCCGCTGCAGCGCTTCTTCCAGTCCGCCGGCTTCGCGCCGGAAGTCCTCGGATCGCGGGAGACGCCCGAGGGCGACATCCTCGCGGGGCTGTGGGAGATCACGCCCGAACTGCGCGATGCGCTGGCCCATTGCGCGGGCGTGGGCGGGGCGAGCGCGCTGCAATATTTCCCCGGCGAGCACCGCTTCCACTTCGCGCGGGCCGCGGCCCCGGCCCCGCGCGCGCTTCCCGACGATGACGAGGACGTGGCCGGCCTGCTGGGCCGCCTGACGGCAGGGGTGTGCGGCGGCGGCATGGCCCGGCTCGCGGCCGTGTGACGCGCCGCCCGGCCCGCGCCGCCCGCGATGCGGACGGCGCGGCGAGACCTGCCGCGTCGATCAGTGCGAAAGCAGCAGCGGCAGGGGCGGTTTCTCGATCATCGTCGTCGTGACGCCGCCGAAGATCGATTCGCGCAGCCGCGAATGGCCGAAGCCCCCCATCACGATCAGGTCGCACCCGTCCCGGCGCGCCGCCTCCGTCAGCGCCGCGGCCACGCCGTCGCGGCCCGGCTCGATGGTCTCGACCGCCACCTTGCAGCCATGGGCGGCGAGGTAGCGGCCCACATCGGCCCCGGGTTCGTCGCCGTGGCGGCCCATCCCGAGATAGGTCTTGGCAACGCAGACCCGCACCTGTTCCGCCTCGGCCAGCAGCGCGAGCGCGTCGCCGACCGCGCGCGCCGCCTGCGGCCCGCCATCCCAGGCGACCAGCGGCCTGCGGCCGAGCGTGGCCGGCGCGCCGGCCTCGGGCAGCACCAGCGCGGGGCGGCCCGAATCGAACAGCGCCCCGTCGATCAGCGCGTCGGCCAGCGTGCGCGAGCCCCCGCCGTCGCGCCCGCCCAGCACCGTGAGATCGGCGTAGCGCGCATTCAGCGCCACGGCCGAGGCCGCGTTCTCCTCGAAGCCCGCTGCGACGCGGACCTCGGCGGCGATCCCGCGCCGGGACGCCTCGGCGGCGAAGGCGTCCGCGGCCTCGCGCGCGCGGGTCTCGAAGGCCGCGGCCTCCTGCGCCCAGACGCCTGCGGCCGCGGCCGAGCCCTCGATGAGCACGGGTGCGGGCTGCGCGACGGTGGCCAGACCGACGAGGCGCGCGCCCATTCGCTCGGCGAGGCCGAGCGCGGTCGCCGCCCGCGCCTTGCCCGCGGCGTCGGCCGCGATGTGGACGAGGATGGTGCGGTAGGTCATGTGTTCCTCCCGTCTCTAGGGCGGCGCGGGCCTTCGCCCTGCGCCGCGTGGATGGTAGCAGATTGGAACGCGGGGCGCCTTGCGCATTGACGCCGCGCAAACCCGGCGGGGGCGGCGTGGAGTTTTCCGACGATCAGACCCGGGCGCTGGCGGCGCTGGACGCGCGGCTGCAGGCTGCGGGGCTCGACCTGTCGGGGCCGGCGGGCGAGGCGGGCGCGCAGGACGGGCCGGCCGAGGTGGTGGCGGTGCTGGGCAAGGCGGGTTCGGGCAAGACAGCGCTGCTGGGCCATCTGGCGAACCGGCTGAAGGCGGCGGGGCTCGAGGCGCTGTCCGCGGACTGGGAGCCGGGGCGCAGGCGGCGCGGGCGGTCCTTCGCGGTGCTGGCGCCGACCAATAAGGCGGCCTCCGTGCTGCGCGGGCGCGGCGTGCCCGCGACCACGGTGCACCGCGTCCTTTATGTCCCGGTCTACGATCCCGCGCTCGAGAAGCTGGCGAAGTGGCTCGAGGATCCGAAGGCCGAGCGCCCGGCCATCGAGGGCGTGGAGGACGAGGGGTTCGACCGCGCGCGCGAGGCCTTCGCCCGCCACGGCTCGGTCTTCGCGGCGCTCGCGGCGCTGGGGCGGCGGGGTTCGGACTTCATCTCCGGCTGGTCGCGGCGCGACGAGGCGCTGGACGTGGGGCTGGTCGACGAGGCCTCGATGCTCGATGACCGACTGATGGAGGATCTGCGCGCCATCTTCCGCCTGCTGGTGCTGTTCGGCGATCCCGCCCAGCTCGCCCCCGTCGGCCAGTCCGGGGCGATGGTGTTCGACGCGTTGCCGCAGGCGCGGCGGCTGACGCTGTCGACGGTGCACCGGCAGGCCGCCGGCAACCCGATCCTCGACCTCGCGCTGGCCCTGCGCGACGGGGTGGAGTTCGAGGATTTCGAGGCGATGGTCCGAGATGCGGCGGCCCGGGACGACCGCGTCGTCGCGGCGGAACGGGCCGATGCCGATCTCATGGCGCGCTCGCCCATGCTCTGCTGGCGCAACGCCACGCGGCTGCGGCTGATCGCGGGGTTCCGCGCCGCCCATGGCGCGCCCGGGGAGGCCCTCGCCCCGGGCGAGCCGCTGATCTGCGACGGCATCGAGCTGCCGCTCAAGCACCGCAAGAAGCGCGTGGACCTCGAGACCCGCGGTCTCGTGAAGGGCGCGCAGGTCGTCTATCTCGGCGAGGGGCGCAAGGGCGGCTTCGCGCGGCTGCATGTGGTTGGCGCGGAGGATCCCCGCGTCAACGCCGCCGCCATCATCAAGATCGAGCGCCCGGACGAGGCCGAGCCCTTCATCCCCTCCGCCGCGCGCATGGGCGCGGTGTTCGTGCACGGGGCGGCCTGCACCATCCACAAGGCGCAGGGCTCGCAATGGCCCGCGGTGCAGGTGTTCGCGCC
>DAINOD010000019.1:0-41592 GCA_036735545.1 Rubrimonas sp. | reverse complement strand
AGGCGGCGCTGGCGGCGGCCGGCGTGCCAGTGAGGCCGTCATGACACGGAGGCCGGCGTGAGACGGAGGCCGTCATGACACGGAGGCGGGCGTGAGCGTGCTGGCGCGGCTGGCCGCGACGGTCGAGGCCAGGCGCGGGGCGGACCCGTCATCGTCGCACACCGCCGGTCTGCTGGCGAAGGGGCCGGCGAAATGCGCCGAGAAATTCGGCGAGGAGGCGGTGGAGGCCATCATCGCCGCCGCGCAGGGCGACCGCGAGGCGCTGACGCGCGAATGCGCCGACGCGCTCTACCACATGGTCGTCATGCTGGCCGCGCAGGGCGTGCCTTTCGACGCCGTGCTGGCCGAGCTGGAGCGGCGCGAGGGCGTCTCCGGCGTGGTGGAGAAGGCGGCGCGCTCAGGCGGTTGAGCGGGCCTGCGGGCGGCGGTCCTCGCGCAGCGCCGCGTAGAGGACATGGGTGCGCCAGCGGCCGTCGATCTGCAGATAGCTCTCCGCGACGCCCTCATAGGCGTAGCCGCAGCGCTCCAGCAGCACGCGCGAGGCGGTGTTCTCCGGCAGGCAGGCGGCCTCCAGCCTGCTGAGGCCCAGTTCGCCGAAAGCGAAGGCGCGCAACGCCGTGAGCGCCTCGCGCATGTAGCCCTGACGGGCGTGGGCGGCGCCGACCCAGTAGCCCGTGGTCGCGGTCTGGGCAGGGCCGCGGCGGATATTGTCCAGCGTGATCGCGCCCAGCACCGCCTCGCCGCGGATCAGCAGGAACGGATAGGCCCGGCTCTCCTCCACGGCGCGGGCGGCCCAGGCGACGCGCTCGCGGAAGGCGCGTTCGCTCAGATGGTCCTTGGCCCATGTCGGCTCCCACGGCCGCAGGAAGGCCTCGGACTCGCGGCGCACCCGCGCCCAGGCGATGTGATCGGCGAGAACGGGCAGGCGCAGCGTCAGGCGCGAGGTCGTGAGCGTCGGCCCCGCCGCGCGCCGGCGCAGGAAGCCGAGCGGCAGCGCCATCTCAGGCGGCGAGCCGCTCGGCGATCGCCGCCGCGCCCGGCGCGCGACGCACCGGGCCGTAGAGGGCGAGCGCAGGACGCGCGGCGGCGCAGAGCCGCGCGGCCTCGGCGCGGGCGGCGGCGACGTCCACCGCCTCGATGCGCGCCACCATCTCCTCCATCGTCTCGACCCGGCCCCAGACGGCGAGGCTGCGGGCGAGCCGTTCGGCGCGGTTCGAAGGGCTCTCCAGTCCCATGACGAGCCCCGCCTTCATCTGGGCGCGGGCGCGGGCGACCTCCTCGGCGCTCAGGCCGTCGGCGCAGGCGCGCAGTTCGGCGACGATCAGGTCGGTCAGCCCGCCGATCTCGGCGGCGCCCGTCCCGGCGTAGATCGTCAGCGCCCCGGTGTCGGCGTAGGCCGAGGTCTGGGCGAAGATCGAATAGCACAGGCCGCGCTTCTCCCGCGCCTCCTGGAACAGGCGCGAGGACATGCCGCCCCCCAGCGCCGTCGCGAAGATCTGGCTGGCGACGGCCGCGTCGTCGCGCTGGGCGGGCGCCTCGAAGGCCAGCGCCAGATGCGCCTGCTCCAGCCGCTTCACCTGCCGCCGTTCGCCGCCGAGAAAGGCCGCAGGCTCCGCGGGGGGCTCGTCGCCGCCGGCCATGTCGCCGAACAGCGCCTCCGCCTGGCGCAGGACGGCGTCGTGGTCCACCGCGCCTGCGGCGGCGACGATCATGCGCCCCGGACGGTAGTGGGCGGCGGTGAATGCGCGCAGGTCGGGCGCGTCGAAGGCCGAGACGCGGTCGGCCAGCCCGAGGATCGGCCGGCCCATCGCCTGCTCGGGGTAGGAGACCTCCTGCAGCCAGTCGAAGATGACGTCGTCGGGCGTGTCCAGCGCCTGGCCGATCTCCTGCAGGATCACGCCGCGCTCCACGGCGATCTCGCCCGGTGCGAAGGCTGGAGCGCGCAGGATGTCGGCGATCAGGTCCAGCGCCAGCGGCGCGTCCTCGCCGAGCACGCGGGCGTAGTAGGCCGTCGTCTCGCGGGAGGTGTAGGCGTTGAGGTAGCCGCCGACGTTCTCGATCTCGACGGCGATGTCGGCGGCGCTGCGTCGGGCCGTGCCCTTGAAGGCCATGTGCTCGAGGAAATGCGCCACGCCGTTCTGCGCCGGCGTCTCGTGGCGCGAGCCCGCCTGCACCCAGACGCCCAGCGACGCCGAGCCGAGGCCCGGCATCCGCTCGGTGACGACGCGCAGGCCGTTAGGCAGCGCATCCACGCGCACGCTCATGAACGCGACCTTTCCCGTATGACCGCCTCGACGGCGTGCAGATCGTTCGGAAGACGCACGATCCGCTCGGGTCTGTCATAAAGGTCCGACATGCGCGGCGGCAAGGGTGGGCGGACGCCGCAGGCGGCCTCGACCGCGTCGGGGAACTTCGCGGCATGGGCGGTCGCGAGCGTCACCATCGGCGTCGCCGGGTCGCCGCGGTTGGCCCGCGCAGCGACGAGGCCCGTGGCGGTGTGGGGGTCGATGACGATCCCGGTTTCCGCGCGGACGCGACGGATCTCGGCGGCGGCCTGCGCGTCGCCGGCGCGGCCCGACGCGAAACCTTCGCGCAGCGCCCCCAGCGCGCCCTGGCGCAAGGCGAAGCCGCCGGCCCTCAACTCCTCCATCAGCCCCGTCACCGCGGCCCCGTCGCGGTCGTAGAGCTCGAACAGCAGCCGCTCGAAGTTCGACGACACCTCGATGTCCATCGACGGCGAGGTGGTGGGCGTCACGCCCGCGCGGTCGTGCCGGCCGGTCGCGAGCGTGCGGTGCAGGATGTCGTTGGCGTTGGTGGCGATCACCAGCCGCGCGACCGGCAGGCCCATGGCGCGGGCGACATGGCCGGCGAAGACGTCGCCGAAATTGCCCGTGGGCACCGCGAAGGACACCGGCCGCGCCGGCCCGCCCAGCGCCGCGGCTGCGGTGAAGTAGTAGACCACCTGCGCGAGGATGCGCGCCCAGTTGATCGAGTTGATCGCCGCCAGCCGCTGCGCGTCGCGGAAGGGCAGGTCGTTGAACATCGCCTTGACCAGCGCCTGGCAGGCGTCGAAGTCGCCGTCTATGGCCAGCGCGTGGACGTTGGCCTCGGTCGGCGTGGTCATCTGGCGGCGCTGGACCTCCGACACCCGACCGTGGGGGTAGAGGATGAAGACGTCCACCGCGTCGAGGCCGCGCAAGGCCTCGATGGCGGCCGAGCCGGTGTCGCCCGAGGTGGCGCCGACGATGGCGATGCGCGCGCCCCGCCGCGCCAGCGCGATCTGGAACAGTTGTCCCAGCGCCTGCATCGCGAAGTCCTTGAACGCCAGCGTCGGCCCGTGATGCAGTTCCAGCAGCCAGTCCGCCGGACCGATCTGAACCAGCGGCGCGCGGGCGGGGTGGTCGAAGCAGGCGTAGGCGCGCGCCAGCGCGCCGGTCAACTCCTGCTCGGAGAAGGCGTCGCCGAGGAAGGGCCGCATCACCGCCGCCGCGACCGCCTCGTAGGGCTGGCCGGCGAAGCCCGCGATGGTCGTGGCGTCGAGCGTCGGCCAGGTCTCGGGCACGTAGAGGCCGCCGTCGCGGGCGAGGCCGGCGAGCATCGCGTCCTCGAAGCCGAGCGCCGGGGCGGCGCCGCGGGTGCTGACGTAGCGCATGGGTGTCTCCGGGCGGGTCGCGGGGTTCTAGCCGCCGGTGGAGCGCGGCGAAAGGGCCCTCGCCCCGATCCGCCGCTCCCGGTGCGCCAGCATCGCGGCGACCACAGCCCACACCACGGCCATCAGGCCCCAGGTGACGGCATATTGCAGATGGTCGTTGGGCAGGTCCGGGCGCACCGGTTGCGGCACGGGCCAGGGGCCGGAATTGGTCGAGGTGTCGGCGACCAGCAGCACCGGCTCCGCGCCCCAGAGCGGGGCGAGCCGCGCCACGTCGCGGGTCAGCCACACGTTGTCGGCCGGGCCCGCGCGGTTGTCGGCGAAGAAGTCGCCGGGCTCGGGCCAGCGCAGCGCGCCGCTCAGCGCGTCGATCCCCGGCGGCAGGGGCGAGGGGCGCGCGGCGCGGCCGCCCTCGTTCTTCTGTGCGAGGGCAACGAAGCCTCGGTCCACGAGGATGGTGCGGCCGTCCAGCGTCTCGAAGGGCTGCACGATGCGATAGCCCGGCCCCCAGGGCCGGATCGAGGTCAGATAGGCCGCGTCCGGATAGCCATGGCTCCCCACCGCCTCGGTGAAGCGGCCCTCGACGGCGACGCGCAGGAACTCGTCGCGCGCGGGGTCCGGGTCGGCGGGCAGGCGAACGGGCGGCTCGGCCAGCCGCGCCTCGATCCGCGCGATCAGCGCTTCTTTCCACGCCAGCCGCTGGATCTGCCAGACCATCAGGCCCAGCAGCACCGCCAGCCCCGCCAGACCCAGCGCGAGGGTCGCAAACAGACGGGGGCGACGCTGCGCGCCGCCCCCGGTCCGGCTCGCCGCTGCGGCGTCGTCCGTCACTGGCCCCAGACGTAGATGCCGGCGAAGAGGAACAGCCAGACGACGTCGACGAAGTGCCAGTACCACGCCGCCGCCTCGAAGCCGATGTGCTTTTCGGCCGTGAAGTGGCCCTTCATCGCGCGCAGCAGGCAGACCCCGAGAAAGATCGTGCCGATCAGGACGTGCAGGCCGTGAAAGCCCGTCGCCATGAAGAAGTTTGCGCCGTAGATGTTGCCCGAAAAGCCGAAGTGCGCGTGCGAATACTCGTAGGCCTGGAACGCCGTGAAGATCGCGCCGAGCAGCACCGTGAGCCCCAGTCCGTTGATCAGTCCCTTCCGGTCGCCCTCCAGCAGCGCGTGGTGGGCCCAGGTCACCGTCGCGCCCGAGGTCAGCAGGATCAGCGTGTTGATGAGCGGCAGGTGCCAGGGGTCGAAGGTCTCGATGCCCGCCGGCGGCCAGACGCCGCCCGCCGGATAGATCGCATGCTTGAAGAAGCTCCAGAACCACGCCGCGAAGAACATCACCTCCGAGGCGATGAACAGCAGCATCCCGTAGCGCAGGCCGATCTGCACGACCGGCGTGTGGTCGCCGACGCGGCTCTCGCGCACGACGTCGGTCCACCAGACGAACATGGTGTAGAACACGCCGAGCAGCCCCGCCACGAACAGCGCGATCGAGCCGCCGTGGAAGGCGAACACCGCGCCCAGCAGCATCGCGAAGGCCGACACCGCGCCGAGGAACGGCCACGGGCTCGGCGGCAGGATGTGGTAGTCGTGGTTCTTGTCGTGGGCCATGACGCGCTCCGGCTTCAGCGGACGGGCTCGGTCGCCAGAGCGGCGAGCCGACGAGACTCTTCGGTCTCGTAGAAGGTGTAGGACAGGGTGATGACCGGCACGCGGCTGGCCTCGCGGTCGTCGAGGATTTCGGGATCGACGAAGAAGGCCACCGGCATCTGCACCGTCTCGCCCGGCTGCAGCGTCTGCTCGATGAAGCAGAAGCACTCCAGCTTGGAGAAGTAGCCGCCCGTCGAAAACGGGGTGACGTTATAGGAGGCGGTGCCCGTGATCGGCCGGTCGGAGATGTTGGTGGCCTCGTAGAAGGCCAGCGCCTGCTCGCCCAGCCGCACCTCCATCTCGCGCTGCACGGGGCGAAAACGCCACTGGATGCCGACGATGGAGCCGTCGAAGCGCACCTTGACGGTCTGGTCGAGAACCTGGTCGGGGGCTGACTCGGCTACCATGGTGGTGCCGCCGAAGCCGGTCACGCGGCAGAACCAGTCGTAGAGCGGCACCGCGGCGAAGGCCATGCCCACCATGAAGCAGGCCAGGCCGGTCAGCGCCCCCAGCGTGCGGAGGTTCGCGCGGCGGGTGCGGTCGGGCAGGCTGTGGTCTTCGGGCTTGCGGTCGGTCATCCCCAGGGGTTCCCTGCGTTGGCGCCCAGCTTGACGATGGTCACCGTGAACAGCAGCGCCGCGAAGCCCACCAGCCCCGCCAGCACCGCGAGGTTGCGGGTGCGGCGGCGGCGGTGGAGTTCGTGTTCGCGGTTGATCATGCGCTTCGTCCTCAGACCAGACGGGGCCAGTAGCCCGGGGCGCCGCCCAGCGCGGCCTCGAGGGCCAGCGCGCCGAATACGACGAACAGATAGGCGATGGAGACGGCGAACAGCCGCCGCTCGGCCGCGAAACGGTCGGCCTCGGCGGCAGCCTCGTCGCGCCCGACGACCTCGACCGAGCGCCACAGGAAGGCGCCGTTCGCCAGCGTCGCGGCGGCCAGCGTGACCGGGCCGCCGATGGCGGAGAAGGCCAGCAGCGTCGAGACGGCGGCGGTGGCCGCGGCGTAGACCAGCATCTGCCGCCGCGTGGCGCGGCCGCCCGCGGCGACAGGCATCATCGGCACGCCGACGCGGGCGTAGTCGCGCCGCGCCGCCAGCGCGAGGGCCCAGAAGTGCGGCGGGGTCCACAGCACGATGACGGCGAACATCAGCCACGCCTCGACGCCCACCGAGCCCGTGGCCGCGGCCCAGCCGATCATCGGGGGAAAGGCGCCGGCCGCGCCGCCGATGACGATGTTCTGCGGCGTGCGCCGCTTGAGCCACATCGTGTAGACCACGGCGTAGAAGAAGATCGTGAAGGCCAGCAGCGCCGCCGCGAGCGGGTTGGCGAACACCGCCAGCATGGCCACCGACAGCACGGACAGCCCGACGCCGAAGCCCAGCGCCTCGCCCGCCGCGACCCTTCCGCCGGGGATCGGCCGCGCGGCGGTCCGCTTCATCCGCGCGTCGATGTCGGCGTCGTACCACTGGTTCAGCGCGCCCGAGGCGCCGGCGCCGATGGCGATGCACAGCACGCTGGCGAAGGCCACCACCGGGTGCACCGCCGCGGGAGCGACCGCGAGGCCAACCAGCGCCGTGAAGATCACCAGCGACATGACGCGCGGCTTCAGCAGCGCGAACCAGTCGCGCAGCGCGGGCTCCGGCGCGTGGACGGCGGCGGCGTCGCTCACCCGCACGGCCTCAGTCGACCTGCGCGAGGCGGACGCCCTGCGGCGCCAGCCCCTGCGCCACGCGCTGCCCCTCGACCCAGGCGTCGAAGGCCTCGCGGGTCACGATCTCGACCTGGATCGGCATGTAGGCGTGGTTGTCGCCGCACAACTCCGAGCACTGGCCGTAATAGGTGCCCACCGCGTCGGCCTTGAACCAAAGCTCGTTCAGCCGGCCCGGAATGGCGTCCATCTTCACCCCAAAGCTCGGCACCGTCCAGGCGTGGATGACGTCGGCGGCGGTGATCTGCACGCGGATCACGGTGTCCACCGGCAGCACCACGGCGGTGTCGGTGCGCAGCAGCCAGTTCTGGCGGGTCAGCCCGAACTCCTCGGCCTCGGCGCGGCCGGCGTCGGTCGCCATCATGTCGTCGTAGCTGCGATAGCCAAGGCCCACCATCAGCGAGGCGAAGTCGATGTCGTAGTCGGGATACTCGTAGGTCCAGAACCACTGGTTGCCGGTCGCCTTGATGGTCACCTCGGCCTCGGGGATCTCCATCTGCTTGTAGAGCAGGTTGAGCGAGGGGAAGGCGATGGCGACGAGGATCATCACGGGGACGGCCGTCCAGACGACTTCGACCGTGGCGTTGTGGGTGAAGCGCGCCGGCGTGGGATTCCTGTCGGCGCGGAACTTCCAGATGGCGTAGGCGAGCAGGCCCGTGACGAAAAGCACGATAGCCGTGATGATCCACAGCAGCAGGTTGTCCATCGCCTGCAGGTCGCGCGCCAGTTCTGTCGCCGGCGCCTGGAAGCCCCTTTGCGCCGGATGCGGCAGACCGATATCCTGCGCCGCGACGGCCCCTGCCGCCAGCGCGGCGCCCAGCGCCGCGAACATCGCCCTGACCATGCCAATTCGCCTCGATGCGCGCGACCGCAACCCTATGCCGGATCGCCTTCGCGCTATGTTTCGTCCGTGTTTCGTGAATACCAATCTGATCCCCAGTCCAAGCTTCGCGAGCGCGGCATCTCGCCGCGATTGCGAAATGACACCGAGGAGCGCCCCGATATGATCAACGCCGCCAACCGCTTCCGCCCTTTCGAGACCCGCTTCGACGAGGCTGCGGCGTTGCGCGCGCTGCGCGAGGCGATCGCCGGCGGGGACGACGGCGAGCTGTTTCTGGAACGCCGCCGCTCGGAGATGCTGAGTTTCGACGACGGCCGGCTGCGCAGCGCCAGCTACGACGCCTCCGAGGGCTTCGGCCTGCGGGCGGTCGCCGGGGCCACGGCGGGCTACGCGCATTCCACCGAGATGACCGAGGCCGCGCTGCGCCGCGCCGCCGAGACCTGCCGGCTCGCCGCGCGCGAGGGGGGCGGGACGCTCGCCGCGCCGCCGGCCCCGACCAACCGCCGGCTCTATGCCGAGATCGACCCGCTGGAGGGGCCCGCCTTCGCGCAGAAGGTGGCGCTGCTGCGCGAGATCGACGACTGGCTGCGCGCCCGCGACGCCCGCGTCGTGCAGGTGTCGGTGAGCCTGGCCGGAGGCGTGCAGGAGGTGGAGATCCTGCGCCCCGAGGGCCTGCGGCTCGCCGAGGCGCGGCCGCTGACGCGGATCAACATCTCCGTCATCGTCGAGAAGGACGGGCGCCGCGAGACCGGCTCCTGGGGCGCGGGCGGGCGTGCGGGCTACGACGCGCTGATCGCGCCCGACGCGTGGCGGGCCGGGGCCGAGGAGGCCCTGCGGATCGCGCTGGTCAACCTCGAGGCCGAGGACGCGCCCGCCGGCGTGATGGAGGTGGCGCTGGGCGCGGGCTGGCCGGGCATCCTGCTGCACGAGGCGGTGGGCCACGGTCTCGAGGGCGACTTCAACCGCAAGAAGACCTCGGCCTTCAGCGAACTGATGGGCCGGCGCGTCGCCGCGCCCGGGGTGACCGTGGTGGACGACGGCACGATCCCCGACCGGCGCGGCTCGCTCAGCTTCGACGACGAGGGCACGCCCACCAACCGCACCGTGCTGATCGAGGACGGCGTGCTGGTCGGCTACATGCAGGACCGCCAGAACGCCCGCCTGATGGGCGTCTCGCCCACCGGCAACGGGCGGCGGCAGAGCTTCGCGCACATCCCCATGCCGCGGATGACCAACACGATCATGCTGGGCGGAACGGCCGACCCGGGCGAGGTGGTGGCGGCCGTGAAGGACGGCATCCATGCGGTCGGCTTCGGCGGCGGGCAGGTGGACATCACCAACGGCAAGTTCGTGTTCTCCTGCACCGAGGCCTACCGGGTCGAGAACGGACGTCTCGGCCGTCCGGTGAAGGGGGCCACGCTGATCGGCGACGGCCCGACCGCGCTGCAGCGCATCCGCCTGATCGGAAACGACATGGCGATGGACCCCGGCATCGGCACCTGCGGCAAGAACGGGCAGGGCGTTCCGGTCGGCGTGGGCCAGCCCACGCTGCTGATCGACGGGCTGACGGTGGGCGGCGCGCGCGCCTGACGCGCTGTCCCTTGCGCGCCCTTCGGGTTACGCTTCCGGGGCCGGGCGGCTGGCCGGCGGCGACGCGGGGAGGGGCGTATGCGGATCATGAAGGGCGCGGCGGCGCTGACGCTGCTGGGCGGCGCGGCTACGGCGCAGGAGATGGTGACGCTCCGGGGCGGGTTCTCGCCCGACCCCGCGGTCCGGCCCTTCGTGGCGCAGGGAGCGCAGGAGACCGCGGCCTTCGTGCGCGGCTGCCCCGGCTATGTGGCGCCGGCCCCGGCGATGGTGCTGCGCTTCGAGGGCGCCGGCACGCCGCTGCGCGTCTACGCACGCGGGCAGGGCCTCTCGGCCATGGTCATGGTGGGACCGGACGGGGTCTATCGGTGCGGCCCGGCGGACGGGGCGGGCGTGGCCCATGTGCGCTATGAGCGCGCGCTGAGCGGGGACTACGCCTTCTGGCCCGCCGCCGCCGTGCCCGGGGCGATCGTCGCGGGCGACGCCCTGATCTCGGAGTTCGACATCGAGCTTTCCGACATCCCCGCCATGACCGAGGGCGGCGCGGAGGTCGGGGCCTCCGCTGGCCTCGGCGTCTTCGACGTCGACGCCGAGCCGGCCTTCGGCGTTCACGTGCTGGAGCACGATGGAAGCATCGAACTCGACCTGACCACCGCGCCCCGCGCGGCGCTGAGCGGGCTGGACAGCCTCTGCCTGGGCTCGGCCGACCCTGCGCGGCCCGACGTGGTGGTGGTGCTCAGCGACGTCGAGGAAGAAGTGCATTTCGACGTCGAGGCCGACCTCGACGCCACGCTGGCGATCGTGGCGCCGGACGGTTCGATCTACTGCGACGACGATACCTTCGGGACCGACCCGCTGGTCAGCATCTACGGCGCAAGCGACGGCGAATACGCCGTCTGGGTCGGCGCCTGGGGTGGGGCGGAGGGGCCGGCGCGCTTCTTCGTCAGCCGCGAGATGCCCGACGCGGGCGAGTCGGGCGCGGACGGAGAAGGGGCCGCCGGCCTCGATGCGGGCGCCGCTCCGGCCTGGGGCGCCTACACCATGCCGCCAACGGGCGATCTGTCGGTGGCGGTCGTGCTGGCGGGACAGGCCATGGCGAGCCGGTTCGACTTCTCCTGCAGCGGCGCCATCGAGCCGTCGCGTCCGGACGTTCGGTTGACGCTGCTTTCGCCGGAGCCGCTGCTCTACGTGGCCGGGCGCTCAGCGGTGGACACGACCCTGCTGGTGCTCGGGCCGGACGGGCGCATCCACTGCAACGACGACGCCGACGGCTTCAATCCCGGGCTGGCGATCCCCGGCGCGGCCGCGGGCGACTACCATGTCTGGCTGGGGGCCTGGGGCGGCGCGGAGGGCTCGGGCGAGGTCGTCTTCGGCCGCCAGCCGCCGACCGACGACTTCTCGATGGGAATGGAGAACCCCTTCATCGGCGCTCGGCTCCGCTCTGCGGTGGACGCGCTCGACATCCTGCTCGCCTTGCCCGACTTCGCCGACGTCGTGAGCTTCGCCCGGCTGGAGGAGATCGGCCGAGACGGCCTCGCGCTGCATGAGGTCGTGCTGACCGACCCTACCGGTGAGAGCGAGCCCATCCGCATCGCCCGGGTCACGATAACCGATATCGACCTCGAAGGGTTGTCCGAGGCCGGCGTCTCGGAGCGTTTCTCGTGGCGTATGGAAGGCGTGGACTATCAGGCCATCGCCGCCGCGGCGCGGGACCAGGACGGGCCGCCGCTGCCGCTGCTGGCCGGGGCGAGCACGCTCGACGTGTTCGCCAGCCTGCTGCCGCCTGACGGCGACGAGACGCGGCGCGCGATCCGCTTCGGCTTCGACCTGCCGCCTGCGGTGAGCCTCTCCGTCGAGGCCACCGTCGCGTGGGAGCAGGGCATGGCCGTCATGGGCCCGCCCGATCCTGAGGCCGTCGTGGTGGAGACCCTCTCCGTCGATCTGCGCGACGGCGGCTTCCTCGGCGCGTTGATGGGGGCCATAGCCGCCGACGACGGCCGCCCGCGCGAGGCCCTCGTGGCCGAGATGGCCGAGGGGCTGGCCTTCATGCTGCCGCCCGGACCCGCCGGCTCGCCGCTCGACCAGTTGCGGACCGCGCTCACCGCGAAGCTCGCCGCCATCGACGCGCCCGGCGTTCTGAGCCTGCGGTTCCGCCCGGTCGGGCCGATCGCGCTGGGCGATGCGCTCGGGGCCGTGATGGCCGACCCGTCGGGCGCGAGCCTTGGAGACCTGCAGATCGGCTGGTCGCCCTCGAACTGAAAGGCGCGCCGCCCGGCCGCAGGGGCCGGGCGGCGGCGCGTCATCGCATGGTGGCGAGATAGGCCGCTACATCGGCCCGCTCGCCGGCGTCGGGTACGCGGATCATCATCATCGAGCGCGCGCGGTCGTCGCCGAGATAGGCGCGCAGATAGGCGCGCGGATCCTGCAGGTACTTGACGAGCTCCTCCTCGGACCAGACGAGGCCCCTCTCGCCCGCGGCCCTCAGCGAGGCGCCGTAGCGCGAGAACTCCGGGTCGCTGCCGGCGACCGAACCCATCAGGGCCCACTGGTTCGGGCCGGTGTTCTGGCCTGCGACGATCACATTGCCCGCCGGATCGACGATGGCGTGGCAGGCGCGGCAGCGCTGGTTGAAGACGCGCTCGCCGTTGGCGATGTCGGCGGCTTCGGCGGCGCCGACGCTGAACATGGCCGTCGCGGCGACCACCGTCAGGAACTTCATCGTTTCACTCCTCAGCGACAGGCGCGCGGCCTGTCATTCCGTGTCGTAGCGTATCTCGCGACGGACGAAACCCGATGCGACCGCGTCACGCGCGGCCGATTGTTTCATCGAAGGCCGCGCGAAGCGCAATGTCCACCTCGGCCATCGGGGCGACGATCCCGAGATCGGCCAGCGAGGTGACGCCGTGCCCGGCGATGCCGCAGGGCACGATGCCGGCATAGGCCGAGAGGTCGGGGTCGACGTTCAGCGACAGCCCGTGAAAGCTGACCCAGCGACGGATGCGCACGCCGACGGCGGCGATCTTGGCCTCGTGCGGCGCGCCATCGGGGCAGGGCGCCCGGTCCGTTCGCACGACCCAGACGCCGACGCGGCCCGCCCGCCGCTCGCCCCGCACGCCGAAGCGGGCCAGCGTCGCGATCATCCAGTCCTCCAGCCCGCAGACCAGCCGGCGCACGTCGCGACCGCGCCGCTCGAGGTCGAGCATGACGTAGACCACCCGCTGGCCGGGCCCGTGCCATGTGTATTGCCCGCCGCGGCGCGTGGAAAAGACCGGCAGGGCGTCGGGGGCCAGCAGATCCTCCGGCCGCGCGCTGGTCCCGGCGGTGTAGAGCGGGGGGTGCTCCAGCAGCCAGACCAGTTCGGGCGCCGCGCCGTCGCGGATCGCGGCGACCCGCGCCTCCATCGCGGCCTCCGCCTCGCGATAGCCCACGGGCGCGTCGTCGATGCGCCATTCCGGCGTCACGCGCGAGGCCCTTCACAAGCCCCGGGGCCTTCGCTATAGACCCGCCCGTGTGCGGTCGTGGCGGAATTGGTAGACGCACTACCTTGAGGTGGTAGCGGGGCAACCCGTGGAAGTTCGAGTCTTCTCGACCGCACCAATCACCTACACGCAGGGATGAAGGCCGTCCGGCGGACGGCGACGGACGGGTCTTAGCGCGGCGGCGGCCGGTGGAAAAGCGGCCGCGTCGCGCTCAGGCGTCGTCCGCCCGCGTGCGAAGGATAGGCTCGAAGCCGCCCCACATCATGCGCCTGCCGTCGAAGGGCATCGGCTCCAGCGACGCCATGCGCGGGTCCGCCATGATCGCCGCCCAAGCGCGATCGCACGTCTCCCGGTCGGGCCATTCCATCCACGAAAAGACGACCGTCTCGTCCTCGGCGCGCTTCACGGCCATGGGAAAGGACGTGACCTCGCCGTCCGGCACGTCGACGCCCCAGCATTCGTGCAGGCCGATGCAGCCATGCTCGCGGAAGATCGGCCAGGCGCGCTCGGCGTGCGCGCGATAGGCGTCCCTGTTCGCGGTGGGGACGGCGGCGAGAAACCCGGTGATGTGCGTCATCGTCGCAACCTCTCGAATCCGCAGGAGCGCTGCGATCTTGACTCGGTGATGAGTTGATATCAACTTATATCGCATGGACGACGCGCTTCCCCTCTCCGTCACCCACGAAGTGCGCGATCGCTGCCTCTGCCTGCACGTCCAGCGCGCCGCGCGGGTTCTGGCGCGGGACTTCGACGCGGCCCTGCGCCCGCACGGGCTGACAAACCAGCAGTTCTCGCTGCTCATGGCGCTTAACCGGCCCGCTCCGCCGAGGATCGGCGAAATCGCGCCGCTGCTGGGGATGGACCGCACCACCCTGACGGCGGCGCTGAAGCCGCTGGCGCGCGCCGGCCTCGCGGTCCTGACGCGCGACCCGTCCGACCGCCGGACCGCACGGCTGGCGCTTACCGACGCCGGGCGCGCGCGGCTGAAGCAGGCGATGCCGGACTGGCGCGCGGCGCAGGACGCGGTGGAGCGGGCGCTCGGCGATGTCGAGCCTGGGGCCCTGCGCGCCGCGCTCCGGGCGCTCTCGGCGCCGGCAGGCTAGCCCCGGCCGTCGTCCGTCCGCGCTGCGTTCAGGAGGCCGCGACGCCCGTGCGCCGGCCGGTCGACGCCCGCTGGGCGTGCTCGATGACGAGCCGGGTCGGCGAGCGGATGTCGGCCGCCTCGACGGTCAGCGCCGTAACCGCCTCGATGGGCGCGTCGCAGCCCGCCGGCGCGGCGTCGAGCATGCGCTGCAGCAGGCCGGCCGGGTGGAGCGCGCAGTCGCTTGCCGTCAGCATCCGGAATCCCGTCACGCGCCCGTCGCAGAGCGCGCCCGCCGCGAGCACGGCGCCCCCGGCGGCCTCGGCCGCGCCTACGCCCGGCGCGAGCACGAAGGGTCCGTCCAGCGGTCCTTCCTCGCGCAGACCCCGAAACAGTCGGTCGGCGTCGACCAGGCGCGCCAACAGGCGCCAGAAGATGCTGCGACCCCGCCGCGCCTCGACTTCGCGCATCAGTCGCTCGTCGGCGACCCGCGCCGCCACCGACACCTCGAAAGGCTTACCGTCCATTTCGGCTTCCTCGAAGTCTATCCCGTCGATCCGCTCGCCGGGCCGCCAGATGGGAAGGTCGGCCCGCCCCCAGCGCCCGTCCCAGCGGCGCCAGACATGGCCAAGCACGCGCGCCGGCGCGGTCTCACCCGCCCGCATCCAGGCGGTCAGGTCGCCGATGCGGTCGGGCAGGCCGGCGCGGCCGAACAGCGCCGTCGCAAGCGCGCCGCAGGCGCCGGCCCCGTCGCAGCGTTCGGGAAGCTTCTCCTCGGCCCACCCAAGCGCGCGGGGCCAGCCGGCGAGGCAGCGCAGCGCGTGCTCGTGCAACGTCTCGACCGCCATGCGGCGACGATCCGCGGGTCGCTCCGCCAGCCCGAACGCGGCGCGGGCCGCGGCCTCATGGGCGGTGGCGCAGCTCTCGGCGACCACGCCCGCCAGACGCGCGGCCTCGGCCGCCGGCTTGCTTTGCATCAGTCGCGCCAGAGAAACCGGCGGCGGCGCGTCCAACAGCGCGCGCCGCTTCCCGTCCCGCCACGTCATCGTCACCGTAAGCGCGCCGCCGTCGATCATGCCGAGCCTCCACAGGTCGCGCCGTCGCAGACAGACAGCGCGCCGCTCGCCCGCTCGCGCCCACATGGGTCTGTCGCGATACCGACGTGTGGGAGAGTTCGACGAGGGGCCCGCGGACGTAGCCCCTACCTTTGGCGCATGCGACGATTGCGCCCACCTATTGGTCCGACTGTTCAGCGCCTTGGCGCCCGATGCGTCAGGTCGCCGCGCGATCGGAGGCGATGGGCGCCGCGGGATCGGCGGCGGCGGGCGACGCGGGGATCTCGATCCAGAACAGCGCGCCGCCCTCCGGAGTCGCCTCGACGCCGATGCGTCCACCCATGGCTTCGACGAGTTCGCGGGCGATGGCCAGCCCCAACCCGAGCCCGCCATGGGCGCGCGTCGGCGAGTCGTCCGCTTGGCGAAAGGGCTCGAAGATCGTCTCGCGCAGCGCTTCGGGCACGCCGGGGCCGGTGTCCGCCACCTCGAAGCGCAGGCCATCCGGCGCGGCGGCGGCCGACACGAAGACACCGCCGCGCTCGGTGAACTTGACCGCGTTGCCGACGAGATTGATCAGCACCTGCCGCAGGCGCCGCTCGTCGCAGAGCCAGGGCTCGGGCGGGCTGGCGCAACCGAGGCTCAGCCCCTTGGCCAGCGCCACCGCCCGCACCGGGTCGAGCGCCGCCTCGCACAGCGCGCCGAGCGACACTTGCCCCTCCCGCGGCCGGTCGAGCCCGGCGCCGAGACGCGCCAGCGCCAGCACGTCCTCGATGATCCCCAAGAGCGAGCGCCCCGAGGACAGGATCGTCTCCAGCCTGACGAGCTTGGCCGGATCGCCCTCGGCGAATCGCATCAGCTCCGCCATGCCGAGGATGCCGTTGAGCGGCGTGCGGATCTCGTGGCTCATCTTGGCGAGGAAGTCGGCCTTCAGCCGCGCCGCCGCCTCGGCCGCCTCGCGCGCCCGGACGAGGTCGGTCACGTCGGAGTTCACCCCGATGATGCGCACCGCCGCGCCCGCCGCGTCGCGCCAGATCGCGGCCCTCGAGCGCCACCACATGAAGCTGCCGTCCTTGCGGCGCATCCGGTAGACTTCGTCGAAGGTCGCATGGTCCTCGATGCAGCGGCGCATCGCGACGGCGACGCGCGGCTTGTCCTCGGGATGGACGTAGCGTCGCCAGCTTTCCGCCGAATCGGGAAACTCCTCGGCGCTGTAGCCCAGCATCTCGCGGTTGCGCGGGCTGTAGTGGACGACGTCACCCGGCAGGCGGCGATCCCAGATGCCGTCGGCCGACGCCTCGACCGCCAGCCGGTAGCGCCGGTCGCTTTCCTCCAGCGCCGCCAGGGCCGCCTCGCGTTCGGTCAGGTCGGCGACAACGGCGACGATCAGACCGCGCCCGCTGCGCTCCAGATAGCTCAGCGTCGCCGAACAGGGGTAGCTGGAGCCGTCGCGGCGGCGCTGGCGCCAGCGCAGCGTCGTCGGGGCCGCGCCGCCCGCCAGAGCCGCCGCCGCGCGGCGCAGCGCGTCGAAGTCCGGCTCCGTCAGGATCGAGCGCGCCGTCCGGCTCTGCAGCGCCCGGCTCGAGTGGCCGAGGTTGCGCCGCGCCGCCCCGTTCACGCGCACGAAGCGCAGCGAGCCGGCGTCGTAGATGTGGATCTCCTGGCTGACGGTCTCGACCACCCAGCCCAGCAGCGACTGCTCCTCCAGCGCCTCCCGCAGCGCGGCCTCGCGCCGCTTGCGCTCGGTCACGTCGCGTTGGACCGACACGACATAAGGGCTGCCCCCGTCGGCGGAGCCGAGGGCCCGGACGCTGATCTCGACCCAGAACGGCGTGCCGTCCTTTCGGTAGTTCAGGATCTCGGCGGTGCCGCCGTCGTCGCGCCAGCGCTCGTGGATGCGGCTGACGTCGGCGGGGTCGCTGTCGGGGCCGCGCAGGATCTTCGGGGACCGGCCGATCAGTTCGGCCGCGGCGTAGCCCGTCATCCGCTCGAAGGCGGCGTTGCACCAGACGATGGTCTGGCCTTCGGGTCCGTTGCTGATCTCGCCGACGAGGATCGCGTCCTCGGTCAGCTCCGGCAGCCGCGCGATGAGCTCGTCGAGGGTGGAGATGTCGCGGGGCAAGCGGCAACCTTGGCGTTTGGACCACGTCCATCGTGATACGCCAAGGTTGCGAGGCGATAAACTGCGATGCTGGCGCGCGGCGCTCCTGCGGCGTATATGCCCGGCCATGGACGGTCCGGGCCCTTCGGCCGGCCCGCTGCGCTTTCGCAAGATGCACGGGCTCGGCAACGACTTCGTCGTGATCGACGCGCGCGGGCGCGTCGATCCGGTGACGCCGTCGCTCGCGCGCGCGCTGGGCGACCGCCACCGCGGCGTGGGCTTCGATCAGCTCGCCGTCATCCGCGACGGCGCGGAAGGCGCCGACGCGCTGGTGGAGTTCTGGAACGCCGACGGCAGCCGGGCGGCGGCCTGCGGCAACGCGAGCCGCTGCGTGGCCGATCTGCTGATGCGCGAGCGCGGCGCCGACGCGGTGCTGCTGCGCTCCGCCTTCGGGCCGCTGCCGGCGCGGCGCGGGGCGGACGGGCTGGTGAGCGTGGACATGGGCGCGCCGGTCTTCGACTGGGCGGCGATCCCTCTGGCGCGCGCCGTCGACGTCGACGCGCTGCCGCTGCCGGGCGCCCCAGCGGCGCTGTCGATGGGCAACCCGCACTGCGTCTTCTTCGTAGACGACGCCGAAGCCGCGCCGGTGGCGACGCTCGGTCCGCAGATAGAGCGCGATCCGCTGTTTCCCGAACGCACGAACGTCGAGTTCGTGCAGGTCCTCGACCGCCGCACCTTGCGCGCGAGGGTCTGGGAGAGGGGCGCGGGCGTCACGCTGGCCTGCGGCTCGGGCGCCTGCGCGCTGGCGGTCGCCGCGATCCGCCGGGGGCTGGTCGAGCCGGACGTCGAGGTGCGCCTCGACGGCGGGTCGCTGCGCATCGCGTGGCGCGGCGCGGGCGTGTCGATGACAGGCCCGGTCTCGGATGTCTTCGAGGGCGCGCTGGCGACAGGGTTCGGGGCATGAAGCCGCCCGTCTTCGAGACCTTCGGCTGCCGGCTGAACCTCGCCGAGACCGAGGCGATGCGCGCCATGGCCGCGCGCGGGGGCCTAGGCGACGCCGTGGTCGTCAATACCTGCGCCGTGACCGCCGAGGCGGTGCGTCAGGCGCGCCAGCGCATCCGCCGGCTGCGTCGCGAGAACCCGGGCGCGCGCCTGATCGTCACCGGCTGCGCCGCGCAGACCGAGCCGGACACCTTCTCGGCCATGCCGGAAGTCGATCTCGTGCTGGGCAACGGGCTCAAGACCCGCGCCGAGACCTGGACGCCGGACTTCCTCGGCGCCGCCGAGCGCGTGACGGTGAACGACCTCGCCAGCGCCACCGAGACGGCCGGGCACCTGCTGGAGGGCTTCGGCGCCCGGGCGCGGGCCTATGTGCAGGTGCAGAACGGCTGCGACCACCGCTGCACCTTCTGCGTCATCCCCTACGGTCGCGGGCCGTCGCGCTCCGTGCCCGCGGGCGAGGTCGTGCGTCAGATCCGCGCTCTGGCGGAGAAGGGCTACGCCGAGGTCGTGCTGACCGGGGTCGATCTCACGAGTTGGGGCGACGACCTTCCCGGCCGCCCGCCGCTGGGCGATCTGGTCCAGCGCATCCTGCGGCTGGTCCCCGAACTGGCGCGGCTGCGGCTTTCCTCGATCGACAGCGTGGAGGCCGACCCCGCGCTGCGCGACGCCATCGCCTCCGAGCCGCGGCTGATGCCGCATCTGCACCTCAGCCTGCAGGCTGGCGACGACCTGATTCTCAAGCGCATGAAGCGCCGCCACCTGCGTGACGACGCCATCCGCTTCTGCGCCGACATCCGCGCGCGTCGGCCCGACATGGTGTTCGGCGCCGACCTGATCGCGGGCTTTCCCACCGAGACCGAGGCGATGTTCGCGAACTCGCTGGCGCTCGTCGAGGAATGTGGACTGACCTGGCTGCACGTCTTTCCCTTCAGCGCCCGCGCCGGCACGCCGGCCGCGCGGATGCCGCAGGTTCCGAAACCCCTGCGCGTCGAGCGTGCGGCGCGGCTGCGCGCGGCCGGGGCTGCGCGGGCGGCCGCCTATCTGGCGGGGCGGATCGGGCGCGAGGAGAGCGTGGTGGTGGAGACCCCCCGCACCGGCCGCACCGAGGGCTTCGCCGAGGTCGCCTTCGCCGCCGACCGGCCCGCCGGCGCGCTGGCCCGCGTGCGGATCGCCGGCGCGGCGGACGGGCGGCTGCTCGCGGCCTGAGGGTCCGCCCTCACAGCATCGAGGGCAGCACCTGGTCGGGCGGGCGGTGGCCGTCGGCGAAGGTCTTGAGGTTCAGGATCACCTTCTCGCCCATGTCCAGCCGGCCCTCCAGGGTCGCGGAGGCCATGTGCGGCAGCAGCGCGACGTTGGGCAGCGCAAGCAGGCGCGGGTTCACCGCCGGCTCCTTCTCGAAGACGTCGAGGCCGGCGCCGGCCAGCTCGCCCTTCATCAGCATCCGCGTCAGCGCGTTCTCGTCGACGATCTCGCCGCGGGCGGTGTTGATCAGCACGGCCGAGGGCTTCAGCAGCTTGAGCCGCCGCGCCGACAGCAGATGGAACGTCGCCGGAGTGTGGGGAACGTGGATGGTCAGGATGTCCATACGGGCGAGCATCTGGTCGAGGCTCTCCCACCACGTCGCCCCCAGCGCCTCCTCCGCCTCGGGGCGCAGGCGCTGGCGGTCGTGGTAGTGGACCTGCAGGCCGAAGCCTCCCGCCCGCCGCGCCACCGCCTGGCCGACATGGCCCATCCCGAGGATGCCGAGCCGCGTGCCGCCGACGCGCCGGCCGACCATGCCGGTCGGGGCCCAGCCGTCCCACTTGCCCGACTGGATCAGCGCCATGCCCTCGGCCAGCCGGCGGCGCACGGCGAGGATCAGCGCCATGGTCATGTCGGCGGTGTCCTCGGCCAGCACCCCGGGGGTGTTGGTGACGATCAGGCCCTGGGCGCGCGCGGTGGCGACGTCGATGTGGTCGAAGCCGGCGCCGTAGTTGGCGATCAGCTTCAGCCCGCCCTCCTTGCCTCGCAGGATCACCTTCTGGTCTATGCGATCGGTGACGGTCGGCACGAAGGCCTCGCAACCCGCCGCGGCCGCCGCAAGCTCATCGGCGCTCATGGGGCTGTCGTCGTGGTTCAGCTCCACGTCGAACAACTCGCGCATCCGCGTCTCGATCGGCTCGGGCAGGCGCCGCGTGACGACGACCTTCAACTTCCGCTGCGGCATGACGCTCCCCTCGGCTCGCGCCCCGTGATAGAATCTTACCCGAGGCGGGAAAACAAGCAGCAGGCAGAAGCCGATGTCTTTCATGCTAAGGGCGCTGACCGCTGTGGCGGTCGGCATCATCCTCGCGCCCGCGGCGGCGCAGGACGTTTCGCGGCAGCTCTCCCGGCGCGGTCCCGAGACCGACCTGCCATTGCCGCGCTATGTCAGCCTCAATGTGGAGCGCGCCAACGTGCGCCGCGGGCCGGGGGTCAGTCACCGCATCGACTGGGTTTTCCTGCGTCGGGGCGAGCCGCTGCAGGTGACCGCCGAGCACGGCCACTGGCGGCGCGTGCGCGACGCCGACGCGGCCGAGGGCTGGGTGCATCACTCGATGCTGCGCTCGACCCGAACGGCGGTGGTCATCGCCGAGCCCGAGGCGCTGATGCGGCGCGACCCCCGCGAGGAGGGGGCGCTGGTGGCGCGGCTCGAGACCGGGGTGACCGGCCGGCTGAGCCGCTGCGCGCGCGACTGGTGCCGGATGGAGGCGGGCGGCTTGCGCGGCTGGGTCGCCAAGGCGGAGCTGTGGGGCGCGGCGGCCGAGGAGGAGTTCGACTGACGCGCCGCGCCACCGGACGAAAAAACCCGCCGGCGCGGGGCCGGCGGGGCGGGGATGGCCTGGGGTCGCAGGTCGGCCGGATCAGGCGGCGCGCTTGACCAGCGCGGTCTCGACGCGTTCGGCGGCGGCGCCTTCGTCGAGGCTCTCGACCGCGGCGACCTCGCGGGTCAGCCGCTCCAGCGCCGCCTCGTAGAGCTGGCGCTCGGAATAGGACTGCTCCGGCTGGTCCTCGGCGCGGTGCAGGTCGCGCACGACCTCGGCGATGGACAGCAGGTCGCCCGAGTTGATCTTCTGCTCGTATTCCTGCGCGCGGCGCGACCACATGGCGCGCTTCACGCGGGCGCGGCCCTTCAGCGTCTCCAGCGCCTTCGACACGATGTCGGGCGAGGACAGCGAGCGCATGCCGACCGAAGTCGCCTTGGCGGTGGGCACCCGCAGCGTCATCTTCTCCTTCTCGAAGGAGATCACGAACATCTCGAGCGTGACGCCTGAGATGGGCTGCTCCTCGATGGACAGGATGCGCCCGACGCCGTGCGCGGGATACACGACGTAGTCGTTGGGGTGAAACTCGGGCCGCTTGGACGAAGTCTTCTTGGTCATGCCGTCTCCTGTTCTCTTTCGCCCCCGTCCGGGGCGTGGGATTGGGCGTCGCGCAAAAGACGCCATCGGCGCCCAACGGGATGGGCGACGACGGTGGCGCGTCACGGAAGCAAGCAGGCTAGCTCACAGGACCTCAGTGCCTTTCAGCGCAGTCTGGTGAGCCAGACCTTCGTGGCGGAAATATAACACCTTCCGGGCGCATTCGCTACTGCGCTGCGGCAAGAGCTTGTGGTGGAGTGAAAATCCCCGGCGGGGCAGGGGGTTGACGCTAGGTCAGTCGCCGTCGCCGGCGTTCTCGGAGAAATACTTCTCGAACTTGCCCGATTCGCCGTCGAACTTCGCCGCGTCCGGCAGGGCGTCGCGCTTGACCGTGACGACGGGCCAGAGCGAGGCGTACTTGGCGTTGATCTCCAGCCACTTCTCGAGGCCGGGCTCGGTGTCGGGCTTGATCGCGTCCGCGGGGCATTCCGGCTCGCAGACGCCGCAGTCGATGCACTCGTCGGGGTGGATGACGAGCATGTTCTCGCCCTCGTAGAAGCAGTCCACCGGGCAGACCTCGACGCAGTCGAGATACTTGCAGTTGATGCAGTTGTCGGTGACGACGTAGGTCATGCGCGCTCCGGGCGTAAAGCCGAGTTGACAGCGTTTTAGAAAGCGCGTCCTGCCGCTTCAAGGGCCGGGGGGCGGGGCGGCGTGGTCGCGCCACAGGGTTTGCGCCTCGGTCGCAGGGCCGCGCCGATCGCCGAGCGCCACCACCTGGACCACCCGCACCGCGCCCGCTTGCACGAAGGTCAGCACGTCGCCCGCGCGCACCGGCGCGCCCGGCTTGTTCACGCGCCGTCCGTTCACGCGAACCCCGCGCTCGACAGCGGTGGCGGACAGGCTGCGCGACTTGAAGAAACGCGCGCGCCAGAGCCACTTGTCGATCCGTTCCGACCCGGCGGCCTCGCTCAAGCGTCGCTCACGGCCACGGGGTCCTCACGAAAGGGCGCTCCTCACAGCTTGTCCCGAAGCTGCTTGAGGATGGCGAAGGGACTGTCGGACTCCGCCGCTCGCCTGTCGGCCGGGGGTGGGCTCGCGGCGAAAGCGCGCGGGTTCTCCTCGCGGCGCGGCTTCCCGCCGGGGCCGCCGTCCCGCCGCGGCGGGGCGCCGGCTTCCTGGCGGTTCTTGTCGGGGCGCTTGTCGCGGTTCTGCTCCGCGCGCTTGTGGTCGGGGCGCTTGCCCTCGCGCGCCGATCCTTCTGGACGGGGGGATTCGTGGCGCGATCCCTCTGCGCGGGGGCTGTCGTGGCGCGGTCCTTCGCGGCGCGGTCCTTCGTGGCGCGCTCCTTCGGGCCGAGACGCCGCCTCGCCGGCCGCAGGGGCCGTCGCGTCGCGCGGACCGCTTTCCGCGCCCCTGCCCCTGCTGGGGCCGCGGCGCTCGCCTTCGCCGGGCGCGCCCTCGCGCGGTCCCCGCCGGGGACCGGCGCCGCGTTGTTCGCGCGGCGCGACGTCCTCGCGCCGGCGCGGCGCGCGGCGCGGCGCGGTACGGAACGTGTAGAAGGTCTCCACCTCGCCGGGCCGCGTCTCGGGCGGCTCTGCGGCGGCCTCCGTCGCGGCGGTCTCATCCGCGGCGGCCTCCGCAGGTTCGCCGGCCGGTTCCGACGGCTCGGCGACCGGCGGCGCAGGTGGCGCGGATTCCGCCGCCGCTTCCGGGGCTTCGGCGATCGGCGTCTCCGCGACCGAGGGCTCGGGCGACGGCGCCTCCGCCGACACGTTTTCCTGCGGCGCTCCCTCTGTCGCCGCTTCCGCCGCAGGTCCGGCCTCGACAGTGGGGGCCTCGACGGTGGGGCCCTCGACCGCAGGGCCCTCGACCGCAGGGGCCGCGGCCGCGGGCGTCGCGTCCGGCGTCGGGGCCGCGGCGCGCGCGCCCTTCGGCCGCTCGCCGCGCTCGGCGACGAAGCCGAGACCGCGCATGAGGTCGGCGAACTGCTCCAGCGTGCAGCCGGTGATGGACAGCATGTCCGGGCTGGCCTCGAAACCCGCGCGCGCGTCGCGCTGGCGCAGGATGTCGGCCAGCCGCTCCAGCATGTCGATCCGCAGCGCCCTCTGGCCGCAGAGCCGATAGCCGGCGCGCGTGTAGAAGCCCTCCGGCGCGCCCGGCTGCGCGGCGATCGTCACGAGACCCGGCGGCGGGGCCGAGGGGAAATCGTCGAACTTAGAGAACAGGCTCCACAGCAGGATGCGGAACCGCGTCGGCGCCGGCTTCAGCAGCGCCGGCATGAAGACGTGGTGCTGGCCGAAGCGCACGCCATGCTTGCGCAGCAGGCTTCGCCCCTCCTGGTCCAGCGCCTTCACGTCGTCGGCGATCTGGCGGCGCTGCATGACGCCGAGATTCTCGACCATCTGGAAGGCCACGCCCCGGGCGAGGCCGGTCATGGCCGGATCGTCGCGCATTGCGGTCAGCGGCTCGAACAGCGCCTTCACGCGGCGTTCGATCCAGTGGCCCAGCCGGCGTGCGACCTTCTCGGCGATGGCGGGGTCGCAGCTTTCGTCCACGAAGGCGCGGGTCTGCGGGCTCAGCGCGTCGGGGCCCGGCTCCAGCCGGCCGACCGCGTCCGTGCCCCACATCAGCCCGCCCTGGTCGGTCACGTCGATCTCGGTGTCCGGGGCGTTGTAGAACTTGTCCGCGCGATGGGCGAAGTGGGCCTGAAGCGCCTGCAGCGAGGCGGTCTTCAGCGTTTTCAGCTCGCTGTCGGCTGCGCTGTCGTCGGGGCGGAAGCGAAAGCCCTCGAGGCGGCCGACATGGTGGCCCTCGACCGTGACGTCGCCCGTGTCGCTCACCTCGGCCACAAGCCTCTCCTTCTGCTTCAGCCGCTGCATCAAGACGCTGGTGCGCCGGTCCACGAATCGCTGTGTGAGCCGCTCGTGCAGCGCGTCGGACAGCCGGTCCTCCAGCGCCCGGGTGCGCTCGCGCCACAGCGCCGGATCGTCGAGCCAGCGTGCGCGATTGGCGACGTAGCTCCAGGTCCGCACATGGGCGAGGCGCTTCGAGAGCGCGTCGATGTCGCCGTCCGTCCGATCGAGCCGCTCGACCTGACCCTCGATCCAGTCCGAGGGTATAACCGCGGCGTCGCCCAGCAGGAACCGATAAATGCGCGACAGCATCGCCGCATGGTCGGCCGGCGCGGTCTTGCGGAAGTCCGGCGTCTGGCAGACCTCCCACAGCAGCCGGACGGCCGCCCCGCCGCGCGCCATGGATTGCGTGTCCGGGTCGAGCCACAGCAGCCGAAGCGCCGCCACGTCGGCGGCCTCGCGGGCGCGCACGAGGTCGGGGTGGTCCGGCGGCGCCTCGAGGCTGGCCAGCAGCGCCTCCACCGTGCCGAACTCCAGCCGCGCGTTGCGCCAGTTGAGCTTTGGAGCGGGATCGAAGCGGTGCTCGACGATGCGCTCCACCACCTCCTCGTCCAGCGAAGGCGCGGCGCCGGTGACGCCGAAGGTGCCGTCGGCGACGTGCCGGCCCGCACGCCCGGCGATCTGGGCCAGCTCCTGCGGCGCCAGCGCCCGGTTGCGGCGGCCGTCGAACTTGGTCAGGCCGGCGAAGGCCACATGGCGCAGGTCGAGGTTCAGCCCCATGCCGATGGCGTCGGTCGCGACGAGATGCTCGACGTCGCCGTTCTGGTAGAGCGCCACCTGCGCGTTGCGCGTGCGGGGCGAGAGCGCGCCCATCACCACCGCCGCCCCGCCCTTCTGGCGGCGGAGCAGCTCGGCGATGGCGTAGACCTCCTCCACCGAGAACGCCACGACCGCCGAGCGCGGCGGCAGGCGCGAGACCTTCTTCGGTCCGGCATAGGCCAGCGTCGAGAAGCGCGGCCGGGTGACGAAGCGCGCGCGCGGGATCAGGGCGGCGATGCGCGCGCGCATCGATTCGGCGCCGAGGAACAGCGTCTCCTGCGTTCCCCGCGCCCGCAGCAGCCGGTCGGTGAAGACATGGCCGCGGTCGGGGTCGGCGCAGAGCTGGATTTCGTCCACCGCCACGAACTCGGCGCCCCAGTCCAGCGGCATCGATTCGACCGTGCACAGCACGAACTGCGCCTCGGCGGGGGCGATCTTCTCCTCGCCCGTGATCAGCGCCGCGGCGCGCGGGCCGCGCATCGCCACGACGCGGTCGTAGACCTCGCGCGCCAGCAGGCGGAGCGGAAAGCCCATGACGCCCGAGCGGTGCGCCAGCATCCGCTCGATGGCGAAATGGGTCTTGCCGGTGTTGGTGGGGCCGAGGACGGCGGTGACGGTGGCGTCGCGCGCGTCGTCCGCCGCCGCGGCGGGCCGGAGGCTCATGGGCGCCCTTTCCGGGCAGGGAAAATCAGATGTCGCGGCCGTCCACCTTGGGGGCGAGACGCTCGACCGCGTCCTTCGCGCTGGGCAGATGGGGGTTCACCGCGAGGGCCGCGCGCAGCGCCGCGAGCGCCCCGGCCTCGTCGCCGATCCGCTCGAGAATCACGCCGAGGCCCGACAGCGCGCCGAAATGGCGCGGCTCCAGCGCCAACGCCTGCTCGATGTCGGCGACGGCCTGCCAATACTCGCTGTTGAGGTAGTGGGCGGTGGCCCGGGCGTTCCAGCCTTCGGCGAATTCCGGCGCGAGCGTCACCAGCGCCGACAGGTGATCGACGGCCTTGTCGTAGGCCTCCTCGTCCATCGCGTCGCGCCCGCGGCGCAGCAGGAAGTCCATGCTGTCCGAGCCCGACGTCGACCATATCTCGGCGATGCGCGCCTGGATGCGCGGCGCCTCGCGCGGGGCGGCCTCGCCGAGGGTGGCGAACAGTTCGTCAAGCCGCTCCTGCGGGGTGGGCGGCGTCTCCGGGGTCGCCTCGATCGGCGGTTCCGGCGGCTCGGGCTCCTGCGCCTGCGCCCCCGCCGCGGCGAGCGCGGCGATCAGGGCGAGCCGCGACATCATCGTTGCCAACATGGTGCCAAGCCTTACTGTCGCGCCGCTACGCCCGAGGGCGCTTTCACGAAGATGCGGCCCATGGGGTCGCGGGGCAAGGGGAAGCTCATGCAGGATGCACTCTCGCAAGCGCTGAGCGCGCTGCAGGAGAAGGTCGCCGGGCGCGCCGCCGACGGCTCGGTCCGCCTCGACTTCACGGATCTGGGCGCGCTGCGGCTGGACGAGCAGGGGGCGCGATTCGACGACGGGTCCGACGCCGACTGCACCATCCGCGCCGACCTCGACACCTTCAAGGCGATGTTCGACGGCGATCTCAGCCCGACCAGCGCCTTCATGACAGGCCGGATCAAGATCGAGGGCGACATGGGCGTCGCCATGAAGGTCGCGAGCCTGCTTGGCTGACGCCGCCGCCCGCGCCGTCGCGCGCGACCCGGGCGCCCTCGACGTGGGCCGCCTCGACGCAGGCCGCCTCGACCGTGGCCCGCTCGGCGCCGGGTCGAGCGCGCGGGCGCTGCGCACGGCAGACGGCGTGGCGCTGCGCCTCGCGCTGCGCGGCGGTGGGACGCGCGGGCTGGCGATGGTCCTGCCCGGGCGCACCGAATTCGCCGAGAAGTACGCCCCCGTGGCCGACGCGCTGGCCGCACGCGGCTTCGCGGTGGCCGTCGTCGACTGGCGGGGGCAGGGCGGCTCGGCGCGGCTTCTGCCCGATCCGCGGCGCGGCCATGTGCGCGACTTCGCCGACTACCAGCGCGATCTCGCCGCCGTGGTGGCCGAGACCGGACCGCCGACGCTTCTGCTTTCCCATTCGATGGGCGGTCCGATCGCCTTGCGCGCGGTGCTGGACGGGGCGCTGGCGCCGGCCGCGCTGGTGTTCAGCGCGCCGATGTGGGCGCTGGCGATGGGGCCGGCGCGGCGCGTCGCCGCCTTTGCGCTGGCGCGGGCCGCGCGGCTGGCCGGGCTCGTAGATCGCTATGCGCCCGGCGGCGGCCCCGAAAACTACGCCGAGACCGACCCGGAGCCGAACCTGCTGACCTCGGACCCCGGGCAGGCGGCGTGGATCGCCGCGCTCATGCGCAATCACCCCGGTCTCGCCATCGGGGGGGTGACGCTCGGATGGCTCGACGCCGCGCTGCGCGAGATGGCGGCGCTTGCGCCGCGACGGCTGATGCGGCCCGCGGCGGTGATCGTGGGGGGCGAGGACGCCATCACCTGCCGCCGGGCGATGGCGGACCGGGCGCGGCGCGACGGGCTCGCGCTGACCGAGGCGCCCGGCGGACGGCATGAGCTCATGTTCGAGACCCCGGCCCGCCGCGCCGCCTTCTGGGCCGCCGTCGACGCCGAACTCACCGCGCGGGGGGTGTAGGGCGTCAGACCTGCGCGAGGATCGTCAGCGCGGCGGCGTGCACGCGGGCGTCGCCGGCCGCGATCACGCGCCCGCCCTGCTGGCAGTCCTCGCCGCGCCAGCCGGTGACGACGCCGCCGGCGCCCTCGATCAGCGGGATGAGCGCCTGCACGTCATAGGGCTGAAGCCCCGCCTCGATCACGAGATCGACGCAGCCCGCCGCCAGCAGCGCGTATCCGTAGCAGTCCAGGCCGTAGCGCGTCAGGCGCACGCGGTCGCGCACCGCCTCGAAGCCCGCGCGCTCCGGAGCTGCGCCCACCTCGGGGAAGGTCGACAGCAGCGTCGCCGCCGAGAGTCCGGCGCAGGGACGCGTGCGCAGCGCGCGGCTTTCCGCGCCGCGGGTCCAGCGCGAGGGGCGTCCCGCCGCGCCCTCGAAGCGCTCGCCGGTGAATGGCTGGTCCACGAGCCCGATCACGGGCCGTGCGCCGTCGTTGAGCGCGACGAGCACGCCCCAGGTAGGGGCTCCGGCGATATAGCCGCGGGTGCCGTCGATGGGGTCCAGCACCCAGGTCAGGCCGGATGTCCCGGCGACGGCCCCGTGCTCCTCGCCCAGCACGCCGTCCTGGGGGCGCAGTCGGGCCAGCGCCGCGCGCATTGCGGCCTCCGCCTCGCGGTCGGCGGCCGTGACGGGGTCGAAGGCGGCGGCGCCCTTGTCGTCCACCGCCACGCCCGCCCGGAACCAGCGCAGCGCGGGCTCACGGGCCGCATCGGCGGCGGCGTGGGCGACGGCGAGGAGTGCGTCGAGGTCGAGCATCTGACGGGTCTCCGCCGCGGCGGCTGCGTGGCGCAAAAAAAATCCCCGGCCCTGGAGCCGGGGAATTGGCCGAGGTGCAAACCCTTCGCGCGGCGACGCGAAAGGAGCGCCCTCAGGCGACTTCGCTCAGAACCTTCGCGAGATCGAACAGGCGGCGGCGCTGCTCCGCGGGAATTGCGGTGTAGGACCGGACGAGTTCGATGGCCTCACGTTCGGCCATCGGGTCGGCGAAGTACACGGGCGCGGTTTCCGCCGGCGAAGCGGCGTTGACGCCCAGGCCTTCGAAGAAGAACGCGATGGAGACGTTCATCGCGCTCGAGATGTCCCACAGCCGGGAAGCCGAGATCCGGTTCATGCCGGTCTCGTACTTCTGAATCTGCTGGAACTTGATGCCGACCTTGTCGGCGAGCTGCTGCTGGGTCATGCCCAACATCCAGCGACGATGACGCACCCTTTTGCCAACATGCACATCAACCGGGTGTTTCATTGTAAAGACTCCCTGACAGTTACCACACAGATTTAGATGCAAACCGCGTGCCAAACTCCCTCAGGGCGAAATGCTGCGATGCAGCAGCCCTTTAACGATAACCCAAGCGCCACAGGCGGCGAGAGAAAACGGCTAGTGTCGCTCGCCTCTGCGGCGCATCGATGGCGAAAACGCTCTGCAACAGGGCGAGAATGGGGCGTTGAATTTGCAAAATGCGACGCAAAATGCAAAGAGCCGCGCTACACCGTAGCTTTTCGCGACTCGCGCTTGCGCTCGTGGGGGTCCAGGAACCGCTTGCGCAGGCGCAGCGCCTTGGGCGTCACCTCGACCAGCTCGTCGTCCTCGATGTAGGCGATCGCCTCCTCGAGGCTCATGCGCACCGGCGTCGTCAGCACCACCGCCTCGTCCTTGCCGGAGGCGCGCATGTTGGTGAGCTTCTTGCCCTTGAGCGGGTTGACCTCGAGGTCGTTGTCGCGGTTGTGCTCGCCCACGATCATGCCCTGGTAGACCTGATCGTTGTGGCCGATGAAGAAGCGGCCGCGGTCCTCGAGGTTGAAGATCGCATAAGCCACCGCGTCGCCGGTCTCCATCGAGATCAGCACGCCGTTGCGGCGGCCCGGGATCGGTCCCTTGTAGGGCGCCCAGCTGTGGAACAGCCGGTTCAGCACGCCGGTGCCCCGCGTGTCGGTCAGGAACTCGCCGTGATAGCCGATCAGCCCGCGGCTGGGCACATGGGCGACGATCCGGGTCTTGCCGGCGCCCGAGGCGCGCATCTCCACGAGGTCGCCCTTGCGCTGGGCCAGCTTCTCGACAACCGATCCAGCGTAAGGCTCGTCGACGTCGATCACCACCTCTTCGATGGGCTCCAGCCGCTCGCCGCCGTCCTCGCGCATCAGCACGCGGGGGCGCGAGATCGACAGCTCGAAGCCCTCGCGGCGCATGTTCTCGATGAGCACGCCCATCTGCAGCTCACCCCGGCCGGCCACCTCGAAGGCCTCGCCGCCGGGGGTGTCGGTGACGCGGATCGCGACGTTGCTCTCGGTCTCGCGCATCAGGCGGTCGCGGATGACGCGGCTCTGCACCTTGTCGCCGTCGCGCCCGGCCAGCGGGCTGTCGTTGATGCCGAAGGTCACGCTGATGGTGGGCGGATCGATCGGCTGGGCGTGGATCGCCTTCGTCACCGAAAGATCGCACAGCGTGTCCGCCACGGTTGGCTTCGACATGCCGGCCAGCGCCACGATGTCGCCGGCCTCGGCGCTCTCGACCGGGGTGCGGGCGAGGCCGCGGAAAGCCAGCAGCTTGGAGACGCGGAATCGCTCGATCTCGGCGCCGTCGCGGGAGAGGGCCTTGATCGCGGCGCCGGCGTTCAGCACCCCGCTCTCGATCCGGCCCGTCAGGATTCGGCCGAGAAAGGGGTCGGCCTCCAGCGTGGTCGCCAGCATGGTGAAGGGCTCGGCGGCGCGCGCGACCTGCGCCGGCGCCGGCACATGGCGCACGATCATGTCGAACAGCGGCGCCAGCGTCTCGCGCGGCGCCTCGAGGCTCTCCGCCGCCCAGCCGGAGCGGCCGGAGGCGTAGAGGACGGGAAAGTCGAGTTGCTCGTCATTGGCGTCGAGGCCGACGAACATGTCGAAAACCTCGTTCAGCGCGCGGTCGGGCTCCGCGTCGGGCTTGTCCACCTTGTTCAGCACCACGATGGGCCGCAGCCCCAGTCGCAGCGCCTTCTGGGTGACGAACTTGGTCTGCGGCATCGGGCCTTCGGCGGCGTCCACCAGCAGGCATACGCCGTCAACCATGCTCAGGATGCGCTCGACCTCTCCGCCAAAATCGGCGTGACCGGGCGTATCGACGATGTTCACGCGCACGCCGTGCCACTCGACCGAGGTGCACTTGGCGAGGATGGTGATCCCGCGCTCCCGCTCGATGGCGTTGCTGTCCATCGCCCGCTCCGCCACGGCCTGGTTGGTGCGGAAGGAGCCCGACTGTTTCAGCAGTTCGTCCACCAGCGTCGTCTTGCCGTGATCGACATGGGCGATGATGGCGATGTTGCGAAGGTCCATGGAGCTTTCCTGGCGCGGCGTCGCGCCGGTGCTTGCCCCATTCGCCGCGGCGCCGCAAGCGAAACGGCGGCGCGACCGGTCCCGCACAACGGCATTGGCGCCGCGCGACGTTGCGCCATCTTCGACTTCGCCGCCGGCACGGCGGCGTCAGGAGGCACACGCCATGAACGAACTCTCCATGACCCGCCGCGCCGCCCTGCTGGGGGCGGGCGTCGCCGCCGCGGGAGCGGTCGCGCCGCGCTCGCTGTCGGCGGCCGCGCCGACGGCCGGGCAGACTTCGCTCGGTTTCCGCCGCTTCATGATCGGCGGCTTCGAGGTGACCACGCTACACGACGGTCACGTCGTCGCCGGCGACCCGCACGAGATCTTCGGCCAGAACCAGCCGAAGGAGGTCGTCCACGCGCTCGCGGCTGAGAACCTGCTGCCCACAGACCGGCTGGTGAACAACTTCACCGTGACGCTGGTCAACACCGGCGCCGAGCTTGTGCTGTTCGACACCGGCAACGCGGCCGGCCGCGCGCCCACCACCTCGATGACGCGCGCGCGCCTGATCGCCGCCGGCTACGCGCCCGAGCAGGTGGACGTGGTGGTCATCACCCACATGCACGGCGACCACGTCGGCGGGCTGATGGTCGACGGCGCGCCGGCCTACCCCAACGCGCGCTATGTCACCGGGGCGGTGGAGCACAATTTCTGGTTCGGCGGCTCGGCGCCCGAGGGCGGGGCGACCAACGCGCGGAACACGTTCGGCCCGCTGGCCGAGAAGGCCGCCTTCATCAACCCCGGCGCGTCGGTGGTGTCCGGGATCGAGGCCGTCGGCGCTTTCGGTCACTCGCCGGGCCACATGGTCTACCACGTCGAGAGCGAGGGCCAGCGGCTGATGATCACGGCCGATGCGGGCAACCACTTCGTCCTGTCGCTGCAGCGGCCTGACTGGGAGGTGCGCTTCGACATGGACAAGGCCGCCGCCGCCGCGACCCGCCGGGCGCTGTTCGGCATGATCGCCGCCGACGGCATCCCGTTCGTGGGCTACCACATGCCGTTCCCGGCCGTCGGCTTCCTGAAGGCTGCGGGCGAGGGTTTCGTCTTCGTGCCCGAGAGCTACCAGCTCACGACCTGAGCGGGCGGCGCGGCCGTCCCGCCCGGGGCGGCCGCCTCAGTTCCAGTCCATCCGGCGGCGCCAGCGCTCATAGAGCTGCTCGCCTATCGTGCAATCCATGCGGCTCGACGCGAGGGTGGGCCGTTCCGGATCGGCGTCGGCGCGCACCGGGCCGGGCAGGCCCGCGATCTCCATGACGAGTTTCTGGCGTATCGCGGTCGTGAAGCCGTCGACGCCGAGCACGGGGATCACGAAGGCGGTGGGCCCGCCGATCACGCATTCCTCGAAGTAGATGTCGAGATCGGCGACCGAGAACACCAGATCGGGCTCGCCCAGCATCAGCGGCAGGCCGTTGATCTCTATCCCCTCCGCCAGCACCTCGGCCCGCGCCTCCAGCACCGGGCCGCCCATGTTGTTCGGCCCGTCGCCGGAGATGTCGATGACGCGGCGCTCGGCTGGGGGGGCGCCCTCGAACATCCGCGCGGCGAAGCGCAGGGCGGCGCTGATCGAGGTGCCGCGGCTCGATTCGTAATGCGTCGCCGCCAGCGCCGCGCCGAAGGCCTCCGCATCCTGCGGGGTCTCCACCACCGTCCAGGGCACGACGACCCGCTGGCTCCAGGGGCCGCCCCATTCGAGATAGGCGAAGGCGACGCGGCCCAGCCTGCCGCGGGAGATGGCGTCGTGAACCGCCGGATGACCCATGGCCGCGATATAGCCGTCGCGCTGGGCGCGCTGCTCGAAGGCGTCCATCGAGAGCGATATGTCCACCGCCAGAACGAGGGCCACGTCCACCGCCCGGTCGTCGGCCGAAGCCGCCCCGGACAGGCTCGCGAGAAGGATCGCCACCCAACGCATCGGGGAAGGCTAACCCGCATGGCGTCGCGTGTCTTGGGTAAATGCCGCCCGTGGACGCCGCGTCCGCCCGCCGCGTAGGCTGATGCGGCGGATTTGCCGGGGGCATGGGCATGAACAAGGCGCGCGTCGTGGTCTTTGCGCAGCAGAAGGGGGGCGCGGGAAAGACGACCTTGCTGACCCAGACGGCGGTGGCGCTCGCCGGGCGGGGGCTGCGGGTGGCGCTGGTCGACCTCGACCCCCAGCGCAGCCTCGCCGGATGGATGGACGCGCGCGCCCGCGCGCTGGGGGGCGCGCCGGACTTCGTCTTCCATGAAAGCTCCGAATGGCGCGCCTCCACCGACATCCGCCGCGCGGCCGGCGAGGCGGCGATCGTGATGGTCGACTGCCCCGGCGCGGCCGACGTGCTGCAGCGCGGCGTGATGCGCGAGGCGCATCTTGTGCTGATCCCGGCCCAGCCCTCCGCCCCCGACGCCTGGGCGACCGGCGCGACCTTGCGCATGGCGGCGCGCGAGGGGGCGCCGGCGCGCGTCGTGATGAACCGGGTGCCGTCCCGCGGGGGGCCCGGCGCGGCGGTGGAGGCGATGCTGCGCGAGGACGGCGCGGAGATCATGGCGGCCCGCATCGGCGCACGCATCGGCTTCACCCAGGCGTTCATGGAGGGTCGCGGCGTCACCGAGACCGAACGCGCCGGCAAGGCCGCCGGCGAGATCGAGGCGCTGGCTGCGGAGTTGCTCGCCACGCTCGGATGATGGGTCGCGCGAATGCAAATCGTTCGCAAGAAGCTTGACATGACGGCCCCGGCGCCGCATCTCTATTGCAAATGATTTGCATGTGCATGGGGCCGTCATGACACGCTTCGCCACATTCCCGAGCGTCTCTCCCAGCCGGCGCGCCGTCATCGGCGGCGTGCTCGCCGCCACCTTCGCCCCGCGCCTCGCCGCGGCGGCGCAGCTTTCGGTTGTCGCCACCACGGGCATGATCGCCGACGCCGCCCGCCGGGTCGGCGGCGACCGCGTCGCGGTCTCCGGGTTGATGGGGCCGGGCGTCGACCCCCACGCATATCGCCAGACGCGCAGCGACGTCGCGCTGATGTCCCGCGCCGACCTGATCCTGTGGCACGGCCTGCGGCTGGAGGCCCAGCTTGAGCGCCTGTTCGCAGATCTGGCCGCGCGCAAGCCCGTCGTCGCCGTCGCCGAGGCGCTGGACCCCGCCCTGCTGCTGGCGGACGAGGAGTATCCCGAGCAGTTCGACCCCCATGTCTGGATGGACCCCGCGCTCTGGTCGCGTGTCGTCGACGCCGTGCGCGACGCGCTGACCGCCGCCGACCCTGGCGGCGCTGATGTCTTCGCCGCCAACGCCGCCGCCTATCGCGTCGAGATCGCGGCGCTGGGCGCCTACGCCGCCGAGGCGCTGGCGAGCGTGCCCGAGCGGTCGCGCGTGCTGGTCACCGCCCACGACGCCTTCGGCTATTTCGGAAGCGCCTTCGACTTCGAGGTCCAGGGCGTGCAGGGCATCTCGACCGTCGCCGAGGCCGGCTTGCGCCGGATCGAGGAGCTTGTCGCGCTGCTCGTCGATCGGCGCATCCCGGCAGTGTTCGTGGAGACCTCGGTGTCCGAGCGCAACGTCCGCGCCCTGATCGAGGGCGCGGAGGCGCGCGGCTGGAGCGTGCGGATCGGCGCGGAGCTGTTCTCCGACGCGATGGGGCCGGAGGGAACCTACGAGGGGACGTGGATCGGCATGATCGACCACAACGTCACCGCCATCGCGCGCGCGCTGGGCGGCGCGGCGCCGGAGCGCGGGATGCGCGGCCTGCTCGCGGGTCCGGTATGACCGCCGCGCTGCTCGCCGAGGCGGGCGCGGTCCGGGACCCCGGTCTGCCGGACCCTGCGGCGCCGCTGTCGGCGCGCGGCGTGACGGTAGCCTACGGGCCGGCGCCGGCGGTGTTCTCGGTGGATTTCGACGCGCCGGCCGGGACCATGACCGCCATCGTCGGCCCGAACGGCGCCGGCAAGTCCAGCTTTCTGCGCGCCCTGGTGGACGCCACGCCGAGGCTCGCCGGGCAGGTGGCCTTCTTCGGCCAGCCCTTCGCCCGCAGCCGCGCCCGCGTCGCCTATGTTCCCCAGCGCGCCAGCGTGGACTGGGAGTTTCCCGCCCGCGCCCTCGACGTGGCCCTGATGGGCCTCTACCCCCGCCTCGGCCCGTTTCGCCCCGCCGGGCGGCGTGGTCGCCAGACCGCGCTCGCCTGCCTCGACCGCGTCGGCATGGCCGACTTCGCCGGCCGCCAGATCGGCGCGCTGTCCGGCGGCCAGCAGCAGCGCGTCTTTATCGCCCGCGCGCTGGCGCAGGGGGCGGAGGTCTATCTGCTGGACGAACCCTTCGCCGGCGTCGACGCCGCGACCGAGCGCGCCATCGTGGCGCTGCTGCACGCCCTGCGCGACGAGGGTCGCACGGTGGTCTGCGTCCACCACGACCTCGCGACGCTGTCCGCCTACTACGACCGCGCGCTGCTGATGAACGTGCGCCGCATCGCCGAGGGGCCGGTGGCGCAGGCGCTGACGCCCGCCGCGCTGCAGGCGGCCTATGGCGGCCGGCTCGCCGCGGGGCAGGCGGCGGCGCTGGCGGGATAGGACCATGGACTGGCCGAGCCTGTGGGCTGCGCTGACGTTCTCCGGCGGCTACAACACCGCGCTGGTGACGCTCGGCGCCGCCATGCTGGGCGCGGCGGCGGGGGGCGCGGGAACCTTCGTCTTCCTGCGCCGCCGCGCGCTGGTCTCCGACGCCGCCAGCCATGCCGCGCTGCCGGGCCTCGCGCTCGCCTTCCTTGTGATGGTGGCGGCGGGCGGCGACGGGCGGTGGCTGCCGGGCCTGCTGGTCGGCGCCACGCTCAGCGCGGCGCTGGGCCTCGCGCTGGTGCAGGTGGCGACACGCGCGACCCGGCTGGGCGAGGACGCCGCCATCGGGGCGGTGCTGTCCAGCTTCTACGGCTTCGGGATCGTGCTGCTGACGGTGGTGCAGGCCAGCCCTGGCGGCCGGGCGGCGGGACTTGACGGCTTCCTGCTGGGCGCCACCGCCGGGATGCTGGCGTCGGAGGCCGTCCTCATCGCCGCCATGGGTGCGCTCGCCGCCGCGGCGGTGGCGGCGCTGCGACGGCCCATGACGATGGTGTGCTTCGACCCGGGCCACGCCGCCAGCGTGGGCGTTCCGGTGGCCGCGGTCGATCTGGCGATCATGGGCCTCGCGCTTGGCGTCACGGTCATCGGCATGAAGGTCGTCGGGCTCATCCTGATCGTCGCGCTGCTGATCATTCCCCCGGCGGCGGCGCGCTTCTGGTCCGAGCGGGTGGACGTGACGCTGGCGCTCGCCGCGCTGTTCGGCGCGCTGGCGGGCTGGATAGGCGCGGCGCTGTCGGCGGCGCTGACCGGCGCGCCCACCGGGCCGCTGATCGCGCTGAGCGCCTTCGCGATCTTCGCCGTCTCGATGCTGCTCGCGCCCGCCCGCGGCGCGCTGGCCGGCGCGCTGGCCAGCGCGCGCCTGGCCGCGCGGGTCCACCGCAGGCAGGGATTGCTGGCGCTGGCGCGCGGCGAGGCGATCCATGACGGCTACACCCTGCGCGTGCTGCGCCGGGCGGGGCTCATCCGCCCCGACGCCGCGCCCACGCTGGCCGGCCGCGCCGCCGCGGCGGCGGCCTTGCGCGACGAGGCCCGCCTTGCGCTCGCCCGCGCCGACATGCCGACCGCCCCCGGCCTCGACGGACTGACCCCCATCGCCGAGGCGCTGACGCCCGACGAGATCGCAGCGCTCGACGCCCGCCTCGGCGGCCCGCGGCCCGCATGAGGCCCGCCCGGTGAACCCCTTCCTCGCCCTCGACCTGCCGCCCATGGCGATCGGCGCGCTGGCGGCGATGCTGTGCGCCCTGCCGGGCAACTTCCTGCTGCTGCGCGGCCAGTCGCTGCTGGGCGACGCGGTGAGCCATGTCGTGCTGCCCGGCGTCGTCGCCGCGTTCCTGCTGACCGGGACCGTCTCGACCCTGCCCATGCTTCTGGGCGCGGGCGCCGCGGCGCTGGCCGCCGCCGCGCTGATCGAGGCGGTGCGCCGATTCGGGCGCATCGAGTCCGGGGCCGCCATGGGCGTGGTCTTCACCGCCATGTTCGCCGCGGGCGTGCTGGCGCTCGAGCTGGCCGACCTGGGCGGCGTCCACCTCGACGTGGAGCACGCGCTGTACGGCAATCTCGAAAGCCTGATCTGGCTCGACGCCTGGGGCTGGGGCGCGCTGCTCGACCCGGCCGCGCTCGCGGGGCTCCCGCCGCAATTGCCGCGCCTCGCCTGGGCGCTGGCGCTGGTGGCGGCGCTGACGGCGGCCTTCTGGAGGCCGCTGGCGCTGACCTGCTTCGACCCCGGCTTCGCCCGCGCGGTCGGCGCGCGTCCCGCCACGGTCGGGGCGGCCCTGACCGCCGCGACGGCGCTGGCCGCGGTGGCGGCCTTCGACGCGGTGGGGTCGGTGATCGTCATCGCCATGTTCATCTGCCCCCCTGCCGCCGCGCGCCTGATGACCGACCGCCTAGGCGCGCAGGTGGCGTGGAGCCTCGGCTTCGCGGCGGCCTCGGCTGTCGTGGGCTACGGGGCGGCGGGGTGGGGACCGGCGGCGCTGGGTCTGTCCGGCGCGGTCAGCGCGGCGGGCATGATCGCCACCGTGTCGGGGCTGATCCTGCTCGCCGCCAGCCTCGCGGGGCCCGCGCGCCGGCGCAGCGCCGCCTGAGCCGCTTCACCGCCGCCGCCGCGCGGGATAGGGTCGCGCCGCGCAGGAGCGGAGCGGGCGATGAAGCTGTTCGTGGGCCTCGGCAATCCCGGGGCGCAATACGAGAACACCCGCCACAACGTGGGCTGGATGGCGGTGGACGCCATCGCCGCCGCGCATGCCTTCGGGCCGGAACGCTCGAAGTTCAACGGCCGGCTCGCCGAGGGGACGCTGGGCGGGGAGAAGACGCTGCTGCTCAAGCCCCAGACCTACATGAACCTCTCCGGCCAGTCGGTCGGCGAGGCGGTGCGGTTCCTCAAGATCGCACCGACGGACGTGGTGGTGTTCCACGACGAACTCGACCTCGCGCCCGGCAAGCTGCGGGTGAAGGAGGGCGGCGGGCACGCCGGGCACAACGGGCTGCGCTCGCTGCACCAGCATCTCGGCCCGGACTACGCCCGCGTCCGCATCGGCATCGGCCATCCCGGCGACAGGAACCGGGTCGCCGACTATGTGCTGCACCCGTTCCACAAGAGCGACCGCGACTGGCTCGATCCGCTGCTGGACGGGATCGCCGACGGCGCGCCGAAGCTCGCAACGGGCGACGCCGCGGGCTTCCAGAACGCCGTCGCCTTGCGTGCGGCGCCGCCGAAGCCGAAGGCGGCGAAGCCGGTCCTGAAACCCGCCGCAGAACCCGCGCCCGTCGAGCCCCCGGCCCCCGCGTCGCCCTTCGAGGCGCTCAAGCGCCTGCTGCGCCCCTGAGCGCTCCGCGCCATGCTGCGGCGAGGAGAGCACGCCGAGGGCCACGACCGTTCCGACCCACCGAATGACCGCCGACGCGTTCGTCGCCTGGGCGACGACGCAGCCGGGGCTCGGCGTCGAGATAGCCGACTTCCTCGCGCCGCTGCGAAGGCGCGGCCTCAGCCGCGCATCCCGTCCCAGAAGCTCTTGACCTTGCTGAAGAAGTCGTTGCTGTCGGGGCTGTTGTCGGCGCCGGCCTTCTCGAACTCGGCCAGAAGCTCCTTCTGCCTCGGGCTGAGGTTCACCGGCGTCTCGACATGCAGCTCGAGATAGAGATCGCCCCAGCGCCCGCCGCGCAGCTGCGGCATGCCCTTGCCACGCAGGCGCAGCTGCTTGCCCGACTGGCTGCCGGCGGGAATGCGCACGCGGGTCCGTCCGCCGTCCAGCGTCGGCGCCTCGATCTCGCCGCCCAGCGCCGCGGTGGTCATGGGCACGGGGATGCGGCAGTGCAGGTCCATCCCCTCGCGCTGGAACAGCCGGTGCGGCTGCAGTTCGATGAAGATGTAGAGATCGCCCGGCGGCCCGCCGCGCATCCCGGCCTCGCCCTCGCCGGCGAGCCGGATGCGCGTGCCGTCCTCCACGCCCATGGGAATCTGCACCTGCAGGCTGCGGTCCTTGCGCACGCGGCCGGCGCCGGCGCAGCTCTTGCAGGGATTTTTCACGATCTGGCCGCGGCCGTTGCAGGTCGGGCAGGCGCGTTCGATGGTGAAGAAGCCCTGCTGCGCCCGCACCTTGCCCATGCCCTGGCAGGTCGGGCAGGTCTGGGGCTGGGCGGCGCCCTCGCTGCCGGTGCCCTCGCAGGCGCTGCACGCCACCGAACCGGGCACGCTGATCGTGGTCTGCTTGCCGGCGAAGGCCTCCTCCAGCGAGATCGACAGGTTGTAGCGCAGGTCCGAGCCGCGCGCGCGCCGCTGGCCCGCGCCCCCGCGGGCGCCGCCGCGGCCGGCGAACTCGCCGAACAAATCGTCGAACACGTCCGAGAAGGCCGAGGCGAAGTCCTGCCCGCCCGGGCCGCCCGGACGCTGGCCGCCGCCGCCCATGCCGCCTTCGAAGGCGGCGTGCCCGAAGCGGTCGTAGGCCGCGCGCTTGTCCTTGTCGCGCAACACGTCGTAGGCGGCGTTCACCTCCTTGAACTTGGCCTCGGCGGTGGGATCGTCCTTGTTGCGGTCGGGGTGCAGGGCCTTGGCCTTTTCGCGATAGGCCTTCTTCAGGTCATCGTCCGAGGCCGTGCGCGAGACGCCGAGCGCCTCGTAGAAGTCGCGTTGCGCCATGGGTCAGCTCATCTGAACGGCGGACGCCCCGCCCGTGAGGGCGGGGCCGCGCGCGGGGCCGCAGGGCTCGGGCGTCACGCGTTCGGCTTCTTGTCGTCGTCGCGCACTTCCTCGAAGTCCGCATCGACCACGCCGTCCTCGTCTGCCGGACGCTCGCCGTCGGGTCGGGCGGCGTTGGCGGCGTCCGCCTCGGTCTTGTAGATCGCCTCGCCAAGCTTCATCGACGCCTCCATCAGCGCCTGATGCTTGGCCTTCATCGCCTCGACGTCCTCGCCTTCCAGCGCGGTCTTCAGCTCGTCGCGGGCGCTCTCGATGGCGCCGCGGGTGGCGGCGTCGACCTTGTCGCCGTGCTCCTTCAGCGACTTCTCGACCGAGTGGATCAGGCTCTCGGCGTTGTTGCGCGCCTCGACGGCGGCGCGGCGCTGCTTGTCGGCCTCCGCGTTCTGCTCGGCCTCCTTCACCATCCGCTCGATGTCGGCGTCGCTGAGACCGCCCGACGCCTGGATGGTGATCTTCTGCTCCTTGCCGGTGCCCTTGTCCTTGGCCTGCACGCTGACGATCCCGTTGGCGTCGATGTCGAAGGCGACCTCGATCTGCGGCACGCCGCGCGGGGCGGGAGGAATGTTCTCGAGGTTGAACTGGCCCAGCAGCTTGTTGTCCGCGGCCATCTCGCGCTCGCCCTGGAAGACGCGGATCGTGACGGCCGACTGGTTGTCCTCGGCGGTCGAGAAGGTCTGCGACTTCTTGGTCGGGATCGTGGTGTTGCGGTCGATCAGGCGCGTGAAAACGCCGCCGAGCGTCTCGATGCCCAGCGACAGGGGCGTGACGTCGAGCAGCACCACGTCCTTGACGTCGCCCTGCAACACGCCGCCCTGGATGGCCGCGCCCAGCGCCACGACCTCGTCGGGGTTGACGCCCTTGTGCGGCTCCTTGCCGAAGAAGTTCTTCACCAGCTCGAAGACCTTCGGCATGCGCGTCATGCCGCCGACCAGCACCACCTCGTCGATGTCCGACGCAGTCACGCCTGCGTCCTTGAGCGCCTTCTTGCAGGGCTCCAGCGTGCGCTGCACCAGATCGTCCACCAGCTGCTCCAGCTTGGCGCGGGTCAGCTTCATCGCGATGTGCTTCGGCCCCGAGGCGTCGGCGGTGATGTAGGGCAGGTTGATCTCGGTCTGGCTCGCGCTCGACAGCTCGATCTTGGCCTTCTCCGCGGCCTCCTTCAGCCGCTGCAGCGCGAGCTTGTCCTTCTTCAGGTCGATGCCGCTCTCGCGCCTGAACTCGTCGGCGAGATACTCGACGAGGCGCATGTCGAAGTCCTCGCCGCCGAGGAAGGTGTCGCCGTTGGTCGACTTCACCTCGAACAGCCCGTCGTCGATCTCCAGCACCGAGATGTCGAAGGTGCCGCCGCCGAGGTCGTAGACCGCGATGGTCTTGGCCTTGTCCTTGTCGAGCCCGTAGGCCAGCGCCGCCGCGGTCGGCTCGTTGATGATGCGCAGCACCTCGAGGCCCGCGATGCGGCCGGCGTCCTTGGTCGCCTGGCGCTGGGCGTCGTTGAAATAGGCGGGGACCGTGATGACGGCCTTCTCGACCTTCTCGCCGAGATAGGCCTCGGCGGTCTCCTTCATCTTCTGCAGGATGAAGGCGCTGATCTGGCTGGGGGAA
>DAINOD010000018.1:31240-44176 GCA_036735545.1 Rubrimonas sp. | reverse complement strand
GCCCCCGGCATGACCCCCGCGCTGCGCGCCGCCATGGGCGCCGCGGCGGTGCGGGCGGCGCAGGCGGTGGGCTATGTCGGCGCGGGCACGGTGGAGTTCATCGCCGACGCCACCGACGGGCTGCGCGAGGACCGCTTCTTCTTCATGGAGATGAACACCCGCCTGCAGGTCGAGCACCCCGTGACCGAAGCCGTGACAGGGCTCGATCTGGTCGAGTGGCAACTGCGCGTGGCGATGGGCGAGCCGCTGCCGCTGGCGCAGGAGGCCGTGCGCCTCGACGGCTGGGCGGTGGAGGCGCGGCTCTACGCCGAGGACCCCGCCGCGGGGTTCCTGCCCGCCACCGGCCTGCTGCGCCGCCTGCGCCTGCCCGGCGGCGTGCGGGTGGACGCGGGCGTTCGCGAGGGCGACGCGGTGACGCCTCACTACGACCCGATGATCGCCAAGCTGATCGCCCACGCGCCGACGCGCGCCGAGGCGCTGGCGCGGCTGGCCGCCGCGCTGGACCGGACCGAGGTTGCGGGCTGCGTCACCAACGCCGGCTTTCTCGCGCGGCTGCTGCGCGACGCGGACGTGGCGGCGGGGCGGGTGGACACCGGGCTGATCGGGCGCGCCGGCGACCGGCTGGCCGCCGATCCGGCGCCCGGGGCGCTCGACTGGGCGCTGGCGGCGCTGGGCGCGCTGGGGCTCGACGGCGAGGGCGCCGTCTGGGCCGCGCGCGACGGCTGGCGCGCCTGGGGCGCGGCGCTGGCGGTGGCGGATTTCGAGGGCGGGACCGTGCGTCTGACGCGCGAGGGCGAGGCCTGGGCGGCCGACACCCCAGCCGGCCCGGTCGCCCTCGCCGCCGCGCCGGACGGCGCCGGCGGCCTGCGCCTGCGCGTCGGCGACGGCGCGCAGGGCGCCCGCGTCGCCGCCCACGGCCGGGCCGTGTCCGTATTCCGCGCGGGCGCGGGCGGGCGCTTCATGCTGGCCGACCCGCTGGCGGCGGCCGAGGAGGGCGCGGCGGGCGGCGACCGCGTGACAGCCCCCATGCCGGGGCTGGTCAAGGCGGTCCATGTCGCGCCGGGCGACGCGGTGGCGGCCGGCGACCGGCTGGTGACGCTTGAGGCGATGAAGATGGAGCACGCCCTGCGCGCCCCCCGCGACGGGGTGGTGGCGGAGGTGGCGGTTGGGGCGGGCGATCAGGTGGCGGAGGGGGCGGTGCTGGCGGCGCTGGTTCTTGACGGGGCGCCTTGACTGCTGCGGCCGGGCTTTCGGACGCCTGTCGCGGGCGCTAACCTGTCCGCACTGGCGCGGCGTGAGAGGCCTCAGTGGGCTCGGACCAGAACGAACGCTTTCGCAAGGGCCTTCTTGGCTGCGCGGCGTTCTTCGCCGTTGTGGTCAGGCTGGGCGTCGTCGACGCGATCTGGACGCGGTTCGAGACGCCAGCGCTGATCGTGGTCTCAACGGCGGCCTTCGCGACCGCGTTGTGGCACTCGGGTCGTGGCGGGCCGTTCGACAAGGCTGCGGTCGACGCCTTCTATTACAGCGTCGGCCTGATCGGGGTTGCGTTGGTGTTTCAGGCTCAAGGCGCCGAGCGTTATGAACACGATCGGATGGTGGGCGTGATCGACCTCTTGCAGGAGGTCGAGGAGGCGCGGAAGACCGAGACGCAGGCCATCAGGACGCTGTCGGCGATCGAGGCGGCGCTAGCGCTGGTTGCGGCCGATCGGCAGGCGGCGGTGGAAGCGCTCCGGCGGCTCATGGCCGACGACGCTGGGAAGCTGCGGCCGGACGAATCCGAGGCCTGCGCCGAAGCGTTGGGGCTGACGCTGACATCGGAGGAACCGTCAGGGCGCGACGAGGACGATATGGCTGCGGCGATGCGGCGGCTTGCCGCCGAGGTCGCATGCGCAGCGGGCCAGCGGCGCGCGGCGCGGATGCGAGAGTCAGTTCTCGACGCTCCGTTCGACGACGCGAGGCTGAGAGAAGCCGTTTTCGGGGCCGCCGGCGAGGGAGACGTCACGCTGCCCGGCGGGTCGGCGCCGGCGCCGATGGTGGCGGCGGCGCTGCTGGACACTCTTGACCGCGAGCAGGCGGCGGAGATCGTCTCGGGCGCGCTGCTAAGGCGATCAGCGGCCGAGACCGCCTTCGCCGACCGCATGGCCGAGATTTCAGGCGCAACGGCGCGGCGGCGGTTGTCGGCTGCGCGGACGCCCGCCGCGGTAGTTCTGTTTGTATGGCCCTACGGGCTAGCGGCGCTGCTCTGCCTCAAGCTTGCGCGGCCGCAGTGACCGCCGTCCGCCTCTACGAGGTCGGCCCCCGCGACGGCCTCCAGAACGAGCGGCGCCCCATCGCGACGGCCGACAAGATCGCGCTGGTGGACGCGCTGTCGGCCTGCGGCTTCTCCCACATCGAGGCGGCGGCGTTCGTCTCGCCGAAGGCCGTGCCGCAGATGGCCGACGGGGCGGCGGTGATGGCGGGGATCGCGCGGGCGACGGGTGTGACCTACGCGGCGCTGACGCCGAACCTGCGCGGCTACGAGGCCGCCCGCGCCGCCGGGGCGGGGGAGGTCGCGATCTTCGCGTCGGCCTCGGAGGGCTTCAGCCGCGCCAACCTCAACGCCTCCATCGCAGAGACGCTGCGCCGCTTCGCCGAGGTGGCGGAGGCGGCGCTGGCGGACGGCGTCCCGCTGCGCGGCTATGTCTCCTGCGTGATCGCCTGCCCCTATGACGGGCCGACGCCGCACGCCGCGGCGGCGGAGGTCGCGCAGGCGCTGTTCTCGCTGGGCGCATACGAGGTCTCGCTGGGCGACACCATCGGCGCGGGCGAGCCGGCGTCGGTGACGGCCCTGCTGCGCGCCGTGGCGCCCGATCTCGGCGCCCGGCGGCTGGCGGGGCATTTCCACGACACGGGCGGGCGGGCGGTGGAGAACGTGATGGCCGCGCTCGACTGCGGGTTGCGGACATTCGACGCCTCCGTGGCGGGCCTCGGCGGCTGCCCCTTCGCGCCCGGCGCGCCCGGCAACGTCTCGACCCGGGCGGTGGCGGAGCGGCTGGCCGCCCATGGCTGCGCGACGGGGATCGACCTCGACCGCCTCGCCGCCGCCGAGGCGATCGCCCGCCGGCTGCGCGGGTAGGGCGGGGGCGTCAGGCGGCGTAGCCCTCAAAGGTGACGTTGTCGCAATGCCGGCGCGCCGCCGCCTCGTCCGCCGCCGATCGCAGCGTCCAGCTCAGCACCGCGAAGCCCGACGCGCGGCGGGCGGCGGTCTGGGGCGTCGGCAGGTCGCGCCAGCGGTAGGAGCAGAAGCAGGCGTCGGTCGCGTCCCAGTCGGCCATGGCGGCGAGGCGGTCGGCGCCGGCGGCGCCCTCCCAGCCGTCCGGCCCGCAAGCGGTCAGGCCACGCGGCACGCCCGGCGCGGCGTCGCGCAGCGCGCGCACCGAGGCGGGGTTGAAGGACATCACGGCGACCGGTCCCGCATAGCCGGCGAGCAGGTCCGCCACCCGCGTCTCCAGCGGGCCTGCGCCGGAGGCGTCCATGCGCCCGCTCTGGTCCTTGACCTCGACCAGCAGCGCCGCCCGCCCGGCGACCAGCGCGAGCACCTCGGCCAGGGTCGGGATGGTCTCGCCGCCGCCCGTCAGCGCGATGCGGCCGAGTTCCGCGGCGGGGCGCGCCCGCAGCGGCCCCGTCCCGGCGGTCAGGCGGTCGAGCGCGTCGTCGTGGAACACCATCGCCTCGCCGTCCGCCGAAAGCTGGACGTCGATCTCCACGCCGTAGCCGGCCGCGACGGCCGCGGCGACGGCGGCCCGGCTGTTCTCGATCCGCCCCGCCGCCCGGTCGTGGAGGCCGCGGTGGGCGATTGCGGGGCCGAGGAAGGCCGGGTGCAGTCTCATGCGATCTCGAAGATGCCTTCCACCTCGACCGCGCAGCCGAAGGGCAGCGCCGCGCCGACCGCCGAGCGCGCGTGACGCCCCTTGTCGCCGAACACCGCCACCAGCGTGTCGGAGCAGCCGTTGACGACCTTGGGCTGGTCGGCGAAGCCCGGCGCGGAGTTCACGAAGCCGGTCAGCTTCACGACCCGCACCAGCCGGTCGAGGTCGCCGTCGCAGGCCTTGCGCAGCTGGGCGATCAGGCTCAGCGCGCAGAGCTTCGCCGCGGCGGCGCCGGCCTCGACGTCCATGTCGGCGCCCAGCAGCCCCTTCACGAGACCCTCCGCGTTCTGGCTCACCTGGCCGGAGACGAAGACGAGGTCGCCGGTCTTCACGAAGGGCACGTAGTTGGCCGCCGGCGCGGGCGCGTCGGGCAGGGTCAGGCCGAGGTCGGCGAGGCGGGCGTCGATGGCGCCGGGCATGGGAAGCTCCACGGTTTCCGAAGGGGTTCAGCGCTCGCGCATCGAACGGCTGAAGAAGTCGGTGAGGGGTTGCATGAGGTAGCTGAGCGGCGAGCGCTCCCCGGTCTGGATGAAGGCGTCCACCGGCATCCCGGCGACCAGCTTCAGGCCCTCGAGCTGGGCCAGCGCATCCTCGCCCAGCGCAATCTCGGCGGTGTAGTAGCTCATCCCGGTCCCCTGGTCGACGATGGCGTCGGGCGAGACGCGGCGCACCTCGGCGTCGATCTCGGGGGTCGTGCGCTGGTTGAAGGCGGCGAAGCGCAGCCGCGCCGGCTGGCCGGGATAGACCTGGTCGATGTTCTGCGGCTCGATCCGCGCCTCCACCACCAGCGCGGCCTCGGACGGCACGATGAACAGGATCGGTTCGGCCGCACGGATCACGGCGCTGGCGCTGAACACGGTCTGGCCGATCACCACGCCCTCGCGCGGGGCGCGGACCTCGGTGCGCTCGATGGTCTCGCGCAAGGACAGGCGTTGCTCCTTCAGCTCGGCCTCGCGCTGGCGCAGGTCGCGCAGCTCGGCGATGGCCTCCTCGCGGCGGGTGGCGTCGCGGCCGACGATCTGGATCTCGATCTCGGTGATGCGCCCGCGCGTCTGGGCGATCCGCGCGCCCAGCGAGCCCAGCTCGCCCTTCAGCCGCGCCGCCTCGCGCTCCAGCGACAGCACGCGGCTGGCCTGGGTCAGGCCCCGGGCCAGCAGGCTGCGCTGGTCCACGAGCTCCTGGTCGATGAAGCCGAGCTGGATGTCGAGCGCCTCGACCTGCGCCTCGGCGCCGAGGATCTCCTCGCGCAGCTGCTCCTGGCGCTCGCGGAGCTGCTCCGTCTCGCGCTGCACCGTCTCCAGCCGCGCGACGAACAGGCGGCTCTGGCCCTCGACCAGCGTCGCCACGTCGGGCCGCTCGGCGGCGACGGCGAGGATTTCGGGATCGAAACGGGGCGCGTCGGCGCCGTCCTGCTCCGCCTCGAGCCGGCCGATCCGGGCCATGAGCTCGTGCAGCCGGCCTTCGATGATGGCGAGTTCGTTGCGCTGCAGGCGGTCGTCGAGCTTCAGCAGCAGCGCGCCGGCCGCGACCGCGTCGCCCTCCTTCACGAGAATCTCCGCGACCACGCCGCCGTCGGGGTGCTGCACGACCTGCTGGTTGGTCTCGACCTTCAGCCGCCCCGAGGCGACCACGGCCCCGGCGATGGAGGCGAAGGCCGACCATGCGCCGAGGCCGAACACCAGCGCGACCGTCGCCAGCGCGCCGGTCCGCATCGCGCCGGCGGCCCCCCAGCGCTGGGCCGGATCGGCGGTCGGGCCTTTCAGGCGCGGGTCGTTCGGGCGCGGGGCGGTCACGACTGGCCCTGCGCGGCGACGACGCGGGGCTGGGTGGCCAGCACCTGCGGGTGATTGGCGGTGGTCTGGCGCAAGACTTCCTCCTTGGGACCGAAGGCGCGCGGCGTTCCGGCGTCGAGCATCAGCAGCACGTCGCAGGCGGCGATGGCCGAGGGCCGGTGCGCCATCACGATCGCGGTGCGGCCGCGCTCGCGCAGGTCCTTGATCGCCAGCACCAGGGCCTGCTCGCCCTGCGCGTCGAGGTTGGAGTTCGGCTCGTCCATGATCACCACCGCCGGATCGCCGTAGAGCGCGCGGGCCAGCGCGACGCGCTGGCGCTGGCCGCCCGACAGCCGGGAGCCGGACGGCCCGATGGGCGTGTCGTAGCCCTGGGACAGGCGCAGGATCAACTCGTGCGCCCCCGCCCGCTTGGCGGCCGTCACCACCGCCTCGGGCACAAGCTGCTCGTCCATGCGGGCGATGTTCTCGGCCACGGTGCCGTCGAACAGGGCGACGTCCTGCGGCAGATAGCCGACATGGCGGCCCAGATCATCGTCGGAGTATTGCGACAGCTCCGCCCCGTCGAGCCGCACCGCGCCCTGGATCGGGCGCCAGATGCCCACCAGCAGCCGCGCCAGCGTCGACTTGCCCGCCGCCGAGGGCCCGATCACGCCGAGCGCCTGTCCCGGCTCGACGCGGAAGGAGACGTTGCGCAGCGTCGGCGCCCGCGCGCCCGGCGGCGCGGCGGTGACGCCCTCCACCGAGATCACGCCCTTCGGCGCCGGCAGGGGCGTGGGCCGGGCCGGCGGCGGGGTGGTGGTCAGCAGCTCCTTCAGGCTGGACCAGCCCTTGAAGGCGCGCTGCATCACCGCCCACTGGCCGATGGCCTGCTCCACCGGCGCCAGCGCGCGGCCCATCAGGATCGAGGCCGCGATCATCACGCCGGGGGTGATCAGCCCCTGGATGGCCAGCAGCGCGCCCAGCGCCAGCATGGCCGACTGCAGGTAGAACCGCAGCGTCTTGGAGGTGACCGAATAGCCCGAGGTGGCGTCGGCGGCGGCGATCTGCGCCGTGAGCGAGGCCTCGCGCAGCTTCTCCCAACGCCCCACCGCCGCGCTGCGCATCCCGAGCCCCTGAATGGTCTCGCCCTCGCGCCGCAACGTCTCGGCGAAGCCCTCGCTGCGGGCCGAGGCCTCGGCGGAGGCGCCGAGCGGCTCGCGCGCCCGGCGTTCGTTCAGGATCGCGACAGTGAACAGCACGAGGCCGCCGGTGATCGCGAGCAGCCCGAGGCTCCAGTGAAAGAAGAAGATCGCGCCTAGAAACAACGGCGCCCACGGCGCGTCGAAGAAGGCGAAGGGGGCGGGCCCGGACAGCGCGCGCTGGATCGATTCGAGGTCGCGCACGCCCGAGCTCGGCCGCCCGCGCTCGTCGGGTGAGATCGCGCGGCGCAGCACCGCCTCGAACACGCGCCGGTCCAGCAGCGCCTGGAACCGCGCGCCGACCCGCGCCAGAACCCGGGTCCGGGCGAAGTCGAGCAGGCCCATCAACCCGAAAAGCGCGGTGATCAGCAGGAAAAGCGTCAGCAGCGTCGCCTCGGAGCGGCTGGCCAGAACGCGGTCGTAGACCTGAAGCATGAACAGCGGGCCGGTCAGCATCAGGAGGTTCACGAGGAAGCTGAACACCGCCACGCCGCCAAAGAGCCCGCGGGACGCGCCCAACGCGCGCCGCATCTCGGCCACGCCGATGTCCGAAGCGCCTCTCATCGAACACCCCTTGTTGTGTCCCGCCACGCCGTGCACTAGCAACACAGCGTCGTCAACGCGGCGTAAGCGCGTCGACGGCTAGCTTTAGGGGCGAATCATGGCGACGCGCCACGGGACGCGCCATATCGAGGCTATCTGTTGCACGATGCGCGACACGCGTCGTCAGGGGGGTGGAATGGGCGGCAGGGCGGTATGCGTGGCGATGGCTGCGGCGCTGGCGGCGGGATGCGCGGGCGCGCCTGTCGAGGGGCAGTTGATCGCAGACCCCTACGAGGGGGTCAACCGCGCCGTCCACGGCTTCAACGTCGGCGTGGATCAGGTCGTCCTGCGACCCGCGTCGCAGGCCTATGATTTCGTCGCCCCGGCGCTCGTCAAGCACCTTGTCAGCAACGCCGTTGATCACATCCAGTTGCCGGTGCACTTCTTCAACTATGTTCTACAGGGCGACGTCGATTCAGCGTTGGTCACCTTCGGCCGGTTCGGCGTGAACACCCTCGCAGGCGCCGGCGGCCTGCTCGACCCCGCGACCGAGGTGGGCCTGCCCAACGCGCCGACCGACTTCGGCCTGACGCTGGCGAAGTCCGGCGCCGAGGAGGGCGTCTATATCGTGCTGCCGCTGTTCGGCCCCTCCACCACGCGCGACACCGTGGGTCGCGTCGTGGACATCGGGCTCAACCCCTTGACCTACGTCACGCCCGGCAGCGGGTCGGGCGAGATCGCCCTGATCGCGGTCGAGAACGGCGGCCCGCCCATCGTGGTGCGCCACCGGAACTTCGAACTGATCGACGAGTTGCTCTATGAGACTGAAGACAGCTACGTCGCGCTCCGAACCGCCTATGTGCTGAACCGCCGGTCCCGCGCCATCGAAGGCGGGGTGGACGTCGAGCGGCTGCCCGACATCTTCGCCGACTGAGACCATCGCCCGGGCGATCCAGGAGAACAGCCATGACGATGACCCGCCGCGCTTTCGCCGCCCTTCTTGCGGCCGCGCCGTTCGCCGCCCGCGCCGAGGGCCTGACGCCCGACGCCGCGCGCGCCTTCGTCGAGGACGCCATCCGCGACCTCGAGGAGATCGTGAAGTCGGCCAGCCCCGGCGACGACCGCGCCGACGCCTTCCTCGCCCTGTTCCGCCGCGTGGCGGCGCTGCCCGAGATCGGCCGCTTCACCATGGGCGTCACCTGGCGCAGCATGAGCGAGGCGCAACGCGCGGCCTTCATCGAGGCCTTCGAGACCTACGCCGCCCGCGCCTATTCGGGCAGGATCGGCGACTACGACGGCCAGAGCGTCGTGGTGACGGGCGCGCAGGGCGCCGGCCAGCGCGGCGTGCTTGTCAACAGCGTGCTCAAGCAGCCGCGCGAGGCCGACATCCGCATCGACTGGCTGGTCTCCGACCGCGGCGGCTCGGTGAAACTCGCCGACATCGTCGCCGAGGGCGTCTCGCTGTCGATCTCCCAGCGCGAGACCTTCGCGGCGATGCTGGAGCGGCGCGGCGGCGACATCGACCGCTTCATCGCCGATCTCGCCCGGGCCACGCCCGAGGCCTGAGCGCGCCCCCCGGCTTGCGCGAGACCCGCTCGCGGCGCTAGGGCGAGCAGTCGGCGCGGGGGATGCGCGTGGCGAGGGGGACGTCGATGCGGCTCTTGCCGATGCTGCTGGCGAAGGCGGTCAAGCGGGGCCGCCTCACGCTGACCGGCCCGGACGGCCGCGTCTGGACCTTCGGCGATGGCGAGGGGCCGTCGGCCGCGATCCGCATCCACGACGCCTCGCTCGACTGGCGCATCGCGCTGAACCCGGAGCTGAAGGCCGGCGAAGCCTTCATGGACGGTTCCCTGACCCTGGAGCAGGGCGACGTGATGGACCTGCTGGAGGTCTTTTTCGTCAACAAGCGCCACTTCGACCTGACGCCCGGCCAGATCTTCTGGCGCGGCGTGGCTCGCCGGGCGCGGCGGCTGCTGACCCACAACACCGTCAGCCGCGCGCGGCGCAACGCTCAGGCGCACTACGACATCGGCAACGATCTCTACCGGCTGATGCTCGATGCGGACATGCAGTACTCCTGCGGCTACTGGGCCGAGGGCGTGGCGACGCTGGAGGACGCACAGACCGCCAAGAAACGCCACATCGCGGCCAAGCTCGCGCTGCGGCCGGGGATGCGCGTGCTCGACATCGGCTGCGGCTGGGGCGGCATGGCGCTCTACCTTGCTGCCGTGGCCGACGTGGAGGTCGTCGGGGTCACGCTGGCGCAGGAGCAGCTCGCCGTGGCGCAGGCGCGGGCCGGGGCCATGGGCCTGTCGGACCGGGTGCGCTTCGAGCTGCGCGACTATCGCGAGGTGACCGAGCGTTTCGATCGCGTGGTTTCGGTCGGAATGCTGGAGCATGTCGGCGTCGGTGAGTTGTCGAACTACTTTCTCCAGACGCGCGACCGGCTGGGCCCCGGCGGCGTGGCGCTGATCCACTCGATCTCGACCAAGGCGCCGCCCGGCGTGACCGGTCCCTTCATCCGCAAGCACATCTTTCCCGGCGGCTACAGCCCCGCGATGTCCGAGACGCTGGCCGCCGTCGAGCGCTCCGGGCTCTGGACGCTCGACGTCGAGGTGTGGCGGCTGCACTACGCGCGCACCCTGCGCGAATGGCGGCGGCGCTTCCTCGCCGCGCAGGACCGGTTGCCCGAACGCTACGACGCGCCTTTCCGGCGGATGTGGGACTTCTACCTCGCCGCGTGCGTCGGGGCCTTCGAGCACGGCTCGTCCTGCGTCATGCAGCTCCAGCTCGGGCGCGAGCGCGACGGCGTGCCGTTGACCCGCGACTACCTTACGGCCGAGGCCGCCCGGCTGGCGGCGCGGGAGGCCGAGGCGGTTCCCCGGCTCTGGGCCTCGACCGAGGCCGCCTTCGCCAAATCCGCCGCCTGATCCGCCGCCCGACCGGCGGGGCTGGACGCGGGGCGCGCGCCCGCTAGGCTCCGCAGCGCAAACCGGAGCACCCCATGCAGCCCCCCCTGATCGCCGCCCTCTACGCCGGCCTGAACGCGCTCATCCTGATCGGTCTCGCGGTCCTTGTCGGACGCGAGCGCGGAAGGGCCGGCGTCATGCTCGGCGACGGCGGCGCGCCGGCGCTGATGCGCGCCATCCGCGCCCACGGCAACGCGGCCGAGACCATCCCGCTCGCCGTCCTGCTGCTCGTGCTGGTCGAGTTGGTCGGCGCGCCGGGCTGGGTCGCGCATCTGCTGGGCCTGTCGCTCACGGTCGGCCGGCTGACCCACGCCTTCCACATGGTCGCCGCGCCCCAGAGCCTCGGCCTGCGCGCGACCGGCATGGCGCTGACCATCGGCGCGATGCTGCTCTCGTCGGTCGGGCTGGTCGGCCATGCGCTGGTAGGGGGTCTGTGATGGACGATCTGCAGGATCTCGCGCACCGGCTGGTGGCGGCGGCGCTGGCCGCCGGGGCGGACGACGCGGACGCGCTGGCGATGCGCGGCGAGGAGACCTCCATCGCCGTGCGCGCGGGGCGGCTTGAGGAGGCGGGCCGCGCCGAGGCGGTGGATTTCGGCGTGCGCGCGCTGGTCGGGCGGCGGCAGGCCTGCGTCTCCGCCTCCGACGCCGCGCCGGAGACCATCCGCGAGGTGGCCGCCCGCGCTGTCGCCATGGCGCGCGAGGCGCCGGAGGACCCGTTCTGCGGTCTGCTCGAGCCCGAGGCGCGGGGCGCGGCCCCGTCGCCGGCCGACCTCGCCCTGACCGACGACGCCCCGCCGCCATCGCCCGAGGCGCTGGAGGCGGCGGCGCGCGCCGCCGAGGCCGCGGCCCTGGCGGTGCGGGGCGTGGCGCAGGTGGACGGCGCGACCGCCGGCGTCAGCCGCAGCGCCATCGCCATCGCGACCTCGAACGGCTTCTCCGGCGGCTATGCGCGCAGCTCCGCCGGCCTCTCGGTCTCGGCCATCGCCGGCGCCGGGACGGGGATGGAGGGCGACTACGACTACGCCTCGCGCCGGCGCTGGGCCGACCTGCCCGACCCTGCGGAGATCGGCCGCCGCGCCGGCGAGCGCGCGGTCGCGCGCCTCGGCCCGCGCAAGGCGCCGAAGGGCGCCTGGCCGGTGCTGTTCGACCGTCGCGTGGCGCCCTCGCTGATCGGCCATCTGGTCGCGGCGGCCAACGGCGCGGCGGTGGCCCGGGGCGCGAGCTGGCTGCGCGGGCGCATGGGCGAGTCGGTCTTGCCGGACTGGGCGACGCTGCTGGAGGACCCGACCCTGCCCGGCATGCCCGCCAGCCGCCCCTTCGACGCCGAGGGCGTGGCCGCCCGCCCCAGCGCCATAGTCGAGGGCGGCGTGCTGCGGCGCTGGCTGCTCGACGCGGCGTCGGCGCGCCAACTCGGCCTCGCCACCACCGGCAACGCGCGGCGCGGGGTGGGCTCGCCGCCCTCGCCGGGCGCGACCAACCTGCGCCTGACCCCGGGGACGGTCAGCCGCGCGGCGCTGATCGCCGAGATGGGGACGGGCCTGATCGTGACCTCGATGCTGGGCTCCAGCGTCAACGCCACGACCGGCGCCTACAGCCGCGGCGCGGCGGGCTTCTGGGTCGAGGGCGGCGAGATCGTCCATCCGGTCTCCGAGGCCACCATCGCCGGCTCGCTGCCGGAGATGCTGCGCAGCATCGCGGCCGCCGACGACCCCGATCCCTGGGTCGCCAACGCCGCGCCGTCGCTGCGCGTCGAGGGCCTCGTTGTCGCCTGAGGCCGATCTGGCGCTGCTTGCCGGGGCCGCGCGCGAGGCGGGCGACGTCGTCATGGGCTTTTTCCGCCGCGACCCGCGGCGCTGGGACAAGCCGGGCGACGCGGGGCCGGTCACCGAGGCCGACCTCGCCGCTGACGCGCGGCTGAAGGAGCGGCTGCGCGGCGCCCGCCCGGGCTATGGCTGGCTGTCGGAGGAGACGCCGGACGACCCTGCGCGCCTCGCCCACGGCCGGGTCTTCATCGTCGACCCCATCGACGGCACCCGCGCCTTCATCGCCGGCGAGGTCGGCTGGTGCGTGGCGCTGGCGGTGGTGGACGACGGGGCGCCGGTCGCCGCAGTGGCGTGGTTTCCGGCGCTCGGCCGCCTCTACGCCGCCGCCGCGGGCCGCGGCGCCGCCTGCGACGGGGCGCCGATCCGCCATTCCGGGCGGGTCGAGCCCGACGGCGCCGCCGTGCTGGCGGGCAAGCCGCAGTTCGAGCCGCGGCACTGGCCCGGCGGCGCGCCGGCGGTGGCGCGAGGCTACCGCCCCTCGCTGATCCACCGCTTCTGCCTGGTGGCCGACGGCGGGGCCGACGCGACGCTGACGTTCCGCCCGGTCTGGGAGTGGGACGCGGCCGCCGGCGCCCTGATCGCCGCGGAGGCCGGCTGCACCGTGACCGACGCCGACGGCGCATCGCTTCGCTTCAACGCCCCCTCGGCGCGGGCCGGGGGGCTGATGGTCGCGCCGCCGGCCCTGCACGCCGCGTTGATGGCGCGTCGGCGCAGCGCGCC
>DAINOD010000018.1:0-31140 GCA_036735545.1 Rubrimonas sp. | reverse complement strand
CGGCCCTGCACGCCGCGTTGATGGCGCGTCGGCGCAGCGCGCCTTGTTGATGGCGCGTCGGCGCTGCGCGCCGCGTTGACGGCCCGTCGGCGCTGCGCGCCGCGTTGACCGTGCTGTGTCGCGGCGTATGGTGCGCGCGGGTTCACGGAGGGTCGCGGCGATGCCCCAGCTTCTGCATCTGGTCTTCGGCGGCGAACTGACCGATCCGCGCGGGACCGAGTTCGTCGACCCCGGCAGGATCGACGTGGTGGGCGTCTATCCCGACTACGCCTCGGCGAAGGTGGCCTGGAAGGCGGCGGCGCAGCGGACCGTGGACAGCGCCCAGACCCGCTATTTCATCGCCCATCTGCACCGTCTGCTGGACGAGGACAGCGAGGGCGGCCCGACCCAGAAGCTCGGGTGAGCCTGCGTCGCCGCCTGGGCGAGGCGGCCCGCGCCGCGCTCGTCCGGCTGGCGGCGGGCTACATCGCCCTGTGCTGGCGCACGACGCGCTGGACGGTCGAGGGCGCGGCGCACCGCCGCGCGGCGGCCGCCCATGGCGGCCCCTTCATCGCCGCGTTCTGGCATGGCCGGCTGGTGTTCTCGCCGCTCTGGGCGCTGCCGGGGCGGCGCACGATCGCGGTGATCTCGGCGGCGCGCGACGGCGACGTCTTCGCCCGCATCGCGGAGCGGTTCGGCGTCGTCTGCATCCGCGGCTCCAGCGCCGATCCTCGCAAGCCGGGCAAGGACAAGGGTGGCCGCGCGGTGACGGTGGCGGCCCTGCGCGAACTGCGCGCGGGCTCGGTCGTGGCCATCGCGGTGGATGGCCCCCGCGGCCCGCGGATGCGCGCCCAGCCGGGGGTGGCGGCGCTGGCGGCGGCGGCGCGGGTCCCGGTGCAGCCCATCGCCTTCGCCACGCGGCGCGGGATCGTGTTGTCGAGCTGGGACCGCTTCGTCGCGCCCCTGCCCTTCGACCGCGGGACGATGGTCTACGGGCCCGCCATCCCGCCGCCCGACGCCGACGCCGCGCCGGCCGACCATCTCGCCCGCATCGACGCGGCCTTGATCGCCGTCGCCGCCCGGGCCGACGAGGCCGCGGGCCGAACCCCGGTCGCGCGCGCGTGAGCCCCGCGCTCGCGCTCTACCGCGCCGTCTCGCGCCTCGCTGCGCCCGCCGCGCGGCTCTGGCTCGCCCGGCGCGCGGCGCGGGGCCGCGAGGATCCGGCGCGGCTGGCGGAGCGGCGCGGCGTCGCCTCCGTCCCCCGCCCCGACGGGCCGCTGGTCTGGCTGCACGGGGCCAGCGTCGGCGAGGCGCTCGCGGCGCTGACGCTGGCGCAGGCGCTGGCGCGCGCCCGGCCGGGGCTGGCTTTCCTGCTCACCAGCGGCACGCGGACCTCGGCGCAGGTGCTGGCGCCGCTGCTGCCGCCGGGCGTGGCGCACCAGTTCGCGCCGCTGGACGTGGCCCCCTGGGTGGCGCGCTTCCTGGCCCATTGGCGGCCCGATCTGGCGGTGCGGGTGGACAGCGAGCTGTGGCCGGAGACCCTTTGCGCCACGCGCGCGCCGCTGGCGCTGGTCAACGCGCGGCTGTCCGAGCGGTCCCTGCGCGGCTGGGGCCGCGCGCCGGGCATGGCGCGGGCGCTGCTGCGCCGCTTCGCGCTGATCGCCGCGCAGGACGGCGCCAACGCCGCCCGGCTCGCCGCGCTTGGGGCCGACCCGGCGGCCCTTTCCGTCGGCGGCGCGCTGAAGGCCGCCGCGGCGCCCCCCGCCGCCGACCCGGGCGCGCTGGCGCGGCTGCGCGCGGCGCTGGCGGGACGGCCGGTCTGGCTCGCCGCCTCGACCCACGAGGGGGAGGAGGCGCTGGCGCTGGCCGCCCATCGCGCGGCGGGGCTGCCGGGCCTCCTGACGATCGTCGCGCCGCGCCACCCCGAGCGCGGCGCGGCGGTCGCGGCGCTGGCCGGGGAGCTGGCGGTCGCGCGGCGCGCGCTGGGCGAGGACCCCGCCGGCGCGGCGGTCTATGTCGCCGACACGCTGGGCGAGATGGGGCTGTGGTATCGCCTCGCCCCCTTCGCCTTCGTCGGCGGTTCGGTCGCGCCGATGGGCGGGCACAACCCCTACGAGCCCGCAGCGCTGGGCGTCGCGCTCGCCCACGGCCCCCATGTCGCGGCCTTCGCCGACGCCTACGCCGCGCTGGACGGCGTCGCCCGGCCGGTGGCGGATGCGCCGGGGCTCGCCGCGGCGATCCGCTGGGCGCTGGCGCCGGGCGGCGGCCCCACGCCCGAGGCGGCGGCGAGCGGCGCCGCGGCGCAGGCGGCGCTGGCGCGCGACGAGGGCGTGGCCGAGCGGCTTGCGCAGGCGCTGCTGGGGCTGATGGCGCGATGATGCGCCCGCCCGCCTTCTGGCGCGACCCCGACAGCCTGCTCGCCCGGGCGCTGGCGCCGCTGTCGTGGCTCTGGCGCCTCGGGGCGGCCCTGCGCCGGCGGGGCGCGCGGCCGCGGCGCGTGGGCGCGCCGGTGATCTGCGTCGGCGGGCTCACGGTGGGCGGGGCCGGCAAGACGCCGACGGCGATCGCGCTGCTGCAGGCCCTGGCCGAGGCGGGCGCGCATCCCCACGCCCTGACCCGCGGCTACGGCGGTCGCGCGCGCGGGCCGCATCGGGTGGACCCCGCCCGGGACGCCGCCGCCGATGTGGGCGACGAGCCCCTGCTGCTGGCCGCCTGGGCGCCGGTCTGGGTGGCGCGCGACCGGGCGGCCGGGGCCGAGGCCGCCGCCGCCGCCGGGGCCGACGTGGTGGTGATGGACGACGGCCACCAGAACCCGCACCTGGCGCGCGACCTTTCGCTGGTCGTGGTCGACGCGGCGGCGGGCTTCGGCAACGGCCGCGTGATGCCGTCCGGCCCCCTGCGCGAGCCGGTCGCCGAGGGCCTCGCCCGCGCCGACGCCGTGGTCGCCATCGGCGCCGACGCCGAGATCGACGCCCTGCGGGCCCGCTGGCCCGCGCTGGACAGGCTGCCGCTGCTGCGCGCGCGGCTGGAGCCGCTGGCCACCGGCCTGCCGCTTCGGGACGCGGCGGTGGTCGGCTTCGCCGGCATCGCGCGGCCGGAGAAGTTCTTCGCCACGCTGCGGTCCTGCGGCGCGCGGCTTGTGGCCGTCCACGCCTTCCCAGACCACGCACCCTACGCGCCCGCGGTGCTGCGCCGGATGGTGGCCGAGGCGCGCGCCGCAGACGCGATGCTGGTCACGACCGAGAAGGACGCCGCGCGCCTGCCGCCCGCCTTCCGCCGCGAGGTCATGGCGCTGCCGGTCAGGCTGCGCTGGGAGGATCCGGCGGCGCTGGCGGCGCTTCTGCGTCGCGCATGGCGTCCAGCACCGCCCGCAGACGGCTGAGCGCGGGCAGCAGCGCCTGCGCGTCCTGGGGCCCCCATCCCGCCGCGGACAGCGCGCCGAGATCGGCGGCCATGGCGGCGACGGCCTCGGCGCGCAGCCGACCGCCGGCCTCGGTGATGGACACCAGCTTGCCGCGGCCGTCGCGCGGATCGGGCCGCGTCTCGATCAGGCCGCGCGCCTGCAGCCCGGCCAGCGTGTGGGTCATGCTGGCCTTGGGCGTCTGGAAGGCGCGGGCGATGGCCAGCGGCGTCGCCGGCGCGCCCCGGCGGGCGAGGTGGCTCAGCACGCCGAAATGGGTGGCGAGCAGGCCGTCGGGCAATCGCCGCTCCAGCATGGCCCGCGAAAGCTGCGCGACGATGGCGACCTCGGTGAACAGGGCGAACAGGGGTCCGTCCTGCGTCTCTCGGCTTGGCGGTTCTCGCGTCATCAGGCTCCCGCGATGCGGCTCTCCAGCGGCCAGCGCGGCGTGCGCGGCAGGGCGGGGGCGTGGCCCACGCGGCCCAGCATCTGCACGCTCTCGCCCGGCCGCGCCAGCGCCGCGTGCGCGGCCGCGCGGTGCGGTGCCATTTCGGGGTATTCCTGCAGGCACTGGCTGACCGGGTGCAGCCCGAGCCCGAGCCCGGTCGCCGCGAGGTTCACGCGCAGCCAGGCCCGCCCCGCCGCGATCTGGTCGGCGCGGCCGTTCCCCCGCGTCGCGAGCCACAGATGCGCGGGCGTGGCGGCGAGCATCTCGCGATACATGTCCCACCCCGTGCGGTAGGCGGTGGAGGCCGGGTCGGCCATGGCCTCGCGGGTGATCAGCCCCGCCAGCATCATCGCCTCAAGCATCGGGCCGCCGATGTCGATGCCGTCGGGGTTCGCCTCGATCTCCGTCCGGCCCAGCCGCATCAGCTCGACCGATTCGCCGAAGGCCGCCGGGTGCTCGGCCTCGACGCGCCAGGCGTCCCACGTCAGCGCGGTCAGCGCGGCGACGGGGGCCGCCGCCGCGGTCGCGTCGGCGCGCACGTCCCTCGCCGCGGCGGTCAGCGCCGACAGTTGGGCGGCGCTCGGCGGGCGGGCCATGTCGAAGGGCTCCTTGGCGGAGCGGCGGTCGCGCGCATGGGCGAACAGCGGATCGGCGGCCGGTTCGGCGCGGACGAAGCGGGCGACGGCGACGGGGCGGTCGTCGAGGCGCTCGCCGCCGTCGCCGTCGGGAAACAGGGCGACGTCCGCGCGCCAGCCGTCGGCGGCGGCGGCCATGACCATCAGTTCGATGAAGCAGCCCATGCCGATGACGATCTGCCGATCGAAGGGGTCGGTCACGGGAAGGCGCCGCCCGGTGTCGGCGCTGAGCGTCACGACGCCTTCCTCGCGGAGGTCCGCCAGCCAGGGTTGCCGGTTGTGCGGGTTCGGCGCCAGCAGCGCCCACGACAGCGCGCGGCGGCGGGGCTCGGGGTCTAGGCCCGCCGCGTCCCAGGGAGCGAGGGCGGCCTCTGGCGTGCGGGTGGTCGCGAAGCGCGCGGCGGCGGCCCCTGCGGCGAGGACGGCGCCCCCGCCCATGAGCGCGATCATCTTGCGGCGGGACAGGGCCATGGCGGTCTCCGGGTCTCGTGGCGGGCGACCGTCGCCCGACCTGGAGGAACCCTAGAGGTTCAATATCGAACGATCAAGTTCGAAATCGAACGATATATCCGATTCAGCGCGCCAGTGACGCGGTGATCAGCGCCGCGCAGGTCTCAAGGCGCGGCAGGATGGTCTGCGCCATGGTTTCGGGCGTGGCGCGCAGGCTCGGCACGCCGACGTTGATCGCGCCCGCGACCTCGCCCGAGCGGCGGCGCAGCGGCACGGCGACCGACAGCAACCCCGTCTCCAGCTCCTGGTCCACCAGCGCCCATCCCTTTTCGCGCACGCCCTGCAGCACGCGGCGGAAGGCGGCGGGCTCGGTGACGGTGCGCGGGGTGACGGGGCGCAGGTCCAGGCCTGCGATCAGCCCGCCCCACTCCGCCTCGGGCCGCATCGCCAGCAGCACGCGGCCGGTGGCGGTGCAGTGGGCCGGCAGGCGGCTGCCGATGGTCACGCCGACGCTGATGACGCGGTGATACTGGGCGCCGGCGACATAGACCACGTCGCGTCCGTCCAGCACGGCGGCCGAGACCGATTCCTCGATCTCCTCCGACAGCGATTGCAGGAAGGGTCGCGCCACGTCCCACACCCCCATCGAGGAGATGACGGAGAAGCCCAGCTCCAGCACCTGTGGCGTCAGGTCGAACAACTTGCCGTCGGCGACCGCGTAGCCCTCCCGCACCAGCGTCAGCAGGAAGCGCCGGGCGGCGGCGCGGGTCATGCCGGTCTCGGCGGCGACCTCGCTCAGCGTCATGCGCTTGCGACGGCGGCTGAAGGCGCGGAGGATTTCGAGGCCGCGCGCCAGCGAACTGACATAGTCTCGGTTGGCGCCTGCGGCGTCATCGGCGGGGTCGGGGCGGCTGGCGGCGCTCGTCAGCAGGGTCATCGGGTCCTCCCTCGGTCCTCCGCAATACGCCGCGCGCCTTCTTCCGGGCAATCACGACGCCGCGCTTGCGCGACGACGCGGAATCATATGTCATGATTCGCACAAAGGTTCGCACAGCGAACATCCTCGACCAGGGAGGAATCCAGCCGATGCCCATGAACGCAACGCGCCGAGACGTCATCCGCGGCCTCGCCGGCGCCACGGCCCTCGCCGGCCTCGGCGGCCGCGCCGCCCAGGCGCAGCAGACCACCATCCGCTGGTGGTCGCCCCAGTCAGCGCCGGCCCAGCTCGCCGCCTACAACTTCCAGACCGCGGCCTTCGAGGCGCTGCACCCCGGCGTGCGGGTGCTGTTCGAGCGCACCTCCGACGAGGGCTACGCGCCACAGCTCGCCGCCGCCTTCGCCTCCGGGGAGGTGCCGAACATCGTCACCCATCTGCCCTCCTTCGCCGTGTCGAACTACTGGCGCAGCGGGCTGCTCGAGCCGTTCAACGACGTGATCGAGATGATCGGGCCCGAGAAGTTCTACCCCAACGCCAACGACGTCTACGAGATCGACGCAGGCCAGTTCGCCGGCACGGGCATCGGCAACTCGGCGGCGAACATGCTGTGGGTGCGCCGCGACCTGATGGCCGAGGCCGGCGTGGACGCGATCCCCGAGACGTGGGACGAACTGCGCGCCGCCTGTCAGGCGATGCAGAAGGGCGGGATCTATGGCGCGCCGCTTCCCTTCGCCAAGAACTCGATGACGACGCTGACGATCATCGGCTTCATCCACCTCGCCGGCGGCTCGGTGTTCAGCCCCGACCTCGACATCTCGCTGGACAGCGACGCGACGATGAACGCGCTGGAGTTCTACAAGTCCATGCGCGAACTGTCGCCTCCGGGCGCCACCAACTACAGCTGGGGCGAGAGCCTGACCGCCTTCGTCTCCGGCGCCACCGCGACCGGCATCTATACGGGCCGGGTGCTGCAGAACGTCAACGACCAGAACCCGCCGCTGCGCGATCACATCACCTGCGCGCTCTATCCGCGCATCTCGACCGACGTCAGCCCCTGGACCTTCAACGACTTTCCCTCGGTGTTCATTCCCAAGGCCGCGGGCGACATGGAGATGACCAAGCGTTTCGCCGCCTTCCTGTTCGACCCCGAGGGCTACATCCAGCAACTCCACGCCGCGCCGGGCCATGTGCTGCCGGTGCTGCAGACCATCTCGGCCGACCCGCGCTACCAGGCCAACCCGATCATCGAGAAATACTCGGCCGAGGTGGACCTGATGGCCGAAGCGGCGGCGGCAGGCTACAATCTCGGCAAGGAGACCTCGGTGCACCAGCCCAACGCCAAGGCCGGCGAGATCGTCAACTCGGGCGTGCTGGCCGACATGGTGCAGCGGGTGGTGCTGAATGGCGAGGACATGCGCGCCGTCGTCGGCGAGACCGCCAGCGCCATCGACGCGATCATGAAGGCGTGAGAGCAGGGCGCGGCCGACGCCGGCCGCGCCAACGCCGACAATGGCCGACACAGCGCTCCAACGCCGCGACGCCCTGCTCGGCGCGATGCTGATCGCGCCGACGGTGCTCGTCTTCTGCGCCGTCATCGTCTATCCGCTGGCCTCGGCGATCTATCTCTCGCTGTTCCAGATCTACACGCCCACGCTGCAGGGGCGCTGGGTGGGCGCGGACAACTATGCGGCGCTGTGGGCCTCGCCGGCGTTCTGGACCTCGTTGTGGAACACCCTGGTCTGGACGGCGGGCACGCTGGCGCTGCAGATCGTCTTCGGCGTCGCCATGGCGCTGCTGCTGCACGAGAACCTGTGGTTCCGCTCGCTGGCGCGCAGCCTGGTGCTGTTTCCCTATTTCGTCTCGACGGTGGTGGCGGTTCTGGTGTGGCGCTGGCTGTTCAACGACCTCTACGGCGTGCTGAACCATCTGCTGATGCGCGCCGGCGTGATCGACATGCCGCTCGACTGGCTGGGCTCGATGCCGAACGCCATGGTCTCCATCATCCTCGTCGGGGCGTGGAAGTATTTCCCCTTCGTGGTGATCGCGGTGCTGGCGCGGCTGCAGACCATCCCCGAGCCGCTCTACGAGGCGGCGCGGATCGACGGGGCGGGGCCGGTGGCGCGGTTTTTCGACATCACGCTGCCGCAGCTGCGCGAAGTGCTGGCGGTGGTGATCCTGCTGCGCGCGATCTGGGACTTCAAGGAGTTCGACCTGATCTTCCTGATGACCGGCGGCGGGCCGGTGATCTCGACGCAGACGCTGTCGCTGCTGGTCTACAAGGAGGCGTTCGCGCTCAACCAGATGGGCATGGCCTCCGCCTATGCGGTGGCGATGATGGTCATCATGCTGGGCTTCATGGTCGCCTATCTGCGCCGCAGCCGGGGGGCCTCGTGATGCGGCTGATCCGCACCGCCGCCTTCAACCTCGCCGTCTGGTCGCTGGTGCTGGCGGTGGCTTTTCCGCTGTTCTGGATGGTGGTGACCTCGCTCAAGCCGCAGTTCGAGCTGTTCCGCCGTCCGCCCACCTTCCTGCCCGAGACGGTCACCTTCGAGCACTACCGCACGCTGCTGACGCAGACGCCTTTCCTCGGCTACTTCGTCAACTCAACCATTCTCGCCACGGCGACGACGGCGGTCGTGGTCGTGCTGGCCTCGCTCGGCGCCTACAGCCTCGTGCGCTTCAGCTACCGGGGGCGGGAGACGATGGCGACGATGGTGCTGTTCACCTACCTGTTGCCGTCGGTGGTGCTGCTGATCCCGCTCTATCTGCTGATGGTCTCGCTCGGCGTGGCCAACACGCTGTTCTCCCTCGTGCTGGCCTACTGCACCTTCGCGCTGCCCTACGGGCTGTGGCTGATGCGCAGCTTCATGGCCGGGCTCCCCGAGGAGATCGAGCAGGCCGCGCTGGTGGACGGCGCCTCGCGCATGGCCGCCTTCGTGGACGTCATCCTGCCGCAACTCGTGCCCGGGATCGTCTCGACGGCGCTGTTCACCTTCATCCTGTCCTGGAACGAGTATCTCTACGCGCTGGTCCTCGTGAACTCCGACGCCGCGCGGCCGCTGACCACGGGCGTGATGACCATGCTCATCTCCGCCTTCAACATCGAGTGGTCGCTGCTGATGGCCGCCTCCGTCGCCATGAGCCTGCCGCTGATCGTGATCTTCGCCTTCCTGCAGAGCTACCTGACGCGCGGCTTCGGCGCCGGGGGGGTGAAGGGATGAGCGCCGGCGTCGTCTTCGAGCGCGTCGCGAAGCGCTTCGGCGCCTTCACCGCGCTGCACCCGCTCTCGCTGGAGATCGGCGAGGGCGAGTTCGTCGCGCTGCTCGGCCCCTCGGGCTGCGGCAAGTCCACCACGCTGCGGATGCTGGCGGGGCTGGAGCACCCGACCGAGGGCGTCATCCGCATCGGCGGGCGCGCGGTGAACGACCTTGCGCCCGGCGCGCGGGACGTGGCGATGGTGTTCCAGTCCTACGCTCTCTACCCGCACATGACCGTGGCGCAGAACATCGCCTATCCCCTGCGCAAGCGCGGCGTGCCGAAGTCCGACCGCACGCGCCGGGTGGCGGAGGCGGCGGCGCTGCTGAAGCTCGACGCGCTGCTCGATCGCCGGCCGAAGCAGCTATCGGGCGGCCAGCAGCAGCGCGTGGCGCTGGGCCGCGCGCTGGTGCGCGACCCGCGCGTGTTCCTGCTCGACGAGCCGCTGTCCAACCTCGACGCCAAGCTGCGCGCCCACATGCGCGCCGAGCTGATCGAGCTGCACCGCCGGCTGGGCCGCACCATGGTCTACGTCACCCACGACCAGCTCGAGGCGATGACCATGGCCAGCCGCATCGCGGTGATGAACCTCGGCCGGCTGCAGCAGTTCGACACGCCTGAGACGGTCTACGCCCGCCCCGCCAACCGCTTCGTGGCTGATTTCATCGGCACCCCGCCCATGAACCTGATCGAGGGCGTGGTGTCGGAGGGGGCCTTCCGCGGCGCGGGGCTGGTCGTTCCGCTGGCGCAGGCGCCGCAGGGGCCGGCCGCGCTGGGTGTGCGGCCGGAGCATCTGGCGCTGGGCGCGGGGCCGCACCGCGCCGCGGTGCGCGTGGTCGAGCCCGCCGGGCACGAGACGCTCGTGATCGTGGAGACCGAGGGCGGCGCCCGGCTGACGCTGCGCGCGCCGGCCGGCGCGCGGCCCGCGCCGGGCGAGCCCGTGGCGCTGGGGATCGACCCCGCCGGGGTGCATCTGTTCGCCGCCGACCCCGAGGGGCGGCGCATCGAGGGAGTGCGGGCGTGACGCGCGACGACATCGACTGGGCCGGCTGCATTCCGGCCCTGACCACCCCTTTCCTGCCTGACGGCGCGGTGGACGAGGAAGGCTTCGCCGCCAACCTCGACCGCCTGGTGCGCCTCGGCGCGACCGGGGCCATCGTCGCGGGCTGCACCGGCGAGTTCTGGGCGCTGTCGCTGGCGGAGAAGGCGTCGCTCGCCCGCGCCGCCGTGCGCGCGACGGCCGGCCGCGGCCCGGTGATCCTCGGCGCCGCGGCCATCGCTGTCGCCGACGTGCTGGAGATCGCCCAAGCGGCCAAGGAGGCCGGCTGCGCCGCCGTGCTGGTGACGCCGCCCTATTTCGTGCGCACGACCGAGGCGGAGACGCTGGCGCACTATGAGGCCGTCGCGGCGCGGGCGCCGTTGCCGATGGTGCTCTACAACATTCCCGGCAACGCCGGGAACGCGATCACGCCCGCCATGGCCGCGCGTCTGGCCGAGCTGGACCCTGTGGTGGCGATCAAGGAGAGCGGGGGCGACTGGCCCACCTTCCACGCCACGCTGGCGGCGGCGCGCGGGCGCATCCGGGTGTTCTGCGGGCCGTCCTCGGTCTACGGGCTGGCGGCGGCGCAGGCGGGGGCGGACGGGTTCATGGACTGCTTCCCCAATGTCTGGGACGGCTGCCTCGACCTCTGGCCCGCCGCCCGCGACGGCGACATAGCGCGGGCCCGCGCGCTGCAGGAGACCGCCATGGCCCTGACCCGGCTTTTCACCTCGGAGGGGCGCAGCCTCTACCCCGCCACCAAGGCGGCGATGGACCATCTCGGCCTGCCCGGCGGCGGCGCGCCGCGCCCGCCGCTGCGCCCGCTGGATGGCGCCGCGCTGGCCGGCCTGACCGCGGGCCTCGACGCCCTGCTGGGGGGCTGAGCGATGGACCTCGGGCTCAGCGGCCGCCGCGCCGTCGTCACCGCCGCCAGCCGCGGGCTGGGCCGCGCCTGCGCCCGCTCGCTCGCCGCCGAGGGCGTCGATCTGACCCTGAACGCCCGCAGCCCGGAGGCGCTGGCCGAAACGGCGGCGGAGATCCGCGCCGGGTTCGGGGTCGCCGTGACCGAGGTCGCGGCGGATGTGACCACGGCGCAGGGGCGCGCCGCGATCCTCGCCGCCTGTCCCGAGCCCGACATCCTCGTGGCCAATCCCGGCGTGCGGCAGACGCCGACCCCCTTCGCCGACATCGCCGAGCAGGACTGGCGCGACTGGTTCGACGTCCACTGCTTCGCCGCGCTCGCGTTGATCCAGGCGGTGACGCCGGGCATGAAGGCGCGGCGCTTCGGGCGGGTGGTGTCGATGTCGGTCAGCTTCATCAAGTTTCCGCAGGTGGGCTTCGCCCATTCCCACGCGGCGCGCCTCGCCCTGTCGGGCGCCATCGCCGCGGCGGCGCGGGAGTTGATCGGCAGCAACGTCACCATCAACACCGTCTGCCCGGGCCTGTTCGACACCGAGGCGCTGCACGTGAACCTCCATGGCCACGCGCGGCGCGGCAACACGACCTACGAGGCCATCGTGGAGGACCGGCTGCGCGGCTGCCCGGCGGGGCGCTTCGCCGATCCGTCGGAATGCGGCGACCTCGTCGCCTTCCTGTGCTCGGCGCAGGCGGGGTTCATGACGGGCCAGAACATCGTCAACGACGGCGGCGTGCACCAGGGGCTGTTCTGATGCGCGTGGCGCTGGTCTCGGGAGCCACCGGGGGCATCGGCGCCGCCATCGCCGGGCGCCTCGCCGCGGAGGGCTGGGCGCTCAGTCTCGGGGCCCGCGACCCCGCACGCGCCGCGGCGCGCTTCCCCGCCGCCCATGTCGCCCGCTTCGACGCCGACGCGCCCGACACGGCCGCCGAATGGGTCGATGCGGCGGCGTCGCGCTACCAGCGGATCGACGCGCTGGTGAACAACGCCGGCATCCTGCGCATGGTGGACTTCGCGCGCGGGACCGAGGACGACCTCGACGCGCTGTGGCGGGTCAACGTGAAAGCGCCGTTCCGCCTGATCCGCGCCGCGCTGCCGCATCTGCGGGCGGTCGGGCGGGGCCGGGTGGTCAACATCGCCTCCACCGACGGCAAGCGCTACCGCGACGCCTCCGCCTCGCTGGGCTACGTCATGACCAAGCATGCGCTGGTGGCGATGACCCACGCCGTGCGCTTCGCGGGGTGGGAGGACGGCGTGCGCGCCACCGCGATCTGCCCCGGCGCCGTGGACACGGCGATGATCGCCGACCTGCCCGGCGCCACGCCGAAGGCGCAGCGGCTGACGCCCGACACCGTGGCGCGGCTGGTGGCCTTCGCGCTGGACCTGCCGAACGAGGCGAGCGTGCCGGAACTGGTCGCCAACACCCGCCTCGAATCGACGCTGTAGCCGATCGGCGCCGCAGCCTCAGGCCGCCGCCGGCGCGTCCTGCCGGATCGCGGCGAACAGGCGGCGCTGCTCGGCCATCCAGGCCCGGATGTCGTAGCGGCGCACGCGGGTGCGCAGCACCTTCATGCGCTGGGCCTGCTCCTCGGGCGCCATGTCCAGCGCGAGGTCGATGGCGGCGTCCATCGAACGGTTGGAGAACGGGTTGGCCGTCACCGTCGCCGCAAGCGGGATCGCGGCGCCGGCGAACTCCGAAAGCACCAGCGCGCCGAGCCCGTCGGTGCGCGCCGCCACATACTCCTGCGCGACGAGGTTCAGCCCGTCGCAGAGCGGCGTGATCCAGCACACGTCGGCCGCCTGATGGTAGGCGATCAGCCGGGTGAACGGGATCGCGCGCGAGATCAGCGACACCGGCTGCCAGTCCAGCCGCCCGAAGCGGCCGTTGATACGGCCCGCCAGCGCCTCGATGTCACGCTGAACCCGCTCGTAGACGGCCATGTTGCGGTTGGCCGGAACGCTGACCAGCATCAGGCGGACCTTGCCGATCAGCTCCGGACGCCGCTCGAACAGCCGCTCGTAGGCCTGTAGCTGCTCGACGTTGCCCTTGGTGTAGTCGGTGCGCGATACGGACAGGATCAGCTTGCGGCCGCCAAGCTCGTCGAGGATCTGGGCCTTGGCCTCGGCGGTCTCGCGCGCCTCGGCGACCTTCTCGATGTAGTCGACGTCCACGCCCACCGGAAAGGCGCTCAACAGCACCTCGCGCCCGCCATGGGCCAGCTTGAGCGGCGTCGACATCTCCGACAGCGCCATGCCCTGCGGCGAGAAATCCTCGTTGCTCGGCGCCTCGGCCGCGATCGTGGCCCCGCACAGCGAGTGGGCCACATGGGCGAAGTTGGCGGCGTAGCGGGGGATGTGGAAGCCGACCGCGTCGCAGGCCAGCAGGCTCTCCACGATCTCCTGGCGCCACGGCAGCACGGCGAACATGTCCGCGGAGGGGAAGGGCGTGTGGTGGAAGAAGGCGATGCGCACGTGGGGCTTCAGCTTGCGCAGATAGCCGGGCGCGAGCCACAGGTTGTAATCGTGGAACCACACCACGCCGTCGTCGGAGACCTGCGCCGCTGCGGCTTCGGCGAAGGCCCAGTTGACCTCGCGGAAGGTCGGCCAGTCGACGGGATCGTAATTGTAGCGCTCCTTGAAGCTGTGCAGGATCGGCCAGATCGCCTCCTTGGAGGTGACGTGGTAGAAGCTGCGGACCTGATCGGGCTTCAGCGGCAGGCGCGAGACGTCGTATTTTCCGTAGGCGTCCTCGATCTCGACCACGCGCTCGAAGGCGGCGGCCTCCTCCTCCGTCTCCACCTGCTCCCAGGCGACCCAGGCGCCTTCGCCGGAGCGCCCCATGAAGCTCTTGAGGGTGGGAACGATCCCGTTCGGGCTCTTGTTCTCGCGCCGCACGAGTTCGCCGTCCACGAGCACCTGCTCATAGGGCTGACGGTGGTAGACGACGACGAGATCAGAGGACATTGGCTTCTCCATTCGCGAACCCGGGCGCGCCGTGCAGCGCCAGCGCCTCGGCGACGCCGGCCGCGCCGACGCCGCGGGCCTTGTGGACGTTGGCCGCGCCTTCCAGCCGGCGCAGCAGTTCGGGCTCGGAGCCGCCGACCGCGACGGCGGGCAGGCCGCAGGCGAGCATCGAGTGGTCGTTCAGCGTGTCGCCGGCGGCCAGCACCCGCGCCGGCGGCAGCCCGAGCCAGTCGACGACGCGCACGAGCGTCGGGCCCTTGCTCACCCCCTTCGGCAGCACGTCGAAGAAACGGTCGGCCGAGATCAGCCAGTCGAGGCCCATCTCCTCGACCGCCGCCTGCGCGCCTCCGTCGTAGGTCGCGGGGTCGTAGTCGTAGCTGACGCGGTGGCGAAAGGGCGTCGGCTGCAGGCGCAGGCCCGCTGCGCCGTCGAGCGCTGCCCGCACCTTCGGACCGGCGTCGCCCCAGGCTTCGGCGATGGGCCGCTCCAGCGCCTCGACCGGGCGCAGCCGCCGGTCCTCGACGGCGAACACCGACGTGCCGACGTCGCCGATCACGAGATCGGGCCACGGGACGAAGCCGTCGCCGCACAGGGCTTCGATGAAGCCGGGGTCGCGGCCGGTGACGAAGATCAGGCCCAGCTCGCCCCTGCGCGCCTCGATCGAGGCGTAGAGCGCGGCGCGGTCGAATTCCGAGCCCCCGAGGAAGGTGCCGTCGAGATCGGTCGCCAGCGCGAAGGACCAGTCCCGGCTCATGACGCGGCCGGATGCTGCAGGACGACGTCGAGCGCGCGCGGCTCGGCCTCGATGGGCCGGGTCCAGAGCGCGCGGAAGGTCGCGTTGAAATCGGCGCCGTCGTGGACCACCGACCGGACCGCCTCGCAGATCGGCATCTCCACGCCCCTGGCGCGGGCGAGGTCGGTGATCGAGATGGCGTTGGGCGCGCCTTCCACCAGCTTCGCGGGGTCCGGCGCTTCGCCGCCGCCCAGCCGCAGGCCGAAGGCGAAGTTGCGCGATTTGGGGTCGGAGGCGGTGAGGGCGAGGTCGCCCATGCCCGACAGCCCGGTGACCGTCTCGCGCCGGCCGCCAAGCGCGTGGGCGAGGTTCTTGATCTCGTCGAGGCCCCGGGTGATCAGCGCGGCGCGGGCGTTCAGCCCGAACCCCGCGCCCTGCGCCATGCCGCAGGCGATGGCGATGACGTTCTTGACCGCGCCGCCGACCTCCACCCCGATCACGTCGTCGGAGAACCACGGCCGGAAGGTCTCCGAGCCCAGCGTCAGCGCCAGCCGCGCCGCCACGCAGGTCTCGGGCGTCTCGCCCGCCGCGCAACCCGAGGCGATCACGACCGCGGTGGGCATGTCGCGGGCCACCTCGTCGGCGAAGGACGGGCCGGACAGAACCGCCACGGTGCGCCCAGGCGCGGCCTCGGCGGCGATGTCGGTCATCAGCTTGCCGCTGCCGTGCTCGACGCCCTTGGCGGCGACCACCACGGGAACCTCGGGGGCCAGCACGCCGTGGGCGAGCGCCGCCACCTCGCGCAGCGCCCGCGACGGGGCCACGAGCAGCGCCACCTGCGCCCCCTGGCCGGCCGTCGCGGCGTCGGTGGTGGCGTTCAGGCCCTCGGGCAGCGGGATGTCGTCGAGATAGCGGCCGTTGCGGCGCTCGCGCGCGATCTGCGCGACCACCGCCGCGTCGCGACCCCAGAGCGTCGTCTCGCGGCCGGCGCGCACGGCGACAGCAGCCAGCGCCGTGCCCCAGGCGCCGGCCCCGAAGACAGCGACGCGCCCAAAGGGACCGCTTCCGTCGGCGGCGAGCCGGCCGGTCAAGTCGATTACGGACATATGCAACTTCCCCGCGCCCGGATGTGGCGCGCCCTTATTGTTTCGATTGGCTTTACCAGATTATACATGTTGCGCCGCAGCATTCAAGGGCGTTTTGTTCAAGTGTATTGATGTAATTGTTTTACTTGCCGGGAACTTTGCTGTGGGCCGTGGGTTCCGAACTGCTGGGGTCAGCTTCGGTGCTCGGCGGCGGAGCGCAAATAAAGCTCGGCCGTAATGGCGACGCTCAGTCCAGCAGGGTGAAGCGGTCCACGTCCACGAGCCCGCGGTCGGTGATCTTGAGGTGCGGGATCACCGGCAGGCACAGAAAGCTCAGCTGCAGGAAGGGCTCCTCCAGCGTCACGCCCAGCGACCGGGCGGCTGCGCGCAGCGCGACCAACTGGTCGCGCACCGCCTCGAACGGCTCGAGGCTCATCAGCCCCGCCACCGGCAGCGCCAGCTCCGCCAGCACCGCGCCGCCGGCGGCCACGACGAACCCGCCCTCGATCTCGCCCAGCCGGTTGGCCGCCAGCGCCATGTCGGCGTAGTCCGCGCCCACCACCGCGATGTTGTGGTGGTCGTGGCAGACGGTGGAGGCGATCGCCCCGCGCCGCAGCCCGAAGCCGCGCACCAGCCCGCAGGCGATGCCGCCGCCCTCGTCGCGTCGCTGGCCGTGGCGCTCGATCACCGCCACGCGGGCGAGGTCGCGGTCCGGGTCGGGGCGGCGGTCGCCCCCGGCGCCCGCCACGGATTCGGTCAGGTGCTCGGTGATGATCTTGCCCGGAACGACGCCGATCACCGGCGTCGCGCCCTCGCCGGGCCAGCGGAAGGCTTCCGCCGCCACGACGGGCGCCTTGACCGAGCGCCGACCGACCGGCGGCAGCGCGCCGCGCGCGGCGAAGGCGGCGTCATCGGCGACCATGCCGCGGCAGAGCACGAGTCCGGCCCGGCAGCTCTCCAGCCCGTCGAGCGCCACGATGTCGGCGCGGCGGCCCGGCGCGATCAGGCCGCGCTCGCGCAGGCCGAAGGCGTCGGCGCCCGAGAGGCTCGCGGCGCGATAGACCGCCAGCGGCGGGCGGCCGAGGGCGATCGCGGCGCGGATCATGTGGTCGATGTGGCCCTGCTCGGCGATGTCGAGCGGGTTTCGGTCGTCGGTGCAGAACGCCATGAACGGGCTCGTGCGCTCGTCCAGCACTTCCGCCAGCGCGGCGAGGTCCTTCGACACCGAGCCCTCGCGGATGAAGACGCGCATCCCCTTGGAGAGCTTCTCGCGCGCCTCCCCGGCCGTGGTGGTCTCGTGGTCGGTGCGCACGCCCGCGGCGAGATAGGCGTCGAGGTCGCGGCCCCGCACCAGCGGCGCGTGGCCGTCGATGTGCCGTCCCGCGAAGGCCTCCAGCTTGGCGAGGCAGCCGCGGTCGCGGTGGATCACGCCGGGATAGTTCATGAACTCCGCCAGCCCCAGCGTGCGCGGGTGGTCGCGGAAGGCGGCGAGATCGGCCGCGTCCAGCCGCGCGCCGGCGGTCTCCATCTCCGTCGAGGGCACGCAGGACGACAGCATCACCCGCAGATCCATCACCATGCGGGTGGAGGCGTCGAGGAACCAGCGCAGCCCCTCCAGCCCCAGCACGTTGGCGATCTCGTGGGGATCGCAGACCGCGGTGGTCACGCCGCGGGGCGTGACGCAGCGGTCGAACTCGAAGGGCGTGACGAGCGAGCTTTCGACGTGCAGGTGCGCGTCGACGAAGCCGGGGACCAGCACGGCGCCGGCGACGTCGATCACCTGCGTCCCCTCGCAGGCGGCGCCGACGCTGACGATGGTCTCGCCGCAGACGGCGACGTCGCCCGGGATCATCGCTCCGGTCACGAGGTCGAACACCGTCCCGCCGCGCAGCACCAGATCCGCCGGCTCGTCGCCCCGGCCCTGCGCGATGCGGCGGGCGAGGCTCACGCCGGTTCGGCCAGGTAGTCGGCGTCCACGACCCGCTCCATCCAGTCGACATGCCGGTCGCCGTCGGCCTCGTGGATGGCGAGGTGGACCATGCCGCAGTCCGGCGCCGCGCCGTGCCAGTGCTTCTCTTGCGGCGCGATCCATACGGTGTCGCCGGGGCGGATGACCTGCACCGGTCCGCCGAGAAGCTGGACGCGGCCTACGCCCGACAGGACGTGCAGCGTCTGGCCCAGCGGGTGGGTGTGCCAGTTGGTGCGCGCGCCGGGCTCGAAGGCGACGCGGGCGGCGCGGACGCGGGCCGGCTCCGGCGGCTCGACCACCGGGTCCTGCCAGACCGTGCCGGTGAACCAGTCGGGGTTGGCGCGGCGGGTCGGCCGGGCGCCGGCGGGAAAGAGGTCCATGGTCGGGCTCCTTGCGGGGTCGGCGCGATCAAGGCACGGGGCGCGCGCGATCTCAAGCCGCCCCACCCCTTTTCAGCGGGCGTCGGGGTCGACGCCGCCGTGGGCCAGCGACCAGCGGACCGGTGCGGTGAGGAAGCTCTCCACCTCGGCCAGCGTCTCTGGGTCGAAGCGGCTCTCCGCCTTGCACAGCGCCAGCACGTCCCACCAGGTCGCCAGCCAGTGCAGCGCCAGCCCCTCCGCCTTCAGCCGCGCCGGCGCGTGCGGGAAGATGTCGTAGTAGAACACCGCCGCCGCATGGCCGACCTCCGCGCCGGCCTCGCGCAGGGCGTGGGCGAACTTGACCTTGGAGCCGCCGTCGGTGGTCAGGTCCTCGATCAGCAGCACGCGCGCGCCGGGGGTGAAGTCGCCCTCGATCTGGGCGTTGCGCCCGAAGCCCTTCGGCTTCTTGCGGACGTAGAGCATGGGCAGGGCCAGCCGCTCGGCGATCCAGGCGGCGAAGGGGATGCCCGCGGTCTCGCCGCCCGCCACGGCGTCGAAGCGTTCGAAGCCCGCCCCCCGCGCCACCACGCCGGTCAGGAAGTCCATCAGCGTCGCGCGGATGCGGGGATAGGAGATCAGCTTGCGGCAGTCGATGTAGACCGGGCTCGCGAGGCCGGAGGTGAAGACGTAGGGCGGATCGACGCGGAAATGCACCGCCTCGATCTCCAGCAACATGCGCGCGGTCAGGGTCTTGATCTCGGCGGGGTCGGCGAAGGCGGGGGTCATGGGGTCTCCGGGTCGGCGAGGCGCCAGTGCAGGGGAAAGCCGGGGTCGAACACCGTCACGGCGCCGTCGGGGGTGTCCACGGCCGCGGGGGGCGCCCAGGGGGCGTCATGGCGTTCAAGCGTCACCGTATCCGCGTTGGGCGGCAGGCCGTAGAACGCGGCCCCGTGCAGGGCGGCGAAGCCCTCCAGCCGCTCCAGCGCCCCCTCCTGCTCGAACACGCCGGCGAGGCAGGCCAGCGCCACGGGCGCGGTGAAGCAGCCGGCGCAGCCGCAGGGCGCGAGCTTCAGCGCATCGAGGTGCGGCGCGCTGTCGGAGCCGTGGAAGAAGCACGCCTCGCCCGAGACCGCCGCCGCCCGCAGCGCGTCGCGGTGCCGGGCGCGCTTGGCGACGGGCAGGCAGTAGTAGTGGGGCCGGATGCCGCCGGCGAGGATGTGGTTGCGCTCGATGATCAGGTGGTGCGTCGTGATGGTGCCGGCGACGCGCGGGGCGTGGGCGCGCACGAAGGCAAGCCCTTCTTCGGTGGTGACGTGCTCCAGCACGATGCGCAGTTTCGGGTGGCGCGCGGCCAGCGGCGCCAGCACCCGGTCGAGGAAGGCCGCCTCGCGGTCGAAGATGTCGACGGCCGGGTCGGTGACCTCGCCGTGGACGCAGAGCGGCAGGCCCGCCTCGGCCATGCGCGCCAGCACCGCGTCGACGCGCCCGAGGTCGCGCACCCCGGCGTGGGAGTTGGTGGTGGCGCCGGCGGGATAGAGCTTGACCGCCGTCGCGAGACCCGAGGCGGCGGCCGCGGCGACGTCCTCCGGGTCGGTGGCCTCGGTGAGGTAGAGCGTCATCAGCGGCGCGAACCGCGCCCCGGCCGCGCGGATGCGCTCTCGGTAGGCGCGCGCCTCTGCCCCGGTGACGATGGGGGGCACGAGGTTCGGCATCACCAGCGCCCGGCCCATGTCGTTGGACCAGCGCGCCACCGCCGCCAGCATCGCGCCGTCGCGCAGGTGCAGGTGCCAGTCGTCGGGGCGGCGGAGGGTGAGGCGCATTGAGGGGGTCTCCGGGTCGGACGCGCTCAGATCAACCCGCGCAGGCGCAGCAGCGCAAGGCACGCGATGGTCACGGCGTCGGAAATGCGCCCCGAGACCGCCGCTTCGACGGCTTCGTCGACGGGCCACGGCCGGGCGATCAGGCCCTGCTCTCCCTGCTCCAGCGCCTGCGCGCCATGCGTCAGCCCTTCGGCGAGAAACAGCGCGCCGGTCTGGGCGAGCAGGCCGGGCGCGGGGGCGATCTCCGCGATCAGCGTCAGGCGTTCGGCGCGCAGGCCGGTCTCCTCCGCCAGCTCGATGCGCGCGCTGTCCTCGGGCGTCGCGGCGCCGGGCGCCACGCCCATGGGCAGCTCCCACATCCGGCGTCGGAAGGGGTGGCGCCACTGCTCGACCAGCCAGACCTGGCCGTCCTGCACCGCGGCGACGATGGCGTAGTCCGGGCGCTCGATGAAGCTGTAGATGCCCTCGCCGCCGTCTGCGAAGCGCACGGCGTCCTCGCGAACCAGCATCCATGGGTTCTCGTAGACGACGCGGGTGGCGAGTGTGGTGAGCATGACGTCTCCGGGTGACGGCGTCGCCGCGGCAGGGCGGTTGCGCGGCGCGCTGGCGCGACTATAAGCGGGCCGCGCCGCGCCCCGCACGCCCCCCAGACGGCCGCGACCGAGAAAAAAGACCATGCCCAGACGCGACGACATCCGCTCGATCCTCATCATCGGCGCGGGGCCCATCGTCATCGGCCAGGCCTGCGAGTTCGACTACTCCGGCGCCCAGGCATGCAAGGCGCTGCGCGAGGAGGGCTACCGGGTGGTCCTGGTCAACTCCAACCCCGCCACGATCATGACCGACCCGGGGCTGGCGGACGCCACCTACATCGAGCCGATCACGCCCGAAGTGGTGGCGGCCATCATCGAGAAGGAGCGCCCCGACGCGCTGCTGCCGACCATGGGCGGGCAGACCGCGCTCAACACCGCGATGGCGCTGGCCGACATGGGCGTGCTGGAGAAGTTCGGCGTGCAGATGATCGGGGCCAACCGCGCCGCCATCGAGATGGCCGAAGACCGCAAGCTGTTCCGCGAGGCGATGACGCGGATCGGGCTGGAGAACCCCCGCGCCACCATCGTGGCCGCGCCCAGGCTCGCCCGCGGCCACGACGTCGCCGCCGGCATGGCCGACGCGATGCGGGCGCTGGAGACGGTGGGCCTGCCCGCAATCATCCGCCCCGCCTTCACGCTGGGCGGCACGGGCGGCGGCGTCGCCTACAACCGCGAGGACTACGAGGCGATCTGCCGGACGGGACTGGAGGCCTCCCCGGTCGGCCAGATCCTGATCGATGAGAGCCTGCTGGGCTGGAAGGAGTTCGAGATGGAGGTGGTCCGCGACCGCGCGGACAACTGCATCATCGTCTGCGCCATCGAGAACGTCGATCCGATGGGCGTGCACACGGGCGACTCCATCACCGTCGCGCCCGCCCTGACGCTGACGGACAAGGAATACCAGCTGATGCGCAACGCGTCGCTGGCGGTGCTGCGCGAGATCGGGGTGGAGACCGGCGGCTCCAACGTCCAGTTCGCCATCGACCCCGCCACGGGCCGGATGGTGGTGATCGAGATGAACCCGCGCGTCTCGCGCTCCTCGGCGCTGGCGTCGAAGGCCACCGGCTTTCCCATCGCCAAGATCGCCGCCAAGCTCGCGGTGGGCTACACGCTGGACGAACTCGACAACGACATCACCGGCGTCACGCCGGCGAGCTTCGAGCCGACCATCGACTATGTGGTCACCAAGATCCCCCGCTTCGCCTTCGAGAAGTTCCCCGGCGCCAAACCCGAGCTGACCACCGCGATGAAGTCGGTCGGCGAGGCCATGGCGATCGGGCGCAACTTCCACGAGAGCGTGCAGAAGGCGCTGTGCTCGCTGGAGACGGGCCTGAGCGGCTTCGACGAGATCGCCATTCCCGGCCTGCCCGAGGCGGCGACGCCCGAGGACCGCCGCGAGGCGGTGGTGGCCGAGCTGTCCCGCGCCACGCCCGACCGGCTCCGGGTCGCGGCGCAGGCGTTGCGCGAGGGGCTGAGCGAGGCCGAGGTCGCCCAGGCGACGCGCTACGACCCGTGGTTCGTCGCGCGCATCGGCGAGATCGTCGAGGTCGAGGCGGCGCTGCGCGCCGACGGGCTGCCCGCCGACCGCGCCGGGCTGCGGCGGCTGAAGATGCTGGGCTTCTCCGACGCACGGCTCGCCGCGCTGACGGGCCACACGCCCGAGGGCGTGCGCCTGATGCGCCGCAAGGCGGGCGTGGAGGCGGTGTTCAAGCGCATCGACACCTGCGCCGCCGAATTCGAGGCGCAGACGCCCTACATGTACTCCACCTACGAGGCCGAGGTTTCGGGCTATGTCGAGTGCGAGGCGCGGCCCTCGGACCGCGAGAAGGTGGTGATCCTCGGCGGCGGACCGAACCGTATCGGCCAGGGCATCGAGTTCGACTACTGCTGCTGCCACGCCTGCTATGCGCTGGGCGAGGCGGGCTACGAGACCGTCATGATCAACTGCAACCCGGAGACGGTCTCCACCGACTACGACACCTCCGACCGACTCTACTTCGAGCCGCTGACGGAGGAGCACGTGCTGGAGGTCCTGCGCGTCGAGCAGCAGAAGGGCTCGCTCAAGGGCGTGATCGTGCAGTTCGGCGGCCAGACCCCGCTGAAGCTCGCCCGGGCGCTGGAGCGCGCAGGCATCCCCATTTTGGGCACCAGCCCCGACGCCATCGACCTCGCCGAGGACCGCGAGCGCTTTTCGGCGCTGATCACGCGGCTGGGCCTGCGCCAGCCGCCCAACGGGGTGGCGCGCTCTCGGGAGGAGGCGCTGCGGGTGGCGGGTGAGATCGGCTATCCGCTGGTGATCCGCCCCTCCTACGTCCTCGGCGGGCGGGCCATGGAGATCGTGCGCGACGAGGCGCATCTGGAACGCTACATCCGCGAGGCGGTGGTGGTGTCGGGGGACAGCCCCGTGCTGCTCGACGGCTATCTCGCCGGCGCGGTCGAGGTGGACGTGGACGCGCTGTGCGACGGCGAGGCGGTCCATGTCGCCGGCGTCATGGAGCACATCGAGGAGGCGGGCGTGCATTCCGGCGACAGCGCCTGCGTGCTGCCGCCCCACACGCTCGGCGCCGACACGGTGGCGGAGCTGAAGCGCCAGACCGGTGTGATGGCGATGGCGCTGGGCGTTGTCGGGCTGATGAACGTGCAGTTCGCCATTCAGGACGGCGTGATCTTCGTGCTGGAGGTCAACCCGCGCGCCTCACGCACCGTGCCTTTCGTCGCCAAGGCGGTGGGCGCGCCCATCGCGGGCGTCGCGGCGCGGATCATGGCGGGCGAGAAGCTGTCGGCCTTCACCCTGCCGCCCGCCGAGACGCCCCATGTCGCGGTGAAGGAGGCGGTGCTGCCCTTCGCGCGGTTCCCCGGCGTGGACACGCTGCTCGGCCCCGAAATGCGCTCCACCGGCGAGGTGATGGGGCTGGACCGCAGCTTCGCCCGCGCCTTCCTGAAAAGTCAGATGGGCGCCGGGATCGACCTGCCCGAGGGCGGGGCCGCCTTCGTGAGCGTGCGCGACGGGGACAAGGACGCGATCCTCGACGCGGCGCGGCGGCTGCATGGGCTGGGTTTCAGCCTGATCGCGACCGAGGGCACGCAGCAGTTCCTGCACGCCAACGGCGTGCCGGCGGAGCGGGTGAACAAGGTGTTCGAGGGGCGGCCGCACATCGTCGACCGCATGAAGAACGGCGAGATCGCGCTGGTGCTGAACACCACCGAGGGCGCGCAGTCGATCCGCGACTCGGCCGGTATCCGCGCCGTCGCGCTGTCGATGAAGACGCCCTACTACACCACCGCCGCCGGCGCCGCCGCAGCCGCGCGCGCCATCGAGAACCGCCGCGACGGGCCGATAGAGGTTGCACCGCTGCAGAGCTACGCGCCTCAGGTGTGATGCGCACAGGTCAGGGTTGAACGGCGACGCGATCATGTTTCTCGAGGTCGATTTTTGTTAATTCTATCAGAGTGTTGGCTGGTCTCGGGTTGCCTTTGACGGCCTGACGCCGGATACCTTGCTGCGCAACTTCGCGTGTTGTCCGCGTTGCCGAACCAAGGGAGCCTTCTTGATGTCGTTCATTCGTACCAGTGTCATCGCTGCAGTGGCGAGCGTTGCGCTCGGCGCCGTCGCCAGCGCAGCCACCATCGCCAACATCACCGGGACGGACCAGGCCGCCACCTTCACGTCATTCCACGGCGGCGGGGCCGGAACCCACGGTGTGGAGATCCGAGGTGGGCGCGCCGGCGCTGCAGACTGGGAACTCGGTCTCGGCTCTGCGACCAGCCAGCCCAACAACCCGGCGACGTTCACCCAGCGCGAAATCGACTGGGGAACGGGTCCGACGACCTACGGCTTCTCCTATGTCTACAGCGACATGACGACGACCTTCTCGCTGCTGGACATCAGCACGGAAGCGGTCGTGACCTCCGCGAGCTGGGACGGCCTGAAGACTGGCAACGCGATCGAGATTTTCGCAAACCGCAGCGCGACGATCACCATCGGTGAAATCAATGGGCTGCTGTTCGGTGACACCATCGGAGCGATCGGCAATACGTCCGGCAGCCTTGCGACCTATTTCGGTCTTTCGCTGATTGATGGCTTCACGATGAGCGGCTCCGTCCAGGTCACCGGCGGCGGCGGTTCGGCGAACCTGATCTTCATCAAGGCAGGCGATGTCGACGTGCCGGCCCCCATCCCGCTGCCCGCCGCCGCGTGGATGCTGCTGGCCGGCATGGCTGCGCTCGGGGCCGCCGCGCGCAAGCGCGCCCGCGCCTGACGCATACAGAGGCGGGCCCGCTCAGGTGGGCCCGCTTGCCGCCTCAAACCGTCAGCAGCCGCTTCACCTCTGGCGCGTCCATGTCGTCGGGCCCGCCCGCCAGCGCCACCTCGCCGCGGTCGAGGATCAAGAAGCGATCGGCGAGGTCGCGGGCGAAGTCGAAGTACTGCTCCACCAGCACGATCGCCATGTCGCCGCGCTCGCGCAGATAGCGGATGGCGCGGCCGATGTCCTTGATGATGCTGGGCTGGATGCCCTCGGTCGGCTCGTCGAGGCACAGCAGCCGCGGCCGCGTCACCAGCGCCCGACCGATGGCCAGCTGCTGCTGCTGGCCGCCCGACAGATCGCCCCCGCGCCGGCGCAGCATGTCGCGCAGCACGGGAAAGAGGTCGAAGATCTCGTCGGGCACCCGTCGCTGCGCGCGCGGCAGCGGCGCGAAGCCGGTCTCCAGGTTCTCCCGCACGCTCAGCAGCGGAAAGATCTCGCGCCCCTGCGGCACGAGAGCGACGCCGCGGCGGGCGCGCTGGTGCGGGGCCAGCCCGTCGAGCGGCGCGCCCTCCCACGCGATGACGCCGGAGCTGGTGCGCTGGTGGCCGATGATGGCGCGCAGCAGTGAGGTCTTGCCGACGCCGTTGCGGCCCAGCACGCAGGTCACCTCGCCCGGCCGCGCCTCCATGGAGACGCGGCGCAGCGCCTGGGCGGCGCCATAGTGCAGGTCGATGGCGCGCACCTCCAGCATCTCAGCGCCCCAGATAGACTTCGACGACTTCGGGCACCCGGCTGACGTGGTCGATCGAGCCCTCCGCCAGCACCGAGCCCTGGTGCAGAACGGTGACCTTCACGCCGAGCGCGCGGACGAACTCCATGTCGTGCTCCACCACCACCACCGAATGGGCCCCGGCGACGCGCTTGAGCAACTCCGCCGTCTGCATCGTCTCCGCGTCCGTCATGCCTGCCACCGGCTCGTCGACCAGCAGCACCTTGGGGTCCTGCGCCAGCAGCATGCCGATCTCAAGCCACTGCTTCTGGCCGTGGCTGAGGTCGGCGGCGAGCGCGTCGCGGCGGTGGCCGAGGCGGATGGTGTCCAGCAACTCGTCAATCCGCATGTTCTCGGCCTGCGTGCGCCGGGCGAGCAGCAGGCTGAACACGTCGCGCGGGCCCTTCAGCGACATCAGCAGGTTGTCCTCGACGGTGTGGGTCTCGAAGACGGTGGGCTTCTGGAACTTGCGCCCGATGCCCAGCCGCGCGACGCCGGCCTCGTCGACCCGCGTCAGGTCGATGCGGCCGTCGAACAGCACGTCGCCGCGGTCGGGCCGCGTCTTGCCGGTGATGATGTCCATCATCGTGGTCTTGCCGGCGCCGTTGGGACCGATGATCGCGCGCATCTCGCCCGGCGCCAGCACCAGCGACAGTCCGTTGATCGCCCGGAAGCCGTCGAAGGCGACGTGCACGTCGTCGAGATACAGGATCGAGCCCGAGGCGGGCACCGTGCCGGTCATTCCGCCGGCCTCGTCTCGGGCGCCGGCGCCGCCGCGGCGCGGGGGCGGCGCAGCTGGGCGGCGAGGCCGAGCACGCCCTTGGGCAGCAGCAGCGTCACCGCGACGAACAGGGCGCCGAGGAAGAACAGCCAGATCTCGGGAAAGGCCCCGGTCAGGAAGGTCTTGGCGCCGTTGACGATGCCCGCCCCCAGCGCCGCGCCCACCAGCGTGCCGCGCCCGCCGACCGCCACCCAGATCACCGCCTCGATGGAGTTGGCCGGCGAGAACTCGGACGGGTTGATGATGCCGACCTGCGGCACGTAGAGCGCCCCGGCGACGCCCGCGAGCATCGCCGAGACGACGAAGACGAACAGCTTGTAGAACTCCACCCGGTAGCCGAGGAAGCGCGTGCGGCTCTCCGCATCGCGCACCGCGACCAGCACCTTGCCGGCGCGGGAGGTGACGATGGCGCGGCAGACCAGATAGCCCCCAGCCAGGGCGAGCCCCGACAGAACGAAAAGGGTCGCCCGCGTGCGGTCGGACTGGATCGGAAAGCCGAGGACGTCCTTGAAGTCGGTCAGCCCGTTGTTGCCGCCGAAGCCGAAGTCGTTGCGAAAGAAGGCCAGCAGCAGCGCATAGGTCATCGCCTGCGTGATGATCGAGAAATAGACCCCGTTCACCCGGCTGCGGAAGGCGAACCAGCCGAAGACGAAGGCGAGCGTTCCCGGCACGAGCAGCACCATGAGGCAGGCGAACCAGAACTGGTCGAAGCCGAGCCAGAACCACGGCAGTTCCGTCCAGTTCAGGAACACCATGAAGTCGGGCAGCACCGGGTTGCCGTAGACCCCGCGCGGCCCGATCTCGCGCATCAGGTGCATGCCCATCGCATAGCCGCCGAGCGCGAAGAACGCGCCGTGGCCCAGGCTGAGGATGCCGCAATACCCCCAGATCAGGTCCACCGCGAGGGCCAGAAGCGCATAGCAGAGGTATTTGCCGAACAGAGACACCGCGAAGCTGGGCAGGTGCACGCCCGAGCCGGGCCGGGCGATGAGGCTCAGCATCGGCACCGCGATCGTCACGACTGCGAGCACGGCGAGGAAGGTCCAGCCGCGCCGGTCGATCAGCGGTTCAGCGGACCGGGCGCTCATGTCCGGCCCGGACGGATCAACTCCCGGCGGGACCCAACGCCTCGGGCGCGAAGGCGCGCACCTCCTGCAGGCATTGCGCGCCCTCGACGGTGAAGACGAAGACGTGGGCGAGCCCGTTCGCCCCTTGCACCATGCGGCAGAAGCGCGACGGACCTTCCAGCGCCACGGGGCAGGCCGGCAGGTCCGCATGGGCGAAGGCCGCGTAGAACTGCGGATAGGTCAGCGGGCAGGGCTCCGCCGCAGCGGACGCGGCCGCCAGCGGCAGCGCGGCGGCGAGAAGGAAGCGAAGCATGGGCGCACTCCGGACGACGCGAAACCGCGTCACCCTGATGCGACCGCGTAAACGATCGATGCATGGCGTTCATTGCTCCACCGCCCTTCCGCGCAGCGCGAACAGCCCGCGCGGCCGCTTCTGGATGAACAGGATGATGAAGACGAGCACGAGGATCTTCGCCAGGACGGCTCCCGTCCAGGGTTCCAGGAACTTGTTGACGATCCCCAGCGTGAAGGCCCCCGCCAGCGCGCCCCACAGGTTGCCGACGCCGCCGAACACCACGACCATGAAACTGTCCACAATGTAGCCCTGCCCGAGATTGGGCGACACATTGTCGACCTGGCTCAGCGCCACCCCGGCCACACCCGCGATGCCGGCGCCGAGGCCGAAGGTCATCGCGTCCACCCAGCCCGTGCGCACGCCCATGGCGTCGGCCATGCGGCGGTTCTGTGTGACGGCGCGCATCTGCAGACCCATCGGCGTGCGCTTGAGCAGCAGCAGCAGCGCAGCGAAAACCGCCAGCGAGAAGATCACGATCCAGAAGCGGTTGTAGGTGACCAGCACCTGCCCTACCTCGAAGCCGCCGGACATCCACGAGGGGCTCCCGACCTCGCGGTTGGTGGGGCCGAAGATCGAGCGCACGGTCTGCTGCAGGATCAGCGACACGCCCCAGGTCGCCAGCAGCATCTCCAGCGGCCGGCCGTAGAGGAAGCGGCAGACGCCGCGCTCGATGGCGACGCCTACCGCGCCTGCGGTCAGGAAGGCCAGCGGCAGCGCGATGGTCAGCGACCAGTCGAACATGCCGGGCGCGTTGGCGCGGATCGCCTGCTGAACCGCGAAGGTGACATAGGCGCCGATCATGACCAGTTCGCCATGGGCCATGTTGATCACGCCCATCACCCCGAACGTGATCGCCAGCCCGATCGCGGCCAGCATCAGCACCGAGCCGAGCGATACGCCGAACCAGACGTTGCGCGCGACGTCCCAGGCCGCGAGGCGGCGCTCCACCACCGCGCGCGCGTCGGCCGCCGCCTCCGAGACCGCCGGGTCGGCGTCGCGCTCGGCGGCGATGATGAGCGAGAGCGCGTCGCGGTCGCCGCGGGCCACCAGCGTGTCGATGGCCGCCATACGTTCGGCCGCGGGACGTTCGGACGCCAGCACGGTCGCGGCCAGCGCCGTTTCGAAGGCGCGCAGAACGCGCGGGTCGGTCTCGGCCGCCAGCGCCTCCCGCAACGGCTCGATCTGCTCGACGTCCCGGCTGCGGAAGGCGGCCGCGGCGGCGGCGAGGCGGCGCTGCGGGTCGGGGCTGCGCAGCGTCAGCACGCCGACCGCGCTGCGGATCGCCCGGCGCAGCGCGTTGTTGACGCGGATCCGGTCGGCGGCGTTGCGGGCGAGGGGGGGCAGCGCCTCGCCGGTGAGAGCGTCCACGACGCCCTCGCGCCGCACGATCACGAGCCGACCGTCCGCGCGCACCTGCTGGAGTTCGCCCTCGCCCAGCGCCGTCAGCAGGGCCGCGGCCCGGTCGTCGCCGGTCGCGCCGATGGCCGCCACGACGCGGGCCTTGGCGGCGAAGTCGCCTTCCGCAAGCTGCGGCGCGAGTTCCTCGAGGGTCTGTGAAAGAAGGGCCGCGGGCCAGAGCAACGCCAGCGCGAGAAGGATGCGGAGCATGGTCGGGCCTCGCGGCAAGGGTGGGGCCGGGCGGGGAGGAGGACGCCCGGCCCCTCGGTCAGAGAGGCGGCCGGATCACTGGTTGACGCCGCCGCACTGGCCGGTCTCGACGTTGAAGTTCCCGCAGGACATCGGCGCGCGCCAGTTCGCGATCAGCGGGGCCGATTCCGCGAGATGATCCGACCACTCGTCGCCGAGGATCAGGCCGGGGGTCTGGTAGACGATGTCGAACTGGCCGTCGGACTGGATCTCGCCGATCAGCACGGGCTTGGTGATGTGGTGGTTCGAGCCCATGGAGCTGAGCCCGCCAGAGAGGTTCGGCACCGCCACGCCGATCAGCGCGTCGATCACCGCGTCGGCGTCGGTGGTCTCCACCGCCTCGACCGCCTTCACCCACATGTTGAAGCCGATGTAGTGGGCCTCCATCGGATCGTTGGTCACGCGGTTGGTGTCGCCGATGAAGGCGTGCCAGGCCTCGATGAACGCGTCGTTCTCGGGCGTGTCGATGGACATGAAGTAGTTCCACGCGGCGAGGTGGCCGACCAGCGGGCCCGTGTCGATGCCCGCCAGCTCCTCCTCGCCCACCGAGAAGGCGACGACGGGGATGTCCTCGGCCGAGACGCCCTGATTGGCGAGCTCGCGGTAGAATGGGACGTTGGCGTCGCCGTTGATGGTCGAGACCACCGCCGTCTTCTTGCCGGCCGAGCCGAAGGTCTTGATGTTGCTGACGATGGTCTGCCAGTCGCTGTGGCCGAAGGGGGTGTAGTTGACGGTGATGTCCTCGGGCGCGACGCCCTTGGCGAGCAGGTAGGCCTCGAGGATCTTGTTGGTCGTCTGCGGATAGACGTAGTCGGTGCCCTCGAGCACCCAGCGCTCCACGCCTTCCTCGTTCATCAGATAGTCGACGGCCGGGATAGCCTGCTGGTTGGGCGCGGCGCCGGTGTAGAAGACGTTGCGCTGGCTCTCCTCGCCCTCGTACTGGACCGGGTAGAACAGGATCGAGTTCAATTCCTCGAAGACCGGCAGCACCGACTTGCGGCTGACCGAGGTCCAGCAGCCGAACACGACGTCCACGCCCTCGATCTCGATCAGCTCGCGCGCCTTCTCGGCGAACAGCGGCCAGTCGGACGCGGGGTCCACGACAACCGCCTCGAGCGGGCGTCCGAGTAGGCCGCCCTTCTTGTTCTGCTCGTCGATGAGCATCAGCATGACGTCCTTGAGGGTCGTCTCCGAGATCGCCATCGTGCCCGACAGCGAATGCAGGATGCCCACCCTGATCGGCTCGCCGGACTGGGCCAGCGCGCCGGTGGCGGCCAAGGCCAGCGCCATCGCGGTGCTCGTGATGCGGATCATGTCGTGTCGTCTCCCTCTGTCCCCCGCGCCCGCCGAGGGGCCGCTTTGGGATGGGAGGAAACCGTCTTCGCGAATGCGGCGCCTAGGATTGTGTGCAGCGATCGTGAAGATTCCGCGGCGCTGGCTATAATGTAGCCACAATCGCGCCGAGAGGGGCGCACTCAGCCTATCTCTGCGCCACGAAGGAGTCGGTCTGACCGCGAAATGGCGTCGCGAAGCGGTCCAATGGAGATTCCGCCCGCAAAGACGGGGCGACCCGCTCAATCTCCGGAATGTTCCCGAAAGCCCGCCCTAGAGCCGGAGAAGCGGCTCGTTCGGGGCAGGGCATGGTATCCCGTAGGGGACTCGAACCCCTGTTCCCACCGTGAGAGGGTGGTG
>DAINOD010000017.1:0-44569 GCA_036735545.1 Rubrimonas sp. | reverse complement strand
CCTCGACGACGACCACCCCGACATTGTCGGTCCGGTGGTGAACAAGGAGGTGGGGTTTGGTGGTCATGCCGTCACTGCTCTCCTGATGGTTCGGGACGAAAGGGGTCGGGTGCGCAAGGGTCATGGCCGCAGCACCACCTTCGGCGCGGCGATCTCGCCGGCGTCGAGCGCGGCGAAGACCGCGGCCCCTTCGGCGAGCGGCCGCGTCTCGAACCAGTCCAGCGGCCCGAGCGCGCCCGTGGCCATGGCCGCCAGCGTCTCGGCGAAGTCCTGCGGGGTGTAGCAGTAGCTGCCGGAGACCACGATCTCCTGCAGCGTGATGCGGCGGACGTCGAAGCCGTCCGACCCCGGCAGCAGGCCGACATGCACGATCGCCCCGCCGGGGCGCACCTGCGCCGAGGCCGCCGCCCGCGTCGCCGCCGCGCCCACGGCGTCGATCACGAGGTCGGGGACGAGGCCCGCGGCCCCGGCGGGCGTCGCCGCTTCGAGCCCCTGCGCGGCGATCGTCGCGCGGCGCGCGGCGTTGGTCTCCACAACGACGATGCGCGCCGCGCTCAGGTGGCGGGCGCAGAGCGCGGCGGCCAGGCCGATGGCCCCGCCGCCCTGCGCCATCACCAGCGCCGGCGCCGCGTCGAGCAGGCGCAGGCCGATCCGCGCCGCGCGCCAGCCGACCGCCAGCGGCTCGCACAGCGCCGCCTGCTCCAGCGTCAGGCTCCGCGGGGCCGGCAGCACGTTGCGCCCGGGGATCGCCACGAAGCCGGCGAAGGCCCCGGCGCGTGGCGGCATCGAGATGATCTGCCGCCCGGGCGACAGATGGGGGCGGCCGGCGCGCGCCTCCGCGCCGTCGGGGTCGGTGACCAGCGGGTTGATCGTCACCCGCTCCCCGTCGCGCGGCCCGCCGACCACATGACCGGCCGCCTCGTGGCCGAGGATCAGGGGCGCCGGCCGCCGGCTGTCGTGGCCGTGGAAGGCGTGCATGTCCGATCCGCAGACGCCGACCGCGGCGACGCGGACCAGCACCTCGCCCGGCCCCGGCGTCGGCGTGGGCGCGTCCTCGCGGAACGCCATGCTGTGCGGGCCGGTATAGACAAGCGCAGGCATCGTGGCGGAGGGGGTCATTTCGCGGTGAAGCCTCCGTCCACGAACAGCGTCTGCCCGGTTACGTAGGCGGACGCGTCGGAGCACAGGAAAACGGTGGCGCCCTGCAGGTCCTCCAGCCGACCGTTGCGCCCGATTGCGGTCTGCGCGGCGTTGCGCGCGGCGCGCTGGGCGTCGGCGAACACCGGCGCGGTCAACGGCGTCGGAAAGAAGCCGGGCGCGATGGCGTTGCAGGTGACGCCGCGCCCCGACCACGCCTCCGCGATGGCGCGCGTCAGTTGCACGACGCCGCCTTTTGCGGCGCCGTAGGGCGCGCTGTCAGCGAAGGCGCGCGCCGATTGCAGCGAGGCGAGGTTCAGCACCCGTCCCCAGCCGCGGTCGGCCATCCCCGGCGCGAGGCCCTGCGTCAGCAGGAACGGCGCGCGCAGGTGCAGCGCCATGTGGGCGTCGAAGGCCTCCGCGGTGACCGCCTCGAAAGGCTGGCGCAGGTTCATGCCGGCGGCGTTCACGAGGATGTCCACCGGTCCCGCCGCCGCGACGGCCGCCGCCACGCCGCCCGCGTGCGCGAGATCGGCCGGCAGCGCGCGGGCCTCGATGGCCTCGGCGGCCAGGGTCGCCGCCGCGTCCGCCAGCCTGTCCGCGTCGCGGGCGACCAGCGTGACAGACGCGCCCTGCATGCCCAGCGCCTGCGCCATGGCGAGACCGATCCCCGAGTTGCCGCCGGTGACCAGCGCGCGCCGCCCGGTCAGGTCGAACAGACGGGCCAGGCGGCTCATGCCGGGAGTTCCTGCAGAAGGATGTCGACGACGGCGTCGGCGTCTTCGTCGCTCAGCGCGTCCGACAGGCGCAGGTCGAGAAGGCTCCCCAGGACCGCGGCCGTGCGGCCGGGCAGGGACTGCGCCGGGCCGGGCCAGTGGTCGGGGCGGCTGGTGTAGCCCTCGGCCGGCGCGCCGAACCACTTCAGCCACAGCGCGCGCGCGCGACAGCGCGCGACCATGGCGGCGATCTCATCCGGCGCGGCGTCGGGCAGGCGGAACTGCAGCGAGCTCTGGACATATGCCTCCGGCGCGGGCCGGCGCGGCAGGGCGACGCCCGGCGCCTGCGCGAGCCGCCGCACGATGCGGTCGTGAGCCCGGTTCCACCGCGCGGCGCGCTCGGGCAGCAGCGGCAGTTGCGCCAGCGCCAGCGCCGCCGGGATCTCGCCCATGCGCAGCGAGAAGTTGCCGCACTGCCCAAGCAGCGGCGCGAAGGCCTCCCGTCCCGGCGCGGCGCCGTTCTGCCCATAGAGCAGGTAGCTGCCCGAGTGCAGGATCGTCCGCGCGGCGAGGGCGGGATCATCGGTGACCAGAACCCCGCCCTCGCCCGCGTTGACGTGCTTGCCGGACTGGAAGCTGAAGCACCCCGCCAGACCGAAGCTTCCCGAGGGCCGACCGCCCCAGGTCGCGCCCAGCGTGTGGGCGCAGTCCTCGATCACCCGCAGCCCCAGCGAGTCGGCCAGCGGCGCCAGCCGGTCCATGTCGGACATGTGCCCACGCATCTGCGACAGCAGCAGCACGCGCGCGCCGGTCTCTCGGGCCGCGCGGCGCAGGTCGTCGAGGTCGAGCGTCAGGTCTTCGGTGACGCCGACAGCCACCGGGCGCGCGCCCGCGTGCAGCACGGCGCCCGGGACCGGGCCCAGCGTGAAGGCGTTGACCAGCACGGGCTCGCCCGGCGCCACGCCGGCGCCCTTCAGCGCCAGAAACAGGGCGGCGCCGCAGGAGTTGACCGCGACCGCATGGCGCCTGCCGGTCAGGGCGGCCATCCCGGCCTCCACCTGCGCCGCGGCCGAGGGCGTTCCGCCGCCCGCCTCGACATAGCGGTGCAGCCAGCCCTCGGCCATCAGCGCGGCGACCCGCGCCTGCGCCTCGGGCGGGATCGACAGGGGGCGGCGCAGGCTGGGCGGCGCAAGGGCGGCGGTGCGGGCGGTCATGGCTCAGCCCTGCGACGGAACCGGCTCGCCGAGGTCGAAATTGTGGCCGGGATAATACTTGGCCATCCGCACGTCCGACGTGCGGGCGTGCGCCTCCATCCCCTCGACGCGCGAGATCCGGGCCGAGGGCAGGGCGAGTTCCTTGCACGCCTCGCGGCTGGCGCGTTGCCACGTCAGCGGCTTGAGGAACTTGTGCACCGACAGCCCCGCCGAATAGCGCGCGGCGAACTTGGTCGGCAGGATGTGGTTCGGGCCCGAGACCTTGTCCCCGAACGCCACGGTCGTCTCCTCGCCCAGAAACAGCGACCCGTAGTTGGTCAGCCGCTCCAGCCACCAGTCGAGGTCGTCGGCGTGGACCTCCAGATGCTCGCTGGCGTAGCGGTCCGAGACCTCGACGAGCTCCTCGCGGGTGTCGCACAGGATCACCTCGCCATAGTCGCGCCATGCGGCGGCGGCAGCCGAGCGCGCCGGCTCCGGCAGGTCGTCGATCAGGACCGGAACCCGCGCGATCACCGCCTCGGCCAGCGCGCGGTCCGAGGTGAACAGCCAGGCCGGGCTCTCGTGACCGTGCTCGGCCTGCCCGACCAGATCGACGGCGACGATCTCGGGATCCGCCGACGCGTCGGCGATGATCCCGATCTCGGACGGGCCGGCGAACACGTCGATGCCGACCTTGCCGAACAGCATCCGCTTGGCCTCGGCGACGTACTTGTTGCCGGGTCCCACGATGATGTCGGCGGGCCTGCCGGTGAAAAGGCCGTAGGCCATCGCGGCGATGGCCTGCACGCCACCAAGTGTCAGGATGACGTCGGCGCCGGCCTCGTTCATCGCATGGAGCACCGCGGGGTGGATGCCTTCGCCGCGGTAGGGCGTCGAGCAGGCCACGACGGTCTTGACGCCGGCGGCCTTGGCCGTGGCGATGGACATGTAGGCCGACGCGATATGGGCATAGCGCCCGGTGGGGACATAGCAGCCCGCCACGTTGCAGGGCACCATCTTCTGGCCTGCCGTCAGGCCCGAACCCATCTCGGTCTCGAAGTCGCGCACCGACGCGCGCTGGCGCCGGGCGAAATCGCGCACCTGCGCAACGGCGAAGGCGATGTCCTCGCGCATCTGCGGCGACACCTCGGCGGCGCGGCGCGTGATCTCCTCCCGCGTCACGAGGATGGGCCCCTCCCAGCGGTCGAGCGTCTTCGCATAGTGGCGCACGCCCTCCTCGCCCTCCGCCTCGATCCGGGCGAGCATTTCGGCGGCCACGGACTGCGCCGCGCCGGTCTCGGTCTCCGGCGTCTTGGCGGCTTTCTTGAGATAGGTGACAGCCATGGGCTCGCTCGTGGCTCCGGGGGACGGGTGAGGCGGCGGCGCGGCCGCCCGGCGTGGCGCCGGGCGGCTTGGTCCTATCAGTCCTTCAGCGTGGCGAAGGCCGCCAGCCTGGGGTCGTCCATGACCATTTTCATGAAGCGCGGGTCGATGTAGTCGGCCGCGGCCGGCGCGGAGTCCACAGTGCCGACCGAGACCATGAAGGCGCCGATGGCGTTCAGCCATTCGTCCACCTGGCTCTCGCCGCCGGCGCGGTCCATCAGCGCGACCTGCTGCTCCAGCCCGAAGGTCGGGCGCAGGTCGAACTCGGCGTTCACCGCGGCGTCGGAGATTTCCACCCCGCCGTCGGAGTAGAAGTCCACCAGCATCTCGCGGGCCTCGGCGGGGTTGGCCTTCGCCCACTCGACGCCGCGCAGGAAGACCGCGAGGAAACGGGCGACCAGTTCGGGGCTTTCCTCGGCGAAGCCGGGGCGCACGACCAGCGCTCCCGGCACCACGGCTCCGGCGTCTGCGCCCGAGCACAGGTAGTCGCTGTCTGCCTTCTCCTGCAGCGTGTAGGTGTTCGGCGCCCACACGCCGGCCAGCGAGCCCTCGTTGGCGATGATCGCGGTGATGACCTGCGCCTGCGCGAGGTTGATGAACTCCACGTCGTCGACGCTGACGCCCCAGTTGGCGAGGCAGGCCTTGGTCGCGTAGTCCACGGTCGAGTTGGTGGTCAGCAGGATCTTCTGGCCCTTGATGGTCGAGGGATCGGCGCGGAAGCCCTCGATCACCGAATTGCGCGCCATCAGCGCGTTGCCCTTCGATTCGTCGTTGGTCAACCCGACCGTCACCAGCCCGAAGCGCGCGGCGCCCAGCACCGCCGGGACAGAACCCGTGCCGCCCACGTCCCAGTCGTTGGCCTGCGCGGCGGCGATCTGCGGCGCGCCGGCCGGGAACGTCGAGAAGCTGGGGGCGAGCCCCACCTCCTTCCACCAGTCCATTTCGGTCGCGAGATAGAACGGCAGCGCCCAGTAGAGCGCGGGCTGGTAGCTGACGTTGATCGGCGTCAGCTCCTGCGCCTGAAGCGCCGAGCCCGCCGTGGTCGCGAGGGCTGCGGAAAGGGTCAGCGATTTGAGCATGGTCATGTCTCTCTCCCGGTTGGCGCCGTTGGCCGGCCTTTGTCAGTCCCGAAGTCCCTTTTCCTCGCGCAGGCTGCGCCAGATGTGGGTGCGCAGGTGCACGAAGCTCTCGAGGTCCATCACGTCCTCGATCTTCTCGTGGGCGTCCCAGTTCTCGGCCCTGCGGATCGAGGCGATGTCGAGCGTCTCCTTGATCCGCCCCGGCGCGCGGGTCATGACCACGACGCGGTCGGCCAGATAGACGGCCTCCTCGACCGCGTGGGTGATGAACAGCACCGTCCGCGGGTTCTTGCGGGCGAGGCGCACCAGCTCCTCCTGCATCACCACGCGGGTCTGGGCGTCGAGCGCGCCGAACGGCTCGTCCATCAGCAGGACGTCGGGGTCGAGCACATAGGCCCGCGCGATGGCGACGCGTTGCTGCATCCCGCCCGAAAGCTGGTGCGGGAAATGGTCGGCGTAGGGGGTGAGGTTCATCAGCGTGAGGATGTCCTCGATCCGGCTTGCGCGCTCCGCCGCGGAGACGTTCTGGTTGCGCAGGCCCAGATCGATGTTCTGCCGCACGGTCTTCCACGGAAACAGCGCGAACTGCTGGAACACCACGGCGCGCTCGGGCCCGGGGCTCGTCACCTTGCGGTCGTCCACGCTGATCGCGCCCGAGGACGGGAAGTCGAACCCCGCCACCAGCCGCAGGCAGGTCGTCTTGCCGCAGCCGGACGGGCCCACGATGGCGACGAACTCCTTGTCCGCGATCTCGAGGTCGATGTCCTTCAGCGCGACGAAGGGCCTGGCGGCCGACCCGTAGACGCGCCCGACGTCCTGAAAGCGGATCACGCCCATCTGTCGCCCCTCACTGCTCGATGCCGCGGCGGCGCAGGATCGTCCGCTCGACCAGCCGCAGCGCGGTGTCGAGCGTGAGACCCACGAGGCCGATGGCGACCATGCCGGCCATGACGGTCGTGGTGGAGATGTTCGCCTGCCCCTGCACCATCATGTAGCCGACGCCGGCCGACGCCACGATCAGCTCCGCCCCCACCAGCGACTGCCAGCCGAGCCCCGCCGAGACGCGCAGTCCCGAGATGATCGAGGGGACCGAGGCCGGCAGCAGCACCTCGACGATCATCCGGCTGCTGGGGGTGCCCAGCATCCGCCCGGCCTCGATCAGCCGCGGGTCGACGAATTTCGCCCCGCGATAGGCGTTGATCAGGCAGGGGGGGAAGGCGCCGGCGAAGATGATCATGACGGGTCCGCCGATCCCGGTGCCGAACCACAGCGCCGCGAAGGGCACCCAGGCGATCGGCGCCACGAAGCGCAGCGCGTCGAACAGCGGCGAGACGATCTCGTCGAGGATGCGGAACCAGCCCATTAGAAGGCCGAGCGGCACGCCGACGGCTGCGGCGAGCACGAAACCGTAGGCGAAGCGCTGGAAGCTCGCGGCGAGGTGGGCCGGCAGCGTCGCGCCGGCGAAGCGGCGGTTCAGCAGGACGTTGAAGCGGTCGAACACCTCGACCGGCGTCGGCAGGAACAGCCGCGACATGACCCCGGAAGCCGACAGGCCGTACCAGAGCCCGATGAACAGCGCGAGGCCCGCGCAGCCGAGCAGGAAGCTCTCGAGAAACGGGAGGGGCCTCTGCATCGCCTAGCCCTTCGCCGACAGGGCGGCGAGGTTCCAGCGCAGCGCCCGCGCTTCCGCCACGCCGAGCGCCCGCGTGGTCGCCCAGCCCAGCACCGCTACGGCGATCATCCCCACCAGGATCATGCCGGGATAGAGGTCCTGCTGCGCCACGTTCAGCACCCGGCCGAGCCCGAAGAAGGCGCCGACGAGCTCCGCAGCCACCAGCGTCGTCCAGCTCGCCTGCAGCGAAAGGCGCAGCCCGGTGAAGATCATCGGGGCCGCCGCCGGGGCCAGCACCTCGGTCACGAACCGCAAGCGCGGCGTGCCGAGCATCGCCGCGGCCTCCAGCACCGGACGCTCGATCGAGCGCACCCCGGCGAAGGCGTTGATGACCGACGGCACGAAGGCCGAGAACCAGATCACGAGGATCTTGGCCGCGTCGCCGAGCCCCAGCCACAGGATCGCCAGCGGAATCCAAGCCAGCGGCGGGATCGGCCGGATGATCAGGAAGACGGGATTGATCAGCGCCTCGGCGCGGCGGCTCCAGCCCATCAGCAGCCCGAGCGGGATGCCGGTCGCCACCGCGATGACGAAGCCCATCACCACGAGGCGCACCGAATTGACGGCGTGTGTGAGCAGATCGCCGTTGGCGTAGCCGCGGCCGCTGATGTGCAGGAAGGCGCTCCATGTGTCGGCCGGCGACGGCAAGCGCCCCGGCGCCACGAGCCCCAGCGTGCCGGTCGCGAGCTGCCAGACCGCGCCGACGACGGCGAAGGTCATGAGCGCGACCAGTAGCGGGCGTGGAGACGCCATCCGATTCCCTCCCCGGGACGCCGATCTGCGCGGCTTGATGAAAACGCTTACATGACAACCCGCCCGTGTCAATCATTGAGGCTGTTCCGCTATTGAGGCCGCCTGGGCTTTCCTGCACTGTCCGGTGTAAAGTTTACATCGGGTCGATCCGCCCATGCGGCCGCGCAAGCCAGTCCTGACCGACGTCGCCCGTGAGGCCGGGGTGTCCATCGCCACGGCTTCGCGGGCGATGAGCGACCCCGAGCGGCTGCGCCCCGAGACGCTGAGCCGCGTGCGCGCGGTGATGGAAAGGCTCGGCTACACGCCGAGCGGCAAGGCGCGCGCGCTGGCGTCGGGACGCAGCCGGACGGTGGGCGTGGTCGTGCCCACGCTCAACAGCGCGGTCTTCGCCCGCTGCCTTCAGGCCATGCAGCGCGAGCTCTATGCGGCGGGGTATCTGCTGCTGGTCGTCTCGCACGAATACGACGCCGCCGCCGAGGCGACGGCGGTCGCGCAATTGATCGCGCACGGGGTGGACGGCCTGATGCTGGTCGGGGCCGCGCGGCCGGAGGCCACTTGGCGCCTCATCGATGCGGCGGGCCTGCCGGTGGTGCAGCTCTGGATCGGTCGACCCGACTACGACAGGGTGGTGGTGGACAACCGCGAAGCCGGCCGGCTGATCTGCCGCCACCTGCTGTCCCTCGGCCACCGCGACGTCGCCGTCATCTGCGGCCATCTGCGCGAGAACGACCGCCAGCGCGCTCGTCTGCAGGGCGTCACCGAGGCGCTGACCGGCGCCGGGCTCGTGCTGGACGCAGGGCACGTCGTCGAGACCGCCCTGACGATCGGGGCCGGACGCGAGGCGTGCCGCGCGCTGCTGGAGCTTTCGCCGCGTCCGACCGCGATCCTCGGGCTGGTCGACCTGCTGGCGGTCGGCGCGGTCTACGAGGTGCAGCGCATGGGATTGAGCGTGCCGCGCGACGTCTCGGTCGCAGGCGTGGACAACGCCGAGTTCTCGGGTCACGTCGCCCCGTCGCTGACGACCGTCGACATTCCTGCCGCCGACATCGGGGTCCATGCGGCGCGGCGGATGGTGGCGATCCTCGCCGGCGACGCGGCGCCGGTCGAGACCGCGCTGGCGATCGCGCTGGTGTGTCGGCAGTCCGCCGGGCCGCATTCCTGAAGCATCGCGCACAGCGCCGGCCTTCTCGCAGGACGCGCCGAGGAGCGTGCGCGGCCAGCGCCCGGGGGCGGCCCGGCGACCACGATCGAGGCGCGGAACGCCCATGGCGCGACAGGCCTGGGCGACCTCCGCCACGCTTCTGTCTTCCGCTCGCCCCATGCTTGTCGGCGCGTCGTGCAGGCGCCATGGCGTGGCGCCGACCGGCCCGAGGGCGGTCGGGCCACGCCTCGCGCAGTCGTCGCCCCGGGCGCCGGGCGAGCGTCCCGGGCGAACCTCGCCGGGCGCGGGAGGCTGCGGCGCCCTGTGGGTCAGATCAGCAGCGACTGCGGCATGGGGATGTTCAGCACCGCGACCATCAGCCAGTGGAACACCGCGACCATGACGACGAGCACGCCCAACCGCAGCGCGAGGGGCGCGGGGCGCATCCGCTCGAACTCCGCGGCGACCATCAGCAGGACCGCGGCGATCAGGCTGGTGGTCAGGAAACCGACAACCGGAAAGGCGACCGACCAGCCCAGCATGACCGCGATCATCAGCCCGCGCCGCCATACCGAGCCGCCGGCCTCGCCGACCTCGGCCGAACCGCCGCCGCCGCGCCCGGCGAGGCTGCGCCCCAGCTGCAGCAGCGACAGCGCGACCAGAACCGCGCCGACGGTGCGTGGGAAGATCGCGCCCATCGGCGTCATCGCGAGGCTCTGCAGCACCGCGCCGGCGCCGATGGCCAGCATGGCCCCGGCGGCGGCGACGTCGCTCCAGCGGGCGCTCATCGCGCGTTCTCCCGCACGCCGGCCCGCACCGCCCGCACCAGCGGCGCGGCGAGCGTGACGACGATCAGCCCGACGATGGCCCAGCTGATCGGCCGGCCCAGCAGGATCTGCCCGGCGAAGTCGCCGCGCGCCGTGCCGATCATGTAGGCACGGACATAGCCCTGCTCGGCGATCTGGCCCAGCACCAGCCCCAGCACGATGGGCGAGGGGCCGTAGCCCGCCCGCCCCAGCACCCAGCCCGCGACGCCGATGATCGTCATCTTCGCCACGTCGGAGGGGCTGTTCTGCACGGCGAAGCTGCCCAGCACTGTCATGAACGCGATCAACGGAACCAGCATCGCCTTGGGGGCCGCGACGATGAAGCGATAGGCGTAGCGGCCGATCAGCAGGCCCACGGGCGCCATCAGCACGGTCGCGATCAGAAGGCCGAAGATGAACGTGAAGACCGTGTCGGCCTGCTGGGTGAACAGGGTTGGTCCGGTGCGCACGCCCTGCACCATCAGCGCGCCGAGGATCACCGCGTCCGGCGGCGTTCCCGGGATGCCCAGCACCAGCGTCGGGATGAAGCCGCCGCCGACGGTGGCGTTGTTGGCGCTCTCGGTCGCCATCACCCCGCCGGGCGCGCCCTTGCCGAAACTGTCGGGATCGCCGGACGTCCGACGCGCCTCGGAATAGGCGACGAGCGAGGCGATCGAGCCGCCCGCGCCGGGCAGGATGCCCACGCCCGTGCCGATGGCCGAGGAGCGCACGAGGTTCACCCAGTTCGCCACGGTCAGCCGCAAGCCTTCGGCCATGCGGTAGCCGCGACCGGGCGCCGGCGGATCGAGATGGCGGCCGGGGGCCGCAACCATGTCGATCAGCACCGGGATGCAGTAGAGCCCGATCAGCGCCGGGATCACCCCGACGCCGCCCAGCAGTTCGGGCTGGCCGAAGGTGAAGCGCACGTCGCCGCCCACCACCGCCACGCCGACCATGGACAGCAGCAGCCCGAGGCACCCGCCGATCAGCCCCTTCAGCATCGCGCCCTCGGACAGGGCCGCGATCAGCGTCAGCCCGAGGATCGCGAGCCAGAAATACTCCGTCGAGCCGAACCGCAGCGCGACCTCCGCCAGCGCCGGGGCCAGCGTGAGCAGCGCCAGCCCGCCGAACAGCCCGCCGATCACCGACGCGAAGGTGGCGATGGTGACGGCGAGGTCGCCGTCGCCGCGCCGCGCCATCGGATAGCCGTCGAAGGTCGTGGCGATCGAGGAGGGCGTTCCCGGCGTGTTGACCAGGATCGCCGCGAAGGCGCCGCCGTAGATCGCGCCGGTGTAGATCGCCCCCAGCATGATCAGGCCGGAGGCCGGCGCCATGGCGAAGGTGAACGGCGCCATCACCGCGATGGCCATGGTGGCCGACAGCCCCGGCAGGGCCCCGATCACCGTGCCGCCGACCACCCCCACGAGGGCCAGCAGCAGGTTCATGGGGCTCAGCGCGTGGTGCAGATAGCCGAGAAGCTCCATCATCGCGCCTCTATCGGATCAGCCGACGCGGGGGGCTTGCGGCGGCCCCCCCCGCGGATGGGTTCACTTGTTCGCGGCGAGCTGCGCGGCGACCGAGCGGTAGGTGTCGGCGAGGTCGCCGAGCCAGACGTCCATCTCGGCGTAGGGCACGTCGAGCATGGCGAAGCCGCCGTCTTCCATCTGCTTGATGAAGTCGGGGTCGGCGTTGATCTGGCCGATGATGTCCGACAGCGCCGTGCGGACGTCCTCGGGCGTGCTCGAGGGCACGGCGATGCCGCGATAGGCGCCGCCGATCATGTCGATTCCCAGCTCCCGGAAGGTCGGCACGTTGGGGAACAGCGGATGGCGCGCATCCATCGCCACGGCCAGCATGCGCACGCTGTCGCCCTGCTGCGCGCCGACGGTGGTGTAGCCCCACGCGAACTCGGTCTCGCCGCCAAGCAGCGCTGTGATCGAGGGCGCGGTGCCGCTGTAGGGGATGTAGGTCAGCTTGGCGCCGGTGAGGTTCTCGAAGATCTGGTTGGCGGTGTCGTTGGCCGAGTTGGTGCCCGAGCCCGAGACCGTCAGCGCGCCCGGCGCGGCAGTCGCCGCCTCTACGACGTCCTGCACCGTCAGGTAGGGGCTGTCCGCCGCCACGATCAGCGCGTCAGGCGTGAAGTGGAACATGTAGATGTTGACGAGGTCCTCGGTCGTGTAGCCGGGGTTCTGCAGCAGCGGCTGCATCACGATGTGGGGCAGATTGGTGCCCATGATCGTGTGGCCGTCGCCCGGCATGCCGTTCAGCGCCGCCCAGGCCTGCGCGCCGCCGGCGCCGGGCTGGTACTGCACGATCAGGTCCTGGCCGGTGATGCGCGCGAAATAGGGCTGCTGCAGGCGGGCGGAGATGTCGCTCTCGCCGCCGGGATTGAACGGGATGATGTAGTTCACCGGCTTGTCGGGGAACGCCAGCGCGGCGCCGGCGGCGATGACGGCGGACGCCAGCCCGAGGGCCGAGGCGCGGATGAGGCTCATGAGGGTCTTCCTCCCGGATTGCTGCGACTGGCCGGCGGGACCGGCGTTGCGTCGCGTGGGTCTTGGCGGCGGCGCGCGGGGCGCCGCCGCAACCGGCACCATTGCAGATCGTCCCGGACGCGGCGAGCGTGGAGCGCGCCTGATCCGCACCTTCGGCGGCGCCGCGGCCCTGGACCAAGGTCAGGCGGCGCCTCTGGACGATGGCGCACAGGTCCGCCCGGCGCACCGACGCGGCGCTCGCCGCGACGGCCGCGCCCTTCGGCCCGCCGGGACGCTTGCGGTTCGCCGTCGCGGCGGCCATCGCGCCGTCCGGGCCGAACCCGCTCGCCGCGCCGGTCTCGGTCTGCCGCTTGCCGGTCGAGGAACCGGCGCCCGGCCGGGGAAACCGCCATCCGCGCGCGCGGCGAAGAAGGACGCCTGACATCGCGCGGGATGGCGATGTGGGCGGACGCCGCGGGCCCGCCGCCGGGGGTCGGTCGCGGGCCGGGCCGGGCCTGTGACCGGGGAAACGCCGGGGGACCGGCTACGACGCCGCCGCCACCGGGGGACGCCAGGCGCGGTGGCGCGGCGCTTCGGGGTCGGCGCGGATGTCGGCGATCTGGCGGGCGATCTCGCGCGCCACATAGGTCGAGAAGGGGCCGAGGTGGGCGTAGAGCGCCGCCATGTAGAGCGCATGCTTGATGGCGCGGGGGTTGCGCCGCACCGTGTGCGCCAGCAGCCGCCACACATGGCCGCGCAGCGCAGGCCGCCGCAGGGTGACCGCCGCGACGAAGCGCAGCAACTGGCCCACGTCGTGGCGGATGGTGGACCGGCGCAGGTCTCCCACCACGCCCGAACAGTCGAGCAGGTCGACGGTCCTGCGCACGCGCTCGAAATAGGCGTCCGCGTCGTAGATGCGCTCCACCACCTCCAGATATTGCCCGAGGATCGCGTCGCGCGGCCGCAGGGTCTGGAAGTTGAGGCCGGACACGCACTGGTCGCCGTCAGCCTCGCTCTCGATCACGCCGTAGAGGTCGTGCAGACGGCCCTCCTTCTCCAGACGGCGCTGGAGCTGGGTATTGGGCAGCGCGACCAGCAGGCCGACCATCGAGACCGGGATCGACGCCTCCTCGATCAGCTCGATCAGCCCGTCGGCGGCGCGCTCGCTTTCGGTGTCGAAGCCCACGATGAAGCCCGCCAGAACGAAAATCCCGAATCCGTTGATCTTGTGGATGTTGGCGGCGATGTCGCGCTTGGTGTTCTGCTTCTTCTGCATCGCGACCAGCACGTCCGGGTCCGGGCTCTCGATGCCGATGAAGCAGGCGAAAAAGCCTGCGTCGCGCATCATGCCCAGGAACTCGTCGTCGTCGGCGAGGTTGAGCGAGGCCTCGGTGGAGAACTCGAACGGGTAGCCGTGCGCCTTCTGCCACGCGATCAGCTTCGGCAGGAACGCCTTCACCGCCTTCTTGTTGCCGATCAGGTTGTCGTCGACGAAATCGACATGGCCGCGGTAGCCGAGCGCATGGAGCTGGTCCAGTTCGCCCAGCACCTGTTCTGCGGTCTTGGTGCGGGGCTTGCGGCCGAACAGCTCGATGATGTCGCAGAACTCGCAAAGGAACGGGCAGCCGCGCGACAACTGGACGTTGACCTGCACGTAGTTCGAGAAGTCGAGCAGGTCGTGGCGCGGCGTCGGCGAGCGGGTGACGTCCACGGTGTGCAGCGGCGCGCGGAACTCGCCGCCGCGCACCCCCTCGCGCCAGGCCGCGATGAAGGCGTCGAGCACGCCTTCGGCCTCGCCGATGATGCGGAAGTCGAGGTCCGCATAGATTTCGGGCGAGGAGCTTACGTCGGGGCCGCCCACCACCGTCACGCAGCCGTGGTCGCGGGCCCGCGCAGCGGTCTGCAGCAGGTCGAGTTGCTGGGTGATCATGCCGCCGAACATCACGACGTCGGCCCAGTCGAGGTCGGCGTCGGTCAGCGTCGCGACATTGCGGTCCACCAGCCGCACCGGCCAGTCCGGCGGCAACATCGCGGCGACGGTGATCAGGCCGAGCGGCGGTGCGGGATACTTCGCGCCGACCAGTTCGCAGGTGTCGACGTAGTTCCAGAACGAGGTGTTGCTGAACTTCGGATAGACGAAAAGAACCTTCGGCGTCTGGGCGGACATGCTGCGGCGCTCCCCCACGGTTGCGCCACGCTACCCCGTCCGACCCTGTGGCGCGACCGGATTTTCGCCGGCGCGATCCGGGGTCACCCCGCCAGCCGCAGCACGGCCGCGACGCAGGCCTCCTCGTCGGCGTGGTGGGGCATGTGCCCGACGCCGGGCAGCAACGTCAGCCGGCCATCCGCGACCGCGCGCACCAGCGGCTCGGCGTGCACGCGCGCCCAGACGGTGTCGTCGGCTTCGCCGTGCACGGCCTCCACCGGCACCTGCAGACCGGCGTAGCGCGGGGCCTGCGCGGTCAGCGCGGCGTCGAGGTTCTGCAGGTCCTCGGCGTTGTGGCGGAACGGGCCGGGGCGCAGCGCCAGCGGCACGCCGACGAAGGCGGCGTAGCCCTCGGGCATCGCGTTGGGCGCGAAGAGGCGCGCGATCGTCGGGCCGGGGTCGGCCGGGTTGACGAACACATGGGCAAGGCTGCGCGCCAGTCCGCCGAATGTCGGGCTGGCGCCGAGGCGGTAGAAGGCGCTGACGCCGGTGCCCCACGGGTAGGTCGCGCCCGCCAGCACCGCGACGCCCTTCGTCGCCTCGGGGGCCTGCAGCGCCCAGGCCATCGCGACCGCGCCGCCCCAGCTGTGGCCGACCACCACCGGCCGCTCCACGCCCATGGCGGTCGCGGCGGCGCGCAGGACGCGGGCCTGCACGGCGGGCTCCCAGCCCCGCTCCGGGGCGCGGTCGCTCCAGCCGAGGCCCGGGCGGTCGAAGGCGATGACGCGCAGGCCCTGCCCCGCCAGCTGATCGACCATCGAGAAGGCGAAGTCGCGCAGGTTGCCGCTGGCGCCGTGGATCAGCACCACCGCCGGCCCCGCGCCGCGCTCCAGCGCGTGGATGCGCAGCCCCTCCGCTGCGACCATGCGGCCGAGCGGCGGATGGCTCTCCTCCGCCCGCGCGGCGCCGCCCAGTCCCAGGCTCGCCGCCGCGCCGATGAATCCTCGCCTCGTCATGGTCACATCTCCGTTCCGGGCCCCAGATATACGTCGCCGGGCGTGGCGGGACAGCGGCGGAATCGTTGCGTTTTTGGTCAGGTTTGCTTACCTTGTTGGTCAGGCCGCGACAGACGGTCGCCAGACGCCGCAGGGAGAAAGGTCATGGACCTACGCGACGTATCGCTCGCAGACCGTTTCGATCTGACGAAGACCTCCGTGCTGCTCTCCGGCATCCAGGCGCTGACGCGCGCGATGCTGGCGCAGGCCGCGCGCGACCGCGCGGCGGGCCGCAGGACCGCGGGCTACGTCACCGGCTACCGCGGCTCGCCGCTGGGGGCGGTGGACCAGACCATGGAACGCGCGCGCGCGCAGCTGGCGACGGCCGACGTCGTGTTCCAGCCCGGCCTGAACGAGGATCTCGCCGCCACCGCCTGTTGGGGAACGCAGCAGGCCCATCTGCGCGGCGAGGGCACGCATGACGGCGTGTTCTGCCTCTGGTACGGCAAGGGCCCCGGCGTCGATCGCTCGGGCGACGTGTTCCGCCACGCCAATCTCGCCGGCACGGCGCCGCTCGGCGGCGTGCTGGTGGCCATGGGCGACGACCACACCTGCGAAAGCTCCACCACCTGCCACCAGACCGACCTCGCGCTGCTCGACGCCATGATGCCGGTGCTGGCGCCGGCGGGCGTGCAGGAGGTGCTGGACTTCTCGGCGCTGGGCTGGGCGCTCAGCCGCTACGCTGGCCTCTGGGTCGGGCTGAAGTGCCTCAAGGACACCGTCGAGGTGGTGGAGGTCGTCGACGGCGACCCGCACCGCGTCGCCCCCGTGATCCCGACCGACTTCGCCATGCCGGACGAGGGCGTCTCCATCCGCCTCGGCGACACGCCCCAGCGGCAGGAGGCGCGGATGCACGAGATCAAGCGCCACGCCGCGCTCGCCTTCGCCCGCGCCAACGGGCTCGACCGCCGCACCCACGGCCAGCCCGGCGCCCGGCTGGGCGTGGTCGCCTCCGGCAAGAGCTGGCTCGACGTGGCGCATGCGCTGGAGCTGCTGGGCCTCGACGAGGCAGGCTGCGCGGCGCTGGGGCTGACGGTCTGGAAGGTCGGCATGGTCTGGCCGGTGGAGGGCCGGGCGCTGTCGGACTGGGCCGGGGGGCTCTCGACCATGGTCGTCGTGGAGGAGAAGCGCCCCGTCATCGAGGCCCAGATCAAGGAGGCGATCTACAACAACCCGCCCCACGCCCGGCCGGCGGTCTATGGCGGCGTCGACCACGAGGGGCGCATCCTGTTCCGCGAGACGATGGCGCTCGACCCGGTGGAGGTCGCGCTGGGTCTCGTGCGCGTGCTGCGCGCCGAGGGCATGGCGACGCCGGAGCTGGAGGCCCGCGCCGCCGCGCTCGCCGCGCCGGCGGCCGCGCCGATGCTGGCAGAGCGCCAGCCGTGGTTCTGCGCCGGTTGCCCGCACAACAGCTCCACGATGCTGCCCGAGGGCGCGCGCGCCTACGCCGGCATCGGCTGCCACTACATGGTGCAGTGGATGGACCGCGACACCGAGGGCTTCACCCACATGGGCGGCGAAGGCGCCAACTGGATCGGCGAGAGCCGCTTCAGCAAGCGCGCCCATGTGTTCCAGAACCTCGGCGACGGCACCTACAACCACTCCGGCGTTCAGGCGATCCGCGCCGCCCTCGCGGCCGGGACGACCATGACCTACAAGATCCTCTACAACGACGCCGTGGCGATGACCGGCGGGCAGGGCAACGAGGGCGGGCTCGACGCCTACCGCATCGTCGAGGAGTTGCGCGCCATGGGCGTGGCCACCGTCGTCGCCGTCTACGACGAGAAGGAGGGCTTCGATCCCGACCGCCTGCCCGACGGCGTGCGCGCCGAGCCGCGCGAACGGCTGATGGACGTGCAGCGTGAGATGGAGAAGGTTCCCGGCGTCAGCGCCATCGTCTACGTCCAGACCTGCGCCGCCGAGAAGCGCCGCCGCCGCAAGCACGGCGCGTTCCCCGACCCCGACCGGCGCGTGTTCATCAACCCGTCGGTCTGCGAGGGCTGCGGCGACTGCTCGGTCCAGTCCAACTGCGTCGCGGTGGTGCCGCTCGAGACGGAGCTCGGCCGAAAGCGCAAGATCGACCAGTCCGCCTGCAACAAGGACTTCTCCTGCCTGAAAGGCTTCTGCCCCAGCTTCGTGACGCTGGAGGGCGCGGCCGTGAAACGGCCCGACCGCGCTGCGCTGGCGATACCTCCGCTTCCCGAGCCCGTCCTGCCGACGATCCACGGCACGTGGAACACGGTCATCACCGGCGTCGGCGGCACCGGCGTGGTGACGGTTGGCGCGCTGCTGAGCATGGCGGCGCATCTGGAGGGCAAGGGCGCGGGCGAGATGCAGATGGCCGGCCTCGCCCAGAAGGGCGGCGCGGTGACGATCCATGTCCGCATCGCCGAGCGCCCCGGCGTCATCACCGCGATCCGCGTGGCGGCGGGGGAGGCGGACGCGCTGATCGGCGGCGATCTGGTCGTGGCGGCCTATCCGAAGACGCTGGCGACCATGGCGGCCGGGCGCACGCGCGCCGTATGCAACGAACACGAGATCGTCACCGGGCGCTTCGTCCGCGACGGCGCCTATTCCCTGCCGGCGGAGCGACTGCGCCGGGCGGTGGAGGCGCAGACCGGCGCGGCCGACTGGCTCGACGCGACGCGGCTGGCCGAGAAGGCGCTGGGCGACGCCATCTTCGCCAACGTGCTGATGCTGGGCGCGGCTTGGCAGGCGGGACTCGTGCCGCTGTCGCAGGCGGCGCTGCTGCGCGCCATCGAACTGAACGGCGCCGGGGTCGAGGGCAACAAGGCCGCCTTCGCGCTGGGCCGCTGGGCGGTCGCGGAGCCTGCGGCGGTCGCGGCGCTGCTGGGCGAGCCGGCGTCCGCCCCGGACGATCTCGACGCGCTGCTCGCGCGCCGTGCGGCGTATCTGACCGCCTATCAGTCCGCCGGCTGGGCGCGCAGGTGGCGCGCGGCGGTGGACGCCGTGCGCGCCGCCGAGGCGCGCGCGGCTCCGGGCTCGCAGGCGCTGACCCGCGCCGCGGCGGAGGGGCTGTTCCGCCTGATGCGCTACAAGGACGAATACGAGGTCGCCCGCCTGCATGCCGAGACGCTGGAGACGGCGGTGGCGGCCGAGTTCGACGGCGTGCGGCGCGTGACGCTGCATCTCGCCCCGCCCTTCCTGTCGCGCCCCGGTCCGGACGGCCGACCGGCCAAGCGCGCCTTCGGGCCCTGGATGCTGAAGGCGATGCGCCTGCTGCGCCACGGCAAGGTTCTGCGCGGCACGCCGCTCGACCCCTTCGGCCGGACAGAGGAGCGGCGCATGGAGCGTCGGCTGATCGCGGATCACCGCGCCGACCTCGACCTGATCGTCGCCGGCCTGACCGCGGAGAACCACGCCGCCGCGCTGGCGCTGGCCGCATGGCCCGAGCGGGTGAAGGGCTTTGGCCCGGTGAAGCGCGCCGCCGCGGCCGACGCCGCCGCCGAGCGCGCCGCGGCGCGCGCCGCCTTCGCGGCGGGCGGCGCGCAGCAGAGCATGGCGGCGGAGTGACGGTGAGGCGGCGCATGGCGCTCTGGCTGCTCGCGGGCGGGGCCGGCGTGGCGGCGCTCCGGTTCGGGGGGCGAGCGGTGGACGCGGCGCGCGACGCGCTGCCCGGCCCGCCCGTGGACTATGCGCCTTCGCCGGTAGCCGGCTACCGCATCGCGCGGCTCGGCGCGCAGTCCGGCGTCGTCGACCCCCTCGCAGGGGTCGGCGCGGCGCCGGCGCCCGATGCTGCGCCCGACGTGGCCCCCGGACGGGTGGGCTCGATCCGCTTCGCCGGCGATGTCGCCGTCGCGCCGCTCGCGGTGGTGTTCACCGACTTCCGCTGCCCGCACTGCCGCACGCTGGAGACGACGCTCGACGCCATGGGCGTGCCCTACGAGCGGCGCGAGTGGCCGCTGTTCGGACCGGCCTCCGTCGCCGCCGCCCGCGCCGCCCTCGCGGCCGCCGCGCAGGGCCGGCGCGCCGAGATGACCGCGCGGCTCCTGCGCACGTCCTTCGCGCCGAACGAGGCGTGGCTGCGCGCGGTCGCGGCGGAGGAGGGGCTGGACGCCGAGCGGCTGCTCGCCGACATGGCCGGACCCGACGTGGAGGCCGCGCTGCGCGAGACGGCCGCGCTGGCGCGCCTGTTCGGTCTGCGCGGCACCCCGACGCTGTTCTACGGCCGCACCATCGTCGAGGGCGTCGCGCCGCGGGCCGTTCTGAACGCGGTGATGGCGCGCGAGAGCCGCGACAACTTCAGCCGGGGCTGAGACGCCGCCTCAGTGAACCAGCTTTGGCCCCTGGACGGGACGAGCCGGGCTTTCCTGCATGATGCCGAGCCGCCGCGCGACCTCCGCATAGGCGTCGGCGAGATTGCCCAGGTCGCGGCGGAACACGTCCTTGTCGAGCTTCTGGCCCGTGCGCGCGTCCCAAAGCCGGCACGAATCCGGGCTGATCTCGTCGGCGACCAGCACGCGCTGATAGTCGCCGTCCCAGACCCGGCCGCACTCGATCTTGAAGTCCACCAGCTTGATTCCGACGCCGAGGAACAGGCCCGACAGGAAGTCGTTCACCCGCAGCGCCAGCGAGATCATGTCGTCCACGTCCTGCTGGGAGGCCCAGTTGAACGCGATGATGTGCTCCTCGGTCACCAGCGGGTCGTGGAGCTTGTCGTCCTTGTAATAGAATTCGATGATCGGGCGCGGCAGCGGCTCGCCCTCCTCGATGCCGAGGCGCTTGGACAGCGAGCCGGCGGCGACGTTGCGGACCACGATCTCGAGCGGGATCATCTCTACGGCGCGGATCAGTTGTTCGCGCATGTTGATGCGGCGGATGAAATGCGTGCCGACGCCGATGTTGTTCAGCGCAGTCATGATGTGCTCGGAGATGCGGTTGTTCAGCACCCCCTTGCCCTCGATCACGGCCTTCTTGGCGCCGTCGCCGGCCGAGGTGTCGTCCTTGAAGTACTGGATCAGCGTGCCGGGCTCGGGACCTTCGTAAAGGATCTTGGCCTTGCCTTCGTATACGAGCCTGCGGCGGGCCATGGGCGTCTCCGGAACACGACTGAGCGCGTCCCGCGCGTCGCGCGCCGCGCCCCTTCCCGCTATAGGCGCTCGCGACCCCTGCGGCAAGCAGCGCCTATGGCTTGGGCGCGCCGCTTGGGGTATCGCAGGCGCGACGCGCCGCGCCCGGCGCCCGACCGACGGAGACCCCCATGCCCCAGTTCGACGACCGCGAGCGCGCCTTCGAGAACAAGTTCGCCCACGACGCCGAGATGTTGTTCCGGGCCGGGGCGCGGCGCAACAAGCTGCTTGGCCTCTGGGTCGCCGGGCTGATCGGCAAGACCGGCGAGGAGGCCGACGACTACGCCAAGTCCGTGGTGATCGCCGATCTCGCCCGGCCGGGCGACGCGGATGTCTACGACAAGGTCTGGGCCGACCTGCAGGCCGCCGGCGCCAGCGTGACCGCAGAGGAGTTGCGCGCGCGCATGACCACGCTGCTGGCCGAGGCCAAGGCGCAGCTCATGAACGAGCTGCCCGAGGCCTGAGCCGGCATTGACTTCCCCGGCGCGCGGCCTTGCTTGCGCGTCATGGCCGAGCCCGTCACCCTCGTCTGGTTCAAGCGCGACCTGCGGATCGAGGATCATGCGCCGCTCTGCGCCGCCGCCGAGCGGGGCCGTGTCGCGCCGGTCTATGTCGCCGAACCGGGGCTCTGGGCGCAGCCGACGATGAGCGGCCGGCAATGGGCCTTCATCGCCGATTCGCTGGGCGCGCTGCGCGACGACCTCGCCCGCCTCGGCGCGGCTCTCGTCCTGCGGGTGGGCGACGCGGCCGAGGAACTGGCGCGTCTGGCGGCGGAGACCGGGGCGGACGCGCTCTACGCCCATCAGGAGACCGGCGACGGCTGGACCTACGCCCGCGACCGGCGCGTCGCCGCGTGGGCGCGCAGGGCGGGCCTGGAGTTCCGCGAATGGCAGGCGGGCGGGGTCGTGCGTCGGCTGCGCTCGCGCGACGGCTGGGCGAAGGCGTGGGACCGCACCATGGCGCGCCCGTCGCTGGCCGCGCCGAGCCTGCGCGGCGTGCGGGTCGAGCCGGGCCCGATCCCCGACGCCGCCGCGCTGGGCCTCGCGCCCGATCCGTGCCCCGAACGCCAGCCTGGCGGCCGGCGCGCGGGGCTGGCGATGCTGGAGAGCTTCCTCACCGAGCGCGGGCGCGACTACCGCGCCGCCATGGCCTCGCCGGTGACGGGCTTCGACGCCTGTTCGCGGCTCTCCGCGCATCTGGCCTGGGGCACGGTCTCCTCACGCGAGGCGGCGCAGGCGGCGTGGGCGCGGCAGGCGGCCTTGCGCGACGGCGGCGACGCGCGCTGGCGCGGCTCGGTCGACAGCCTTCTGGCCCGGCTGCACTGGCGCTGCCACTTCATGCAGAAACTCGAGGACGAGCCGGAGATCGAGACCCGCTGCATGCACCGCGCCTATGAGGGCCTGCGCGAGGCGGAGCACGACCCCGCGCGGCTCGCGGCGTGGGAGGCGGGCGAGACCGGCCTGCCTTTCGTCGACGCCTGCGTGCGGGCGCTGCGGGCGAGCGGCTGGATGAACTTCCGGATGCGGGCCATGCTGACGGCGGTGGCGGCCTATCACCTGTGGCTCGACTGGCGGCGCATCGCCCCGCCGATGGCGCGATGGTTCACCGACTACGAGCCGGGCATCCACTATTCGCAGCTTCAGATGCAGTCGGGCGTGACCGGGATCAACACGACGCGCATCTACAACCCCGTCAAGCAGTCGATGGAGCAGGACCCGACCGGCAGGTTCATCCGCCGCTGGGTTCCCGAACTCGCGGGCGTGCCCCTGCCGCGCCTGCACGAGCCGTGGAGGATGAGCCACGCCGAGCAGGCGGCGGCGGGTTGCGTGCTCGATCGCGACTATCCCGCGCCCGTCGTCGACCACGAAACCGCGGCGCGCGAGGCCAAGGCGCGCGTTCACGCAGTCCGTCAGGGCGCGCCGTTCCGCGCCGAGAAGGCCGCGGTGATCAAAAAGCACGCCAGTCGAAAGCCGGGCCGCGACGGTTTCCCTCGCCGCGCCCGACCGGATGCGCGGCAGGGAGCGCTGGAGTTCTAGATGCCCAAGATGGTGCGCAAGGCCGACCTGCCGCAGAAGCCCTGCGCCCGGTGCGGCCGCCCCTTCGCGTGGCGCAAGAAGTGGGCGAAGGTCTGGGAGGACGTGCGCTTCTGCTCCGACCGCTGCCGCGACGAGGCGCGCCGCAAATGAGCCTCCGCCGCCTCGTCGTGGTCTGCGGCGACCAACTCGACGCCGACAGCGCCGCGCTGGACGGGTTCGACCCCGCGCGCGACGCCATCCTGATGACCGAGGCCGTCGAGGAGGCGACCTACGTTCCCCAGCACAAGAAGCGGCTCGTGCTGTTCTTCTCGGCCATGCGCCACTTCGCCGAGAGCCAGCGCGCCGAGGGTCGGGAGGTCGTCTACCGCCGCCTCGACGACGACGGCGCACCGCAGACGCTGGCCGACTCGCTGCGCCGCGCCGTGGAGGAGCGCGCGCCGGCGGAGGTCGTGCTGGCCCGCCCCGGCGACTGGCGCGTGCTGCAGGCGCTGAGCGCGGCGGCGCCGGACCTGCGGCTGGTTGAGGAGACGCACTTTCTCTCAACGCCCCGCGACTGGGCCGAGATGCGCGCGGGGCGGCGGCGCTTCATCCTGGAGGATTTCTACCGCGCCATGCGCCGGCGCACCGGCTGGCTGATGGACGGCGAGCAGCCCGAGGGCGGTCAGTGGAATTTCGATCACGACAACCGCAAGAGCTTCGGCCGCGACGGCCCCGGCCTGACGCCGGGCAGGCCGCACTCGGCGCCGGACGAGATCACGCTGGACGTCATGCGGCTGGTGGAGCGGCGCTTTCCCGGCGCGCCCGGCTCGACGCAGGGCTTCGCCGAGCCGGTGACGCGCCGGGCGGCGCTGGCGCATCTGCGCGACTTCGTGGAGCGTCGGCTGCCCCGATTCGGCGACCATCAGGACGCGATCGCCATGGGTCACGCCACGCTGTGGCACGCGCGGCTGTCTGCCTGCCTGAACCTCAAGCTGCTTCACCCGCGCGAGGTCTGCCTCGCCGCGATCGGGGCCTGGGAGAACGGCGCCGCGCCGCTGAACGCGGTGGAAGGCTTCGTGCGCCAGATCCTCGGCTGGCGCGAGTTCACCCGGGGCGTCTACTGGGCGCTGATGCCGGAATACGCGACGCGCAACGGGCTGGGCGCGACCCACGAACTGCCGGCGCTGTTCTGGACCGGCGAGACCGACATGGCCTGCCTGCGCGACGCCATGGGCCAACTGCTGCGCGAGGCCTACGCCCACCACATCCAGCGGCTGATGGTGCTGGGGCTTTTCCTGATGCTGTGGGGCGCGCGGCCCGATCGGGCGCACGACTGGCACATGGGAATGTATCTCGACGCCGTGGACTGGGTCAGCCTTCCCAACATGCTGGGAATGAGCCAGCACGCCGACGGGGGCGTCATGGGGACCAAGCCCTATTGCGCCTCGGGCGCCTACATCGACCGGATGTCGGACTGCTGCCGGTCCTGCCGCTACGACCCCAGGCAGGCGATCGGGCCGAAGGCCTGCCCCTTCACGACGCTCTACTGGGATTTCCTGCGCCGCCACGAGCCGGCGTTCCGCAGCAACCAGCGGTTGAAGATGCAGCTCGTGAACCTCGCGCGAAAGCCGAAGGACGATCTCGCCGTGATCGCCCGGGGCGCCGACGCGCTGCGCAACACGCTGGGGTGACGCCCAAAAAAAAGGCCGGGCGAGCGCCCGGCCAAGTCCAACAGGGAGGTGAGATGGCCTCACTGCAACAAGCTGTTGCAGAACTGCGCGTCTCGTCACCAGAGATATGACGAAAGGGGCGCCCGCGCAACGTGTAGGAAGGTTCTATGCGGCGCCGCAACGCGGTGTTGCATTTTTCGCATATCTCACAAGGCGGCGTCGCGCAGGGCCTGGACCTCGGCGGTCACGAAGTCGCGGAACGCCTCGACGCGGCGCGAGCGGCGCAACTCCTCCGGATAGGCGAAGTAGACCGTGAAGGCGGGGCTGTGCACCTCCGGCGCCACCACGACCAGATCGGGGTGATCCCAGGCGAGATAGTCGGGCAGCACGGCGACTCCCAACCCGTGTTCGGCCGCCTGCAGCATGGCGAAATAGTTGTTCATCAGAAGCGTGGCGCGGTGGGCGATTTCGAGCTGAGCGTTCAGCCAGTATCCCACCGGCGTCGGCTGCCGGGCGTTCGGGCTGTAGCCCACCAGCCGGTGATCGCGCAGCTCCGCCAGCGTGGTCGGCGCGCCGTTCTGCTGGAGGTAGCTGCGGGAGGCGTAGAATCGCATCGTGACGTCGAACAGCGGCCGGCGGATCAGCTCGGCCTGCTGCGGCTCGCGCATCCGGATCGCGACGTCCGCCTCGCGCATCGGCAGGTCGAGCACGTTCTCGGTCATCATCAGGTCGATCGACAGGTCGGGATACTGCGTGAAGAAGCGGCCGAGCCGCGGCGTCAGCCACATGGCGCCGAATCCGACCGTCGTGGTCACGCGCAACTCGCCGAACACCTCGTCCTTGCTGTCGCGGATGCGCGCGCCGGTGGCGACCAGCCGGCGGGTCATCTCGCGGGTGGCCTCGAACAGAAGCTCGCCCTGCTCGGTCAGGATCAGGCCGCGGGCGTGGCGGTGGAACAGCGTGGTGCCCAGCGTCTCCTCCAGACCGCGGATCTGACGGCTGACCGCGGACTGGCTCAGTTGCAGCGTCTCGCCCGCATGCGTGAGGCTGCCCGCCTCCGCCACGGCATGAAAGACGCGCAGCTTGTCCCAATCCATCATCGCCCTTCCCGCACTCCACAACGCCGCCCTCAGGAAGCTATAGATGACGCGCGGCGATGTGGAGAGGATTACGCCATGATGCTCAGGCTTGCGGCGTTGGCGCTCGCGCTGGCGGCAGCCCTCGCGGCGCCGGCGACGGCCAGCGATCTGGTCGGGCGCTTTCGCGGCATCGACGCCGCCGAGGGGATGCGGCTGGAGATCGAGGCGCGCGGCCGGGGTTTCCGCGGCGTGCTGACAGAGGTCGACGGCGCGGCGCGACGCTTCGAGGCGGACAGTCTCGACGGCGCCGCCGAGGCGGCCGTGACGCTCAACGAGGGGCGGGCGCTGCTGCGCCTGAGCCCCGCCGCAGCCGGGGTCAGCGTGGTGATCGCGCCCTTCGGCGAGGACGACAGCTTCGACCCCGGGCGCTCCCGCGCGCTCGCCTTCCTGCGCGAGGGGCTGGAGAGCCCGCCGCCCCCGAAGCGCTTCGTCGCCGCGCCGACCCGCGCCGGCGCGCCGGTGGAGGCGCGCGCCTTCGTCGACAGCTATCCGTTCTGGGAGCCGCTCGGCGCCGCCTGGGGCTACGAGGGCGTGGAGCCCGCCAAGCGCACGGTGATCCGCCTGTTCGCGCTGGTGCAGGCGGATCTGCTGTGGAAGCTATGCCAGAGCCCGGAACGCACGGCGGGGCTCGCCGAGGCGCTGCGCGGGCAAGGCGTGACGTGCCCGGACGTGATCCAGGCCGTCCGGCGCGCGCAGGCGGCCGGCGCGCCGTTCAACCGCTTCACGCGCGACGTCGCGGCGGAGCGGGCGTTGCTTCTCAAGGTTCTGGATTGCGCCGACGGCCCCGCCGCCGGCGCGGAATGCCGCCGCGTGGCGCAGGAGACGGCGAGCCGCGCGGTGTCGATGGAGACGGCGGCGACGGCGCTGCGCCGCTATCGCTGAGTCAGTCGGCGCGGGCCGCCTGCGACTCCCAGCGCGCGCCCCAGCGCCGGATATCGGTCAGGGGGCCGCGCAGCTCCTCGCCCTTGGCGGTGACGCGGTACTCCAGCCTGCGCCCGCCCTCCCGCACCGGACGCTTCTCGAGGATGCGGAGCTCCACGAGGCGGCGCAGTCGGTTGGACAGGATGTTGCGCGCCACGCCGAGACGCTTCTGGTAGTCGTCGAAGCGCGTGACGCCCTCGTAGGAGGTCCAGAGGATCATCAGCATCCAAGCGTCGCCGATCTGCTCGACGGCGCCGGACAGGGCGCAAGAAGTCAGGTCGGCATTCTTTCGCACGGGCGTCCCTCGACAACAGCGGCGTTCGGGTGCAGCCTGCCACCGATGTCAATGGAACACGACGCAGAACGTGCGTGAATCATCATACGCGACCAAGTGTCGCCGTTTCTGCGCGCCATGTTCGCCCTGACCGGCCGCCGCATCCTCGTCACCGGCGCGTCCTCGGGGCTCGGGCGGGAGATGGCGGCGGCGCTGGCGGCGCAGGGCGCGCGCGTGGCCGCCGGGGCGCGGCGTGTCGCGGCGCTGGAGGCCCTTGCCGCCGAGGCCCTCGGGGTGACGCCGGTCGCGCTCGACGTCGCCCATGATGCCGCCGCCGCGGCGGGGGTCGCCGCGGCGGTGGAGGCGCTGGGGGGGCTCGACGGCCTCGTGAACAACGCCGGGGTCGCCTGGGGCGGACCGGCGCTGGAGATGCCGATGGCGGAATGGCGCCGCACGATGGACGTCAATCTGGACGGCGTCTTCCGCGTCGCGCAGGCCGCGGCGCCGGCGATGGCGGCGGGCGGGGGCGGGGCGATCGTGAACGTCGCCTCGATCCTGGCCTTCGGGACCGGGCGGGGCGTCGCGGCCTATGCAGCCTCCAAGTCCGCGGTCGTGCAGCTGACGCGCTGTCTCGCCCTGGAATGGGCGGGCAAAGGCGTGCGCGTGAACGCGCTGGCGCCCGGCTACATCCCCACCGAGATGAACCGCGATTTTCTCGAGGGGCCGGAAGGCGACGCCATCCGACGCCGCATTCCCCTGCGGCGGCTCGGGACGCCGGAGGACCTCATGGGCCCGCTGACGTTGCTGCTGTCGGACGCGGGGCGCTACATGACCGGCGTCACGATCCCTGTGGACGGCGGCCATCTCGTCGCCCCGCTCTGAGGCGCAGCGCCATGGACTTCACCCTTCCCCCCGACGCCGAGGCCTGTCGCCGCGCCGTGGCCGCCTTCGTCGAGGCGGAGATCCTGCCGCTGGAGGCCGACCCCGCCAACTTCGCCGACCATGAGAACCTGCCGCCCGACCGGCTGGCGGTCTTGCGCGAGAAGGTGAAGGCCGCGGGCCTCTGGGCGCCGAACGTTCCCGAGGCGCGCGGCGGGATGGGCCTGTCCTTCGTCGCGCTGGCTGCAACCTACGAGGAGATGAACCGCTCCGTCTTCGGGCCGATGTGCTTCAACTGCGCCGCGCCCGACGACGGCAACATGCGCGTGATCCACCAGGTGGGCGCGCCTGCCCAGCAGGACTGGATCGCGCCGGTCGTCCGTGGCGAGGCGCGCTCGGCCTTCGCCATGACCGAGCCCGCGCCCGGCGCCGGCTCCGACCCCGCCATGATGCTGACGCGCGCCGAGAAGCGGGGCGATGTCTGGGTCGTGACGGGGCGAAAGTGGTACATCACCGGGGCCGAGGGGGCGGCGAAGTTCATCCTGATCGCCCGCACGTCCGACGACGCCCGCCGCGGCCTGACGGCCTTCCTGTTCGACGCCGACCGTCCCGGCTGGCGCATCGCCCGGCGCATCCCGATCATGGGGCCGGAGGAGCACGGCGGGCACTGCGAGCTTGTCTTCGAGGGGCTGGAGATACCCGATTCCATGCGGCTGATGGGTGTCGGGGAGGGGCTGAAGGCGACGCAGATCCGCCTCGGCCCGGCGCGGCTGACGCACTGCATGCGCTGGTTGGGGTTGGCGAAACGCTGCATGGAGATCGCAGCGGGCTACGCCGCGGCGCGCGAGGGTTTCGGCGTGCGTCTGGCGGACCGGGAGACGGTGCGGGTCCGGCTCGGGGGGCTGGCCTACATGATCGAGGTCGGGCGGCTTCTGACCATGAAGGCCGCTTGGGCGCTGGACCAGGGCGGCCGCGCCAAGGTCGAGGTCTCGCTGGCCAAGATGCACGTCGCCGAGACGCTGAACCGCGCGGCCGACGACTGCATCCAGATCTGCGGCGCGCGCGGCTATTCCCGCGACACCGTGCTGGAGTGGATCTACCGCTACGCTCGCCAGGCGCGGCTGGTGGACGGCGCCGACGAGGTGCACCGCATGGTGCTGGCGGACGCCTACATGGCCGAGGGCGCGGGTCTGTGGCGCTGGGGCGCGCGATAGGGCGCGGCGGGAGAGCCGCGCCACAGGGTCAGGACGGGAGGTCGCGCAGGAAGGCCTTCACCTGAGCGACGCGCCGGAACACCAAGACCGCCTTGTCGCTCGGCGCCGCCGACACGAGCCCCTCGATCTGCAGCCGGCCCGACCGGCGCGTGTCCCAGATCCAGCGGTAGAAGCTCCAGCTGATCCGCTCCGGGCAGCCCTCGGGCATGTCCGGCCGCGTGCGGCCCCGGTGTCTCAGAGACCGCCGCAGGACCCGCGCCATCCTGACATGGAACGGAAAGTCCAGCCAAATCAGGGTGTCGCAACGGTCCAGCCGCTCGGGCCAGGTCTGCGAGTGGCCGCCCTCGAACACCCACGCCTCCCGCGCGTGCGCCTCGCGACACAGCCGGGTCTTTTCGTCCCGCGTGCGTTCGACCCAGCCGGGCGTCCAGTGGATCTGGTCGATGTGGACGACCGGCAGCCCGGTGAGATCGCCGATCCGCCGGGCCAGCGTCGACTTGCCCGATCCCGGCTGGCCCACGATCATGACGCGTCTCACCGGGGCGTCGTCCGAGGGTCGGCGCGCCGGGGCCCGGCCGGAGCGCGACCGGGGCCGCTACTGCGCCGTCCAGCCCCCGTCCACGGGCAGGGCCGTTCCGGTCATGTTGTGCGCCGCCTTCTGGCACAGGAACAGCGCCAGCGCGCCGATGTCGTCGGGCGCCGCCATGCGCAGCGAGGGCTGCTTCTCCGACAGCAGCTCCCGCACGCCCGCGGCGCGGTCGTCGCCGTGGTTGGCGGCGCGCGCCATGATCTGGGGCTCGATCAGCGCCGTCTCGACCCAGCCGGGGCAGATGGCGTTCACGGTCACGCCGCCGCTCTCGCGCGAGCCTGCGGCGGCGTATTCCAGCGCCGCGACGCGGGTCAGCCCGATCAGCCCGAACTTCGAGGAGACGTAGGGCGCCTTGGCCTCCGACGCGACGAGGCCGTGGACCGAGGCGATGTTGATGACGCGACCGTAGCCGCGCTCGGCCATGCCCGGCAGGACGCGGCGCATGGTGTGGAAGCACGCCGAGAGGTTCAGCGCGATCACCGCATCCCAGGTCGCGGCGTCGGCTTCGGCGATGGTGACGGTGCGCTGCATCCCGGCGTTGTTCACGAGGATGTCGACGTCGCCCCAGGCGCCCACCGCGTCGCACAGCGCCTCGATGGCCTCCGGCTTGCGCAGGTCGCCCTCGAAGAAGCGCGCGTCGCCGCAGCCGGCGTCGCGGATGCGCGCGACCGCCGCCTCGGCCTCCTCCGGCGTGGCGAGGCCATGGACCGCGACCCGCGCCCCGGCGCCGCCCAGCGCGCAGGCGATGGCGAGGCCGATGCCGGAGGTCGATCCGGTGACGAGGGCCGTGCGGCCGGAAAGCGAAGCGGTCATGGGAGCCATCCTGCGCTGGTGAGCGCCACGACCCTAGCCGCCCGGCGCGGGGATGGCCAATGCGGCGCCGCAGCAGCGCTCAGCCGCGCCAGCCCAGTTCGCGCGACAGATCGGCCGCCGCCGCGGCGACCGAGGCGCCGATCTCGGCCGTCAGCGTCGGCGTCACGCGCTGGACCGGGCCCGACACCGATATGACCGCCGCCGGCGCGCCGTCGTGCTCGCGCGCCGCCGCGGCGACGCAGCGCACGCCCTCCACAAGCTCCTCGTCGTCGATCGCCCAGCCGCGCGCGGCGGACGCGGTCACCTCCGCCGCCAACGCCGCGCGGTCGGTCAGGGTGCGCGGCGTGCGGCGGGCGAGATCGAGCGCGCCCAGCACGGCGTCGCGCTCGGCTTGCGGCAACGCGGCCGTCAGCGCCTTGCCGGCCGCGGTGCAATGCAGCGCCACGACGCCGCCGACGCGCGCGACGGCGCGGACCATCTGCCGGCTCTCCACCTGCGCGACGCAGACGAGGCCGCCCTCGGCCTCGACGTAGAGGCTCGCCGTCTCGCTCCAGCGCTGCACCAGGGCCCGCAGCCGCGGCCGCGCCAGCGCCGACAGATCGCGCGCCCGCGCGAAGCCCATGCCGACCGCGAAGGCCTCCGCGCCGACGCTCCACGTCCCGGTCTCGGTGTTCACCCGCGCGAAACGCTCGCCCTCCAGCGTCGTCAGCAGGCGGTGGGCGGTGGAGACCGGCAGGCCCACGGCGCGGGCCACGTCGCGCAGGATCAGCCCGTCGGGCGCGGCCGCCAACGCGCGCAGCACGTCGAGCGCCCGCACCAGCGCCTGCACCTGCCCGGGTCCCGCGCGTCCCGCATCTTTCATGGACGTTTCCGTATCGTGGAAATCCTCTCCACGCAAGTTGCGCCGAAGGGTCGCAGCGGCGTAACAGGCTCTCACACAACAACGGGAGGAATGCGCCGATGCCCCGCATGAAGGCCACGGAAGCCGCCGTCATCGTGCTGGAGAAGGAAGGGGTCACCTGCGCGTTCGGCGTGCCAGGCGCCGCGATCAACCCGTTCTACGCCGCGATGCGCAAGCGCGGCACGATCCGCCACATCCTCGCCCGTCACGTCGAGGGCGCGAGCCACATGGCCGACGGCTACACCCGCGCGAAGGCCGGCAACATCGGCGTGTGCATCGGCACCTCCGGCCCCGCCGGCACCGACATGATCACCGGCCACTACACTGCGCAGGCCGACAGCCTTCCGATCCTGTGCATCACCGGCCAGGCGCCGCGCGCCAAGCTCGACAAGGAGGACTTCCAGGCGGTCGACATCGCCGCCATCGCCGCGCCCGTCACGAAGTGGGCGGTGACGGTGAAGGAGGCGGCGCTGGTGCCCTACGTCTTCCAGAAGGCGTTCTGGCTGATGCGCTCGGGCCGCCCCGGCCCGGTCCACATCGACCTGCCCATCGACGTGCAGAACACGGAGATCGACTTCGACCCCGACAGCTACGCGCCGCTGGAGCCGTGGAAGCCCAAGGCGACCCGCGCCCAGTGCGAGAAGGCGCTGGACATGCTGCTGACGCACGATTTCCCGCTGATCGTGGCCGGCGGCGGGATCATCAACGCCGACGCCTGCGATCTGCTGGTGGAGCTGGCCGAGACGCTGGGCGTGCCGGTCATCCCGACGCTGATGGGCTGGGGCGCGATTCCCGACGACCACCCGCTGATGGCCGGCATGGTGGGGCTGCAGACTTCGCACCGCTACGGCAACGCGACCTTCGGATTGTCGGACTTCGTGCTGGGTATCGGCAACCGCTGGGCCAACCGGCACACCGGCTCGGTCGAGAAGTACATGGCCGGCCGCACGTTCGTGCATGTGGACATCGAGCCGACCCAGATCGGCCGCGTCTTCCCGCCCGATTTCGGAATCGTCTCCGACGCCGGGGCTGCGCTGGCGGAAATGGTCGCCATCGCGAAGGAGCGGAAGGCGGCGGGCGCGCTCAAGGACTACAGCGCCTGGGTTAAGTCCTGCCAGCACCGCAAGTCGGTGATGCTGCGCAAGACCCACTTCGACGACGTGCCGCTGAAGCCTCAGCGCGTCTACGAGGAGATGAACGCGCACTTCGACCGCGACACGATCTACGTCACCACGATCGGCCTCAGCCAGATCGCCGGCGCGCAGTTCCTGCACGTCTACAAGCCCCGGCACTGGATCAACTGCGGCCAGGCCGGCCCGCTGGGCTGGACGCTGCCGGCGGCGCTGGGCGTGCGCGCCGCGCTGCCCGACGCGAGGATCGTCGGCCTGTCCGGGGACTACGACTTCCAGTTCATGCTGGAGGAGCTGGCGGTCGGCGCCCAGCACAAGCTGCCGTTCCTGCAGGTGGTGGTGAACAACAGCTATCTCGGCCTGATCCGCCAGGCCCAGCGCGGTCTGGAGATGGACTTCGAGGTGTCGCTGGCCTTCGACAACATCAATGTCGAGGGCGACGCCGACGCGCCTGCCGGTTACGGCGTGGACCACTGCGCGGTGGCCGAGGGACTGGGCTGCAAGGCGGTCCGCGTGAAGTCTCCCAACGAGTTCAAGGAGGCCTTCGCCCGCGCCGAGGCGCTGATGACGGAGCACCAGGTGCCGGTGGTGCTGGAGTTCATCCTCGAGCGCGTCACCAACATCGCCATGGGCACCGAACTCGACAACATCAACGAGTTCGAGCAGGTGCTGTGTCTAGACCCCAACCTGTCGCTGGAGCGTCCCGTCGACATGGGGCGCGACGCGGAGAAACTCGCCGAAAAGGTCTGACGGCCCGGCCGCCGCGCGTTTTCCGCAACCACCGCCCGCGGCGCCCCTTGCATCCTCTCTCCCGCCTGCGGGAGAGGGTTGGGGCGCACGCGAATCCCCCCGCCCGGAGACCGACATGCCCAAGTTCGCAGCCAACCTGACCATGATGTACGGCGAGCACGCCTTCCTCGACCGCTTCGCGGCCGCGGCGGGCGACGGCTTCCGCGGCGTGGAGTTCCTGTTTCCCTACGCCTTCCCGGCCGACGAGATCGCCCGGCGGCTTAAGGACAACGGCCTGACCCAGGCGCTGCACAACCTGCCCGCCGGCGACTGGGACGCGGGCGAGCGGGGCGTGGCCATCTTCCCCGACCGCGCGCAGGAGTTCCGCGAGGGCGTGGCGAAGGCGATCGACTATGCCGGGGCGCTGGGCTGCAAGACGCTGAACTGCCTCGCCGGCAAGGTTCCCGCAAACGCCGACGCCAGGCGGTTGCACGCGACGCTGATCGACAACCTGCAATACGCCGCGCCGAAGCTGAAGGCGGCGGGAATCAGGCTGGTGATCGAGCCGATCAACACCTTCGACATTCCCGGCTTCTACATAACCGGCACGAAGCAGGCGGCGGATGTCATCGCCGAGGTCGGCTCCGACAACCTCTTCATCCAGCATGACATCTATCACATGCAGCGGATGGAGGGAGAGCTGGCCAAGACCATCGAGGCCAACATCAAGCTGATCGGCCACATCCAGATCGCCGACAACCCGGGCCGCAACGAGCCCGGAACGGGCGAGATCAACTATCCGTTCCTGTTCGGGTTCCTCGACCGGCTCGGCTACGACGGGTGGATCGGCTGCGAATACAAACCCGCCGGCGCCACCAGCGCGGGGCTGGGCTGGTTCACGGCATACCGGGGCTGAGCTTCTGCGGCTGAGCTTCTTCGGCTGGGCTTCAGCAGCCGGGACGACACGCGAGGGGAGAGAGCAATGACCAAGATCGCCTTCATCGGGCTCGGCATCATGGGCGCGCCGATGGCCGGCCACCTGATCGACGCCGGCCACGAGGTGACGACCTCGACCGACTACAAGCAGCCGCCGGCGGAGCTGGTCTCCAAGGGCATCAGGACGGCCGCCACCCCGCGCGAGGCGGCGGCCGGCGCCGAGGTCGTCATCACCATGCTGCCCGACACGCCGCAGGTGGGCGCGGTTCTGCTGGACGGCCCCGACGCGGTGATCGCGGGTCTCGCCAGCGACGCGCTGTTCATCGACATGTCCTCGATCTCGCCGATGGCGACCAAGGACTTCGCCGCGAAGGTCGAGGCGGCGGGCGGGCACTACGTGGACGCGCCTGTCTCCGGCGGCGAGGTCGGGGCCAAGGCGGCCTCGCTGACGATCATGGTCGGCGGCTCAGAGGCCGCCTTCGTCCGCGCGCAGCCGCTGTTCGAGAAGATGGGCAAGAACATCACCCATGTCGGCCCGGCCGGCGCGGGGCAGATCACCAAGGTCGCCAACCAGATCATCGTCGCGCTCAACATCGAGGCCTGCGCCGAGGCGCTGGTCTTCGCCGCCAAGGCCGGCGCCGACCCGGCGAAGGTGCGCCAGGCGCTGATGGGCGGCTTCGCGTCGTCGCGCATCCTCGAGGTGCACGCCGAGCGGATGATCAAGCGCACCTTCAACCCCGGCTTCCGCATCGCGCTGCACCAGAAGGACCTGAACCTGGCGCTGGAGAGCGCGAAGGCGCTGGGCCTGTCGCTGCCCAACACCGCCAACGCGCAGCAACTGTTCTCGGCCTGCGTCGCCAACGGCGGGGCCGGCTGGGACCATTCGGCGATGGTCAAGGCGCTCGAGCTGATGGCCGCGCACAAGGTCGCGGAGGACTGAGGGCGCTCGCGCCGGCGCGCCGGTCCCGCTAGCCTGCCGGCCAGAGGACGGGAGCGCGCGATGGGCCGGCGTCTCGACTGGGAACGCGACGGGGCGGACTGGCCGATGCGCCCGGCCAGCCGCTTCGTCGAGGCGGCGGGCCTGCGCTGGCATGTCCAGACGCTGGGGCGGGGCCCCGTGGCGCTGCTGCTGCACGGCACGGGCGGTGCGTCGTTCTCGTGGCGCGGCGTGGCGCCGCTGCTCGCCGAGCGGTTCACCGTGGTCATTCCCGACCTGCCCGGGCACGGCTTCAGCGCTCCGGCGCCGACCGGCGGGGCGGGTCTGCCGGGCATGGCGACCGGCGTGGCGGCGCTGCTCGGGGCGCTGGGGCTGCGGCCGGCGGCGCTGGTCGGTCATTCCGCCGGGGCGGCGGTGGCGGCGCGCATGGCGCTGGACGGGCTCTCCGCGCCGGTCGTCTCGTTCAACGGGGCCTTCCTGCCCTTCAAGGGCCTCGCCGGCGTGCTGTTTCCGCCGATGGCGAAGCTGCTGGCGCTGAACCCGCTGGCTCCGCGCGCCATGGCCTTGGGCGCGCGCGCCATGACGGCGGGCCTGCTCGACGCGATGGGTCCTGGCGTCGACGCGGAGGGACGCGCCCTCTACCGCCGCATGTTCGAGAATTCGGGGCACGTGTCGGGCGCGCTCGCCATGATGGCGGCGTGGGATCTCGCGTCGCTGGCGCGCGACCTGCCGCGTCTGCCTGGGCCGCTGGAGCTGGTCGTCGGCGAGGCGGATCGCGCCGTGCCCCCGGCCGACGCCCGGACGGTGGCCCGGCGGGCGCCCGGGGCGCGGCTGCGGCTCTTGGCGGGCCTCGGCCATCTGGCCCACGAGGAGCGCCCCGATCTCGCCGCCGCCATCGTCGCCGAGGTCCATGCGCGCGCCCAAGACGCCGCGGCCTGAAAGGCTTGCGCCGACTCGGTTGACGGACTTACTGTCAACTGATGTTTACGCACCCTTCGATCGCGCGACGCGACGCCGCTGGCAGCGGCCCCCCCACCGGCGCGCCCTCGGCGCGCGGCGACGGACCGAAAGGGCGACCGGCGGCGATCGTCATCGGCGCAGGTTTCGGCGGCCTCGCAGCCGCGGCCAGACTGGGCGCCCGCGGCTTCGACGTGACCGTGCTGGAGCGGCTCGACGGGCCGGGCGGGCGCGGCTACCAGTGGCGCCAGGACGGCTTCACCTTCGACGCAGGCCCCACCATCGTCACCGCGCCCTTCGTCTTCGAGGAGGTCTGGCGGCTCTGCGGGCGGGAGATGGCGCAGGACGTGGAGCTTGTGAAGCTCGACCCGTTCTACCGCATCCGCTTCGACGACGGCGAGACGCTGGACTGCTCGGGCGATCCTGCGAAGATGCGCGCCGAGATCGCCCGCGTCGCCCCGGAGGACCTCGCCGGCTACGACCGCTTCGCCCGCGACAGCACGCGCATCTACGACTTCGCCTTCGCGCGCATGGCGCACGAGCCGTTCCACGACTTCTTCAAGATGCTGAAGATGATGCCGCGGCTGATCCAGCTCGGCGGGTACAAGAGCGTCCACGCCTATGTCGCGCACCGGGTGAAATCCGACCGGATGCGCTTCGCCCTGAGCTTCCATCCGCTGTTCATCGGCGGCAATCCGTTCAACACCACGTCGTTCTATTGCCTGATTAACCACCTGGAGCAGGGCTGGGGCGTGAACTACGCCATGGGCGGCACCGGGGCTCTGGTGCGCGGCCTCGCCGGTCTGGTGGGCCATGTCGGCGGACGCATCCGCTACGGCGCCGCGGTCGCGGAGATCACCCATGAGGGCCGGCGCGCGACGGGCGTGCGGCTGGCCTCGGGCGAGACGCTGAAGGCCGAGATCGTCGTCTGCAACGCCGACCCCGCCACGACCTACAAGAGCCTGATGCCGGGACTGAAACGGCGGCGCTGGACCGACGCCAAGCTCGACCGCATGGACTATTCGATGTCCTGCTTCGTCTGGTATTTCGGCACGAAGCGGCGCTGGGACGACGTGAAGCACCACACCATCGTGCTCGGACCGCGTTACAAGGGTCTGCTGCGCGACATCTTCCGCAACAAGAAGCTGACCGAAGACTTCAGCATGTATCTGCACCGCCCTTCCGCCACCGACCCCTCGGTGGCGCCGGAGGGCTGCGACAGCTTCTATGCGCTGGTCCCGGTGCCGAACCTCGACAGCGGCGACGACTGGGCGGCGCTGGCCGAACCCTATCGCCAGCGCGTCGAGCGACGGCTGGAGGAGACTGTGTTGCCGGGGCTTGCGGGCCAAGTGGTCAGCTCGCACCTGCTGACGCCGCTCGACTTCCGCGACAGGCTGCGCTCGGAGCGCGGCGCAGCCTTCGGCATGGAGCCGCAACTGCTGCAATCGGCGTGGTTCCGTCCGCACAACAAGTCCGAGGAGTTGGAGCGGCTCTACTTCGTCGGCGCGGGCGCCCATCCCGGGGCGGGGCTGCCGGGCGTGCTGTCCTCCGCCCGCGTCGTGGACGAACTGATCCCGGAGGCCGCCGCCCTTGTCTGACCACGCCTCCGAGGCCGACCGGGCCGCCTGCCGGAGCGCCATCATGGGCGGCTCCAAGAGTTTCTTCGCCGCCTCGAAGCTCCTGCAGCCGCAGGCGCGCGAGCCGGCCTATGCGCTCTATGCCTTCTGCCGGCTCGCCGACGACGCGGTGGACCTGTCGGCGGGCAAGGCCGCGGCGCTGGCGCGGCTGCGCGCGCGGCTCGACGCCGCCTACGCCGGCCGGCCGCATGACGATCCGGCCGACCGCTGCTTCGCCGACATGGTCGCGCGCCACGCCATGCCGCGCGCGCTGCCCGAGGCGCTGATCGAGGGGCTGGCCTGGGACGCCGAGGGCCGCACCTACGCCGACATCTCCGCGTTGCGCGCCTACGCCGCCAGGGTGGCCGGCGCGGTGGGCGCCATGATGAGCGTGCTGATGGGCGTGCGCGAGCCCTGGGTTCTGGCGCGAGCGTGCGACCTGGGCGTCGCGATGCAGTTGACCAACATCGCCCGCGACGTGGGCGAGGACGCGCGCATGGGCCGGCTCTACCTGCCGGGCGACTGGCTGCGCGCGGCCGGCGTCGATGCGCCGGACTTCCTCGCGGCGCCGCGCTTCTCCCCCGCGCTGGGCGAGGTCGTGGCGGCGTTGCTGGCGGAGGCGGAGCGGCTCTACGACCGCGCGGCCTGGGGCGTGCGCGGCCTGCCCCGGGAGGCGCGCCCCGCCATCCGCGCCGCGCGGCTCATCTATCGCGAGATCGGGCGGGAGGTCGCGCGCCGCGGCTTCGACAGCGTCGCCGCGCGCGCCGTGATCCCGGTGTCGACCAAGCGGCGGCTGATGGCGCTCGCGGTGCTCGACATCGGCGCGCCCCGAACGGGTCGCGGCGCCGAGCCGCTGGCCGAGACGCGCTATCTCGTCGAGGCGGTGGCGGCGAGCCGGCCGGCGGCCGCGCTTGTCCGGCCCACGGTGGGCGACCATATCGGTCGTATTGCGGAGATCTTCATGGAGGTCCATGCGCGGGAGGCCGGCCGGCGGCTCTCTCCCGCCGCCGCCGAATAGGGAAAGGCGCGCCGCATGGGACTGGATTTCGCCCTCCTGGGGTTCATCGCCTTGAACTTCGCCGTCGCGCTCAGCGGGGCCGTGTTCAAGCCCGGCGACTGGTACGAATCGCTCGACAGGCCGGACTGGCGACCGCCGAACTGGGCCTTTCCCGTGGTCTGGACGCTGCTCTACGGCATGATCGCCACGGCCGGCTGGATCGCGCACGCCGCCGCCGGGGGCTTCGCGGGCGCGCCGCTGGCCTTCGCGTTCTATTTCCTGCAGCTCGCGCTGAACGCGGCGTGGTCGTGGCTGTTCTTTGGTCGCCGCCGGCCCGATCTGGCCCTGCTCGACACCGCCGCGATGTGGCTCGCCATCCTCGGCAACGCGGTGACTTTTCACGCGTTGAGCCCCGTCGCCGGATGGTTGCTCGCGCCCTACCTTGTCTGGGTGAGCGTCGCCTTCGCGCTGAACCTGTCGATCATGCGGCGCAATCCGCAATACGGGACTGTCATCTGATGTCGATCAATCTCGTCTTCGCGCTGAAGCTGGCCGCCATCGTCGCAGCGCTGGTCTGGATCGCCCGCGGGAGCCGCAGGTCGCGTTCCGGGACCGGGGTCGGGCGCGACGAACCCCCGGCGCGCCCCTGACGCCGCTCAGGCTGCGGCGAGGCTGACGCGGTTGCGGCCCGAGGACTTGGCCGCGTAGAGGGCGACGTCGGCGCGCTGGATCAGCTTCGCGCCGCTGTCGTTCTGGCGGCGCAGCTGCGCCACGCCCACGCTGACGGTCATGTCGACCACGCGGTCGCCGACGTCGAAGCCCGGGCGTTCGACCGCGCTGCGCACGCGCTCGGCGGCGACCCGCGCATCGGCCAGTCCGGCCTCGGGCATCGCCACGATGAACTCCTCGCCACCGGTGCGCGCGACGAGGTCGACGCTGCGGGTGTTCTCGGTCAGCCGCTGGGCGAACTGGCGCAGGATCGTGTCGCCGGCGGGATGGCCCCAGGTGTCGTTGACCGCCTTGAAGCGGTCGAGGTCGAAGGCCATCACCGATAGCGGCTGGCCCTGCTCCAGCGCGCGCTCGATCATGCGGTCGAGATGGGCGTCGAGGTAGCGGCGGTTGCGCAGGCCGGTCAGCGCATCGGTGACGGCCAGTTTCAGCCCGTCGCTCAGCGTGCCGCGCAGGTGGTCGGCGTAGGCCTTGTGGCGCAGCTGGGTCCGAAGCCGCGCGGTCAGCTCGGAGGGATCGAGCGGCCACATGACATAGTCGTTCGCCCCGGCGTCGAGCGCGGTGGCCGCCGTCTCGAAATCCGCGCCGTCCACGATCGTCAGCAAGCCCGAGGCGCGCGTCTCGGGGCGCTGGCGCAGGGCGGTGAAGAAGGCGGCGGAGAATTCGGGGAAGCCCAGCGCGTCGACCAGCAGCGCCTCGGGCGCGCTCTCGGTGCTGAGGCGGAAGGCCTCGCGCGCCGTCGGCGCGTTCTCGATGCGCACGTCGAGGCGCTTCTCGACCATCTCCTTCAGTTGCGCCCCGACAGCGTCGCCGGTGACGGTCAGCACGCGCGCACCGGGGGCGGGTTCGATGACCGGCCCGGGCTCGATGGCGAGGTCGCGAAGGGTGGCGTCGCGCAGGCGCAACTCGTCGGTCATCGACTTCATGCGCAGCAGCGCGCGCAGCCGGGCGAACAGGGCCACCTCCCGCACCGGCTTGGTGAGAAAATCGTCGGCGCCGGCGGACAGCGCCTCAAGCCGGTCGTCCTGGGCGTCGAGGGAGGTGATGATGACCACCGGCACGGCGGCGAGGCGCGGGTCGGCCTTGAACCGGCGGCACAGCTCGTAGCCGTTCATGCCCGGCATCATCACGTCGATCAGCGCGAGATCTGGCGGATTCTGGCGCGCCATCGCCAGCGCCTGATTGCCGTCGGCCGCCTCCTCGACCTCGTAGAAGGCCTTGGACAGCAGCAGCGACAACAGCAACCGGTTGGTCGCGATGTCGTCGACGACAAGAATGCGTCCCGCCATGCGTAGCCTCAGCGCGCGCCCGTCCGCGCCGCGGCGGCGGCGGACGGACGGGGATCGACGGGGCCGGGACGTTGGGTCATCTTTACGGTCCGAGTGCGGGCGGCGTTCAAACCTCGTGTCACGTTAGGCGATAACGCTTAACGAAGTGTTTTACGGATCGTTAGGACTTTAGCCGGATGCGACCCAAGACCCGCGACGACCCGCAGGCGCTGGCGCTGCGCGCGCTGGCATGGATGGCCGAGGACGGCGCCGCGCTGGAGGGACTGCTCGCCGCCTCGGGGCTCGGCGTGGCCGAGTTGCGCGCCCGGGCGGGCGACCCGGAGTTCCTCGGCTTCGCGCTCGACTACCTGATGGACGACGAGAGGCGCGCCCGCGCCTTCGCCGAAGCCGAAGGCCTGGCCCCCGAGGCGCTGACGCAGGCGCGCGCCCGGCTGCCGGGCGGCGACGCGCCGGGCTGGACCTGAGGGCGCGCGCGGCGGCCGAATAGTGGCCCGGGCGCTTGCCAAACCGCGCGCGGGGCCCGACCTTGGGGCTATGGCGCTACCCCCCGGATTCCTCGACGACCTGCGCGCCCGCGTCACCGTGTCCGAGATCGTCGGCCGTCGCGTGAGCTGGGACTCGCGCCGCAGCAACCCTGCGCGCGGCGACTTCTGGGCCTGCTGCCCGTTCCACGAGGAGAAGAGCCCTTCCTTCCACGTCGACGACCGGCGCGGTTTCTATCACTGCTTCGGCTGCCACGCGAAGGGCGACGCCATCACCTTCCTGCGCGAGCGGGAGAACTTCTCCTTCATGGAGGCGGTGGAGGAACTGGCCCGCGCCGCCGGCGTCGCAATGCCAGCCGTCGACCCGGAGGCGGCCGCGCGCGCCCAGAAGAAAAGGGGGCTGACCGGCTGGACCGAGGCCGCCGTCGCCTTCTACCGCAGCCGGCTCGCTTCGGCGCAGGGGGCGGCCGCGCGCGCCTATCTGGAGCGACGAGGCCTGAGCGCGGAGACGGTGGCGCGATTCGAGATCGGCTACGCGCCGCCCGGCGGCCGGACGCTGGCGGATCATCTCATCAAGCTGGGCGCGACCGAGCAGCAGGCGCTCGACGCCGGGCTGACCGGAACCTCCGACCGCGGCGGCGCGCCCTATGACCGCTTCCGCGACCGGGTGATGTTCCCGATCCGCGACGCGCAGGGCGCCTGCATCGGCTTCGGCGCGCGCGGGCTGACCCCGGACGCCAAGCCCAAATACCTGAATTCGCCCGAGACGGCGCTGTTCGACAAGTCGCGCGTGCTGTTCAACTTCGGCCCTGCGCGGGAGGCGGCGGCGAAGGCGCGCGCGCTGGTCGCCGTCGAGGGCTACATGGACGTGGTGGCCCTGGTCGAGGCCGGGATCGCCCACGCCGTCGCGCCGATGGGCACCGCGGTGACGGAGGCGCATCTGCGGGGCATGTGGCGGCTGGCCGACGAGCCGGTGATGGCGCTGGACGGCGACGCAGCGGGGCTCTCGGCCGCGATGCGGGTGATCGACGTGGCGCTGCCGCTGCTGGAGCCGGGCAAGTCGCTGCGTTTCGCCCTGATGCCGCCCGGCCGCGACCCCGACGACGTGATCCGCGCCGAGGGGCCGGCGGCGATGCGCGCGCTGCTGGATGCGGCCGAGCCCATGGTGGCGCTGCTGTGGCGGCGGGAGACCGAAGGGCGCGTCTTCGACAGTCCCGAGCGCGCCGCGGCGCTGGACGCGCGCCTGCGCGCGGCGCTGGCCGCCATCGCCGACCCCTCGGTGCGCGGCCACTATCGCGCCGCGCTGGCCGAGCGCAGGGCGGCGTTGCTGCGGCCCGCGCGGGCGCCGGGCCGGCCGGGTGGCGGGCGGCCGTGGATCGAGCGGGGCGGCGGCCCCCGCCGCGTCGTCGCGCCGGAGACGCCCTTGCCGCAGACCCGCGCGAGCGTGATAGCCCGCGCGGCGGCTGAGGTTGCGCGGCGCGAGGCTGCGGTGTTGCTGATCCTTTTCGCGCATCCGGCGCTCGCCATGGAGTGTTGCGAGGAAGTCGCACTGCTGGAATTCGGTCATTCCGACCTTGATGATGTGAGATCCGCACTCACATCAGCGCTTGCCCTGCAGGAGGGTCTAGCGACGCCAGACGATTTGCGATCGATCGTTGCGATGATGCTGGGAGGCGATCCGCTGGAGATCGTCTGCTCCGTGGCCCCGAACAAGGACTACGTGAGTTCGGATCCGGAGGTTGCAACTGAATTGCTGCACGGCGCGCTGGAGAGGCTGCGCGCCGAGGCGCATCACTTGCGCGAAAGAACCGATGCTGAGGCGGCGCTGGCTGCAGGTCCCGGAGACGCGGGATTGATCGAGCGGCTCGCGCGTTCTGTCGCTCTCGCCGCTCAGGCGACCCCTGGGCACCTGACCAAGGCGGACAATGGCGAGGCGCAGTTGTCCGCGGCGCTCAGGGCTGCGATAGCCGACGAGATTTGGGTAAAGAGGAAACGCGCACGCCCCGATTCGAATCGCTGATTCGTTCGAGCGGCGTCGCGCATTGACGAGACGGAGCGGCGCATGGCGGCCAAAGACGTCGACGAGGCCACGGAGACCGAGCACCAGGAGGTTCCCGCGCCGATGCTCGACATGAGCCAGGCTGCGGTGAAGAAGATGATCGCCCAGGCCAAGGCCCGCGGCTACATCACGCTGGACGAACTCAACAAGGCGCTGCCGCCCGACCAGGTGTCCTCGGAGCAGATAGAGGACGTCATGTCCCTGCTGTCCGAAATGGGCGTGAACGTCGTCGAGGACGACGAGGAGGCAGAGGGCGACGACGCCGCCGCCGAGGCCAAGCCCGAGACCCGCGAGGTCGTGGCCGTCGCGGCCACCGGCGCCGAGAACGACCGCACCGACGACCCCGTGCGGATGTATCTGCGCGAGATGGGCACGGTCGAGCTGCTGTCGCGCGAAGGCGAGATCGCCATCGCCAAGCGCATCGAGGCCGGCCGCGCCACCATGATCGGCGGCCTGTGCGAGAGCCCCCTGACCTTCCAGGCCATCACCATCTGGCTGGAGGAGCTCAACGACGAGCGCATCATGCTGCGCGACGTCATCGACCTCGAGACCACCTTCGGCAAGGGGCTGGACGAGGACGAGGAGGAGCCCATCGACCTCGGGACGGGCGCCGCCGGCCCCGCCGCAGAGGAACCCGCGACGCGCGACGAGGGTGAGAGCGCCCCCCGCGCCGAGGGCGACGAGGGCGAGGACCCCGACGACCAGTCCAACCTGTCGCTCTCGGCGATGGAGGCGGCGCTGCGGCCGCAGGTGCTGGAGATGCTCGGCCGCATCTCGGCCGACTACGCCCGGCTGCACCACATGCAGCAGAGCCGCATCGGCGCCGCGCTGAGCCAGAGCAAGACCTTCTCGGCCAATCAGGAGCGCGAATACCAGCGCCTGCGCAGCGAGATTGTCGAACTGGTCAACTCGCTGAACTTCCACGCCAACCGTATCGAGACGCTGGTCGACCAGATCTACGGCATCAACCGCCGCCTGATGAACCTCGAAGGCCAGCTCGTGAAGATCGCCGACACCCACAAGGTGAACCGGCGCGATTTCATCGAGGAATACCGCAACGCCGAACTCGACCACGCGTGGCTCGAACGCATCGCCGCCCTGCCCGGCAAGGGCTGGAAGCAGATGGTCGAGCGCGAGCGCGCCCGGATCGAGGAGATCCGTCAGAACATTGCCGAGGTCGGTCACACGGTCGGCGTGGACATCCCCGAATTCCGCCGTATCGTCCAGACCGTGCAGAAGGGCGAGCGCGAAGCGCGCATCGCCAAGAAGGAGATGGTCGAGGCCAACCTGCGCCTCGTCATTTCGATCGCCAAGAAATACACCAACCGCGGCCTGCAGTTCCTGGACCTGATCCAGGAAGGCAACATCGGCCTGATGAAGGCGGTGGACAAGTTCGAGTACCGCCGCGGCTACAAGTTCTCCACCTACGCGACCTGGTGGATCCGGCAGGCGATCACCCGCTCCATCGCCGACCAGGCCCGCACCATCCGCATCCCCGTGCACATGATCGAGACGATCAACAAGCTGGTGCGCACGGGCCGCCAGATGCTGCACGAGATCGGCCGCGAGCCGACCCCGGAGGAACTGGCGCAGAAGCTCCAGATGCCGCTGGAGAAGGTGCGCAAGGTGATGAAGATCGCCAAGGAGC
>DAINOD010000016.1:0-47183 GCA_036735545.1 Rubrimonas sp. | reverse complement strand
TGCCGATCTGGCTGGCGCTGTCGGCGGCGATCCCGCCCAACTGGTCGTCGGTGTCGGTGTTCTTCATGATCTCGATCATCCTCGGCCTGCTCGACTGGCCGGGGCTGGCGCGGGCGGTGCGCTCGAAGTTCCTCGCCCTGCGCGAGGAGGACTATGTGCGCGCCGCGGTGCTGATGGGCGCCTCGCCGCAGCGGATCATCGCGCGCCACATGATGCCCAATTTCATGAGCCACCTCGTGGCCTCGGCGACGCTCGCCGTGCCGGGGATGATCCTCGGCGAGACGGCGCTGTCCTTCCTCGGGCTGGGGCTGCGAGCCCCGTCTGTCAGCTGGGGGCTGATGCTGAACGACGCGCTCGATCTGACCGTGGTCGAGATCTACCCGTGGCTCCTCATGCCGCTGGCCCCGGTGATGATGGTGGTGCTCGCCTTCAGCTTCATGGGCGACGGGCTGCGGGACGCGCTCGACCCCTATTCCTGACCGCCGCGATTGCGGTCAGGCGAGGATGATCTCCGCCCCGCGGGCCGCGCCGTCGAGCGCCACGGCGGGCGGGGCGGCGCGGCCGCGGGCGACCGCGCGCGCCACGGCCGCGGCCAGCGCCTGCGGCGTCGGGTCGTCGAGGCGCTCGAACTGCGGCGAGCGGGCCAGCGCGGCGGCGCGCAGGCGCTGCTCCTGCTCCCGCGGCGCGGCGAGCGGGACGAGGACGGCGGGCGCCCCGCTCTGCAGCAGGTCCACCGCGGTGTTGTAGCCCGCGAGGCTGACCGAGGCGGCGCAGGTCTTCAGCCGGGCGCGATAGTCCGCCGCGGCGGGCTCGGCGATCACGGGCGCGCCGGCGGCGAGCGCGTTCAGACGCGACGCCGCGGCCGCGGCGTCGGCCCCGCCGACCCGAAGGCGCCATGGGCGCTCGCCTAGCCGCGCCGCCTCCACCGCCGCGGCCAGCAGCGACCGGCCCAGACCGCCGCCGCCCTCGGCGACCAGCACCTCGGCCGGATCGCCCTCGGGCGGAGGCAGGGGCTCGGCGACATAGCCGGTGGGGCGCAGCAGGTCGGCGATCTCGGCGGCGCCGGGCCAGCCGAGGTCGAAGGGAGCGACGGCGGGATCGCCATGCACCAGCACGCCGGCGCACCAGCGGCGCAGGGCGGCGTGGGTCTCGGGAATGCGACGCGCCTTGCGCGGCGGCTCGGGAAAGTCGCGCACCGAGACCAGCGCCCGGCCGCCCGCGGCGGCGACGGCCGCCTCGAACTCCGCGGCCAGCGCCCGGCGGCCGAAGGGGTAGAGCTCCACCACGAGCCGGTCGGCCCCCGCGACGGCCGCCGCCGCCGCCGCCGACCGCGCCGCCAGATAGGCGGCGTCCGCCGGCGCGCCATCGGGCGTGAGCAGCCGCGCGTAGTCGTGGTCGGCCACGGCTAGGGGGGGAAGCTGGACGAATCGCACGCCCGCGACATCGAGATGGGGCAGGGGCCGGCCGCCGCTGACGACCAGCGCCTCGGCTCCCCGGGCGGCGACGCCGCGGGCCAGCGCGAGCGTGCGCGCCAGGTGCCCGCCGCCGGAGAGGTGGGTGACGAGGAACGCGACCCTCACCGGGGAACCAGCCGCAGCGCCTCGCCGTCCGGGCTGGGCGCGCCGTCTGGGCCCAGGCGCAGCGGGATCATGCGGGCGCGCTTGATGGCGAAGGGCTCGGGGCGGTCGAAGTTCCAGCCATGGGCGCGGGCGAGGATCACCCGGATCAGCCCGCGATGGATGACCAGCACGGTGGGCGCGCCGTGCGCGGCGATCTCGGCCAGCGCGGGGGAGACGCGGGCCCAGGCGTCGGCGGGGCTTTCGCCGCCCGGGGGGCGGCGGTCCCAGCCCCAATGCTCGACGTGGGTGTAGCCCGAAGCGGGGTCCGCGACGAGGTCGGCGCCGCGCCGGCCCTCCCAGTCCCCCCACGCCAGTTCCGTAAGGCGCGCGTCGGTCTCGGCCGCGCCCCACAGCGCAAGGGCGGTGTCGCGGGCGCGCGACAGCGGGCTCGCGATCACGCGCGCCGCGCGCCACTCGGGCGGGGGCGCCAGCCCAGCCAGCGCGGCGCGGGCGGCGTCGGTCAGCGGGCGGTCCACGCGGCCCTGGAGGCGGCCGGCCTCGTTCCAGTCGGTGGGAAAATGGCGCAGCAGCGCGAGCGCGGTCACAGCAGCGGCCCCAGCGCGTCGCTCAGTCGGCGGGCGGCCGCCTCGACGCCGTGATGCGCCTCCATGTGCGCCCGCGCCGCGGCGCCGGCGGCGGCCAGCGCCCCACGGTCGGTGCCGAAGCAGCGCAGCGCGGCGGCGAAGGCCTCCGCGTCGCCCGGCGGGGTCAGCGCCGCGCCGGGGGCCAGCACGTCGCGCACGCCGGGCCTGTCCTCCGCGACGACGGCGCGGCCGGTGGCCTGCGCTTCGAGATAGACCATGCCGAACCCCTCGTTCACCCCGGGCCAGACCAGCAGGTCGGCCGCCTCATACACCGCATGCAACCCCGGCCGGTCGTCGCGGCGCCCGAGCAGGCGCACCCGGTCGCCGAAGGGCGCGAGCGCCGCGCGCACCTCGGCCTCCGCCTCGCCATCGCCGGCGACGTCAAGCGTCCAGTCCACGTCCTGCGCCGCCGCCAGCGCCGCGGCGAGCGCGCGATAGGAGGCGAGCTTGTCTCCCTGTCGCATCATCGCGACCGCGCAGAGCCTGAGCGGCCCGTCGCGCGACACCGGGCGGCCGGCCGGCTGGCCCAGCGCGGTGAAGGGCGGCAGGCGCACGAGGCGCTGGTCGGGGGGGCGCAGCGCCTTGAGCAGCGGCAGGTCGCGCGCGGTCGGCCAGAAGATCACCGCCGCCCGGTCGAGCGCAGCCTCCGCCGCGGCGGCGAAGCCCGCCCATGGCCCTTCGCGGCGCCGGGCCGGCGTCCGCGCGCCTTCGGCGACGACATAGGGGATTGAGAGCGCGGCGGCGACCGCCGGGCCGATCAGGTCCGGGGCCTTCCAGTAGCAATGGTAGGTGAACCACAGCGCTGGCGGGTCGGCGCGCAGCGCGCCGATCAGCCGCGCCGCCTCGTCCGCGGCGGCGGCGCGCAGGACTTGCTGCGCCGCAGGGTCGCCCGTCCCGTCGCGGGTGCGCAGGCGCGAGGCGAGGAAGCTGGGGAAGCCCGCCCGCTCCAGCGCCCGCTGCATCAGCCGCGCTATGCGGCGATCGCCCGAGGGTGTCGGGTGGTCGGGCGGCTTCATCGGGGCGTAGAAGGCGACGCGGGTCACGATCCGCTTGCTTCACGGCTGGGGCGCGGCAGCGTGGGTCGCCGCGGCGGGCTCCGCGCGCCCCAGCGCTGCGCGCAGACGGGCGGCCAGCGCGTCGGCCCCAGCCGCCGCGCCGAAGTGGCTCACGAGGCGCGCGCGCGCCGCCGCGCCCATCGTCGCGCGCGCCGCCGGATCGCGGGCCAGCCGGAAGATGGCGCTTGAGAGCGCCGGCGCGTCGCGCGGCTGCACGAGAACGCCGGTCACGCCGTGCTCGACGAATTCCGGGATCGCGGAGACGGCGGTGGCGATCGTGGCGAGGTTCTGGCTGGCCGCCTCCATCAGCACGTTGGGCAGCCCGTCACGGTCGCCGTCGGCCGCCACGCGCGCGGCCAGCACGAACAGATCGGCCGCGCGCAGCGTCTCGATCACCTCCGCCTGGTCGCAGGCCCCGCGCCAGGCGATGCGGCGGGCGATGCCGAGGCGGGCGGCCGTCTCCCTCAGCTTCGGGCCCAGCGGTCCGCCGCCGACATGGGTGAAGCGCCAGTGCAGCCCGCGCGGCAGGTCGGCCAGCGCGAACAGCAACTCGTCATAGCCCTTCTTCTCCACCAGCCGGCCGACCGAGACGATCTGAACCGGATCGTCGCGCGACGTGCCGTTGCGGGCGGGTCGCGTGGGCGGCGGCGGCGGAAAGCGACCGAGGTCGAGCCCGTGGTAGATCAACTGCACCTGCGCGCCCGCCCCGGCGAGGCTGCGCAGATGCTCCGCGCCCGCGTTTGTGCAGGTGACGCCGAAGGCGGCGTCGGCGAGCTTCTCGCGCTTCTCCCAATCCGGGATGGTCCAGATGTCGCGGGCGTGCGCGGAGAAGCCCCAGGTCCAGCCGCGCATCATCGCGGCGTAGCGCGTCACCGAGCCCGGCGTGTGCAGGAAATGGACGTAGAGCAGCCGCACCTCGGGCCCCGCCTCGGCGGCCAGCACGCACGCCTGCCCGAAGCGCCGGACGCGGTTCACCGTGCCGTCACGGCGCAGATCGGCCATCCAGGCGCGGAACGCGGCGCCGAAGCCCGGCGTCGACATGGCGGCCCAGAGCCCGCGCAGAACGCGCAGCGGCTCGTCGTGCAGGTATTCCGGCAGATAGCGCACCGGGGCCTGCACGGCGCGGTGCAGGGCGTGGACCTTGGCGTCGGTCGGTCGGCGCAGCGACCAGATCACGAAGTCGAGGCCCCGCTCCTCGAGCGCGCGCAACTCCTGCGCGATGAAGGTCTCGGACAGCCGTGGCCATCCCTTCATCACCACGGCGAGCGGCGGGTCCGGCCGCTCAGCCACCATGGGCTACGGCGCGCGCCGCGGGCGAGCCGCGCGACGCCATGCGCGCCGCGATGGTGTCGAGCCCGTCGAGCAGGCCGGGAATGCGCCCGGTGGAGGGCGGGCTCTGCCGCGCGAGGTCTCGGATCGCGTCGGCCATCACGATCGGCCCATCGCCGTCGCGCGCGCGGTGGAGCATCCGCGCAAGCCCCAGCCGCTCGGCGGCGGCGGCGCGGATCAGCTGCTCCTGCCGCGGGAAGGTGCGCGGGGCGATCACCGCCGGCTTGTCGAGCGACAGTATCTCGCAGAACGTGTTGTAGCCGCCCATCGCGACAACCCCCTGCGCGCCCTGCAGGATGCGCTCCAGCCGGCTGTCGAAGCCCACCGTCTCGATGCGGCCGTCCAGCGCCTGGGCGCGGCGGTCGAAGTCGGCGCGCAGATCGGCGCGCAGGAAGGGGCCGTAGACCAGCACCGCGTGGATCGACAGGGTGGGATCGGCCTCGTAGGCGGACAGCGTCCAGTCGACCAGCTCCGCCCCGTCGCCGCCGCCGCCGGTGGTGACGAGGATGTAGGGTCCGGGCGTCGACGGCTCCCAGTCCGAGGGAGAGGGCGGCGGCGCCTCGCGCCGGAGATAGCCGGTGTAGACGATGCGCCGCGACGCCGCCGCCGACAGCGGCAGGCCCTCCAGCGGCCGGCACACCTCGGGCACGCCGTAGATCCAGATCTCGTCGTAGAAGCTCTCGACCGCCTCCACGGCGTTCTTGCGCGCCCACTCGTCGGCCAGCGAGGCCGGGTCGTCGAGCACGTCGCGCACGCCCAGCACGATCCGCGCCCCGCGCGCCCGCGCGGCCGCCAGCGTGGCGGCCAGTTCGTTGCGGAAGCCCCATGGCTCCTTGTCGACGATAAGCACGTCCGGCTCGAAGCTGCCCTCAGCCGCGGCGAGCAGGGCGGCGCGCAGCCGCGTCGTCTCCTCGACGTCCACGCCGAGGTTGTGGGACTTGTAGCTGCCGTCGGGCAGCTTCACGACGCCGGGCAGGCGCACGTGGTCCACCCGGTCGGGAAAGTCGAAGCGGCCCGCGACCGGCGAGCCGGTCATGATCAGCGCCGACAGTTCGGGATTCTCCGCCGCCAGCGCCTGCGCGATCGTGCGCGACCGCCGCAGGTGTCCGAGGCCGAACGTGTCGTGGCTGTAGAGCATCACGCGCCGGCCGACCTTCGCGCGTTCGGCGTTCAGGCGTCTCAGCATCTCTCCCCCGCCCCAGGCGCCCGCCGGCCCCCTTCGCCGTCAATTGCCCGCGCTCGCGGCGGCCTGCGGTTGCACCCCGCCCGCGCCGCACGTTGCGCCCTCGCCGCGCCCGCCCCATTGTCGTTAGCGGTCTGCGCGGGGAAAGGCCAGCGAAAGCCTGCGCCGCGACTTTGGGGAACACCTGTGCGTCATTGCTGCTGCGCAACGCCCGCCGCTCGCGTTAGGTTCCTCGACGGGGAGCGTTCGACGATGCGCTGGGGCTTTCTGTCGCTGGTCCTGATGATCTCGGCGCTGCTGGCGCTGGGCGGCGCTGGCGCGGCCTGCGCTCAGGGCTTCGACGACTACCGCATGTTCGAGCCGAGGGTCGAGGCCGCGCCGGCCGATCCGGCGCGCGCGCCGGTGCTGGAGGACTACGGCCGCATCGCCGAGTCGTTCCGCGGCGGGCAGGCCGTCACCATGACCGAGCGCGGCGTGACGCAGTTTCGTGAGCGTCTCGTCGCCACGCTGGGCCGGGCGCCGCGACTCGGCGAGGACCTTGTCGACACGCTGAGCCGCGCCAGTCCCGACGGCGACCCGCGCTATTTCGTCGGGTTGCTGGTCTTTCTCGCCTTCCTGCTGGGCATCGGCCGCGCCGCCGCGACCCTGTTCGCGGTCTATGTCGCGCGCCCGATCTTCGTCGGGATGCAGCGGCCGGACCCCGACGGCGTCGCCGAGATGCTGCCGGTGCTGGCGGCGCGCGTGGGGCTGATGGTCGCCTCGGTCGCGATCACGATCGCGGTCGCCGCGCTGGTGGGGGCGGGCTTCTATCCCGACGACAACGCCGCCGCGACCAAGACGGCGATTCTCGTCTTCAGCGGCTACGCCGTGATCCGCCTCGTGGCGACGCTCTGGCGCATGATCCTCGCCCCGTATCTGCCGGAGTACCGCCTGCCGGCGATGACGGACCGTCAGGCGCGCCGGCTCTACAACTGGCTGATCGTGACCGCGACCTTCGACGTGGCGGGCTCCTTCACCCTGACCTGGCTCGAGGCGATGGACCTGCCCGCCCAGAGCTGGGCGCTGCTGATGCTGGTCTTCTCGCTGGCGCTGGCGCTGATCGTGACGGCCGGGGCCTGGGCGAACCGGCGCGCCGTGACTTCCGCGCTGCTTGGCGGCAAGCCGGCGCGGGAGGCCACCTGGCCCGCCGCCGCCGGGGCCGCCCTGTGGTTTCCCGCCGCCCTGCTCTATGTCGGCGCGTCGTGGGCCCTGCTGAGCGTGCGGCTGGTGATGGGCGACGAGGCTGGGCCGCCGCCGCTGGGCGTCGCCTTCCTCGTGCTGCTCGTGGCGCTCGTCGCCTACGCGGCGGCGGTCTACGCGGTGGCCCGCTTCGCCCGCGCCCGCCGCCGGCGGCGGCTGATGCGGATGGTCGAGGAGGCGCCGACGCCGCCGCCGCGCGACCCGCTGGCCGACGGCGGCGTCGACATGGACAGCGACGCCGACGAAGGCGGCGGCGTCGCGCCGCCCCCGCTGCGCGCCGCGCCCATCGATGTGGGCTCGCCGGGGCGGATGCGCAGCTTCGAGGACCTGGCCCGCCGGGTGGCGAGCCTGTTCGCGCTTGGCGCGGCGGTCTGGGCGCTGGTCTATCTCTGGGGAGGCCGCGAGGCCTTCGCGCCCGGAACGCCGCTCGATCGGGTGCAGGGCGTCGTCGACATCCTGCTGATCGGCTACGTGATCTACCACGCCGCCCGGATCTGGATCGACCAGCGCATCGCGGCCGAGGTCGAGCCCGTGGCGATGGGCGAGCCCGGCGACGAGGGCTCTGCCTTCTCGGCGGCGAGCCGGCTGGCGACGCTCTTGCCGCTGGTGCGCAACTTCCTGCTGATCGTCATCCTCGCGTCGGTGGCGATCTTCACGGCGATGGAGGTTGGCGTCAACGTGGCCCCGCTGCTGGGCGGCGCCGGCGTGATCGGGCTGGCCATCGGTTTCGGCAGCCAGGCCCTGATCCGCGACATCCTCTCGGGCGTGTTCTTCCTGGTGGACGACGCCTTCCGCAAGGGCGAGTACATCGACATCGGCGGGGTGAAGGGCACGGTCGAGCAGATCTCGATCCGCAGCTTCCAGTTGCGGCACCACCTCGGACCGCTGCACACGGTGCCGTTCGGCGAGATCAAGCACCTGACCAACTTCAGCCGCGACTGGGTCATCATGAAGCTGCCGCTGCGGCTGACCTACGACACCGACCCCGACAAGGTGCGCAAGCTGATCAAGAAGCTGGGCGAGAGACTGCTGGAGCATCCGACCGAGGGCCACAAGTTCATGCAGCCGCTCAAGAGCCAGGGCGTCTACATGATGGAGGACAGCGCCATGATCATCCGGGTCAAATACATGACCCGGCCGGGCGACCAGTGGACGACGCGCAAGCTGATCTATCAGGAAATCCGCAGGATTTTCGAGGAGGAGGGGATCAAGTTCGCGCACCGCGAGGTGACGGTGCGGATCCCCGAGCTGGAAGGGGACAAGGAGCGCGGCCTGAGCGCCGGCGAGATGAAGGCCATCGGCGCCGCCGCTCGGCGGGCGGTGGACGACAGCGAGGCCGCGATGGCGCGGCCGCGCGCGGTGGGCGACGACCGTTAGCGCCGCTGTGTGAGCGGCGGCGGCAGGTCCGTGGAGGCCCCGGCGGCGAGGACGCGTCGGTGATCCGCGCTCCTCTCCCCTCAGGCGTGGCCGGCGTCGCGCGCGAGGTGCGCCCGCCAGCCGCCGAGAGGGGTGATGTCGGAGGCGCCCCGCGCGCCCTCGGCCTCGCAGACGAATCCGGTGTGCTCGGCCCCGTCGGCCAGCGTCACGCGGCCGAAGCCGAGCGGCGCGGGCACGCGCGCGAGCAGGGCGCCGACGGCTTCGGGGGCAAGGTCCCAGACCTCCACCGCCACGGCCCGCCCTTGCGTGGAGCCAACGCGCACGAGGCCGGGGCGGGCGGGCGCGCCGGGCAGGGCGTAGAGGCGGTAGAGCGGCGCGGTCTCGGCCGGGCCGACTAGCCGGGCCCCCAGCGCGGTCAGTTCGTCGTTCAGCGGCAGGCCGCTCATGTGCGCGCCGCAGACGACCAGCCGCGCGCGCCGCGCCTCGGGCGGCGGCGCGGTCGGCGCGCGGCGCGCGGCGCCGGCGCCGGTTCCCGCCGCGCGGTGCAGCGCGTCGGCGGCGACCAGCAGCGGCGCCTCCGCAAAGGCCGGCGCGCAGAGCGTGACGCCGAAACCGGCGCCCGAGGGCAGGAAGCCGGCCGGAACCGCGACGCCGCTCAGGTCCAGCAGGTTCATGAAGTTGGTGTAGCGGCCCAGCCGGCTGTTCAGCGCGACCGGATCGGCGAGCATCTCGGCGGTGGTGTAGGCGGTCGGCGCGGTCGGCGCCATCAGCGCGTCGATGCGCGTCCAGACCGGTTCGATCTCGCGCCGCAATTCGGCGAGGCGATAGAGCGCCTCGAAAGCGTCGACCGCAGAAGGGGTCAGGCCGCCGCAGACGATCTGGCGGATGACCGGGTGCAGAACCTCGGGTCGCTCCTCGACCAGCGGACGGATGGCGGCGGCGCGTTCGGCGACCCACGGTCCCTCGTAGAGCAGCCGCGCGGTTTCGAGGAAGGGCGTCAGATCCACGATCTCGACCGCGAAGCCCAGCGCCCCGGCGCGCGCGACCGCGGCCTCCCACAGCTTCGCCGCCGCCCGGTCGCCGAAGAAGTCGAGGTCGGCCGGGCGCGGAACCCCGATCCGCTCGATCCGCCCTGGGCCGGAGGCGCGCGGGCGCGACCAGGGGTCGGCTGGGTCGAAGCCCTCGGCCACATCCAGCACCACGGCCGCGTCGGCCGCAGAGAGCGCGAACACCGACACGCAATCCAGCGTCCGGCAGGCCGGCACGACGCCGCGGGTCGGGATCAGCCCGCGGGTGGGCTTCAGTCCGATCAGGTTGTTCAGCATCGCCGGCACGCGTCCCGACCCGGCCGTGTCGGTGCCCAGGGCGAAGGTGACGAGCCCGGCCGCCGTCGCGACCGCCGAGCCGGAGGAGGAGCCGCCCGGGATCATCCCCGGCGCCAGCGCGTTGTCGGGAACCCCGTAGGGCGAGCGGCAGCCCGACAGGCCGGTGGCGAACTGGTCGAGGTTGGTCTTGCCGATCAGGATGGCGCCGGCCGACTCCAGCCGCTCCACCACGGGCGCGCTCGCGGCAGGCGTGTAGGCGAAGGCCGGACAGGCGGCGGTGGTCGGGAGACCGGCGACGTCGATGTTGTCCTTCACCGCGAAGGGCAGGCCGTAGAGGGGCAGGTCGCGAGGGTCGCGGTCCGTCAGGGCGCGCGCGGCCGCGGTGGCGCGCTCGGCGCAGGGGCCGCCGATCCAGATCGCCGCATCGCCCGCCTCGGCGCGGGCCAGCACGGCCTCGGTGACCTCCGCTGGCGTGGCGGCGCGTGCGGCGTAGACGTCGCGCAGGCGGGCGCTGTCGAGGCCGGCGTCGGGGTCGAATGGCATCCGCGTGCTCCTGTCGTCTCCCGCGTCTCGATCCGGCGGGTTGCTGGCCGTGTAGCAAGGACCGCGCCAGTTCTGCGTCGGCAGAGAAACGATTGGCGATCAGGCGCTTGGCGCGCGGGTCTGGGGGTGACTTCCCTCCGGCGCCCAGCAATGCCGCGGCCGGGAGGCCGAGGGACCGCAGGGCGCCGCATTATGCGGCGGCCGGTCGGTCGCCTCGCGCGCCGAAAGGCCGTCGCTCGCATTCTTTCAGCAGGTTAGCACATAAATTCTGCATGCAATATCGCATACTGCTTGGGCGCCGACCTCAGACGCTCCCGCCGGCCTGACGGATCGCGGGCAGGATGCGTCGCTCCAGATCGTCGTTCACGATGGGGCCGACATGCTTGTAGACGATGCGCCCCTGCCCATCGATCACGAAGGTCTCGGGCACGCCGTAGACGCCCCACTCCACGCCTGCGCGGCCGGTGCGGTCCACGCCGATCCCGACATAGGGGTCGCCCAGCTCCTCCAGAAAGCGCCGGGCGTTGGCCGGTTCGTCGCGCTGGTTGAGGCCGTGCACGGTCACACCCATCGCCTGCAACTGCATCAGCGCAGGGTGCTCGACCCGGCAGGGCCCGCACCAGCTCGCCCAGACGTTGACGAGCTTCACCCCCGGCGCGCGCAGCAGCGCCGGCTCCAGCCCCGGCCGGTCCGCGAACAGCGGCGGCAGCGCCGTCTCCGGCGCCTCCCGGCCGATCAGCGCCGAGGGCAGCGTGTCGCGCTGGTAGCCGTAGAACTGCGTCGCCAGCAGGTAGCCCCCCAGCATGGCCGCAATGGCCAGGAAGATCGCCAGCGGGGCCCAGCGGGCGAAGCCGCCGCGGGGGGTCTCGGTCGCGTCGCTCATCGCTTTCGCTCCGCTTCGATGCGTTCGAGGGTGTCGCGCGCCCGCCGCGCCTCGGTCCAGCTCGCCCAGATCAGCGCGCCGAGAACGACCGCGGTGGCCGCGTAGGCGGCGATGACATAGGGCCAGTGTGCGCCGGGTTCGAGCATCAGGCGGCCTCCTCGGCGGCGGCGCGCTGCAGGCGCAGGGCGCGGATGCGGCGCAGGCGGATCTCGGTGCGCGCGCGCAGCAGCACCAGCGCGATGAAGAAGGCGTAAAATCCGAGGATGGTCGCCGCCAGCGGCCAGAAGAAGATCGGCGCGACGGATATGCCGGTGACGCTCAGCGAGGCCGGCTGATGCAGCGTCTGGTCGCCGAAGATCTCCACCGCGAAGCGCGAGAAGAAGGCGAACACGACCCCGACGAGACACAGGACCGAGGACAGGTCCGCCGCCTTGTCCGGGTCCTCCACCGCCGACCACAGCCCGACATAGCCGAGGTAGAAGAAAAGCATGATCAGGATCGAGGTCAGCTTGGGGTCCCAGACCCACCACGTTCCCCATGTCGGCTGGCCCCACACCGCGCCGGTGACGATGGCCAGCAGCGTCAGCCCCGCGCCGATGGGGGCGGCGGCCTTGGCGACGAGGAAACTCACGTGATGCCGACGGATCAGCCCGATCAGCGACGCCACCGCCATCACGAAATAGATGTTGATCGCCATCATGGCGGCGGGGACATGGACGTACATGATCCGCACCGTCTCGCCCTGCTGGTAGTCGGCGGGGGTGAAGAACAGGCCCCAGACGGCCCCGCCCACGATCAGCAGGCCGGCCGTCCACGCCGCCCAGGGCAGGACCGCCCCGGACAGGCGCATGAACTCGGCGGGGTTCGCATAGCGCCAGATCGACATGACCCCCTAGGTAGCCAAAGGGGGCGGGGCGGGCAATGCGGCGGGCTCAGCGCAGATTGACGCGCAGCGCCGCCGCCGCCGCCAGCGGGCCGACCACGGCGCTGACCAGCGTGACCGCGCCGAGCAGCGCCAGCGGCGCGGTCGCGTCGAGCCCGACCCCCGCCCGCTCCACCGCCCGTGCGCCGAGGATCAGCGTCGGCAGGTAGAGCGGCAGGACCAGCAGCGACAGCAGCAGCCCCCCGCGCCGCACGCCAACGGTCAGCGCGGCGCCGACGGCGCCGATCAGGCTCAGTCCCGGCGTGCCGGCGGCGAGCGCGATCATCAGCGGCCAGAAGGCCTCGCCCGGCAGGTTCAGCGTGAGCGCGAGGACCGGCGCCGCGAGGATCAGCGGCAGGCCGGTGGTCAGCCAGTGCGCCGCGGCCTTGGCGGCCACCACCGCCTCCAGCGGCAGCGGGCCGAGCGCGAGCAGGTCCAGCCCGCCGTCCTCCCAGTCCGCCTGGAACAGGCGGTCGAGCGACAGCAGGCATGCCAGCAGCGCCGCCACCCAGATCACCCCGCCGGCGACGCGGGGCAGGGCGTCGGTCTCGCCGCCGAGCCCGATGGGGGTGAGCATGGCGGCGAGCAGGAAGAACGCCACCCCCAGCGCCCCGCCGCCGCCGAGCCGGAACGCGAGCACCACGTCGCGGCGCACCAGCGCCAGAAGCGCGCTCACGCCCAGGCCCCGCCGAAAGCCTCGTCGGCCACGGTCGCGGTGGGGGGCGCGAGGCGCACGGGGACGCCTTCCACCCCAAGCGGCGCGTGGGTCGCGATCACCGCCAGACCGCCCGCCGCGAGGTGCTGGCGCACCGCGCCCGCCAGCGTCTCCACCGACGCCGCGTCCAGCGACACGGTAGGCTCGTCCAGCAGCCACAGCGGCCGGTCCGCCGCCAGCAGACGTGCGAGCCCCAGCCGCCGCTTCTGACCCGCCGAGCACCAGCCCGCGGGCATGTCGGCCAGCCGCGACAGCCCGAAGCGCGCCAGCGCCGCCTCGACGCCCCCGCCGCCGTAGAGCGCGGCCCAGGCGGAGAGGTTCTCGGCCACCGTCAGCGCCGGCTTCACGGCGTCCAGGTGGCCGGCGTAGGCCAGCCCGCCGCGCCAGGCCTCAGGGTCGGCGCCGAGCGCGAGATCGCCCAGACGCGCGGCGCCGCCATCGGGCGGGATAAGCCCGGCCAGCACGCGCAGCAGCGAGGACTTGCCGACCCCGTTCGGCCCGGTCAGCAGCGCGGCGGCGCCGGCGGGAACGCGGAACGAGACCGGCGCGACGACGCGCCGGCCCGCGCGGCGGCAGGTCAGCGCCTCGACGACAAGCTCCATGGCCGCGGTTGTGGCGCCTGCCGGGCGACCGGGCAAGCCGCGCCTCCCCAGCCGCGCTCCCCGGCCGCCCGCCTCAGCCGTCGCGCAGCGCGGCGGCGTAGGCGGCCAGGGCTGCGGCGGGACCCTCGGGCGCCTCCCACACGCTGCGGCGCGGGGCGACGAAGTCGGCCGCCTTGCTCAGCGTGCGGGCGATGGCGGGGCTCAGGCCGCCTTCGGCGACGCAGGGCGTCTCGATCATCTCCTGCCACCACGAGAAAAGCCCGGCGTCCGCCTCCGCCCCGTCGCCGAGCGCGCCGGCCGACACGGGGCCGAGCGCGACGTAGTCGGCGCCCGCCTCGGCCGCCGCCATGCCGCGGTGGCGCGAGGGGCCGGCGAAGGCGCCCACGATCCGGTCGGCGCCCAGCGCCTCACGCGCCTTGCGCACGCCCGCGGTGTCGCCGAGGTGGACGCCGTCGAGGCCGTGCGGCGCGACGAGGCGGACATGCTCGGCGATCACCAGCGCGACGTCGGCCGCGGCGCAGACCGGCAGCAGGGCGTCGGCGGCGCGGCGCTGCCCGTCCTCGCCCGCGTCCATGGCCAGCCGCACGCAGGCGACGTCGGCCGCGCCCAACGCCGCCTTCAGCGTCTCGGCGAAGGCGGCGGGCTCGAAGGCGGCGGGCGTGATCAGGTAAAGCCGCGGGGTCATGGCGGTCAGGCGCTCGGGGGGCGAGGCGTCGGGCGCCAGTCCGGCGGCGCCATCTCGAAGCCGGCGAAGTCGAAGCCGGGGCTCACCGTGCAGCCGACCAGCGTCCAGGCGCCGAGCGAGGTGGCGCATTGCCACCAGCCGGCGGGCACGACGATCTGCGGCCGTTGCCCCGCGGCGAGCCCGGAGCCCAGGCGGTGCGCTTCGGCGTCATGGCCGTCCGGCGAAAGCGTCAGCGCCAAGGGCGCGCCGGCGTAGAAGTGCCAGATCTCGGCGGCGTCGACCCGGTGCCAATGGCTGAACTCGCCCGCGTCGAGCAGATAGTAGATCGCCGTTCCCGCCGCCCGTGCGCCGGGTTCGGCCGCGGCGCGCCATGTTTCGCGATACCAGCCGCCCTCGGGATGGGGCTGCAGGCCGAGCGCGTCGATGATCTCGCGGGCGGTGCTCATGGCTCCTGCCTAGCGCGGGTCGGCGGGGACGGGAAGGGGCCGGGGCGGGACGCGGACGCTGAAGGTTCAGGGCTCGACATTTCATGATTGAAACACCCTCGACGCGCGCCTAGCGTTGCGCCCAACGGTGGGAGACGAGAGGCGCGGACGTGGAGTTGACCGGAAGGCGCGTGCTGGTGACGGGGGGCGGCTCCGGCGTCGGGGCGGCCGTCGCGCGCGCCTTCGCCGAGGCCGGCGCCATGGTCACGGTGGCCGGCCGACGCGAGGCCCCGCTGCGCGCCGTCGCGGGCGAGCGGATGCGCGCCGTCACGGCCGACGTGACCGACGAGGCCTCGGTCGCCGCGCTGTTCGCCAAGGCGGGACCGCAGGACGTCGTGGTGGCCAGCGCCGGCGCCGCGGACAGCGCGCCCTTCGCCCGCACGACGCTGGACGACTGGCGGCGCGCGCTGGACGTCAACCTGACCGGTGTTTTCCTGACCTTCCGCGAAGGCTTGCGCCAGATGGGCGACTGGGGACGGCTGATCGCCGTCGCCTCCACCGCCAGCCTGAAGGGCTACGCCTATGTCGCGCCCTATGTCGCCGCCAAGCATGGCGTTCTCGGCCTGACGCGGGCGCTGGCGCAGGAGACGGCGCGTCGCGGGGTCACCGTGAACGCGATCTGCCCGGGCTTTCTCGACACCGAGATGACCGAGCGCAGCGTCGCGCGCATCGTGGAGACCACGGGCCGCCCGGCGGACGAGGCGCGGGCGGGGCTAGCGCGGACCAACCCGCAAGGCCGCCTGTTCCGGCCCGAGGAGGTCGCGGCCTGCGCGCTGTGGCTCTGCGCGCCGGGCTCGGAGGGGGTGAACGGGCAGGCCATCGCCATCTCGGGAGGCGAGACGTGAGCCTCGACCTGCCCCGCCCCGAGCGCAGCCGGCTGAAGCTGTGGCTGCGGATGCTCAAGGCCACCCGGCATGTGGAGGGCGCCCTGCGCGAGCGGCTGCGGCTGGACTACGGCTCCACGCTGCCGCGCTTCGACGTGATGTCGGCGCTGGAGCGTCGGCCCGAAGGCCTCAAGATGAGCGAGTTGTCGCGGATGCTGATGGTCTCGAACGGCAACGTCACCGGCATCGTGGACCGGCTGGTGGAGGAGGGGCTGGCCCTGCGCGCCGACGTCGTCGGCGACCGGCGCGCCACGCTGGTGCGCCTCACCGAGGCCGGCGCGCGCCAGTTCGCCGCCATGGCCGCCGAGCACGCCCGCTGGGTGGACGGGCTGATGGCCGGCCTCGACGAGGCGGAGATCGAGCAGACCGCCGCAACCCTCGCCAAGCTCGCAAGGACCGCGCGATGAGCCGAATGGCCGATCTTCGACCGCAGCATTTCGCCTGGGAGATGGCGGGCCGCGTCGCCGTGATCCGTCTCACGCGGCCCGAGCGCAAGAACCCCCTGACCTTCGAGAGCTACGCCGAACTGCGCGACACGTTCCGCGCCATGGTCCACGCCGAGGACGTGCGCGCGGTCGTGCTGGCCTCGAGCGGCGGCAACTTCTGCTCCGGCGGCGACGTGCGGGAGATCATCGGTCCGCTGGTCGGCATGGACATGCCGGGGCTGCTGCGGTTCACGCGCATGACCGGCGATCTGGTCAAGGCGATGATCCATTGCGGCAAGCCCATCGTCGCCTCGGTCGAGGGCGTGGCTGCGGGGGCCGGCGCGATTCTCGCCATGGCGTCGGACCTGCGCATCGCGACGCCGGAGGCGAAAGTGGCCTTCCTGTTCACCCGCGTCGGGCTCGCCGGCTGCGACATGGGCGCCTGCGCGATGCTGCCGCGCATCGTCGGGCAGGGGCGGGCGGCGGAGCTGCTCTACACCGGGCGCTCGATGGGCGCCGAGGAGGGGCTGGCCTGGGGCTTCTGGAACCGCGTGGCCGACGACCCCGAGGCGCAGGCCCTCGCGCTGGCGACGCAACTGGCCGAGGGGCCGGGCTTCGCCCACGCCATGACCAAGAACATGCTGCTGCAGGAATGGGCGATGGGGCTGGAGCAGGCCATCGAGGCCGAGGCGCAGGCCCAGGCGATCTGCATGCAGACCCGCGACTTCGAGCGCGCCTACCGGGCCTTCCTCGCGAAGGAGCGGCCGGTGTTCGAGGGGGATTGATGACCGCGCCGGACGTCGACCGCAGCTTTCTCGACTGGCCCTTCTTCGAGGACCGCCACCGCGCCCTGGCCGCGCGGCTGGAGGACTGGTGCGCCGGTCTCGCCGTCGACCACGCCGACGCCGACGCCGCCTGTCGCGCGCTGGTGGCGCGTCTCGGGGCCGACGGCTGGCTCGAGCACACGACCGACCCGCTGGATGTGCGCACGCTGTGCCTGATCCGCGAGACGCTGGCGCGCCACGACGGGCTCGCCGACTTCGCCTTCGCCATGCAGGGCCTCGGGGCGGGGCCGGTCACGCTGTTCGGCTCGCCGGAGCAGCGCCGCTGGCTGGAACGCACCCGGACCGGACGGGCCATCGCCGCCTTCGCGCTCAGCGAGCCGCGCTCCGGATCGGACGTCGCCGCCATGGACATGACGGCCGTGCGCGACGGGAACGGCTGGCGGCTGGACGGCGAGAAGACGTGGATCTCGAACGGCGGCATCGCCGACCTCTACACCGTGTTCGCGCGCACCGGCGGATCGGGGGCGAAGGGTCTGTCCTGCTTCCTCGTCCCCGCCGACGCGGTCGGGCTGAGCGTCGCCGAGCGGCTTCCCGTCATCGCCCCTCACCCGTTGGCGCGGCTGCGCTTCGAGGGCGTGAAGCTGCCCGCCGACGCGCTGATCGGGCAGGAGGGGCAGGGCTTCCGCATCGCCATGTCGGTGCTGGACGTGTTCCGCTCCACCGTCGGCGCGGCGGCGCTGGGCTTCGCCCGGCGCGCTCTGGCCGAGACGCTGGGCCGGGTGCGCACCCGCCACCTGTTCGGCGGGCCGATGGCCGACATGGCTATGGTGCAGGGGCACATCGCCGACATGGCGCTGGACGTCGACGCCGCGGCGCTGCTGGTCTACCGCGCCGCCTGGACCAAGGACATGGGCGCCCCCCGCGTCAGCCGCGAGGCCGCCATGGCCAAGCTGCACGCCACCGAGCGCGCGCAGGCGGTCATCGACGCGGCGGTGCAGCTGCACGGCGGCGACGGGGTGCGTTCGGGGACCGTGGTGGAGGGCCTCTACCGCGAGATCAGGGCGCTGCGGATCTATGAGGGCGCCTCGGACGTGCAGAAGGTCGTCATCGCCCGGCAGGTGCTGGGTCAATAGGGAGAGGGACATGGGCGCGCTGAAGGGCGGCATCACGCGGGACGGCGAGGGCTATGCGGGTCGCACGCTGAACATCCTCGGGCAGAAGTATTTCCCCAAGGCCAGTTGCGACTCGGCCTTCGCGTTCGAGACGAACTCCGATCCCGGCCAGTTCGTCCCCGTCCACGTCCACCCCACGCAGGACGAGTTCATCCTGGTGCAGGAGGGCGAACTGAGCCTGAAGCTCGACGGCGTGTGGTCGGTGGCGAAGGCGGGCGATCTGGTGCGGATGCCCCGCGGCGTGCCGCACGGCTATTTCAACAAGTCCGACAAACCCGCCCGCGCCCTGTTCTGGGTCTCGCCCGCGGGAAGGCTTGAAGCGCTGTTCGACGCGCTGCACGACATGACGGACGTGGAGGCGGTGGTGAAGGTCTCGGCCGAGCACGACGTCGATTTCCTGCCGCCCGAAGCGAACGCATGACGGCGCGGGAGACGGCCATGCTCCCCTCGGCCCATGTCGACGGCTTCTGCCGAGACCGCCTGCCGGCGCCTGACGCCCAGCCTGCCTTCCTGCTCGACGGCTTTCCCTACCCCGAGCGGCTGAACGCCGGCGTCGCGCTGACCGACGCCATGGTGGCGCAGGGCTTCGGCGACCATGTGGCGCTGGTCGGCAATGGGCGGCGACGCACCTACAAGGAACTCACCGACTGGACCAACCGCCTCGCCCACGCGCTGGTCGAGGACTACGGGCTGCGGCCCGGCAATCGCGTCCTGATCCGCTCCGCCAACAATCCCGCGATGGTCGCCGCGTGGCTGGCGGTGACCAAGGCGGGCGCCGTCGCCGTGAACACCATGCCGCTGTTGCGCGCGGGCGAACTGCGCGCCGTGGTCGACAAGGCCGAGATATCCCACGCGCTGTGCGACACGCGGCTGATGGACGAGCTGGTCTCCTGCGCCAAGAACAGCCGTCACCTCGCGACGGTCGTCGGCTTCGACGGCACCGCCAACCACGACGCCGAACTCGACCGCGCGGCGCTGTCCAAGCCCGTGCGCTTCGACGCATGCCCCACCGCGCGCGACGACGTGGCGCTGCTCGGCTTCACCTCCGGCACTACCGGCGAGCCCAAGGCGACCGCGCATTTCCACCGCGATCTGCTGACCATCGCCGACGGCTACGCCCGCGAGGTGCTCAAGGTTACGCCAGAGGACGTGTTCGTGGGCTCGCCCCCGCTCGCCTTCACCTTCGGGCTGGGCGGGCTCGCGATCTTCCCGCTTCGTTTCGGGGCCTCGGCGGTGCTGCTGGAGAACGCCTCGCCGCCGAACCTGATCGAGATCATCCAGAAATACCGGGCCACGATCTGCTTCACCGCCCCCACCGCCTATCGCGCCATGCTGCGGGCGATGGAGGAGGGGGCGGACCTGTCGAGCCTGCGCTGCGCCGTCTCGGCCGGCGAGACGTTGCCGGCCCCGGTCTACGAGGAGTGGCTGGCCCGCACCGGCAAGCCGATGCTAGACGGCATCGGCGCCACCGAGATGCTGCACATCTTCATCACCAACCGCCTCGACGACGCGCGGCCGGGCTGCACCGGCAGACCGGTGACCGGCTACGAGGCCCGTGTGGTCGATCCTGCGATGCGCGAACTGCCTCGCGGCGAGGTCGGCCGTCTTGCGGTGCGGGGCCCCACGGGCTGCCGCTATCTCGCCGACGAGCGGCAGGCGAAATACGTCGCTGCGGGCTGGAACCTGACGGGCGACGCCTTCTGGCAGGACGCGGAGGGCTATTTCCACTTCGCCGCGCGCAACGACGACATGATCATCTCGTCCGGCTACAACATCGCCGGACCCGAGGTGGAGGCCGCGCTGCTGAGCCACCCCGACGTCGTGGAGTGCGCGGTGATCGGCGCGCCCGACCCTGAGCGCGGCATGGTCGTGCAGGCCCATGTGGTGCTGGAGAAGGGCGTAGCCCCCGACGCCGCCACGATCCAGCGGTTGCAGGAGCACGTGAAGGCGACCATCGCGCCCTTCAAGTATCCCCGTTCGGTGAAATTCGTCGATGCGCTGCCCAAGACCGCCACCGGCAAGGTCCAGCGCTTCCGTCTGCGTGAGGGCGCCTGATGCACCGCCACCTGAACCCGCCGGGCTGGAAGCCGGCGAAGGGATACGCCAACGGCGTGCTGGCCGAGGGGCGGATGGTGTTCCTCGGCGGCCATATCGGCTGGAACGGGGCGCAGGAGTTCGAGACCGACGACTTTGTGGCCCAGGTGCGCCAGACCCTGCGCAACATCGTCGAGGTGTTGGCCGAGGCGGGCGGCGGGCCGGAGCATCTCGTTCGTCTGACATGGTATATCAAGGACAAGCGGGAGTATCTGGAGAGATTGAGCGAGGTCGGCGCCGCATATCGCGCCGAGCTGGGCAAGAACTTTCCGGCCATGGCGATGGTGCAGGTGGCCGATCTGATCGAGGATCGCGCCAAGGTCGAGATCGAGGCGACGGCGGTGATCCCGGGCTGATGGGGGCGGGCATGGCTGCGCGCAAGCGGGTGGCGGTGATCGGCGGCGGGGTGAGCGGACTGGCCGCGGCCCGCGCCTTCACCGCGCGCGGCCACGAGGTGCAGGGCTTCGAGCGCAGCGCGGAGTTCGGCGGGGTATGGGCGCCGTCGCGCTCCTACCCCGAGGTGCAGACGCAAAGCCCCAAGGACCTCTACCGCTTCACCGACGCGCCCATGCCGGCGGACTATCCCGAATGGCCCAAGGGCCCGCAGGTGCACGCCTATCTTCGCGAATGGGCGGTCCGCCACGACCTGGAGCGCCGCTTCGCGCTGGGGGTGACGGTGGCCGCCATGCGCCGGGCCGAAGCGGGCTGGACGCTGACGCTTGAGGGCGCGCGGCAGGGTCAGGAGCGCTTCGACTTCGTGGCGGTCTGCACCGGCCAGTTCTCCGACCCGCGCCGTCTGACCCATCCGGGGCAGGAGGGCTTTCCGGGCCACATCCTGCATTCGTCGGAGTATCTCGACCCGGCTCTGGCGCGCGGTGCGCGGGTGATCGTGCTCGGCGGCTCGAAGTCCGCGACCGACATCGCCGTCAACGCGGCGAACAACGGCGCCGCGTCGGTGCATCTGGTCTATCCCCGCAACGTCTGGCGCATCCCGTATTTCGTCGGCGGGATCAACTTCAAGCACCTGCTCTACATGCGGGCCCAGGAGATCCAGTTCAACGGCTGGGGAGAGGGCGCGGCGGCCAGGGCCCTGCGCGCGCTGACCCGGCCGCTCGTCTGGGCGAACTTCCGCGGGCTGGAGGCGCTGCTGAAGCTGCAACTCGGGCTTGGCAGGCACGGCATGGTCCCTGACGAGCCCATCGAGAAGACGGTCTCCTGCTCCGCGCCGATCGTCACGCCGGGCTTCTTCGAGGCGCTGAGGGCGGGGCTGATCACGCCGGTGAAGGGCGCGATCGCGCGCTACGACGGCGCCGCCGCTGTTCTCAGCACCGGCGCGCAGGTGGAGGCCGACCTCGTGGTGCAGGCCGTGGGCTGGGAGTTGGGCGCGCCGTTCCTGTCGGCGGAGGATCGCGCGCTGCTGGTGGAGCCGGACGGGCAATACCGGCTGCATCGCATCTCGGTGAACCCCGACCTGCCGCACATGGGCTTCGTCGGCTACAACTCGACGTTCTGCACGGTGCTGTCCTCCCAGCTCATCGCCGAGTGGCTGGTGCGCTACATGGACGGCGCTCTGGCGCGCCAGCCCGACGCGGCGGCGATGCGCGCGGACATCGAGGCCAATCTCGCCTGGCGTCGCCGCGAGCGGCCGGCGGCGCAGGTCTATGGCGGGCTCTGCGCTGCGCCCTTCCACTTCCGCCACTTCGACGAACTGCTGGCCGACATGGGCTGCGCCGAGCGCCGCCGCGGCTGGCTGGCCGAGACCTTCCGCGCGCCCGACGCCGACGCCTACGCGCGCTTCCTCGCTTCCGCCCCCCAATACGAGGTCGCCTGATGAAAGTTCTGATCGCAGGCGGGGGGATCGGCGGGCTGGCGCTGGCCCTGCGCCTTCACGCGGCGGGGATCGAGGCCCGCGTGTTCGAGCAGGCGGCGCAGGTGCGCGAACTGGGCGTGGGCGTCAACATCCTGCCCCACGCCATCGCTCGGCTGGCCGACATCGGGCTTTTGCCCGCGCTCGACGCGGTGGGAATACGCACCCATGAACTGATCTACATGACCGCCCGCGGCCAGGAGATCCTGCGCCAGCCGCGCGGGCTGGATGCGGGCTATGCGGTGCCGCAGTTCTCCATCCACCGCGGCAAGCTGCAGGGGGTGCTGCACCGCGCCGCGGTCGAGCGGCTGGGCCCCGACGCGGTGGCCACCGACCGCCGGCTGGTCGGCTTCGAGCAGGACGAGGGGGGCGTGACGGCGCGCTTCGCCGACGCCGCGGGCGCGACCGTGACCGTGCGGGGCGACGTGCTGGTGGGCGCGGACGGCATCCATTCGGTCGTGCGTCGCGCCTTCTTCCCCGACGAGGGGCCGCCGCGCTGGAACGGCGTCGCGCTGTGGCGCGGCGCGGTCTGGCGGCCGGCCTTCCTCGACGGCCGCTCGATGATCATAGCGGGCGGCATGGCTGCGAAGTTCGTGCTCTATCCCATCCTGCTCGACGAGAACCGACCCGGCGAGGTCCTGACCAACTGGGCCGTCGCCGCGAAGATCGGCCGCGACGGCGACCCCGCGCCGCACAAGGACGACTGGTCGAAGCGGGGCTCGCTGGCCGAGGTCATGCCCCATGTCGAGGGGCGGCTCTCGACGCCGGTGCTCGACCCTGCCGCGCTGATCCGCGAGACGCCCGAATTCTACGTCTACCCGATGTGCGATCGCGACGCCCTGCCGGGCTGGAGCCACGGCCGGGTCACGCTGCTCGGCGACGCCGCGCATCCGATGTATCCCGTGGGCTCCAACGGCGCGAGCCAGGCGATCCTCGACGCGGAGGCGCTGGCCAAGGCGCTGGCGGCGCAGGGGCCGGCGGGGCTCCTCGCCTACGAGGCCGAGCGGCTGCCGGCGACGGCCGAGATCGTGCGGCTGAACCGCAAGGGCGGGCCGGAGCGCGTGATCGATCTGGTGGAGGCGCGCGCGCCGGAGGGCTTCGACGACCTCGACGCCGTGGCGACGCGCAGCGAACTGGAGGCCATCGTCGGCGCCTACCAGCACACGGCCGGTTTCGCCGCGGAGCAGGTCAACCGGCGCTAGACGCCCTACTGGATGAGGAACTCGGCGTGCATGGCGCCCGCGGCCTTGATGGCGCGCAGGATGTCGATCATGTCCCGCGGCCCGACCCCCAGCGCGTTCAGCCCCGCGACCAGATCGGCCAGCGTGACCGCCTCGGGCACGATGGCGAGCCCGATGCCTGGCTCCTCCTCGATCTCCGCCTCCGTGCGGGGCACCACCACGGTCTCGCCCTGCCGGCTGAACGGGTTGGGCTGGGAGACCAGCGGCTGTTCGGTGACGCGCAACGTGAGATTGCCCTGGCTGACCGCGATGCGGTTGATGCGCACGTCCGAGCCGAGCACGATGGTGCCGGAGCGGTGGTCGATCACCACACGCGCCTTCTGCGACGGCGCGACGGCGATGTTCTCGATCCGCGCCATCGCCTGCGCCGCCGTCATCCCGCGCAGGGAGGCGACGTCCACCTCCACCGTCCCCGAATCGAGCATCCGCGCCGAGCGGGGCCCGAGCGACTCGCGCACGGCCGCCTCGATGCGGGCGGCCGTCGTGAAGTCGGGGTCGCGGATCGCCAGCCGGAAGCTGGGCAGGTCGTTCAGCGCGAAGGCCACCTCGCGCTCGATGCGCGCGCCGCCCGGGATCGAGCCGGCCGTCGGGACCCCCTGCGTCACCGTGTCGGCCGCGCCGCCGGCCGTCACGCCGCCGGCGATGATGGAGCCCTGCGCCACCGCGTAGATGTCGCCGTCGGCGGCGTTCAGCGGCGTCATGATCAGCGTGCCGCCCAGCAGGCTCTTGGCGTCGCCGATGGTCGAGACGGTGACGTCGGCGCGCGAGCCCGCGCGGGCGAAGGGCGGCAGGGTCGCGGTCACCAGCACCGCGGCGACGTTGCGCGGCCGGAACTGCTCGCCCGAGACGTTGACGCCCAGCCGCTCCAGCAGGTTGGCGAGCGCTTCCTCCGTGAAGGGCGCGTTGCGGATGCCGTCGCCGGTGCCGTTGAGCCCGACGACGAGCCCGTAGCCCACGAGGTCGTTGCCGCGCACGCCCTCGAACTCCACGAGGTCCTTGATGCGCGCCATGGCGTAGCCGTCGCGCTCCATGTCGAGCGGAAAGACGTAGCCGTCCGGCACGCCGTCGCCGGCGGCGGGGGCGGCGATGAGGGCGAGGGCGAGGGCGAGACGGCGGAACATCCTGTTCCTCAACGCATGAAATTGACGAAGGAGAGCCTCGAGAGCCGCGCGGTGATCTCGTAGATCATCTGCAACCGCGTCTCGAGGTCGGTGACGCGGGTGGCGGCCTCGTAGGGGTCGACCTGGGTGATCTCGTTGCGCGCCACGTTCAGGGTCGTGCGCTCCGCGGTGGCGCGGGTCTCGCCGCGCTCGATCCGCGCCTGCGACAGGCCCAGCTCCGCCCGCAGGGTCGCCATGTCGCCGTCGCCCTCGATCATCCGCTTGCCGACGGTCGAGAACAGCTCCGTGCGCTCCGGCGTGTTGGCCGCGTAGAACGTGGAGTCCTGCGTGGCCGCGGCGATGGCCATGTTCTTCAGGAGGTCCTTGATGGCCGCCGCGTCGCCGCGCACGGCGTAGGCGACGCGCTCGCCCGGCGCGACCTCCACGGGGGGCGACACGGCGTCGACCGTGCCGCGGAAGAAGTCGGCGTCGTAGGTCTCGGGGCCGGGGAAGGTGGAGGGGCGCACCAGCGGGTCGGGCGGGTCGAAGAAGTCGTCCACCGCGAGCAGCGCGTCCGCGATGTCGGCGGAGCTGTCGAGCGCGGTGCGCACAAAGGTGATGAGTTCGTCCGCTCCGCCCATGGGCAGCACGTCCGCCTGACCGCCGCCGAACAGCGGCCGCCCGGCGAAGGTGACGTTCAGCGCGCCCAGCATCGCCTCCAGCCGGTCGCGCGCCTCCCGCGCCGTAATGACCGCGGTGCCGACGTCGCCCACGGTCACGTCGTTGACGAGGTTGAGCCCGACGTCTTTCGCCAGCGCCTGCACCGCCTCCAGCGCGTCCTGCGTGACGGTGGCGCGCTCGCGGGCGAGCCCGATCAGGGGCAGACGCGAGTCGATGGCGGCGATGGAGCGGTCGATGGCCGTGATGCGCGAGACGTCGCCGCCGGAGGCGACCTCGCGGTCGAGCCGATAGCCGGTGGTGAGCTCGGTCTGCGCCCGGTCGAGCTGGGTCTTCACCTGGTTCTGCTGGGCGGCGAGCCCTCGCGTGCGCAGCACGTCCGGCGAGGCGAGGGGGGCTGTCATCTCAGATCTCCAGGATGCGGCGCATCATCTGGTCGATGGCCGAGATCACGCGCGCATTCGCCGAATAGGCGTTCTCGAGCGCGATCAGGTTGCGCAGCTCTGCGTCGGTGTCGACGGCGGAGACGCGCAGGTCCGCCTCCTGCGCCGTCGCGGCCACGCCCTGGGCGAAGGCCGCCGTCTGTTCTGCCCGCGCCGCCGTCGAGGACCGCATCGCGCCCACCTGCGCCGCGAGCGCGCCGGCGCTGCGCGGCGCGTCGAAGCCGGCGCCGGCGATGGCCGCGTTGGGCGGCGCGGCGGAGACGGGCGCCGCGGGCTGGCGCAGCCCGGTGAAGGCGTCGAGGAAAGCCAGCGCGATCGCCGGATCGCCCGAGCGCGGCGTCGCCAGCGAGCCCATGCCGTCGCGCATCCGCGCCGCGTCGCCGCCCGCCTCGGGGTCGGCGAGCGGGTTCAGCACGATGCGCCCCGCGAGCCCGACCTGGGATGCGGCGGTCCCGTCGAAGGCCGCGCCGAAGGGGCCGACGGCGAACATGCCGGCCTCGGCGGGCGCGGCGAGGGGGTCGAGCGAGGGGTCGACGGCGGGGTTCTGGAACCGCTCGATCAGGTCGCGCGCCAGCGCGTCGAGTTGGGCGGTGAACCCGGGAATGGTCTCGTCGCGCGCGCGGAACGCCGCCTCCAGCGTGCCCCCGCGCAGCAGCCCGGAATTCGTCGGCGCGGTCGGCGCAGCGTCCCGGCCGTTGAACGTGACGTTGGAGAGATCGCCCCCCTCCAGCGACATCTCCGGCGCGATGGGGGCGGTCGCGGTGAAGGACAGCGGCACGGGGCTGACGTCGAGCATCACGCCGCCGCCCTCGGTGTAGAGCGAGACCGCGCCGTTCTCGCGCTTCTGGGCGCGGATCGGCACGATGGCGTTCACGACGTCGATCTGACGCTCGCGCTCGTCCTCCAGCGACGTGGCGTCTCGGCCGGCGGCCTGCGCGGAGGAGATCTGCTTGTTCAGTTCGTCGATCTTGGACAGCGCCGAGTTCAGCGACGCCACCTGCCGGGCGATCTCGCCGTCCGCCTCGAAGCGCAGGCGCTGGGACTCGGTGCTGACGACGTTGAAGAAGCGCGCGACGGACCGCGCCGCGTCCGCCGCCTCCTGCCGCACCACCGGCGATTCGGGGCTGTCGGAGAGCTTTCGCAGCGAGTCCTCAAGCGCGCCGTAGCGGGCGGCGAGGCTGTCGCCGTCGGCCTGCGTGCCGATCAGGTCGGCCAGCGCGCGCGCGGCCCCCGCGGTCGCCGCATCGGCGCCGGCGCGGGCGTCGGCCTTGCGGCGCTCGGCGGTGACGAAAGCGTCGCCGGCGCGGCTCGGCCCGTTCACGATCACGCCGCCGCCCTCGCCGACGATGACGCGCGAGCCGGGGGTCAGCTCGCGCGCAGCGTAGCCGTCGACGCCGGCGCTGGAGACGTTTCGGGACACGATCTCCGTAAGCCGCGCGTTGGCCGCGAGCCCGGAGTAGGCGTTCGAGAGGGCGCTCGTGATGCTCATGGCGTCGTCCGATCAACGCGCCGCGCGGCCCTTCCGCGTCAGCGCTTCAGGTTTGTCGTCTCCTGCAGCATTTCATCCACGGTCTGGATGATCTTGGCGTTCGAGGAATAGGCGCGCTGGGTCTTGATGAGCTGCGTGAGCTCCTCGGCGATGTCGGTGCTGGACTCCTCCAGCGCCGACGAGACGACCGAGCCCGTGGGCCCGTCGCCGGCGTCGTAGAAGTATACCGGGCCGCTGTCGCGCGTGACCGCGAAGGCCTGTCCGTCCAGCGCCTTGAGCCCGTTGGGATTGTTCACCGACGCGACGGGGATCTGGTAGAGCGTGCGGCGGAAGCCGGAGTCGAAGATCGCATCGAGAAAACCCCGCTCGTCGATGGAGATGCCGGTCAGCGTCGAGGCGGGCGAGCCGTTCTTGTCGATCGAGATGGGGATGAAGCCGGCGTCGAGCTGCTGCAGGTTGCTGCGCGTGTTCAGCGCGCCGATGGTCAGTTCGATGGTCTGGGCGTTTGGCAGCGCCAGCTCCACGACGCCGGTGGCGGGGTCGTAGGTCAGGGGCGGGGTGAGGCCCGCCGCTGCGTCGGTGACGCTCTGCAGCACGCCGCCCTCTCCGGCGGTGTTGCTGAACACCAGCGTCGCGCTCGAGATGGGGGTCGCCGGGTCGCTCTCATCGAAGATGTCGAGCCGCCAGTTGTTCTCGGCGGGCGTCAGCGAGGTGAAGCGCAGCGTCAGCGTGGCGTCGCCGCCCACGGTGTCGAAATACTGCACGGGCAGGTCGATCGGCGACGGCGTCGCGCCGGGCAGGGTGTCGGCGCGCGGCAGGTTCGCGGCGACGCTGAGTTCGGTGGTCGGGTCGGCGGCCAGCGCGAGGTTCTCGATGCGGACCGGGACCAGCCCGTCGGCGCTCTCGCGGTTGGGCGGGATCACGACGCCGTTGTCGTTGGCGGGAAAGCCCAGCAGCACGAAGCCGGTCGCCGTGCGCAGCACGCCGTCGCTGTCGGGGCGGAAGGAGCCGGTGGTCACGAGCTTGAGCGGGCGGTCGGCCTCGTCGATCCGCGTGGCGTCGGTCACGGCGAAGAAGCCGGACCCGCCGATGGCGAGGTCGGTGGCGTTGCGCGTGGACAGGAGCGCGCCGCGGTTGTCGACTTCGCGGATGGTCGTCGCCCGCACGCCGCCGGCGTCGTAACTCGTCGCGCGCTCGGTCAGAACCAGCGACGAGAACTCGACGTTGGCGCGCTTGTAGCCCTTCGTCTCCGAATTCGCGATATTGTCGGAAATCGTCGACAATTTACTCGCATTGACGTTCAGGCCCATGACACCCGCATTGAGAGCCGATGAGATACCCATTGCTTGTTCCCTGTTCTAGAACACGCCGCACACAACTTGGCTGTATGCGCGGCAGACGTTAACGAGCGACTAATTCAGCGGGTTGCGGCGCAGCAGCGTGATCTCGACCCGGCGGTTGCGCGGGTCGGCGGGGTCCTCGACGATCGGCTGGGAGGCCGCGCGCCCCGTGACCGAGGCGACCCGTCTCGCCGGCAGACCCGAGGCGCCGAGCAGGCGCCGCGCGGCGTGGGCGCGGTCGGACGACAGCGGCCACCCGAATTCCTCCTGGCCAGGCCGGTCGGGGGACGCGTCGGTGTGGCCGGTCAGGGCGATGTCGTTGGTGACCAGCCGCGCGACGCTGGCGACCACGGAGACCAGCGCCTCGAACATCGGCGTCGGCCGCGAACTGCCCTCCTCGAACAGCGGCTCGCCGTCCTTGTCGAACAGCTCGATCACCAGCCCCTCCGGCGTCAGCCGGGTGCGGATGTGGCTCAGCATATGGTTGGCCGCCTCGCTCTCGCCGCTGAGCGCCTTGAACGCGCTTTCGATCTCCTGCAACGCGCGGGTCTCGGCTTCGGCCTCCCCCTGTCCCGCGCCATCGGCGCCGCCCTCGGACTGTCCTGCCGGCGGCGCGGGCGCGGGCGGCGTTTCCCGCCCGCTGTGGGCGAGATCCTGCTTCGCGATCAGCGAGTCGCCCATGAACGCCCCGTCGCCGCCGCCGGAGCTCTGGATGATCGGTATGCGCTGGTCGAAATAGTCCGCGATGCCCTTCTTGGTGTCGTCGCTTGCCGAACTCAGCAGCCAGAGCAGCAGGAAGAACGCCATCATCGCGGTCACGAAGTCGGCGTAGGCGACCTTCCATGCGCCGCCATGGTGGCCATGCCCGCCGCCCTTCTTCTTGCGCTTGATGATGGTGATCGCGTTCTCGGCCACGTCCGCCTCGCCCTGTCCCGGTGGCCGCGACGTTGCCGGCGCGCGGTTGACGAAAGATGACCGGCGCCACGGTTAACGCCCCCGCAACCTGCGGCGCCGCATGGGAGGGGGGTCGAAACAGGGAGCGAGGCATGGCGCGCAACGCGGTGCTGCGGCGCAAGATCGAGCAGTCGCCCGTCTCGGTCTCGTCGTATCCGAAGCTGAACGTGCTCGCCGCGACCCACGCGCGCGAGACGGCGGCGCGCATCCGCTCGCTGTTCAACACGCTGACCGACGTCAAGACGGAGGCGAGCGCGGTCATCCGCGCCGGGCGCTACCTGCGCGGGCTGCCGACGCCCTCGCTGCTGGGCGTGCTCGACGTGGACGGGGTGCCGAACTCGGCCGCCTTCCACATGGACGCGGAGCTTGTGAGCCACGTCATCGACCTCTCGCTCGGCGGCGATCCGGCCATCGACAGCTCCTATCCCGACCGTCCGCCGACCGCGATCGACATGGCCGTCTGCGGGCGCTTCGCCGACACGGTGTTCGCCGCCTTCGACGCCGCGGTGGCCGTGGTTTGCCGGGGCAAGTCGCTGGGCGCCATCCGCTGCGCGCGTTTCGAGACCACGCCGCAGATGGCCAACATTGCGCCGGAGCGCTCGGAGGTGCTGATCATCAACCAGCGGGTCGAGCTGGGCGAATCCACCCGCAACGGCTGTTTCGAGCTCGTGCTGCCGCTGTCGGTGGTCGATCCGATCAAGAGCGACCTGATGCAGCATTTCGGCTCGCCCTCGCCGCTGAACTCCGACCTGTGGGACCGGCACCTGCGTCGCAGCGTGATGCGCTCCACGCTGAACCTCGATGCGGTGATCGAGAGCCAGAAGGTGTCGCTCTCGCGGCTCGCGGCGATGAAGCCGGGCGATATCCTGCCGCTGGGCATGAGCGGGCTCGACCAGATCGACCTCGTCATCGAGACCGCCAAGGGTCGCCGCACGCTGGCGGCCTGCCGTCTCGGGGCGAAGGGCGCCTTCAAGGCCGTCAAGCTGCTTGACGATCCGCCGCAGGACCTCATCGACGAGCTGAGGCTCGAAGGCTAGCGCCGGCGCGGCCGGGGCGGGCGTGCGGGTGCGCCGGTGCGCGACGCGGCGATTGATCGCGCGCCCTGCGTCGCTTAAGTCCCGCAGTCCGTCCGGAAAACGCGCCGGGAGCGTCGCCGATGCCGATCAAGATTCCCGAGAACCTGCCCGCCATCGACGTCCTGCGCGAGGAGGGCGTGATGGTCATGTCCGACGCCACGGCGCGGCGGCAGGACATCCGGCCGATGCAGATCGCGCTGCTGAACCTGATGCCCAACAAGGTGCGCACCGAGACGCAGTTCGCCCGCCTGATCGGCGCCACGCCGCTGCAGATCGAGCTGACGCTGATCCGCATGACCGAGCACCGCTCGCGCAACACGCCGTCGGAGCATCTGGAGGCGTTCTACACCACCTTCGCCGAGGCGCGCTCGCGCCGCTTCGACGGGCTGATCGTCACCGGCGCGCCCATCGAGCAGATGCCCTTCGAGGCGGTGACCTACTGGGACGAGCTGCGCACGGTCTTCGACTGGACCCAGAGCCACATCCAGCGGACCTTCGCCATCTGCTGGGGCGCGCAGGCCATGCTGCGCCACTTCCACGGGGTGCCCAAGCACGCGCTTCCCGCCAAGGCGTTCGGCTGCTTCCGTCACCGCAACCTCGCGCCGGGCCACCCCATCCTGCGCGGCGTCTCGGACGACATCGTCGTTCCCGTAAGCCGCTGGACCGAGGTGCGCGCCGACGAGCTGCCTGCGGGGCTGAAGCTGCTGCTGTCTTCGCCCGACACCGGGCCCTGTCTGGTCGAGGACGAGGCGCATCGCGCGCTCTACATGTTCAACCACATAGAATACGACACCACGTCGCTGGCCGAGGAATACGCCCGCGACGTGGCCGGCGGCGCGACCATCGCGTTGCCGGCGAACTATTTTCCCGGAAATGATCCCGCGCGCCAGCCCGAGAACCGTTGGCGCAGCCACGCCCATCTCGTGTTCGGCAACTGGATCAACGAACTCTACCAGGCCACGCCCTACGACTGGTGCTGAGCGCGGCGGCTCGGGTCGCGCCGACCGCGCCGCTCAGGCCGTGCCGAAGGCGCAGTCGGGCCAGCGCTGCAGATAGATGCGGAACCAGGGGGTGAAGGCCTCGGGCCGCGACGCCACCTCGGCCAGCAGATCGGCCCGGCTGGTCCAGCGCGTCTCGGCGACTTCGTCGGGATCAGCGGCGAGCCTCAGCGTGCGCGAGTCCGCCGCGCCGTGGAACATGTGCACGCGCTCGTGCTCGATCAGCCCGCCGCCCACGTCGGCGCGGTAGTCCGTGACCCCTGTCTGGGTCAGCGGCACGCTGAAACCCATCTCCTCGCGCAGCCGACGCGCGGCGGCGGTCTCGGGACGCTCGCCGAAATGCGGATGGGTGCAGCAGGTGTTCGTCCACAGCCCGCCGCAGTGATACTTGTCGGCGGCGCGTCTCTGCAGCAGCAGCAAATCGCCGTCGAAGACGAACACCGAGATGGCGAGATGCAGCACCCCGTCCACGTGCGCCGAAAGCTTCTCGACCGGGAAAAGCGCGCCGTCCGGGCGGATGCCGGCGATGATGATGGGGCAGGCGGTCAAGCGTCGTCTCCGGGTCAGGCCGCAACGGCCGGCGATGCCTCCAAGACCGCCCGGCCCTGCCAATGTCCGTCGCAGGCGAGCACGTCGAAGCGTGCGAACAACTCCTCGGCGAACCATCCGCCCGTGCGCGCCGCTTCCGCGGCGGCGCCGTGCGGCCCCGCCGGGTCGTGCGCAAAGGCGCGCAGCTCGGCGGGGTCGGTCCAGACCGTGAAGGTGATCTGGTTCAGCCACGGCACTTCGCCCATGCCGGCCTGAAAACGCAAGCCCCCGTCGCGGGGGATGCTCGCGCGGATGGCCGGCGTCCGGCCCCAGAAGCTCAGCATGTGCCGCGGACGGATCGCGGCGCGGGTCAGCACCGCCAACGCGCCCTCGCCCCCCCCCGGCTGCGCCTCGAAGGGCGCGCGTCCGCCCCAGGCCCCCCGGCTGCGCGTGGGGCGGAGGTAGAAGCTGATCGCCTCGCTCGCGTGGGCGCGATAGGCGCGGTAAGGCCCGGAGCCCTCCACCTGCTCGCGGGCGTGCGCGAGCGAAGGCCAGGCGGCGATCAGGCCGTACACGCCGAAGTTAGGCCAGGGAAAGAACCCCTCGCGCGAGCCGCAGCCGACCATGCGCATGAAGCTGACGCCGGGCAGGCGCTTCAGCGGCCCGCGCAGCAACAGCATCTGCCACAGCGCCCAGTGCTTGTCGTAGAGGGTGGGGAAGCGGAACAGGGTCAGGCTGACGACCTGACCCTGACCGCTTTCGCTCAGGCGACTTGCCGGCTCAGCGCGCATTGCGACCACAGGTCGTTCAGCGCCCGTGTCAGGTGGTCGATGTCGGCGTCCGAGTGCAGCGGCGAGGGCGTGATCCGCAACCGCTCGGTGCCCTTGGGCACGGTCGGATAGTTGATCGGCTGGATGTAGATGCCATAGTTGTCCAGCAGGATGTCGCTGATCCACTTGCACTTCTTGGCGTCGCCCACCATCACCGGAATGATGTGGCTGGGGTTCGGCAGATGCGGAATGCCGATGCGGTCGAGCCGCGCCCGCACCTTGGCCACCGCCGCCTGCTGGCCCTGCCGCTCTGCGTCCGACGTCTTCAGATGCGCGATCGACGCGCGCGCGCCGGCGGCAATGTGGGGGGGCAGGGAGGTGGTGAAGATGAAGCCGCTGGCGAAGCTGCGGATGAAGTCCATCGCCGCCGCCGTGCCGGTGATGTAGCCGCCGACTACGCCGAAGGCCTTGCCCAGCGTGCCCTCGATGAAGTCGATGCGGTGCATGAGCCCCTCGCGCTCGGCGACGCCGCCGCCGCGCAGGCCGTACATGCCGACCGCATGGACTTCGTCGATGTAGGTCATCGCGCCGTACTTGTCGGCGAGGTCGCAGATGCCCGCGATCGGGCCGATGTCGCCATCCATCGAATAGACGCTCTCGAACGCGATGAGCTTCGGGCGGCCCGGCTCGATGGAGCGCAGCTTGGCCTCGAGGTCGGCGAGGTCGTTGTGCTTCCAGATCAGCTTCTCGGCGCGGCTGTGGCGCACGCCCTCGATCATCGAGGCGTGGTTCAGCGCGTCGGACAGGATCACGAGGCCGGGGATCTTCGCGCCCAGCGTGCCCAGGCCCGCCCAGTTCGAGACATAGCCGGAGGTGAACAGCAGCGCCGCCTCCTTGCCGTGGAGGTCGGCGAGTTCCTCCTCCAGCCGAACATGGCAATGGGTGGTGCCCGAGATGTTGCGCGTGCCCCCGGCGCCGGCGCCGCAGCGGTCCAGCCCATCATGCATCGCGGCGAGCACGGCGGGGTGCTGACCCATGCCCAGATAGTCGTTGGAGCACCAGACCGTCACGGGCTGTTCGCGCCCGTCGGCGCGGCGGATGGCGCGGGGAAAATCGCCGCGCTGGCGCTCGAGATTGGCGAAGACCCGATAGTTGCCCTCGTCCCGCAGCTTCGCCAGCGCATCGGCGAAGAAACCCTCGTAGTCCATCGTCATCTCCCCAGTGCTCCGAACGCGGCCGGGGCCCCGTCCTTGGCTGCGCCCGTGGCGGCGTCGCGCCGCCCCCGGGTCCGGTTCTCCATCCACCATTTCCACAGCGCCGCCTCGCGGAAGGGCAGCGCCATGAACCAGTGCTCCAACACCCCCAGCGCGGTCAGCGTCGCGCAGAGCGCATAGACCGCGGCCGTGAAACCGTCCACGTCAGCGGCCCCCGCCTGCGCCGCCCACCACGCCGCCAGACCCGTGCCCACCGTGACCGAAACGGGAAACAGCAGGCTGACCGGCCGACGAGCGAAGTAGCTTTCCAGATAGCGCAGGTCATCGGGCAGGAATTCCTCTGCGACATTCGGCGCGCCGAGGAACAGATTGAACTTGGCCGACAACCTGAGCACCCACAGCAGCGTGAAGGTGCACAGCGCCATCGGGTTCGCCGCATCCCACAGCCATGCCGCCAGCGCGACGACGGTGACCGCCAGCGCGATCTCGTGGTGGATCAGCGTCGCCGCGGCCATGCGGAAGCGAGTCCAGCCGCGGGCGCCGGGCGGGCAGGGCGCGCGGCGCGGGCCGGTGATCAGGCCCGTCAGGAAGGTCAGCTCGTGCCACCCCCACAACACGATGGCCGCGGTGAAGCCCGCCAGCGCCGCGCCCACGCTGCGCTCGCCTGCGGTCAGCCAGACGACCCACAGCGCGGCCAGCGCCAGCACCGAGACGCCGAACAGCGACGCCCGCCGCGACGGGCGCGGCAGGCGATCGAGCAGCAGGATGGCCCCGGTGCCGAACCACCAGAGGAAAAGCGCGTAAAGCGCCGGGAGCCAAGCCTGACTCACGCCCTCACCATGTCGGCTGGAGCCGGCAGTCGGCCGGCAGCTCGGACTTGTGCACCGGCATCATGTAGAGCCGCAGAAACACCGCCGCCGCCCGCGCGCCCAGCGCCGCGCGCCGCAGCCGGCCCCCGAGGCTGCGGTCGCAGCCTGCCATCGCCACGTTGATGTCGTTCAGCGCGTGCAGCCCGTCCCAGAACCTCGGGTTCTCGATGTCGAGCTGGATCGGGAACACCTGCTTGGTGATCTCGTTGGTGATGCGGAACACCCGGCGGTCGTAGTCGTCGATGTCGATGTCGAGCGCCTTGTGGAACTCGACCCGCGCCTTGTCGCGCACGTGCATGGTCGCGTAGACCGCGAGCAGGAAGAACCGCACATAGAGCAGGTTCGCCCCCGACACCGACTTCGGGTTGGCGCGCATCAGCAGGGCGAAGGCCTCGCCGTGGCGGAACTCGTCGTTGCACCACTCCTTGAACCACTTGAAGATCGGGTGGAACCGCTTTTCAGGATGCTGTTCGAGGTGGCGATAGATCGTGATGTAGCGCGCGTAGCCGATCTTCTCCGAGAGATAGGTCGCGTAGTAGATGAACTTAGGCTTGAAGTAGGTGTACTTCTTCGCCTTGGTCAGGAAGCCCAGGTTCACCCCGATGTTGGCCTCCTTCAGCGCATCGTTGATGAAGCCGGCGTGGCGGGCCTCGTCGCGGCTCATGTAGCTGAACAGCGCGCAGATGTCGGGGTTCGTGCCGCGCTTCTTCATCTCCTTGTAGAGCACGCAGCCGGAGAACTCGGCGGTCAGCGAGCTGACCATGAAGTCCACCAGCTCCTTGCGCAGGGCGGGGTCCATGGCGTCGAAGTCGACGTGGTCCCAGTCGGCGGTCTTCTTGAAGTGGCCCTTGTTGGGGTCGGACTTCATCTCGGCGATCAGCTTGTCCCAGGACTCGCGGACAGGGTTCACGTCGAGGCGATCCATCTCGTCGAAGTCGGTGGTGTAGAAGCGCGGGGCGAGCAGGGTCGTCTCCTGCGCCATCCGCGTCGTCTCGTTCTGCTCCTCGACTCCAATCGGATCGGGCACGACGCCGGCGAAAGCGTTCACAGCCGCACCTCCTCGCTGAAGGAGAACTCGCAGAGCTCCATGAACTCCAGATCGCCCGTGGCGCGGGTCCAGAGGCGCTCGACGAGCGAGGCGCGGGTGACGGTGGCGGTGCGGCGCTCGGTGCGCACCTCGCCGTAGGGCACCTGCAGGGGGCGGCCGTGGACGAGCACCTCGTCGCCGGGCTCGATCTTCACGTCCCCGTCCAGCTCCACATGGGCATGGAGGCTCTCGAATGTGTGGCTGACCTCGACGGTGCAGGGCACCTCGAAGCGCCGCCGGGTGAACAGGCTGGCTTCGGTCACGGGCGGTTCTCCTGGGATGTCAGAAGCTGCGCGAAGGCCCGCAGATTGTCCGACCCGAAGGCGTTCAGGTCGAACCGCTCGCCCGAAACGGGGTCCGTGATGGAGAGGCGTCCGTCGTCCCAGCGCGTCAGCACGTAGACGTCTCCGCCCGTCATCCGGTTCACCGCCCGGCCGCGCGACAGGCCGCGCAACACTCCCCTTATGAAACCGTCCTGACCGGTTGACAGCAATGCGACCACTTGGCCTGACGTGGCGTCCGCGATCCGCAGCACGCCGTCGGGCGCGTCGGTGAAGGAGAGGTGTCGCTCCTCCGCCGCCGTGGCCGGTGCGGTCAGCATCACTCCCTGGCCGGTCTGTCGGCCCCAGACGGCCGCGAGCACGCTGACGACCATCAGCGCGATCGCGGCGCGCAGGACGATGCGCGGAATGTCGATCTCGTCATGGCCGCGAAGGTGGGCGGGGCGACGGGTCTCGGTGCGCATCGGTCTCTCCTGCTATTCGGCGGCCACGACGCCCGTGGGCATCGCAGCATGGCGGACGGGGCGTGAGGTCGGCGTCAGCGTCGCGTGAGGAACCGCGGCCACGCCATGCTCGGCCTGGAACGTGCGCAGCGCGTCGGCCAGCACGGTCGCGGCCGCCTGGGCGTCGGGCAGGGCGCGCAGCATCGGCTCGGGGCGCGCGAAGCGCCACGGCCGGGCGTGCGGCCACAGCAGCAGGAAGGCGAAGCGGCCCTCGCCGCCGATAGTCAGCGCGATGTCGCCGCCACCGCCCGCGACGGGCCGCAGCGCCGCCGAGGCGACCTGCCGGAACGGCACGTTCAGCGTGACGGTCAGCGCGGCGCCGATCCGCAGCACCACGCGGCGGTTGGTGATCGTGTAGACCGTTCCGCGCGCCGAGAACCACGCGCCCGCCGCGATGACCGCCAGGGCCACGAAGCCGACCAGCGCCAGCCATGCGGCGTGGATCGCGAGCTCCCAGCCCGGCGCGCCGGCGGCGAGCCCGTCGCCGACCCGCCAGGCCACCAGCGCGGCGAAGTAGATCGCCACCCAGTCGCCGAAGTAGGCCCCGCGGGCGAGGCCGAGCCACGCCGGCCGCCCCCGCCAGAGCACCTTCTCGCCCTTGGGCAAGAGCCCCGGAAGGCCCTTGACCGGCTCGAAGGCGAAGTCGTCGGCGCTCACAGCCACGGCTCCGGACGGTCGGGGGTCGCGTAGAGGCGGCCGCCCGCGACGTAGGCCATCACGCGCTCCTCCTCGAGCATCGTGATCTGGCCGGGCGTCTTCGGCTTGGGGATGTTGGCGAACTGGTGCGCGGCGAGCGAGTCCACCTTCACGATCTTGCCGTGCACGCCGACCACCACCGCGGTCATCGGGCAGAGCACCGAGCCGGCGCCCTCGGGCAGGTCGATCTCGATGTAGCGGATCATCGATTCCGACTTGTCGATCCAGACGTCCCTGACCGTGCCGGCCACCTTGCCGTCATGGGCGATCACGTCGCGGCCGCGGATGTCGCTGTCGCCGTCGGCGATGGCCCACTCGTTGCTGGAGGACAGCGGCACGATCTTGGGATCGCCCTCGACGGTCAGCTCCGCGTGGTCGGCGCGCTCGGCCCAGGCCGCCGGGCCGATGCCGTCGACCAGCGGGTCGCCGGTCGGCTCGAAGGGCGCGCCGGACCACTTGGCCACCGGGCGCATCGCGAACTTGCGGTCGGTGATCTCGCGGGCGTCCTTCTCGGGGTTCGGGAAGGTCGCCTCGCCGTGGCCGTGCGGCAGCTTGAAGGTCTTCGGCGCGGGCAGCGAGAAGGGGCCGAACATCGCCGGCTTGCCCGTCGTCTCGGACTCCATGGGATAGCCCTCGCGCATCGTCTCGCGCTGGAGATAGATCACGAGGCCGAAGAAGAACGCCCAGAATAGATAAAGAACGAGCTGGGCGATGTCGAATGTGCCGAAGATGGGCATGGCGCGAACCTTTCGCTGTCCGTTATGTCAGGTCGGGAATTCGGCGAGGCCGAAGGCCCGGTCCCGCCCGCTCTCGCCCCGGCTCGGCTTCGCCAGCGGCCCGATCGCCGCCAGCGCTCCGAACAGGAGCAGGATCTCGATGTGGTAGACGACGCTGTAGCCGGTCGCCGGGCGCGCCAGCGCCTCGCCGAGCGCCCCGGACATCGCGAGGTGTCCGACGATGTCGCGGATCGCGCCGCCGGCCGCGATGGCGAGACCCGCCGCGGTGGCCTGCACCGCGCCCCAGGCGCCCAGCGCGAGGCCCGACCGCGCGCCGCCCTCGGCGAGCTGCATCGCCGCGACCAGGGCGCCGACGCCGAACAGGCCGGCGCCGAGGCCCACCAGCGCGACCCCGGCCCTGAAGGCCATGGGCGCGCCGAGCGGATCGGCGAAGATGATCAGCGAGAAGCCGACAACCCCCAGCAGCGGCCCCCAGCCGGCGACGCGGCAGGGGTCGGTGCCCTTCATCATCGCCCGCGCGGCCAGCGTGAAGCCCAGCAGCGAGCCCGCCGCCATCACCGCGGTCAGCAGCGTGGTCGCGCTGACGCTGAGGTCGAGGATCTCGCCGCCATAGGGCTCCAGCAGGATGTCCTGCATCGAGAAGCCCGCCGTTCCGAGGAACACCGCCACCATCAGCCGGTAAGCGCGACCGTCGGAGGCCAGCTCGCTCCACGCCTTGCGGAACGAGGGCGCGGCGCGGTCGTGGTTGGTCAGTTGCGGCCGGCGCGGCTCCTGCGCCCAGAGCGCGATGAGGTTGAGAAACAGCGTGGCGACGGCCGCGCCCTGCACGACACCGATCAGCTTGCGCTGGCTGAAGTCGTGCAGCAGCCAGCCGAACACCAGCGCGCTGGCGACCATGCCGACCATCAGCATCACATAGAGCAGCGCCACCACGCGGGGGCGCGCATGCTCCGGCGCGATGTCGGTGGCCAGGGCGAGGCCGGCGGTCTGTGTCGTGTGAAGCCCCGCGCCCACCATCAGGAAGGCCAGCGCCGCGCCGACCTCGCCCGCCCAGGCCGGGCCGGTGGTCTGGTCGCCGGACAAGAGGATCAGCGCGAAGGGCATGATCGCCAGCCCGCCGAACTGCAGCAGCGAGCCGAACCAGAGATAGGGCACCCGCCGCCAGCCGAGCACAGACTTGTGGTTGTCGGAGCGGAAGCCGATCAGGGCGCGCGCCGGCGCGAACAGCAGCGGCAGCGAGATCATCGCGGCGACGAGCCAGGTCGGCACGCCCATCTCGACGATCATCACCCGGTTCAACGTGCCGTTCAGCAGCACCACCGCCATGCCGACCGACACCTGGAACAGCGAAAGCCGCAGCAGGCGCAGCAGCGGCAGCTCGGTGCTGGCCGCGTCGGCGAAGGGCAGGAAGCGGGGGCCGAGAGCGTTGAAGGCCGCCTTGATGTCGCGCTGGCGCAGAATCATCGTTCGATCTCCAGAGCCTGGGAGATGTAGAAGCCCGCCGTCACCCGCTCCGTGCGGCCGGCGGGGCAGGCGTGGCCGTCAAGCAGCCGGCGCAGCCGCGCCTCGCCCACCGGCTCGATGGCCGGGGAGCGGTCGGCGCGCGGGAACATCTGGCCGGCGGCGTGCATCAACGTCAGCAGCGGCGTGCGCGGGCAGAAGGTGAAAGCCACCGAGCGGTCGGCCAGCGCCGCCAGTCGCGCCGCCGCCTGTGCGATGTCCGCGGCGCGGTAGTGGATCAGGCTGTCCATGGCGACGACATGGTCGAAGCGCCCCGCCTGCGGGTCCAGCATGTCGCCAACCCGCCAGTCGATGCGCCCGCGCAAGCTCTCGGGCGTGCGCTCGGCGGCGACCGAGACCAGCGAGCCTGCGATGTCCACCGCCACCACCTGCGCCCCGCGCCGCGCGGCCTCGACCGCCAGCGCGCCGGTGCCGCAGCCGGCGTCCAGCACGCGCCGCCCCGTCAGGTCATCGCCCATCCAGTCCAGCAGCGTCGCCCGCATCCGGTCGCGGCCCGCGCGCACCGTGGCGCGCACCCGGCTGACCGGCGCGTCCGAGGTCAGGCGGGCCCACGTGTCCGACGCGGTGCGGTCGAAGTAGGTCTCGAGGCGGCCCTTGCGCTCGGTCCAGGTGGTGGTGGGCATCAATCGAACCCCAGCAATTCGAAAATGTCGCGATCCTTCAGCGGCGCCGGCGCCATCGGTTCGGTGCCGGCCCACAGCGTCTCGGCGAGGCGCATGTATTCCAGCCGGGCGGCGATGACGTCGTCCTCGTCCGGCATCTCGAACAGCGTCTTCTTCTTGAGGCGCGAGCGGCGGATCGCGTCGAGGTCGGGCATGTGCGCCAGCCGCCTGAAGCCGACCGTCTCGCAATAGCGGTCCACCTCGTTGGTCTCGCGCGAACGGTTGGCGATGCAGCCGGCGAGGCGCACGCCGTAGTTCTTCGCCTTGGCCTGCACCGCCGCCACGATGCGGTTCATGGCGTAGATCGAGTCGAAGTCGTTGGCGGTGACGATCACGGCGCGGTCGGCGTGCTGCAGCGGCGCCGCGAAGCCGCCGCACACCACGTCGCCGAGAACGTCGAAGATGACGACGTCGGTGTCCTCGAGCAGATGGTGCTCCTTGAGCAGCTTCACCGTCTGGCCGACCACATAGCCGCCGCATCCGGTGCCCGCGGGCGGGCCGCCGGCCTCGACGCACATCACGCCGTTGTAGCCGGTGTAGACGAAGTCCTCCGGCCGCAGTTCCTCCGCATGGAAGTTCACGCCCGCCAGCACGTCGATGACCGTCGGCATCAGCTTGCCGGTCAGCGTGAAGGTGCTGTCATGCTTGGGGTCGCAGCCGATCTGCAGCACCTTCTTGCCGAGGTGGCTGAAGGCGGCCGACAGGTTCGAGGACGTGGTGGACTTGCCGATCCCGCCCTTGCCGTAGACCGCGAAGACCTGCGCCCCCTCGATCTTGAGGTTGGGATCCAGTTGCACCTGGACGGAGCCTTCGCCGTCCTCGCCGCGCAGGATCGGGGGATTTCTGTCGAGGGGGGCCATGGGGCTCTCCTATTCCGCTGCGATGGACACGCCCTCAAGGCGGTCCTCGAGTTCCTCGCCGGCGCGCTTGAGCGCCTCCAGCGTCGCGTCGTCCGGCGTCCAGTAGTTGCGTTCGTGCGCCTCGATCAGGCGGTTGGCGAGGCGGGCCGAGGCCTTGGGGTTCAGGTCGGCGAGCCGGCGGCGCATGGCGTCGTCCAGCACGAAGGTCTCGGTGACGCGCTGGTAGACCCACGGCGCGACTTCGCCCGTGGTCGCCGACCAGCCGACCGTGTTGGTCACCTGCGCCTCGATCTGGCGCACGCCCTCGTGGCCGTGGGAGAGCATGCCCTCGTACCACTTGGGGTTCAGGGTGCGGGTGCGGGTCTCCAGCGCGACCTGTTCGGACAGGGTGCGCACCTGTCCCTCGCCACGGGTCTGGTCGCCGATATAGGTCGGCGCGCTCTCGCCGCCGCGGGCGCGCTTCACCGCGCGGCCGATGCCGCCGAGGGTGTCGAAGTAGTGGTCGATCGTGGTGACGCCGAGTTCGACCGACTCGAGGTTCTGGTAGGCGAGATCGACGCGGCTCAGCACCGACTGCAGCAGCTCCGGCTGGGCCTTGGCCTCGCCGTCGCGGCCGTAGGCGAAGCACTTGCGCTTGGTGTAGGCGTCGGCGAGTTCGTCCTCCTTGTCCCACGCCCCGCTGTCGATCAGCAGGTTGACGTTGGCGCCATAGGCCCCGTCGGCGTTGGAGAAGACGCGCAGGCTCGCCGTCTCCATGTCGCAGCCGGTGGCGGCCATGTGGGCCAGCGCGTTGGAGCGGACGTAGTTCATGTCGCGCGGCTCGTCGGCGGTGGCGGCCAGATAGGCGGCTTCCGCCAGCATCCGGGTCTGGATGGGCAAGAGGTCGCGGAAGATGCCCGAGAGCGTCGCCATCACGTCGATGCGCGGCCGCCCCAGCTCCGCCAGCGGAACCAGCGTCGCGCCGACGACGCGGCCATAGCCGTCCATGCGCGGCCGGGCGCCGAGCAGGGCCATGGCCTGCGCCACGGGCGCGCCCTCGGACTTCAGGTTGTCCGCGCCCCACAGCACGATGGCGACCGTGCGGGGGTAGTCGGCGCCGCCCTCCATGTGCCGCGAGAGCAGCCGCGCCGCCTGTCGCGCGCCGTCGGCCATGGCGTAGGCGGAAGGGATTCGGAACGGGTCGAAGCCGTGGAGGTTTCGCCCGGTCGGCAGCACCTCGGGCGTGCGGATGATGTCGCCGCCGGGCGCGGGCCGGATGAACCGGCCGTCGAGCGCGGCGATCAGCGCGGGCAGTTCGCAATCCATCGCCAGCAGCCTGTCGATGTCGGCGAGTTGGCGCATCAGCGTCAAGTCCGCACCCAGCTTCGCCGCGACCTCGGGGGTCTCGCCGGCGACGATGGCCTCAAGCGCGGCGCGCTTCGGGTGGGCCTTGTGCGCGCTCTCGGCCACCGCGGCGAGCATGTCGGCGCGCTCCTCCGCCGTCGGCGCGCGGCCGACGACATGCAGGCCGTGGGGGATCAGCGCATATTCAAGCTCGAGGATGCGCCCCGCCATGGCGCTGCACTCCGCCTCCGGGTCGTCCCAGGCCGGTTCGGCGGCGCAGAGATCGACGGCGGCGGCCTGCGCCTGGATCAGTTCGGCCAGCTCCGCCCGCTCCTGTCGCGCCTCCGGCAGGGCGGCCCGCCAGCGCTCCAGCGAGGACTTCAGGTCCAGCAGCCCGCGGTAGAGGCCTGCGGCGGCCAGCGGCGGCGTCATGTAGCTGATCAGCGTCGCGTTCGCGCGCCGCTTGGCCAGCGCGCCCTCGGAGGGATTGTTGGCGGCGTAGAGGTAGAGGTTGGGCAGCTCGCCTATCAGCCGGTCCGGCCAGTCCTCCGAGGACAGGCCGGTCTGCTTGCCGGGCATGAACTCCAGCGCCCCGTGGGTGCCGAAGTGCAGCACGGCGTGGGCGTCGAAATCCTCTCGCAGCCAGCGGTAGTAGGCGCTGAAGGCGTGTGTCGGCGCGAAGCCGCGCTCGAACAGCAGCCGCATCGGGTCGCCCTCGTAGCCGAAGCCCGGCTGCACGCCGACGAACACGTTGCCGAAGCGCCGGCCGAGAACAAACAGGTCGCGCCCGTCGGTCAGCTGGCGTCCCGGGGCCGGGCCCCACTGGCGCTCGATGTCGGCCAGATGCGGCTCGCGACGGACATGCTCGTCGGCGGGGATGCGGGCGTGGACGTTCGCGTCCTGGCCGAGCAGTTCGGCGTTTCCGCCGAGGATAGCCTCGCGCAGCGCGTCGACATCCGCCGGAAGCTCGACGACGTAGCCGGCTTCGTCCAGCGCCTTCAGCGTGTTGTAGAGCGACTCGAACACGCCGAGATAGGCCGCCGTGCCGGTGGCCCCGGCGTTGGGCGGGAAGTTGAACAGGGTGACGGCGATGCGGCGCTCCGCCCGCTTGGCGCGGCGCAGGCGGATCATCCTCTCGACGCGGCGCGCCAGCATCTCGGCGCGCTCGGCGCAGACGTTCATGTCGCGCGTGCCCGCGCCGCCGGAGAAGTCGCAATTGCGGTCGCAGCCTTTGCAGCGCCCGGTGCCGCTGCCGGAGCGACCGCCGAACACGGTCGGCCCGGTCGCGCCGTCGATCTCGGGGATCGCGACCATGATGGTGGCCTCTACCGGCGTCAGCCCGCGGGCCCCGCCACGCCACTCCTCCAGCGTCTGGAACTCCAGCGCGTGGGCGGCGACGTAGGGCACGTCGAGCGTCGACAGGATCGCCTCGGCCGCCCCGGCGTCGTTGTAGGCGGGCCCGCCGACCAGCGAGAAGCCCGTCAGCGATACAACGGCGTCCACCACGGGCTTGCCGTCGCGGATGAAGAAGCGCTCGACCGCCGGCCGGGCGTCCAGCCCCGCTGCGAAGGCCGGGATCACGCGCATCCCCCGCGCCTCGAAGGCCGCGATGGCGCCGTCGTAGTGGCGGGAGTCGCCCGAGAGGACGTAGGAGCGCATGATCAGCAGCCCCACCGTGCCGCCCTCGCCGACGGCAGGCAGCGCTTCGGCGCTCTCGGCCATGCGGCCGGGCAGGGAGGGATGGTAGACGCCGACCTCGGGGTACTCCACCGGCTCGGCCGGGACCACCGCCTTGCCGCCGCCGTAGCGGCCGACGAGAAAGCGGACCATGTTCGTGACGTTCTCGTCCGAGCCCGCGAGGAAATACTGCATCGTCAGGAAGTAGGCGCGCAGGTCCTGCGCCTTGCCGGGGATCCACTTTAGGATCTTGGGCAGCCGGCGCAGCATTTTCATCTGCCCGGCGCCGGAGCTGCCGGCCCCGCCCTTGGGCTTGCCGCGCAGCCGCTTCAGCAGCGCCAGCGGGCCGGTCTGCTCGACGGCCATGTCGAGCCGGCCGGCGCGGGTCATCTTCACCACCTCGGCGGCGGACATGATGTTGACCATGGCGCGGCACTTCTCGCGCCGCTCGACCAGCGCGGGCATGATCGCCTGCACATGCTCGTCCACGAACATCATCGCGCAGACCACGATGTCGGCGTCGGCGACGGCGCTGCGGCAGCGTTCCAGCGCGCCCGGCATCCCTGACCATTCCGACGCGGCGTGCAGCGTCAGCGTGACGCCGGCGTCCTCGGCGTCGAGCGCGGTCTGCGCCCGGTCCACAGCCGCGCCGAGGTGGCTGTCGAGGGTGACGATGGCGACGCGGGTGCGCTCAGCGTGCATAATGGGCCTTTGCATCATAGAGGGTCTCGACCGTGATCGCGGCCACGCCACGCTCGGTCGCGAACGCCTCCGTATTGCGGCGCGCCTTGCCGCGGACGAAGAACGGGATCTTCTTCAGCTCCTTCTCGGCGTCGGGGGTCCATGCGATCGGACCCGCCGGGGAGGCGGCCGCCGGCGCGGCCGCGGCCACGGCCGCGCCGCCGTGCCCCAGATGGGAGGCGCCGGCTTCGTCGCTGAACTCGAAGTCGTCGCGGAACATGTGCAGCAGATGCTCCTCCAGCCCCATCACGAGGGGGTGGATGAGGGTGTCGAACAGAACGTTCGCGCCCTCGAAGCCCATGACGGGGGCGTAGCGGGCGGGGAAGTCCTGAACATGCACGGGCGCGGAGATCACGGCGCAGGGCAGACCGAGCCGCTTGGCGATGTGGCGCTCCATCTGCGTGCCCATCACCAGTTCGGGCTGGAGCCGCTGGATGGTCGCCTCGACCTCGAGATAGTCCTCGGAGATCAGCGCCTCGAGGCCGAGCTTTTCCGCCATGGCGCGCACGTCGCGGGCGAATTCGCGATTGTAGCAACCGAGGCCAACCACCTCGAAACCCATCTCCTCGGACGCAACGCGGGCCATGGCGACGGCGTGGGTCGCGTCGCCGAAGACGAAGACGCGCTTGCCGGTGAGGTAGGTCGAGTCGACCGAGCGGGTCCACCACGGCATATTGGTGGGCTCGTCGGCCAGAACGGGCGCGGGATCGACGCCGGCAAGCCGCGCGACCTCCGCGACGAACTCGCGGGTGGCGCCGATGCCGATGGGGACGACGGTGGTGCGCTTCTGGCCGTAGGTCTTCTCCAGCCAGCGGGCGGCGCTGTCGGCGATCTCGGGGTAGAGCACCACGTTGAAGTCGGCGTCGGCGATCCGGCCGATGGCGTCCGGGTCGGCGCCCCAGGGCGCGATCACGTTGACCGTCACGCCAAGGTCGCCCAGCAGGCGCGTGATCTCCTTCAGGTCGTCGCGATGGCGAAAGCCCAGCGCGCAGGGGCCGAGGATGTTGCAGCGCGGCCCGCCCGGCGTGCGCTCCACCGGCTTCGAGAGCCGTCGCACGATCTGGTAGAGCGTCTCTGCCGCGCCCCAGTTCTCTTTCTTCTGGTAGGAGGGCAGCTCCAGCGGCACGACGGGCACGGGCAGGTCCATGCCCGAAGCCAGCCCGCCGGGGTCGTCCTGGATCAGCTCGGCGGTGCAGGAGGCGCCGACCAGCAGCGCCTTCGGCGCGAACCGCTCCAGGGCGTCGCGGCAGGCGGTCTTGAACAGATCGGCCGTGTCGGCGCCGAGATCGCGCGCCTGGAAGGTGGTGTAGGTCACAGGCGGGCGGGCGCTGCGCCGTTCGATCATCGTGAACAGCAGGTCGGCGTAGGTGTCGCCCTGCGGCGCGTGCAGGACGTAGTGCACGTCCTTCATCGCCGTCACGACGCGCATGGCGCCGACATGGGGCGGGCCTTCATATGTCCAGACCGTGAGCTTCATAGACAGAGCCTCGTGCGCCGGTTCAGCGGTCGGGCGAAAAGCTCGGCGAGGTCGCCCGCCTGCTCGAAGCCCTGGATCGGCGTGAACACCAGTTCGATGGCCCACTTCGTCGTCAGCCCCTCCGCCTCGAGCGGGTTGGCCAGCCCGAGGCCGCAGACGGTGACGTCGGGGCGCGCGGCGCGGCAGCGGTCGAGCTGGAGGTCGACGTCCTGACCCTCGCTGAGCACGCAGTCGGGCAGCAGGTCGAGTTCGGCGGCCATGTGGGCGCGGTGCAGATAGGGCGTGCCGACCTCGTCGAGCCCCATGCCGCACTCGCGGGCGAGGAACCGCGCGATGGGGATCTCTAGCTGGCTGTCGGGAAAGAAGAATGCGCGCTTGCCGCGCAGGGGCGCCGCGCGACTCTCCACTGCGGCTTGAGCGCGGGCGCGGGCGGGCGCGATGGCGGCCTCGACGCGGGCCGGATCGGCGCCCATGGCCTCCGCGCCGGCGCGCAGCCACGCCTCGGTGCCCTCGGCGCCGAGGGGGAAGGGGGCGGGCAGCAGCGCCGCGCCGCGCGCCTCCAGCAGCCGGGCCGTCTCGGCGAGCCAGGGCTGCGCCAGGAGCATCCGGGTGTTGGGGCCGACGCCCGGCATGGCGCCGGCCTTGCGCGCGGGCAGGAAACTGACCGGCCCGACGCCCATGGCCGCGAACAGGCGGGCGAACTGGTCCTCGACCACATCCGCCAGCGCGCCGACCACCATCAGGCCCGGGGCGTCCGTCTCGGGCAGGGTGGGGACAAGCGCGGCGAGGCAGGCGTCCTCGCCCTGGGTGAAGGTCGTCTCGATGCCGGAGCCGGAATAGCTCAGCACCCGGCAGGCCGGCGCGTGGTCGCGGCTGAGGCGCTGGGCGGCGCGGCTGAGGTCGAGCTTGATCACCTCGGAGGGGCAGGAGCCGACGAGAAACAGCAGCTTGATCTCCGGCCGGCGCTCCAGCAGCTGGGCGACCACGCGGTCGAGTTCGTCGTTCGCGTCGGCCATGCCGGACAGGTCGTGGTCGTCGATGACGGCTGTGGCGAAGCGGGGCTCGGCGAAGATCATGACGCCGGCCGCCGACTGGATGAGGTGCGCGCATGTGCGCGAGCCGACCACCAGGAAGAAGGCGTCCTG